>CAYSFW010000080.1:0-36011 GCA_964430355.1 uncultured Thiotrichales bacterium
CGACTTCACCCGCTTGACGGCCAGCTCCCTGAACTCAACCGTGAATTCCTGCCTCGGTATCTTTTTCAACTTGTTTGCTCCTTCCAGTTTACGGAGCCTTATACCCCATCCCTTGGAAGACGAAATTCCGGGGGAAGCTCACAAGGAAAGCCACGCCATGATCCGTTTGAAGTTGAAGCATGGCGCGTTTCTCGCCACGGCACTCCTCCCGTGCCCGGGAAGCGCCGCACTCGCGCCGGTCTACCAGAATCCAAAGGATCTCTCTGTGATGGTTGCGTTCGTTCTCAAACACCCGACCGTGGTCCAAACCCTGCGTTCGATCGACTTTGAGCAAAAGACCGTTCATTTCGGCCAGGACTGCGTAGCTCGGTTCGGCAGGGCTCAAGCACCCCCGATGCCTGGTCCGGCGCCGCTGCTCGAGTTCAAGTCTTCCAACTGTCCCGTCGGGCCGGAACAATAGCGCCGAACACGTCGCCCAACTGGGCGCCGATCAGGGCAGCACGCGACTCACGGGCAACGATAGCTGCCCCGGCTTCCATTTGCCCCCGACGCGGCCGATCCGGACGTTGGCGCCTGCCCAGTTAACTTGGGACCAACCTGTTGCCCTGACGACTTCCCGTGCAGATGAAAGTCCACTCGCACGATCGGCGCTTACCCGGCGCGCCCCACGCGTGCGCGCCGGCATCGGCGGCGGGTTGTGGCAGAATGCGCGCACGCCGCGCCCGAGCACTTTGAGTGATCCGCAGTCACGGCTTCGGCCATCCGCTCAGTCCGATCGATCAAACCATGAAGCTACCGCCCGAGTTCCTCTACTGGTTGACGCAGGGGGCCGTTGCCGTGTCGGCCGCGGCGGCGGTGCTCGAGGCCGGTAAGAAGCGGTTCGACTTGTTCGGCATGCTGGTGATCGCGCTCGCGGCTGCGCTCGGCGGGGGTTCGCTGCGCGACGTGCTGCTCGACCGGCCGGTGTTCTGGGTGACGGATCAGACCTACCTCATGGTTGCGCTTGTAGCCGGCGTGGTGACGTTTTTCCTCGCGCGCTGGGTGCGGCTGCCCCCGCGGATGTTCCTGATCCCGGATGCGGCGGGGCTTGCGCTGTTCAGTATCGCCGGCACGCAGGTCGCGTTGGGGATGCAGGCGCCGTGGCTGGTGGCGAGTTTTCTCGGCGTGGTGACCGGCGTGATGGGAGGGGTGATCCGCGATGTGCTGTGCAACGAGGAGCCCTTGGTGTTTCGCGGCGAGCTCTACGCGACGGTGGCCTGGCTGGGCACCCTGATCCTGCTGGCGCTGGCAGCGGCGGGCAGCCCGCCGACCCTGGCGGCCTCACTCGCCGGCGCGTTCGTGTTTCTCGCGCGAATCGCGTCGATTTACTGGCAGATCGGGCTGCCGGCGTTTCGGGTCAAGTAGACGAGGGCCACCGGTCGGGCGCTCGGGCAGCGAGACACCCGGAACGCCCTGACGTTGACGCAGCACCGACCCGACATCTCGACGCCGCCCTGCAAGATCGGCATTCTTGCGCCTCCGCCGCGTGGATTGCAGCTCAACCGCGATGTCCTTCGAAGAGAAATTCGTTGCCTTCTACACGATCCTGATCAAGGAGGTGTTGCGCTTCACGCGCATCTGGATTCAGACCATCCTCCCGCCAGCGATCACCACGGGGCTGTATTTCGTGATCTTCGGCGGCCTCATCGGGCCGCGCATTGGGGCGATGGAGGGCTTCAGTTACATCGAGTTCATCGTGCCGGGCCTGATCCTGATGGCGATCATCACGAACTCCTACGCGAACACCGTCTCGTCGTTCTACCTCGCCAAGTTTTCGCGCAGTATCGAGGAGATGCTGGTCTCGCCGCTGCCAAACTACGTGATCCTGCTCGGCTACCTGGGCGGCGGCGTCGCGCGGGGCCTGGCCGTGGGCGTGGCGGTGGCCGGAGTGTCGCTGTTCTTCACGCACTTCAACGTGCACGACCCGTGGGTGATCGTGGGCGTGGCAACGCTCACCTCGTCGCTGTTTTCCCTCGCGGGCTTCATCAACGCGATCTACGCGCAGAGTTTCGACGACATCTCCATCGTCCCGACCTTCGTGCTCACGCCGCTCACCTACCTCGGCGGCATCTTCTACTCGATCTCGCTGCTGCCGGAGTTCTGGCAAAAGGTCTCGCACCTCAACCCGATCCTCTACATGGTCAACGCCTTCCGCTACGGGTTGCTCGGCGTGAGCGACATCGACCTGCGCCTGTCGTTTGCGATCATCGTGGCCTTCAACGTCGCGCTGTTCGGAACGAGCCTGTGGCTGCTGCGACGCGGGGTGGGCATCCGTCACTGAGTAAGCCACCCTTGTCAAGCGACCGGCTGGCCCTATCCTCTGTACTGTCAGCCACTGACTTCGACGGAGGGTAGTCCCATGCTCGAGCGACAATTCCTGATCGGTGTCTACAGCAGCGAGGGCAACGCGCAGCGCGCAGTGGAGGCCCTGATCGAAGCCGGCTACCCGATGGACCGCGTCTCCGTGCTCGGCAAGCTCCAGCACAGCGGGGACGACGTGCTCGGCGTGGTCTATCCGGCGGTGGGCGAGCGCATGCGGGTGTGGGCCTCGCACGGCGCGTTGTGGGGCGGCCTGCTCGGGGCGCTGGCGGGCGTCTCGGGCCTGTTTCTGCTGCCCGGGGTCGGCGCGCTCATGGCCATCGGCCCACTGGTCGAGGCCATCGCCGGCGCGGCGACAGGCGCAGCGTTGGGGGGCGGCACGCTCGCGGGCGCGGCGGCGCTTTCGCAACTGTCGGTGGCGTTGCACCGCGAGGGTCTTCCGGAATCCGCGCTGGAGGCACTGCACGCGACGATCCTCTCCGGCGCGGTGCTGGTCGTGTTGCAGGCCGACTTGGACGAGGATCTCCAGCGCTATCAGCACGCGCTGCTGCGGGGACAGCCGGAGCGCGTGCTCAGGTTCCCCGAACACGTCGCGGCCTGATTCAGCGCGACGACCTGCCATGGGGTAGAGAAGCCGCTACAATGCCTGCCCCATGAGCATGGATTGGAATCGACTCCTCTCGCGCAAGCGCCTCGGCTCGGACCTGCCGCCGAGCGGCACGGCCTCGCGCACGGATTTTCAGCGTGACGTCGACCGCATCGTCTTTTCCTCGGCCTTCCGCCGCATGCAGGACAAGACGCAGGTGTTTCCCCTGTCGAAGATCGACTACGTCCGCACCCGCCTCACCCACAGCCTAGAAGCCTCCAGCATCGGCCGCTCCCTCGGCACGCTCGCCGGCGAGCAGATCATCGCCCGGCACGACCTGAAGGGCTACGAAGCCTCCGATTTCGGCGACATTTGCGCCGCGGCCTGCCTCGCGCACGACATCGGCAATCCACCCTTCGGACACTCCGGCGAGGATGCGATCCGCTACTGGGCGGCCTCAGGCGATTACGGCCAGCGCCGCGTGGGCATTCTGCGCGACGCCGAGCGTGAGGACTTTCTCGCCTTCGAGGGCAATGCGCAGGGCTTTCGCATCATCACGCGGCTGCAAAACCCGGACAACCGCGGCGGCCTGCAACTGACCTGCGCTACGCTGGCCGCTTTCACGAAGTACCCGCGGGAGGCCTGGCTCGGCGGCAACCGCTTCGACGGCGTCAGCGCGAAGAAGCAGGGCTTCACCCACGACGATCGCGGCTGGTTCGAAGAAGTCGCGGAGACCACCGGCCTGCCGCGCCGCCACGGTACCCACGCCATCTGGCATCGCCACCCGCTTGCGTTCCTCGTGGAGGCCGCGGACGACATCAGCTACCGCATCATCGACATCGAGGACGGCTACCGGCTCGGCTACTTCACCTATGGGGAGGTGCTGGAGCTGCTCTGGCCCATGGTGCGTGAGCGCGAGCGTCAGCAGGCGCGGCTCGACCGTATCCAGCACGACCAGCACAAGGTCGAATTCCTGCGCGCCAAGGTCATCAGCGAGGTGATCCAGCAGGCGCTGCAGTGCTTCCTCGACCATGAGGCGGACATCCTCTCCGGGCGTTTCGACGAACCGCTGCTCGACCACATCCCGCAGCGCGCGGAAATGGATTGCCTCATCGCCTCGGCGCGCGAGCGCATCTACTGCGCGCCGGAGGTCGTCGAGATCCAGGCCGCCGGCTTCGAGGTCATCGGCGGTCTGCTCGACCGCTTCGCCCAGGTCCTCGATGACATCGCCGAACGTGGCGGGGGCGCCTCGCCGCGCAGCAACATGATCGTACGCCTGATCCCGGAACAGTTCGTCGGGCCGCGCCGCGTGCCCGACCCGAACGCCTACCTGCGGCTCCTGCGCCTGACGGACTTCATCTCCGGGATGACCGACTCCTACGCCGTCTCGCTGTTCAAACAGCTCACCGGGATCTCGTTGCCGGGCAGTTGACCTCTGGCCAGTCGCGCCAGCGAAACTAATCCCCTCGCCCAACGGTCTATCCTCGCAAGCCTCGATATCCGTCGCGAGCGGGCGGGATGCACGGTAACCCGCCGTGCGGCCCTCGGGTTCGTCACGCCCGGGCGGGCGATGGCTGGCTGAGGCGACTTGCGCGTGCAGCAGGGCTTTCGGGGTGACTCGGCGTGTCGGTCATTTGCCACCACCCGCTCGCGACGCCAGCGCAACACAAAAAACCGGAAATGCCGGCAACCTCGCCGGTGGGGGAGTGTGGGCTTTGATTTCCAGATGGACTCGCGTCCTGCGTCATCCCTTCGCCGGGGTCGTCGGCCACTCGGCATTCGTGTTCGGCGGCCGGCTCGCGGGTGCAGCGGCGGCCTACTTTACCCAGGTCGCCCTCGCGCGCTGGATGGGCGCGGCGGAACTCGGTGTGTATGTCTACGCGTTTTCCTGGTGCATCCTGCTGTCGATCGTCACGACCTTCGGCTATCCGGCGGCGGCCGTGCGCTTCATCGGCGCGGCGCGCGCCCACGAGGACCACGGCACGGTGCATGGCTTCGTGCGCCAGAGCCGGCAAGTGAGCCTGGGCTTCGGGCTTGTGGTGGCGCTGGCGGCCATCGGTGGCCTGTGGGTGGCCCGCGACAGCCTGCCACCCGGCTACTTCTGGCCGCTCACGCTCGCCATGGCCGCAGTGCCCGTATTCGGCTGGCTCAACATGGAGGGCGCGATCGCCCAGTCGTTTCGCTGGTTCGGGCTCTTCGTCCTGCCCAACGTCGTGCTGCGCCCCGTGCTGCTGCTCGCCGCGATCGCACTGTGGTTCGCGGCGTACGGAACGCTCTCGGCCGGCATCGCGATGGGCCTGCACCTCGGGCTGATGGTCGCGCTTGCCTTGGTCACGTGGTGGCTGGTGCGCCGTGCCCTCGCGCGCGCCTTGCCGGTCGCCCCGCACCGGCGCGAGACCGCACAGTGGATGCAGACCGGCGCGCCGCTGATCCTGATCACCCTGTTCGGCCATTACTTTGCGGATTTTCACATTCTGGCCGCCGGCAGCTTTCTCGACGCCGCCGAACTGGCGGTGTTCAGCACCAGCTTCCGTACCGCGTTCCTCATCGCCTTTCTCCTCAAGGCGGTGGATGTGGTCATCACCCCCACGGCGTCCGGGCTGATCGCCTCGGGTGAGCGCGAGGCACTGCAGCGTCTGGTGACGCGCTCGACACAACTGAAGTTCCTGGGCGCGCTGCCCGCCGCCGCGATCCTCGTCGTCGCTGGCAAGCCCGTGCTGGCCCTGTTCGGCGCCGACTTCGTCGCCGGGTACGAGGCGCTGGTGATCCTGACCACCTCGATGCTCGTGCTGGCGGCCGTGGGTCCGGTCACCGAGCTGCTCAGCATCTCCGGGCACCAGCGCGAGTGTCTGCGCGCGCTGGTGTGGATCGTGGCCGCCACACTCGCCATCAACGCCGTGCTGACGCCGACGTTCGGCGTGAACGGCGCGGCGTGGAGCGTGCTCATCGTGGTGCTGATCTACGCCGGCTGGATGCTGCGGCTGGTACGCCGGCATCTCGGCATCGTGCCCGCGCTGATCGGCAGGACTGCCGGTGAGGTCCGCCCCGACATGGCCTGAGGCCAACCGGACTGTCGCTGGCCAGGGGCTCGTCTGCACGGCCTGCCAGGGAAGCACTGATTGCATCCCCTCTCCCGCTGGGAAAGAGGCAGGGGTGAGGGTGAAGTTACGCTGATTCAGCAGGTGCCCCCCTCACCCTGACCCTCTCCCCCGCAAGCGGGGGAGAGGGCATGGATAAGTCGGTGTCTTCTTGGGCAAGCTGCGGGGCAGTCGTACTCGCAGCGCTCTGGCGTTCCCCGGCCGACCCGCTTACCACCGCGGCGGCGCGCGCCACACGGGCGGGTCGATGGGGATGCGCTCGAGCTGGTAGCCATAGCCGTAACCCTGTCCGCCATACTGACCCAGGTCGATGTAACCGTTCTCGACCGCCCAGAAAAAGCCGATGCCGAGCGCCGCGGCGAGCGCGACCAGCAGCGCGATCTTCCACACGCTCCACGGACGCTCGCCCTGCACCTCGCCCGTCTGGCCGTTGACCACGAAGCGGTAGCTCTTGCCGCGGAACTTATATGCCGCTGCCCAGATCGGCAGCAGGATGTGCTTGAAATGGACGTTGCGGTGGAAGCTGCGCATGTGGGTGATGCGCTGCAGATCGCCGCCGATGTCCCGTACGATGTCGTTGCGCAGGACACGGTCCATGATCTCGCGCGCCGCGGCAAAGCCGTGATCCGGCGGCACCTGGTAGAGCTCGCTCTTGAATCCGGCCAGATAGGCGGGCTGGTAATGCTTGAGCGCATCGAGCGACCAGCTCCTCAATCGGTTCAGGATGTGCTCTGGCAGGCTGCCAGTGGCGGGGACGAGCACATCATCGAAAAAGCGCGCCACATGCCCGGCCACGGGGGTCCAGCGCACCTTGGTCACCATCTGCGTGCGCCAAACCATGCGCCCGTTGACGTTGACCATGACCTGCTCCGGCACCTGGTAGTACGTCCCACGCTCACCCCGGTAGTCGGCCTCCGCCTCGCTGTCGAACGTCCAGTACGGCACGTAGATGCCGGCGAGGTGTTGCCCGCCGGTGACGTGGCGCTTCAACGCGTTGGGTGCCAGCCAGAGCCGGCCGATCCAGCGCACGAAGGCGGCATCGGCCTGGGCCTGCGTGACCTGGAACGGCAGCACCGCCTCGGGCGGCAGCTGCCGGTGTTCCGTGGTATCGGCGACGATGTTCGACCCGCAGAAGTCGCAGTGCCCCGCGTGTACCTCCGGCGCCAGCCGAAACTCCGCCCCACACCCCTGACACTTGACGGTCAGCTCCGTGACGGCGTGCTCGTGCTCGGCGAGCTGGTTGAGGGTCGCCACGTAATCGAGCTCGCGGATGATGTGGTCGTCCTCAGGGATCGGGTTGACGTGCCCACAGTAGTCGCAGGCCAGCGCGTCCTTGCCCGGCGCGTAGTGCAGCGTCGCCCCGCACTGATTGCAGGGGAACTGCTCCCAGGACTCACCCGGCCCCGGCTTGGGGTCGGGGTGGTCGTGGTCGTCGAGATGCGGTTCCGGCTTCCGTTTCACGTTGAGTGGGTTGCAGATTTTGTATGGCCTTGTTTTCCACAGTCGCCCCGGTAGCGCGCGGTCCTCGCCCGCGGGGAGCGGGGCGAAAACAGCAATGCCTTAGCGGGTGTTTGGCTGCTCGATGTTGCGGGCCCCCTATGTCCGCCCCGGGCATCACAGCCGATAGCGGGATCGGCCAGAAGGGACGCGCGTGGGATCATGCGCGTCTGGGGAGATTCGACGACGGGCCTTCCCCAGCCCCCCGACAGCGGCGAGATGCGCAGTGATCGGGCGGACATCCGGCTGTCCCTTCTTTTTTGGTCACTCTTCCTTGGACAAACAAAGACCACCTTGCCGGGAGCAAGTTGGAGCCGCCATAGCCTCGCCCCAAAGGCAAATCCGAAGGATGGGATTCTCAATACCGACTCGCGCGCGTGAGCGGGCGCAACAAGGCTCGGACGCCGTGACTTTCCCTGTTTCCACGCCACAATCAGCCAAAATTGTGCTCTCGGCGAGACTCACTCCTTCGGAATCGGCGGCGGCCCACCGGCCACGATGCCCGCAAGCTCCGCGACTTGCCCGGCTGGCTGCCATTGGCTCATACCCTGCGCCCACACCAGGGTATGCGCGGCGAGCTGTCCGCTGCCTGCCATGGCCCGCAGCTGCTCCAGCGTGTAGGGCCCTGTCTGCTGCTGCCCCACGGCGACATAGAACTGCGCGACCGGGATCGGCGGCGGCGCGGGCACAGCGGCCTGCCCGGCCATGACGCTGCCCACCTGCTGCGCCATGGCCACCCCCACGCCGAAGCCCATCCCCTGCCCCGCTGCGCCGGAGTTGCGCGCGGCCTCGTGCAGGGCATCGGCACTGCTGTAGGTGAAGTAGTCACGGAGGTTCCCGACGATGCCCATGCTGGTGCGTTTGTCGAGCGCCTCCTCGACCTCTGGGGGCAGCGAGATGTTCTCTACCAGGAAATCCGACAGCTCCAGCCCGTAGGCCGCGATCTCCGCACCGATCTGCTCCTGCATAATGCGCCCGAGATCGTCCTGGTTGGCGGCGAGGTCGAGCACCGGGATGCCGCTCTTGGCCACGCTGTTGGTAAAACGCGACACAATGATGTTGCGCAGTTGGTTGCTGATTTCGCCGGTGGTGAAGTGCCCGTCGGTGCCCACGATTTCCTGGATCAACCGCTTCGGGTCCTTGATGCGGATGCCATAAGTGCCGAAGGCACGCAACCGGACCGGCCCGAACTCCTTGTCGCGCAGCATCAGCGGATTGCGCGTGCCCCACTTCAGATCGGTGAAGCGGCGCATGTTGCAGAAGTAAACCTCTGCCTTGAACGGGCTCTGGAACCCGTAGGGCCACCCCTGCAGTGTTGAGAGCACCGGCAGATTCGCCGTCTCCAGCTTGTACATGCCGGGCGCAAAGACATCGGCGATCTGCCCCTCGTTGACGAACACTGCCGTCTGCGACTCGCGCACGGTGAGCATGGCGCCGTATTTGATTTCGTTCTGGTGGCGCTCGAAACGCCACACCAGTGTGTCGGCGCTGTCGTCGGTCCACTCGATGACGTCGACGAACTCACCGCGCAGGAGGTCCCACAGGCCCATGTGCATGCTCCTCCGTGCGATCAGGTGGCGGGCTTGGCGGCAGGCGACGCCTGCGCCCGGGGTTTGGCGGCGGCGAGCACGCTGCGCAGCTCCTCCTCGGCCTGCCGCAGCTGCACCAGCGCCTCGGCACGCTTGCGCTTGCCCTCCTCGGCAATCTGCAGACTCTCCTCGATCGTGTCGATCAGGGTCTTGTTGGCCTTCTGCAGCGATTCGATGTCCACGATGCCGCGCTCCATCTGCGAGCGTACCTCGGCGTTCGCCGCCTTGAGGTTCTCGGCGTTCTTCTCCAGCAGCTCGTTGGTGAGGTCGCTGGCCGCCTTGACCGTCTTGGCGGCCTCGCCGGAGCGGTAGATGGTCACGGCGTAGGCGAGCTGCTGGCGCCACAGCGGGATGGTGTTGGTCATCGTGGAATTGATCTTGGTCACGAGCGCCTTGTCGTTTTCCTGCACCAGGCGGATGCTCGGCAGCGTTTGCAACGTTACATGCCGGGTAAGGCGTAGGTCATGCACGCGGCGCTCGAGGTCATCGCGCCGACCGCGCAGATCGCGTAACTGCTGGGCCTTGAGCATGTCCTGGCTGGCGTCGGCTTCGGCCTGCAGGGCGGGGATTTCCTCTTGATCCAGCCGGCGCAGGCGCTCCTCACCCGCTGCGATGTACTGCTCGAGCTCGTGGTAATACTCGAGGTTCGCGTTGTAGAGGCGGTCCAGCGAGACGATGTCCGTGAGCAGGCGCGTCTTGTGCTGCTCCAGGTGTTTGATCGTGGTGTCGATCTGCTTGCTCACGTCCTCGTACTGCTCGATGAACTTCACCACGGGCTTGGCCGTGCCGAACAGCTTGGAGAAGAAGCCGGGCTCGCGGTTGGGATCCAGCCCCTCGAGATCGAAGCCCTTCATCACCGCGATCATCTCGGTGAGCGCCGCCCCGGCCGGCCCGGCGTCCTTGGCCTTCACGCCCTCCAGCATCTTATCGGAGATTACCGTGAGCTGCTCCTGCGCCTTGCTGCCGAAGCCGATGATGGACTGGGTGTCGTGGATGTCGAGGTCGGCGAGGATCTTGTCGAGCGTGGACTTTTCGGCAGCGGGCGCGTCCTGGTAAGGCACCAGTGCGTCCTTGACCTCGGGCAACGGGGTCAACGCCTGGGTGGGCACGGCGGTCTGGGTACGGGTCTCGGACATGACGTTTTCCTCTGGGTGATGGCGTTTGAACGTGGAAATTCACCAGCGAGATCGCGAGGCGCGCACCGTGGCCCGGGTTGCCCTGCCGCAAGCATGGGGTCGGTCAGTCAATCTGCTGCGCCAGCCAGGGGCTTGGACAGTCGGATCCACAGCAGCGCGCCGTGTGTCGTTCATGGTCAATCGATGGCTCGTCAGGATATGCCTTCTTCCTGCAACTGCTTCTTCAGCACCTCGATCTGGATGTCCAGATCGAGCACGTCGTTGGCCAGCAGCTTCTCGCGCTGCTGCTTGAACGTCTCCTCGATGGTCTCCAGTACGTCGCGGAAGTTGCCGAGCAGCACGTCGGACTGGGTCTTGGCCTGCGTGCGCGCAAACCCCGCGATCACCCGCTGGGCGCCGTCGAGGTAGACGTTGAGAAACTTGCGCGCGCGGCGCAGTTCGCTCGGCTTCTTTTCGAGCAGCTCGATGACGTCGTGGGCCACGTCCAAGATGCGCCGCAGCCGCTCGCCAAGGTCCTGGGAACCGATCTTCAGGCGCTGCTGCTCGATGTCGAGGATCTTGCGCTCGGCCTCCTCAATGATCTCGGCCAGCTCGCCGGTGCTGTAGCCGCCCAGCCGCTGGGCGATTTTCTCGCCGCGCGGGTCGAGCCCATAGGCGAGGTAGTAGCCCACCCCCGCGAGCAGGGCGAATACGAGCGACACCAGCAGCGGAAAGTGGTTGAGGCTGGAGGCGAGCAGCAGCGCAGCGAGCGCAGTCAGCACCATGGCGTAACGCTTGAGCGGCCGCGGCGCGACCGCAAGGTGTCGCCGGCGGTACTCCTCGGCCTGCCGCTCGCCGACGCGCGTCAGCAACGCCGCGCCGATCAGGGTGGCGGAGATCGCCGCAGCGACCGTGAAATTCAGCAGCTGGCTCTGGTAAAGATTGACCACTGCCGTGGGGATCAACGAGACACCCACGACGCCGAGCAGCAGACCCTTCAGGTTGGGCATGCTCGGCCGCTTGCCCCGCACACGCTCCGCCATCGCCTGCCCCTAGTAACGAATCTGGTTGATGAACGCGGCACAAGACGGCAGCACCAGTGTCACCACCATCAGGGTCAGCCCCAGGGTACGTAGCAGATACTCACGGACTTTGGATTTGGGCTGCGACTCGCTTACGGGAAGGTTTGACACGGTTGGGCATCTCTTGGTTGCAGACGAGGGCGGCAAACTAGCTGGGCCTATGTCTGCCGGGGTTGCCGGTGACAGGGGCGGTGCAGCCCTCGGGATCACTCACTAAAGGTAGTCTCGCCATCCATGATTTCAAGTCTCGCGAAATCTGCAAGCATTAATTTTCTAAATGTTTTACAATCAAATCATTAATACTTCATTACATCGACAGCCCCGTTGCGGGAGAGTTCTAGCGACATGTCAGCGAATACTCGCACATCCAACCGCCTGCGCCAGCTGCGCGCCTTCTGCCAGGCCGCGCAGACGGGCAGCGTCTCCAAGGCCGGCGAACGGCTGGGGCTCAGTCAGCCCAGCGTCTCGCTGTTGATCAAATCGCTGGAGGAGGATCTCCAGGCCGAGTTGTTCACCCGCAAGGGACCGCGCATCGAGCTCACGCAGGCCGGCGAGACCCTGCTGGAGATCGCCCTGCCACTGGTCGAGGGCATGGAGCGGCTGCCTGAGTTCTTTTCTGCACGGATGGGCAACGTCAACACGGGCACGCTCGACATCGCCGCGGGGGAGTCGACAATCCTGTACCTGCTGCCGAAGTACATCCAGGCGTTCAACCGGACGTTCGACCGGGTGAACATCCACCTACACAACGAAACCGGGCGCAACGGCATGGCCCTGCTGCGCGCAGGCGAAGTGGATTTCGCCGTGGGCTCGATGTTCGAAGTGCCGAATGACATCACCTACACCCCGATATTCACCTACCGCACGATGCTGATCGTGCCGACCGATCACCCGCTGGCGAAGAAAAGGCGCGTGACCCTTGAGGACATCAGTGCCTACGGGCTCATCCTGCCACCCCGGCACCTGTCCACCTGGAGCCTCGTCAACATGGTGTTTCAGCAGCATGGGCTGACCTACAAGGTCGTGCTCGAGGCGGGTGGCTGGGAGGTAGTGAAGAAGTACGTCGCGCTCGGCATGGGTATCTCCATCGTGACCGAAATCTGCTTGACGGAGTGCGACCAGATGGTGGCCA
The DNA here is from genome assembly GCA_964430355.1 of uncultured Thiotrichales bacterium. Classification (GTDB taxonomy): domain Bacteria; phylum Pseudomonadota; class Gammaproteobacteria; order UWMA-0217; family UWMA-0217; genus CAYSFW01. Next base: position 12,458 of record CAYSFW010000080.1, read on the forward strand.
TCCCGCTGGATCAGTACTTCCCCTCGCGCAGTTACGGCATCGTCGCGATCAAAAACAAGTTCTTCACGCCGCAGGCGCGCAAGTTCATCGAGTTGATGGACCCCGAGTTCTTCCGTCGCCGCGCCGACAACCTGCCCCAAGAGCGGGAACCGCTCGCGGCACTCGAAGCCCAGGCCGTATGACGGAGGCGTGGCTGTTGTCCGCGGCGTGGATCGCCTACGTCGCACTGCATTCCTGGTTTGCCTCGCTTGGCTTCAAGCGTTGGTTCGCCGCGCGCTGGCCACGACTGTTTCCAAGTTACCGCCTGATCTATAACGCCGTGGCGACGTTGCTCGCGTTGCCGATCGCCTGGCTGGTCTTTGCCGTGCCCTCGCCCACGCTCTGGACCTGGCAGGGCGCCTGGGCGTGGCTCATGCAGGGCCTGGGGCTGCTCGCGCTCGCCGGGTTCGTCTGGAGCGCGCGCTTCTACGACGGGCTGACCTTCCTCGGGCTGCGCCGCGGGCATGAAGGCCACATTGGCAGCGCCGAGGAGCCGTTGGTCATCTCCCCGCTGCACCGCTTCGTGCGCCATCCGTGGTATTTTCTCGGGCTCGTGCTGATCTGGACCCGCGACATGAACCTGCACTGGTTCATCACCTGCGTGATCGCCACCGTGTATTTCATCATCGGCTCACGCCTCGAGGAGTGCAAGCTGGAACTCGCCTACGGCGAGCGCTACGCCCGCTACCGTGCCCGCGTGCCGGGGCTCTTCCCGCTGCCCTGGCGCTACCTCGACGCGGCGCAGGCGCGCGCGTTGCAAGGCAAGGGCGGAGGCGCACCGTGAGTCGCGCGGTGCGCATGGTCGCCACGCCGGATTTCGACGCGTACTCAGAGATCATCGACGTGCGCTCGCCTGCAGAGTTCGCCGAGGACCACGTGCCGGGGGCGCTGAATCTGTGGGTGCTCGACGATGCGCAACGCGCCCGCGTGGGCACCCTCTACAAGCAGGTGAGCGCCTTCGAGGCGAAAAAGGTCGGTGCGGCCTTGGTCGCGAAAAACATCGCCCACTGGATCGAAGCGCATTACCTCGCCAAGGGCCGCGATTACCGGCCACTCATCTACTGCTGGCGCGGCGGCGAGCGCTCCGGCAGCATGGCCACGGTGATCTCGCGCATCGGCTGGGAAGTCAGCGTGATCGAGGGTGGCTACAAGCGCTACCGCGCACTCGTGCGGGAGACGCTGGAAACCATGCTGCCCAAGCTCCGGCTGCTCGTGCTTACCGGCCTGACCGGCACCGCCAAGACGCGCCTGCTGCACGCGCTGGCCGCGGCGGGCGAACAGGTGCTCGACCTAGAGGGGCTCGCCCGCCACCGAGGCTCGCTGCTCGGCCTCGCGCCCAACGACACACAACCCTCGCAGAAGTATTTCGAGTCCCTGCTCGCCCAGGCCACGCGCGACCTTGACCCCGAGCGCGTCACGTGGGTCGAGTCCGAGAGCGCGCGCATCGGCAACCTGCAATGCCCGCCCCCGTTGTGGGACAACATGAAGCGGGCCCGCGCCGTGGAGATCACCGCGCCCATCGGTGCGCGCGTTGCCCACCTGCTCGAAGAATACCGCCACTTCGTCGACGACCCCGCCGCGCTGAAGCACCGGCTCGGTTTTCTGCGCCAACTGCATAGCGCGGCCAAGGTCCAGGCGTGGTTCGGCCTCATCGAGGCCGACCGCTGGGCCGAGTTCGTCGAGGATATGCTGGTCAGCCATTACGATCCGACCTACTCGCGGTCGATCGAGCGCAACCGTCGCGAAGTCATCGCCACCCTGCACCACGGCACGGAGGATGCCCGCGCGGTGGAAGCCCTGGTGAGCGAACTCCTTGCGATCGGGCAACGCGAGTCCTTGCCGGGGCCCGTCACGGTCGGCTGATCGGCCTGCAGGCGCGAGACGCCCGCACCCGCCTCGGGATTTTTTGCGCGGCGCTCAACTTCGCGCCCTCCGCCCGCCCTTTTTGAACTTAATCTAAGTCAAGCCGGTCGAAACGACATCGCGGTTTACTGCCGTCACGCCAATCCGCTGCGCTTCGCTGCAACGCCCCTATGCCAAGCCCAGTTTCCCAATCGAACCATCAGACCTACGGCCACCCGGACATCGCCTCCGAGTACGGGCGGATGTCCCACCTCGATGCCGCCGAGGAGCGGGTGCTCTCCGAGCTCGCCCCAACGCTCAGCGACAGCCACATGCTCGACATCGGCGTGGGTGGCGGACGCACAACCCTGCACTTCGCCAAATGGGTGCGCAGCTACGTAGGCATCGACTATGCCCCGGCGATGATCGAGCACTGCAGGAGGCGCTTCGCGTCCTACCCGGGTGCGATCACCTTCGACGTCTGCGACGCGCGCGACCTCGGGGCGTACGCGAATAACCAGTTCGATTTCGTCCTGTTCAGCTTCAACGGGATCGACTACGTGCCCTCGGAAGATCGCCGCCAGGTGTTCGAGGAGATCCGCCGGGTCGGCAAGCCCGGCGGCCACTTCTGCTTCTCGACCCACAACCTCCAGGCCGTGCCGGACATGCTAAAGCTGCGCAACCGTCTGCATCCGAACCCGGTCCGACTGATCGACGAGCTCGGCCACTGGATGCGCTTGAGATACCTACACAACGACGGCTTGCTCGCCCGCGATGCGGCCACGGCCTCCAGCCTCACCTTCAACGATGGCGCGCACGGCTTCCGGCTGCGCACGCACTACATCCGCCCTGCCGCCCAGCTTGCCGAACTGCGCGCCGACTTCGACCGTGTCTGCGTGCTGTCGCCCTCCGACGGGCGACGCCTCGACTCCCCGGACGAACTGGATGCCTGCGTCGAACCGTGGCTCTACTTCCTGTGCCGTTTTCGGTAACGCCGTCGCTCAGACTCGCCGCAGCCGACTGATCGGGCAGCAAGGCGGGCTTGCCGTCATCCGTTACCCGACATCGTAGGGAGATGCCCTTCAGCGCGGGGTGCACCGGCGCAACTACGCCCGCCGCTCGCCGAGTGTTCCTCGACAGCGTGTCTCGGCGCACTACGCGCCCGCACCACGAGGGGAGAATGGCCCGATCCGCAACCGGGGCGGTACCTTCAGTCGATCTTGCCGACCGAATACCAAAGCTGCGTGGGCTTGCCCGGCGCCGGCTTGTCGACCCAGATGACGTGCAGCGAGCCGGCCCCATCCAGCGCAATGGCGGCGTTGGACTCCTCGCTCCGCGTGCCGGCGGGTTCGATCAAGTGGTTGTCGCTCCACGTCGAACCGTTCCACACGCTGTACCACAGATCCGCGGTTTCGTTGCGCAGGTCCTCCCACACGGCAACCAGCCGGCCCGAGGCATCGCCGGCGAGGGCAGGGTTGTAATGCAGTGTGTCGTCGCCGAAGTCGTCGTGGATGCGCAGGCGTTTACCGAAGGTGCGGCCACCGTCGCCGCTCACGGTGCCCACGATGGCATAGGCCTTGTGGCCTTCGCGTTTGTCCATCCACGCCGCGGCCACCCCCCGCTCGCCGAACCGCGCGAGCGTCACCCGCGTCACACCAGTACCCTTGTCGTAGGCGTTGCGGTTGGCGTGAAACTCGTTGAGCACCTGTGGCTTGCTGAAGCGCCTCGCGTCAGCTGCGTGCGCCCAGAACAATCGCGTATGACCGTAGCGGCGGTCCTCCCAGGCCACACACCACCCTGCCGGGGTGACCGCAACGCTGGGGTAGAGTTGGTCATGCGGCGGAGCATCCGATTCCACGACGACGATTTCCGTCGGGGTGATCTCACGCTTCCCGGGATCATAGGCGAGTGTCGTTGCGACGATCTGCCGGTGTTTCCCACGTTGCTGCGCGAACACGGCCGCGGCTCGGGTAGCGTCGATCGGGGCGAGCGAGACTTGCACGGCTGGCCTGTCGCCCAGGCGCACGGCGGGGCCTGCGCCAGCAGCGGTGATGCCCCGCGCCCAGATCGCACCATCCTGCTCCCACGCCGCCACATGCGCACCCGACCCAACAGCAACGACCGCCGGTTCATAGGCTTCGGTGCCGCTCGACAGGCGGATTTCGGGCTTGAACGCAGCTGCCCCCACTGGCCGCAACGCCGCATAAACCTGAGGCGCGCCGTCTCGGTTGTCCTCCCACACAGCGACAACCGCTTCCTGCCCGACGGCAAGGCTCTTGCGCCCTGCGGAGTCCGGGTGGTGGAAGATGCGCGGCCCTGCCACGGTCGTGACCGGCTCGCGCGGCGCGAAGCCGCCCGTCGATCCCGTCGCAGCAAAGCCCGCAAGGCACAGGGCAGCGAGGGCCTTACTTGCCCTTCGCATCACCACGCGCCTTCACAAATTCCGCAAAGTTCTTCACCTGCCGGTACGCGCCGCCGCCGACGTAGTCATCCATCGCCAGCAGGTCGGCGACGGTTTGAAATCCGGTTGCCTTGTGGATCACGGATTGATCGGGGCGCAGGAACAGGAAGGTCGGTGTGCCAAACACCCGCATCTGTGTCGCCAGCTGCATGTCGGTCGTGCGCTCGCCGCTCGGCAGGGTCACGCGGCGATCGCTCTCCGTATCGATGCTGGCGAGCACGTAGTGCTTCTGATAACGGTCGCGCACCTCGGGCTTCGCGAAGGATTCTTCGTTCGTCCGGCGGCAGAACGCGCAACCTTCGCGGGTCAAATACAGGAATACCGGCTTACCGCTGGCCTCGGCCTCGCGCAGCGCATCGCCGAAGGCGAGAAACGTGTAACCCGCAGGCAGGTCGGCGGCCACCCAGCCTGGAAATGTCATCATCCAAATGACGAAAAACATCACAAAACGCTGTCTGGTCATGCCTGCTCCGGGAAGGTTCTAGTCATCAAGGAGGGAGCATAGCATCGCCGATCACACCCAACGCGCTCGCCCCCGGTCGGCGGATGGTCATACCAGACACCCGGCTTCTTGCACTGCGGGGTGACAAGCCGCAGATTACCGCCGCCGATACACCAGAACCCCCAAGTGAGCCCGAAGCCATGCTCGCCGAACCCGCGACCCACGACACCCTGGCCGATCAGCTGCACCCGGAACTGCGCCGGCTCTACGCACACCCCCTGCTGCGTACCGGCTCAATCCGCACGCCTGCGGCGCTGCGCCTGTTCATGGAACACCACGTTTTCGCCGTGTTCGATTTCATGTCGCTCGCCAAGTCCTTGCAACACATCCTCGCACCGAGCGGCTGGTACTGGGTGCCGACCGCGTGGACGATCCATCCGGCGACCCGCTTCATCAACGAGATCATCCTTGGCGAGGAGTCGGACAGCGACGGCCGCGGAGGCTACTGCAGCCACTTCGACCTCTATTTGAACGCCATGCGCGACGTGGGCGCCGACACCCGCCCCGTGCTGGATTTCGTCTCGGCCATGAGCGAGCGCGGCCCGCACTTTGCGCTCGACAACACGCACGTCCCCCCGGCCGCAGAGGCATTCATGCGGCAGACCTTCGACTTGATCGAGAGTCGCGTGCCGCACCGGATCGCCGCGGCATTCGCCTACGGGCGCGAGCACCTGATTCCGGAGATGTTCCGCCGGATCGTCGCCCAACTCGAGCTGCAAGGCACCGAAGTCGACCGTTTCCGCTTCTACCTAGAACGCCACGTCGAGCTCGACCAGGGCGAGCACGGCCCCATGGCCTACCGGCTCGTCGAGGCGCTGTGCGATGGCAGCGCCGCGCGCTCAGCGGAAGCCGCCGATGCCGCACGGGCGTCGATCAAGTCACGCATCCAGCTCTGGGACCGCGTTCATGCCCTGATCGCCAACGCAGGTTGAGCCTGTCGCGCAAGACATGAAAAAGCCGGACGATGTCCGGCTTTCAAGCAGGCGACTATGCGACGCGTCTCAGACGCAGCCGGTCGGCTTGGGCAGACCGCCATACTTCGTGATCGGCTTCATGGGGCCAGCCATCCACTGTTTGAACAGCACCTTCTGGTCCACACCGATGTAGCTGGCGAACTTGCGAATTGGCGGCACCACGTTGTGCTCTTCGAAATACTCGCGCGCCTTGAGGATCTGTTCCCACTTCTCATCGTCCAGCACGACGCCGTCCGCCTCTGCCATCGCGCGCCCCACCTCGGGCGTCCAGTCGTTCATGTTGGTCAGGTAGCCATCGCCATCGCGTTCAGGAAGCATTTTCGGATCAACCTCTCATCGTTTCAGTTCGTCGAGTTGCCGGCGCCTATGCCACCGGCTTGCCGAATACCATACAAAAACAGTCAGAAATACTACCAATTTCCATGTAGTTGAGGGGTTCATTTGGGAGAGCGGACATACACGCTGCAGCCACAGGCGTTCTATGATTCACACAACCTGAAGCAACGAGACGGCCAATGTCCGTGGACACACTCACCCCCGTGCAGCCGCAGGCATCGCCGCACTGGCGGCGCGGGCGGAATGGCGGCTCGTGGTACTGTTTGGCTCGAGCGCCCGGGGCACGCGCGGGAGAGATGTCGACCTCGCCGTGATACCGACCCGCTTGCCCGATCTGTTTGAGCAAGGGGCCTGGCAGGCGGAACTCGAGAATCTACTGGCGCCTCGGGCGGTCGATCTCGTGGCGCTGACCGACGCCACATCGCCAGTGACCCGGTTCGAGGTGTTCCGCACGTGTCGCCACCTCTACGAGGCAAAGCCGCGCCTGTTCGACCGTGAGACGGAGAGGGCCTTCTTTCTGTAGGCCGACACCGAAATATTTCGCCGCACCAGCCGTGAGGTGCTTCTTGGAAAGACCTGACCGAGCCGTCTTCGAGCGCAAGTTGGCCGCACTGCGCCGGTTCCTTACAGACTTGCGCAGCTACGCCGCACTGGACGACAGGGCCCGCCGTCGCGAGCACTACGCCATAGAACGGCTCTTGCAACTGTTGTGTGAATCGGCCGCGGATGTGGTGTTGCAAATACTGAAGGCCCAGGGCTATGCCCTCGCCAGCAGCTATCGCGAGGTTTTCGCCGCACTTGAGCGGCACGGCGACTTGCCGGGGGATCTCGCGCGCCCACTCATCGCCGCCTGTGGCATGCACCACGTGCTGACCCACCTCTACGACACGATCGACCTCGATCGCGTGATGGCCGCGGTGGACCCGGCGTGCGCGCTCTACGAACGTTTCCTCACCTAGGTGATCGAATCCGTCGTCGACACCCTGCCCTGAGGGCCAAGGAAACACTGATTGAATCCCCTCTCCCCTGAGGAGAGGGGCAGGGGTGAGGGAGAAGTTATGCTTATTCAGCAGGTTACCCCTTCACCCTAACCCTCTGCCCCGCTTGCGGGGCAGAGGGCATGAACAAATCAGTGTCTCCTTGAGCCCGGAAGTCCGCTTACCTACCGCGCAAGTCGCGGCGTCGAGGGTCACATCATCAACAGGATGCGTCCGGGTACGTCGCGACCTGCCTTACGGATGTCCGGCATGCTTCGCCACGCGGGTTCACTCCCCGGCGATAGTCATCTCATCGACGAGCCACGAGCCGCTGATGATGTTGCCCCGCCGATCGACGTCGTTGCCAACCGCGACCAGTCCACCGAAGATCTTGCGCAGGTTGCCCGCGATGGTGATCTCCTCCACGGGGAAGGCGATGGCGCCATCCTCCACCCAGAATCCCGCCGCACCGCGCGAGTAGTCGCCGGTCACCAGGTTGACGCCGTGCCCGATGAGTTCCGTCACGTATAACCCGGTGCCCATCCGGCGCAGCAGGCCGTCGAAGTCCTCCCCGCCAGGTTCGATCTTCAGGTTGTGGACACCACCGGCGCTGCCGGTGGTCTGCATACCGAGCTTGCGGGCCGAGTAACTGGACAGGACATACCCCTGCAGGACGCCCCCGCTGACCACGTCGCGTCGGCGCGTCGCGACTCCCTCGTTGTCCCACGCGGCACTGCCGATGGCGCGGGGGATGAAGGGGTCTTCGTGGATGCGGACGAAGGCCGGGAACACGGGCTCACCCAGTGCCCCGTACAGGAAACTCGCCCTGCGGTAGAGCGCCCCGCCACTGATCGCGCTCACGAACTGCCCGAGTAGCCCTCGCGCAAGCTCAGGCGCGAACAGCACCGGCGCCTTGCGCGTGCTGAGCTTGCGCGACGACAGCCGCGCCACCGTGCGCCGTGCGGTCTCGCGGCCGACGGTCTCCGGCGCGTCCAGCTCAGCAGGTACGCGAGAATTGCTGTAGTAGTAATCGCGCTGCATGCCGTTCTCGTCCTCGCCGATCAGCGAACAACTCAGGCTGTGCCGCGAACTGGCCCGAACCCCGACGAACCCGTGCGAGTTGGCATAGGCCGACACGCCCTCGAAGGCACTGACCGAGGCGCCATCGGAGTTGACGATACGCGGATCCACCGCCATGCCCGCCGCTTCGCACGCCTTGGCGAGGTCGATCGCCTGCTCGGCGTTGATCGCCCACGGGTGGTAAAGATCGAGATCGGGAAATTCCCGAGCCATCAGGTCAGCATCCGCGAGCCCGGCACACTCATCCTCCGAGGTGTAGCGGGCGATGCGACAGGCCGCGGCGACCGCCTCCCGGATCGCGCGGGGGCTCAGGTCGGAGGTGCTCGCCGAGCCCTTGCGGTGATCGAAGTAGACGGTGAGCGACAGCGACTGACCCCGGTGGTATTCCAGCGTATCCACATCGCCCATGCGGACGTTGACGGAGAGGCCGTTGTCGAGGCTCGCGCCCACGTCGGCGCTGGTCGCGCCCTGGCGCTTCGCCTCATCGAGCGCGCGTTCGACGGCCTCACGGACCAGGCGTTCGTCGGCTTGACGGGTGGCTGACTGGGTCATGCTCTCTGGTGTTCCTTTGGTTCATGGTCAGAGCGCAGGCGGGTTGCGTAGAATGCCGCCATGCGCGATGAAGATTTCGATCAACTGGCCGACGAGCGGCCCAGCAAATCCTCGCTCAAGCGCGAGGCCCAGGCCAAACGCGAGCTCGGCGACTGCCTCGTCGAACTCAACGCCCGCGCGCTGTCGCGGCTGCCCCTGTCCCCCGAGGTACGTAAGGCGATCTCCGACGCACAGGCGATTTCCGCACATGGCGCGCGCCGCAGGCAACTGCAGTACCTCGCCAAACTGCTGCGCGGTGAGGATGCCGAAGCGATCTCGGCCGCGCTCGAGCGGCTGCTCAACCCCGCAGGCACACCCCAGCCGTCCATGACACCGACTGCGGACGAATCTCCCTGGCTGAACCGGCTGCTACAGGGCGACGACGGCGATATCGAAGCCCTGCTGGCCGAATCGCCCTCCGCAGACCGCACCCGGCTTCGGCAACTCGTCCGCAACGCCCGACGACCTGAACCGCAGAGCGCCACCCGCGGCCTGCGACAGCTACGCGCGTATTTGGACAGTCTGTCAGAGGCGCACTGACCGTGTGCGCGGCCCCGACAGCTGCCCGCGCAACGTCTCGTCACCCCGCCTGCGTACCGCCGACGGTCAGCCCGCGCACGAGCAGAGTCGGCTGTCCTACGCCAACCGGCACGCTCTGCCCATCCTTGCCACAGACGCCAACGCCGGCATCCAGCGCCATATCGTTGCCGACCATCGCCACGCGGGTGAGCACATCGGGCCCGTTGCCGATGAGCGTTGCTCCCTTCACGGGGCGCGTGATCTTGCCGTCTTCGATCAGGTAGGCCTCGGAGGCGGAGAACACGAACTTGCCCGAGGTGATGTCCACCTGCCCACCGCCGAAGTTCACGGCGTAGAGGCCGTTTTTGACGGAGGCGATGATCTCCTGCGGGTCATGGTTACCGGCGCGCATGTAGGTGTTGGTCATGCGCGGGAGCGGGAGATGGGCATAGGATTCACGCCGCCCGTTGCCCGTGGGCTGCATGCCCATGAGGCGCGCGTTGAGTTTGTCCTGCATGTAGCCGACAAGGATGCCGTCTTCGATCAGCGTCGTACACGCCGTCGGCGTGCCCTCGTCATCCACGTTGAGCGATCCGCGACGGTCGGGCAATGTGCCGTCGTCCACCACGGTCACCCCCGGTGCAGCGACGCGCTGGCCCATCAACCCGGCGAAGGCCGAACTGCCCTTGCGGTTGAAGTCACCCTCCAGCCCGTGCCCAATCGCCTCGTGCAGCAACACCCCCGGCCAGCCAGACCCCAGCACGACATCCATCGTGCCGGCGGGCGCTTCTGTCGCCTGCAGATTGACGAGCGCCTGCCGCACAGCTTCGCGGGCGAAGCCGAAGCCGCGCTCACCGTCGAGGAAGTAGCGGTAGTCGACGCGGCCGCCGCCGCCCGCACTCCCTTGTTCACGCCGCCCGTCCTGTTCGGCGATGACGGTCACGTTCATGCGCACCAGCGGCCGGATGTCGGCCGCCAGCGTGCCATCGCTCGACGCCACGAGGATCAGTTCGTGCACGCCGGAGAGGCTCACGATGACCTGCGTCACGCGCGGATCGATACGCCTCGCCTCGGCGTCGACACGCCGCAGCAGGTCGATTTTTTCCTTCTCGCCGAGGCTCGCAAGCGGATCGTCGCTGCGGTAGCGGATCGGCCAGCCGTTGGCGCCTCGTAGCATGGGTGCGGTGCCGTCCTGGTGCGCGCGCGCAATCGCACGGGCATTGCCGGCAGCCTCGAGCAACACCGGGAGCTGTATCTGGTCCGAGTAGGCGAAGCCGCTTTTCTCGCCACTCATTGCGCGCACGCCAACCCCCTGGTCGAGATTGAAGCTGCCCTCCTTGATGATGCCGTCCTCCAGCACCCAGGATTCGTGACGGCTCATCTGAAAATAGACGTCCGCCGCGTCAATCCCCGGCCCCATGGCTCGCGCGAGCACGCTGCTCAGGTCGTTGACGTCCATGCCCGCGGGTGCGAGCAGTTGTGAGGTAACCGAGTCCAGGGTTTGTGTCATGCGAATCAGGCTTCTACCGAGAGGCGACGGTGTTTCAAGGCCGGGAAGGATTTCCGGGTCGACTGTAAGAAATCCGGTTTGATTTCGCCAGAGCAAACGCCCGGCGTGTTGGTTTTGAGCTGCGCGACGATCGAACCCCACGGGTCGACGAGCATGCTGTGGCCGTATGTGCAGCGCCCGTTCACGTGGTAGCCGCCCTGCGCGGCGGCGACGAAGTAGCAGAGGTTCTCGATCGCCCGCGCACGCAGCAGGATCTCCCAGTGGGCCCGGCCCGTCGGCTCCGTGAATGCCGTCGGCAGCAGGACGATTTCCGCCCCAAGCGCGGTCAGGCGGCGAAACAGTTCGGGAAAGCGCAGGTCGTAGCACACCGCGATACCGATGCGGCCGAACGGCGAGTCGACGACCGTCACGGCCTCGCCGGGGTAGATCGTCGCCGACTCGTTGTAGCGCTCGTCGGTGCCGATGAGCTGCACGTCGAAGAGGTGAATCTTGTCGTAGCGCCCGACCAGCCTGCCCTGGTCGTCATGGATCAGGCAGGACGCATAGACGCGATCAGCATCCGGGCTAACCAGCGGAATCGTGCCGCCGCACAGCCAGATGCCGTGGCGACGGGCCTGCTCCGCGAGGAAATCCTGCAAACGCCCCCTGCCCGGCTGCTCGGCGTGCTTGACGTTGTCCTGACCGGTCATCCCCATCAACGCGAAATTCTCCGGCAAGACTACGCACTTCGCCCCGCCCGCGGCGGCCTTGGCGATGAGTTTCTCCGCCGCCAGCAGGTTGGCGGCGAGCTGTGGCCCGGAGGCCATCTGGACAGCGGCGAAGATTGCCATGAGTTCTCCCGAGTCGTCTGTCACCGGCACGCCACGCCCCTCGTTGGCGAGCCCTCTGCACGCGACAACACTCAGTTCGAACGGTCGCGCATTCGGCATCTTGTAACATGTTTATTAGATCATTTCCTTCGAAGACGTAGCGAATTCACCGTGGGCATGGCACTCGAACTCGGGCCGCGCCGGGGCCGGCGCACCACCCGGTCAATTACCCGCCCTCGCGCGCGCTGGAGGGCGTGATGCGGGGATTGCTCCAGCTCCCGGTGATCGTGTAATCCGATCCGCTGCCTTCGTTGATGTCGATGCCGACGTTCTCGGCCAGCTTGTCGGCCAGATACACCATCAGCCCCGCGGCTGGGTTGACGAACACCCCTGCCGCCACGGGTAGGGTGCTGAATAGCTTGGGCGCGACGTGGAGCCGCAGGTCGAAATCCTCGCTGACGAGCCCCATGCGCCCGGACAAGCGCAGGTCGGCGGCGGCACCCTTGATCGTCAGGTCGTCGATGTAGCCCGAACCGGCCTCGAACCGCACCGCCCCGCGCAGCACGTCGTAGTAGAAGCCCTCGGAGGCGACGTCGCGGAAATTGAGCGTCAGCCGTTTTGGTAGGTAATCGACGCTGAGCAATCCGACCAAACGACCAAGGCCAGGATCGAACTCGAGCAGACGCCCGTTTCGCAGCGTGGTCTGCAACTGCCCATCGAGCGCAGCCGGCTGCAGGTTGTACGGCGCCCCCGGCCACCGCAACCAGCCGGTAAGCTGCCCGGAGCCGCTACCAAACCCGGTCGAGCCGAAGAGGTCGCGAAGAATGGCGCCCGCATCGCTGCCGTTCACCGCGAGATCGAGAAACGTCTCCTGGCGGCCATCGCCGACGGCATGCCAGTGTCCCGCCATTTCGGCGGCGAGATTGGCCGACTGGAGCCGGACGGCATCGATACGCTGCCCCTCCTCCGTGCGCCGCGTGCGCACCAGGGACTGCTCGAAGTGCGTATCACCCCAGTACAGCTCGCCGATACGTACGTCGAGTGCCGGCAGCGCCTGCGGCGACCAACTCGCGCGGGTATCGCCGAGCGCGCTGTCATCGACCTCGCTCGGGGCCTTGGGCCGCGAGAGCCGTAGGTACTTCAAATCCGCCTTGAGCGAAGCACCTTGCTGCCAGTCCGCCGGCAGCGTCAGACTGCCCCGCAGGTCCTTCGACTCCACTGCGACTTGCCAAGCCTCAGAGTCGTGCGCCAGCGTGAGCGTCGCTTGCGGGAAGCGCTGATCCCCAATGCGCAATTCGCCGAGGTGCAGGCCGTCCACCACAACGGGCAGCGCCGACTTGCGCGGGTTGGCGCCACCGTCCTGGGAGGCACCCGACAACCAGGACACCCACTCGGCCAAATCCAGCTCGGGCCAGCGGCCGGCAGCATGCAAGCCGCGCGGGGGAAGCGCGGACGGGGGTTGTCCGAGCCCGATGCTCATCCGCTCCGGCGCGAACGTGGGCTCGAAGTGCGCCAGCCCCTTGCCGTGAACCAGGCCCGCATAGCGCAGCTCGAACTCCGTCGGCTCACGGTCCAGCGTCAACGTCAGCCGCAAGTCGCGGGCGTTGATGCTCGGCTTGCCGAGCGGCTTGGGCAGACGCAGTTCCGTGCCACGCAGATCGGAGTGCAGCGCCAGGGTCACCGGCCCGGCGTGATGATGTGGAACCGTGACCACCCCGGTCCACTCGGACTCGCCCGATACCAGCGGGGAGAGCACCTTCGCGTGGTCCGGCAGGAGCTCGGCCGGCTTGAACGTACCCGTGGTCGAGACCCGCACGGTGCCGTCGCCCTCCGTGACGACACCGATGGTCACGGGCCGCCCGCGGAAGGTGGCCTGAATGCCCTCGGCTGCGTAGCTCCGCTCGGTGAACCTGAGCCGCCCCCGCGCCGAGTCCACCGCAACCCGACCCTGCGCCAGCCGCAACCCGTTGCCGAGCAGACGCAACTCGCCCTCCACCTGATCGCGAACCCCCTCATGATGGTGCAGGTGTAACCCGAGCCGCAGGTCGAGCTCGGAGGCACCTCGCACCTCGCTGGCGGCAAGCAACGCCTCCACGCCGTGACTCAGCGGGCTCTCGCGCAGGAAGCGCAGCACATCGGCCAGCGGTCCCGCGGCGCGCGCCTGGACCTCGAGCAGGGAGTCGTGCAGGTCGGCGATCAACGCGCGGCCCGAGCGCAGCGTGCTGTCAAAGACGCGGGCACCGCGCACCTCCGCAGCGAGCCGCGCGTTGTCGAAGCGCACACTGCCCTCGAGCGCGTTGAGCTCAGGCCAGCCATTCTGGTAGCGCAACGTCGCGTCGCGCACCTCGAACCCGGCGCGCAGTTCCGCCTTGCCGGCGTGAAACGCCGCACCGCTCAATGGCCCATGCCAGGTCACACGGCCATCTCGGATCTCGCCGCCGACCAGCGCCGACTGCAGCCACTCGGCGGTGTGCGGGTGCAGTGCACCGTACGGGATGTACGCACGCCCGCGCGCTACGTCGAGCCGAGGCACCTGAACCTCGAGCTGGAGCTCCGGCCAATCCGCACCTGCGGCCTTGGCGACGGCCGCCCCGCCCGATAGGCGCAGGTCACGGTTGGCGATGAGCAAGCGATCCGCCCGGGCACGCCAGCCCTCGGCGCCGACTTCCCAATCGACCTCGGCAGCCAGCTCATCGACGCGTAGCGGCCCAGAAAACCAGGCCGGATAATCCAGCTCGAGCGCCTGGCCGGACAGTGTCGCCGAACCGCCCCCCTCGGTGGCCTGGAACCGCGAGCGCAGGCCGCTGACAGCCGGAACCCCCCGCGCGCCCCGCCAGTGCAGGCCTTCCAGCGCCCCCGCAACGGCATAGCGCAACGGCTGCCCGTTGCCGTCGAGGTGCACAGCGGCCCGCAGCTCACTCAAGCCGCCGCCGGGGCGCAGGTCCGCGAGCCACCCGCGCGAGGACGCTGGCAGGCGATCGAACAGGAGCGCCACCTCGGCTGCGCTACCCAAGTCGAGCCAGTCGGCAGCGAGCCCCAGGCGTAAGCCGTCGCCCTCGCGGGCGTAGCTCACGCTCAGGCCCGAGGCGGGCCACGCCGCGGCCTGCGTGACCACCCAAAGCTGATCGAGGTCCACCCGCCAGTCGTCGCGCGTGCCAGTGAAGCCCACCCGGCTCGTGATCTGGGGCACGATGAAGCCGGGTGTGGCGACGTCCGCCTTGCCGAGGCTGAAGTCGGCGAGCGCGACATCCCCCATCGCCTGGATCCGCTTCGACGCGTCGCGCTGCCCCCACAGCCGCAGGTCGAGGCGTCCACCGCGGATGCCCGGCACACCCGGCAGCCACTGCAAAGGCCAGCCCGCGAGTTCGAGGCCGTTGCCCATCACGTAGAACTCGGAGGCCCAGGTCGTGAAATCCTGCAGCGGGCCGCGGGCGCGGAACACCACACGCAATGCGCGGCCCAAGCGCGGCGGCAAGTCGACACGTCCGTCGAAAGCCACCGAATCCGGCTGCACCTGCACATCGACCTCGCGGGCCTTGAACGAAAAATCCCGCCCGAGCGGCAGGTCGCGCCAGCGCACGCCGATGTCCGCGAGGCGCACCTGGAGGCCTGAGAGGAGTTCGAGCGGGTTCACCCCGCTGCCATCCTGCTCCTGCTGCAAGTGTTGCAGACCGCGCATGAGCAGGCGCCCGTCGCGCGTGCGGGTGATCGTTACATCACTGCCCGCGAGGGTCACGCGGTAGGGCTCGAGCCGCCGCGCGAGCAGGCTGCGCCACGGTGCGATCGCCACGCCGAGACGGTCGAAACGCAGGACGGTGGAGACACCGGGGTCGTCCTTGATGCGCACCTCACGCAGCTCGAGGGTCGGCGCGAGCCCCTCCCAGGCGAGGCGGAGCGAGCCGATCTCGACCGGGCGCTTGAGCAGCCGACTGACCTGCGCCGCGACCTCCGCGCGGTAGGCATTCGCCATCGGCGTTACCACCCGGACGACGCTCACCCCCAGGGCCACCAGAATAATCGCCGCGGCAAGCAGGGCCCAGCCCCAGGAGAGGCTACGCAACAACAGCAGTCTCATGGCAAACCTGGGAACGTTCCGGCTGGCGGCGTGCTTGACGAGATCCCGACGCGCCTTCGGGCAGGCTGGCCGCCCCGGATCGGGGGTTGCTCAAACCAGTAGATGGGGCTTATCCGCGCCATTTGCGCCGCAGCCTTGGCAGTCCTTCGCGACCGAGCGACAGGTTGTCACACCGGGACCACGTCGAACTGCTCCTGGCTGTACTGGGTTTCGACCTGGTATTTGATCGGTATGTTGATGAACTGCTGCAACTCCGCAAGGCTCGAGGATTCCTCATCGAGCAGCAGATCCACCACTTCCTGCGAGGCTAGCACCAGTAGCTCCCGCGCGTCGTACTGGCGAGCCTCGCGCAGAATTTCGCGGAACAGCTCATAGCAAACGGTCTCCGCGGTCTTGATGTAACCTCGCCCCTGGCAGCAGGGGCAAGGCTCGCAGAGCACGTGCTCGAGGCTTTCGCGCGTGCGCTTGCGCGTCATCTCGACGAGGCCGAGCGAGGAAACGTCGCAGACCACGCACTTCGCATGGTCTTTCTCCAGCGCCTTCTCGAGCGCGCGCAGCACCTGACGCCGGTGCTCCGGCTCGATCATATCGATGAAGTCGATGATGATGATCCCGCCGAGGTTGCGCAGCCGCAGCTGGCGCGCGATGGCCTGTGCGGCCTCGAGATTGGTCTTGAAGATCGTCTCTTCGAGGTTGCGCGAGCCGACGAAACCGCCCGTGTTCACGTCGATGGTGGTCATCGACTCGGTCTGGTCGAAGATCAGGTAGCCGCCGGACTTCAGCACCACCTTGCGGTCGAGCGCGCGCAGGATTTCATCTTCCACACCATAGAGGTCGAATACCGGTCGCTCGCCCGAGTAGAGGATGAGCTTCTCCACCATCTCCGGCACGTAGGAAGCGGCAAACTCAGTGAGCGACTTGAACGTCTCGCGCGAGTCGATCAGCACCCGCTCGCAGCCGACGCCGATCATGTCGCGCAAGGTGCGCTTGACCAACGGCAGGTCCGAGTATACGCAGCTACCGGCCTTGGCGGTGCGCTCCGCCTCGCGTACGTCTGTCCACACGCGCTGCAAAAACTCGACGTCCTGGCGCAGCTCAGCGGCCGAGACGCCCTCCGCAGCCGTGCGCAGGATAAAGCCGCAGTCACTGTCCCCGCGCAGCTCGCTGACGATCTGCCGCAGACGATCGCGCTCGGCGGCGTCCTCGATGCGCGTGGAAATCCCGATGTTGCCGCCGCGTGGCATCAACACCAGGTAGCGCGAGGGGATGGTGATGTGCGTGGTCAGGCGCGCACCCTTGGTGCCCAGGGGGTCCTTGACCACCTGTACCAGCACCTCCTGCCCCTGCGTGAGCAGGCTGGAAATGCCCCGCGGCCGCTCCACCGGCGCATCCTCTTCGAGCATGGTGGGGATGACGTCCGAGGCATGCAGGAACGCCGCCTTATCAAGCCCGATGTCGACGAAGGCCGCCTCCATGCCCGGCAGCACCCGGCAGACCTTACCCTTGTAGATGTTGCCGACCAGACCGCGCCGGCGCGTACGCTCGATGGCCACCTCCTGGAGGACGCCGTTCTCCAGCAGGGCGACCCGGGTCTCCTGCGGGGTGACGTTCATCAACACTTCATTGGTCATGCCCGACTCTATCCTGAGCGTTGTATGCCAGCAACTCTACGCCCTGCTCGGCGAGCAGTTGCGCCGTTTCGTACAGCGGCAAGCCCATCACCCCCGAGTAACTGCCGTGCAGGGCCTCGATGAACACGGCCGCGAGCCCCTGGATCGCGTAGGCGCCCGCCTTGTCCCTCGGCTCGCCCGTCGCCCAGTAGGCCATCGCCTCCGACGGCGCAATTACCCGCATGCGCACCCGCGAGACCGAGAGCGCCGCGAGGCAGCGCCCACGACGCGCCACTGCCACGGCGGAAAAGACCTCATGCTCGCGTCCGGAGAGGCGCTCGAGCATGGCGAGCGCATCGTCCCGGTCCGCCGGCTTGCCCAAGATCAAACCATCACACACGACCGCCGTGTCCGCAGCGACGATCACCCGGTCGCCAAAGCGTGCTGCGGCCACCGCCGCCTTCTCGCGCGCGATGCGCTCAACATAGGCCGCCGGCGACTCCCCCGGCTGCACACGCTCGTCGACCTGCGGCGCATAGACCGCAGGCTCGACCCCGATCTGCCGCAGCAGTTCGAGCCGCCGCGGCGATGCCGACGCCAGGAGAATGGACCGATGGAGCATGAAACCTTCGCGCTTGCAGGACGCCTTACCCCGCAGGGGCAAGCACCCAATGTACACAAACGCGCAAGCGCGAGCCAAGGGGAGCCGGCCGACTGCGCGCAAACACGTGATGCGGTCGACAGCGTGAGATTGAGGGGATGAATCCCGCATGAACCCAGCGCGCTTCGCGAGCGGCGGGGCCGAGCACGGACTTCTTTGCAGAGGCTTCAGCGCCCCATTAACTTGGCGTGTCGCTGCCTGGCCGTGCGTCCCCGGTCACCCCGAACGAGGTCGCACTCTTTTGCGGGCATCAACAACAAGAGACCCCGCACGAGGCGGGGTCTGTTGGTCTTGACGAGAGAGCGAGTAGATCAGGCTGCAGCCTCGGCTGCACCTTCCTCCCGACGGCGGGCCAGCTTGCGCATACCCACCAGACCCAGCAGGCCAGAGCCAAAGAGGACGACGGCGGCGGGGATGGGTACGGGCGTCACGTTGAGCGTTCCACTCAAAGCAGTGATTGGCGTTAACACACCCGGAAACACCGTGATCCCGTCATCAACAACAGGAAGGTTGAAGCTCAGAACGGAGGTTCCTGAACCGCTAGCGCTTATCCCACCGGTGAAAAGACCAATGAACGAAAACGGAGGGAACGGAACACCGCCTTCGTAAGTGCCCGCTACTGACCCCGTCGCAGTGAACCCTGGACTCAACGGCGTCCCACTGATCACCATGGAAATGGTGAAGTTGGTAATGTCTTTGAAGTTGACCCCTGTGAAGCCGCTTTGCGCGCCGGAAAAGCTGACATTCAACGGGACCATCGTCCCGAGGTCATGCGATCCACTGAAAATCGTAGCACTCCCGCCGACATTCGAACCCAATGTGATATTGGTGATCGTCCCAGCGCCAGCAGAACTGGCCATCATAGCCGCTCCAACAATCGCGGCTCCTGCTGCAGTCTTCATGGTCTGCTTAATCCCAAGCATTACTATCTCCCACTCGGATTTGGTTATAAAAACACATCTGCCTACGTTTCAGTATTAGACACCCCACCGGGTCCGGCAACCTGTTCACAGGATGAACGGTACAGATTTACCTGATTTTGTGACTTGCATCTAAAATTTCAATATGTTTTCAGCGACATTGGATACTGCAGAGGCGACCACCCCGGTCAGCCGGGTATCTGTGCAACACATTTCCAGTGGCGCGAAATAGACTGATTATCTGTGGTCCGCTTTGAACTGTTGCGACGAGTCGAGAGCATGAACCCTCGCTGTTTCGATCGCCAGGAAACGCCGATTTGGCTTGTTTGACGCGCTGCTCTGTCGCTGGCGCAGACATGGCACGCATTCGGACTTGGGCGACACACTGCGATAAGAAGCCCGCGCTTAGCCCCAGCAAACTCACCGAGGGGTTCGCGCTTGAGCCACACCCCCGATTCCGCCCCCCACTACTTACCGTAGTGGCTTTTCGAGCTTTGCGAGCTCCACCGTGGCTTGCTCGCGACTTTCCCTGTCGAGGCCAAGTGTCAGGGCGGTCTGCAGATGCTTGCGGGCCAGGTTGACTTCGCCCATCGACTGATACACCAACGCAAGGTGGTACTGGTAGCCCCCGTTGTTGGGGGCTGCATTGACGGCCTTGCGCAGCAGTTCGAGCGCCTGATCGCGCTTGCCCGCGCGGTGCAGTATCCAGCCGCGGGTATCCCAGATCTCCGGGTGTTCGACCTTTACCAGTTTGTCCGCGAGCGCCTCGGCGCGTTTGAGGCTCTCGGGGTCTCCACGGCGGTTGGCCAGTAGCAAGGCCAGGTTGTTGGTGGCTACAAGATGATCCGGCTCTTGTGCCAGGAACTTCTCATAGATCCCGATCGCTTCATCGAGTTGCCCGACGCGCTCGTGCAGTACCGCCAGGTTAATCAGCAGATCCCGTTTGCCCGGGAGCTTTTGTAAGGCCTGCTTGTAGACGTTGACGGCGGACTGCGCATCCCCAGCCTCAAAGTACGACTCGGCGGTGTTACGGTAGGGCGTCCACCACTCGGGTTTGGCCTCGGACGCCGACTGAAACGCGGCCACGGCACCGGCGTAGTCCTGCCGCTTCTGTCGCACCAACCCCAGGAAGTTGTGGAGGAAGGCGTTTTCTGGCTGAGCCTGGAGCGCCTTGTTGAGATGGCCCTCGGCTTCAGCGAAGCGCTTCTCACCGACGAGGTTGTCCACGAGCAGCACGAGCGCCATGCCGGCATCGGGTTGAGTGCGCACGGCCTGCAGGAGCTCTTGTGTGCTCCGCGTGGTGTCGCTGTCCAGTTTGTGCATGAGGCCCGCCAGGAAATAGCCCAACGGGGAATCGGGCAGATCTTGCTGGGCCTCTTTGGCGAGCTGCAACGCGCCCTTGCGGTCGTTCTGGGCCAGCTTGAGCCGGAAGCGCGTGAGGCGCACATCGGCGGACTTGGGATCGACTGCCTGCGCTTGATCGAGCAACCGCCCCGCGTCCGCGTATTGCTGCTTCTGGATCAGCAACTGGGCCAGCGCGTTGAGCGAGGGGACGTCGCGGGGATCCTGCTCGACAGCCCGTTGCAGGTTGTCGCGTGCCTGGTCGATCTCGTTCTGCAGGAGGTGGGCCTGGGCAAGCAGGCGACGGATCTCGACGGAGTTGAAGTCCGCCTTGAGCGCCGCACGCAGGTCGGCGATGGCATCGATGCTCTTGCCCTCGGCCAGCGCGATCTTGCCGCGCAGCAGCAGCGTGCTGGGATTGTCCGGATACTCTTTGAGCACCCCATCGATCGTGGACTTGGCCTGGTCGATCTCGTTCTTGCGCACGTGCAGTACGGCAAGCGCATTCTTGGCGGCGATGATGTGCGCCTTGCCCTCCACGTGTTTGAGAATTTCGCGGTAGGTCTCCTCGGCGAGATCGAGCTTGCCGTTGCCCGCGTACTGCTCGGCGAGCTTGAAACGCAGCGCGGGATCCTTGGGGTTTGCGGCGATGTAGCCGAGCAACGCCTGCTCGGCCCGCTCCGGTGAGCGGATCTGCCCCAGGAAGTCCACGTGCAGTAGCTTCGCTGTGAGATTGTCCGGCAGCTCCTCCACCGCGCGCGCAGTCACCGCTTCGGCCTTATCCTTTTGCCCCAGCTTGACGTAGGCGCGCGCCAGCAGCAGGCGGTGTTCGAGATTCGCCGGGTCGAGGCGGACATTCTCCTCCATCCAGGGCAGCGCCTTGGTCAGCTCCTCGCTGGTCACCAGCAGGCGCACGTACTGCGAGCGCAGCTCCATCGAGTCGCTCAGACTCTTGAGCGCGTCGCTCACCAGGGCCGTCGCCTTGTCACTCTGGCCATTCAGCGAGTACAGGGCAGACAAGAGCACGTTGGCGGCGACATTGTAAGGCTCCTGCCCGACCGCCTGCTCCGCGTACTGGATGGCGCCCTTCAAATCGTCCTTGCGATAGGCAACGCGGCTGCGAATCAGCTTGGCCTCGACGCTTTCGCGATCGATGGCTTCGATCGCCTTGACCACTTCCAGCGCCTTGTCCGTCTCGCCAGCCATCGCGTAGTAGGTGCCCGACTTCACGGCCGCGTCCAGATGCCCCGGATCGAGTTGATGCGCCTTGAGGAAGTGCGCGAAGGCCTGGCGCGGGTCATTGAGCTTCTCGAAAGTGAGACCGAGCCAGTAGTACGGATCCGCTCGGTTCGGGTCGCGTTTGACGGCGTTTTTCAGCTCGACGCGCGCCTTGTCGAAATTACCCTGTTCGAGCAGCGCCTTGCCCGCAGCAAGGTGTTTGGCACTGACCTCCGGATTACGGCCACAGCCGCTGATCGCCAGCATGGCAAGAATGAAAGCGACGCCAACGACACGCGGCGAAAGCTTGCGGATACGACTCATGAACCCCCCATCGCCAACCAGACCGACACTCTGCCAGCACCCGACACGAACCGTAACATAAAGCGCCTGTTTGATACGCGGTCCCTTGGCTGCCCGCAATCGCAGGATGCGGAATTTGTGACCGAACGCACCCAACCGTTTGCAAAAAGCCAGATCCCACCGCGCGTGGATCGGCCATCATGCAACGAACGGCGCGATCTGGTTGCGATCCAGTTCGATATTGTGCTCGCGACCGATTAGAGTGAGCAGAATGGTGACGCGTTCCTTGCCCGACTCGGCCTTGAAGATGCCCTGGAGCCCCTTGAACGGCCCATCGATGACGCTGATGGTCTCGCCCGGTTTGAACAGATCGATACCGATGGGATACAGCCCGTTCTTCGGGTCGGCGGAGGTCATCAGAGACTGCATGAAATCGTCCGGCACCGCGCTCGGCAGTTCACCGAACCGCACCAGGCCGGAGACGCCCCGCGTGGAGCGGATCGGCGCGATGTTCTGCGCGCCGATATCGAGCTGTATGAACAGGTACCGAGGAAACAGCGGCTCGATGACCTCCCGCCACTTGCTGCGGCGACGCTTGGGCAAGACGCAGCGCGGGAGGAAGACCTGATACCCCTGACGCTTGAGGTTGACCTCCGCGATCTCTTCCTCGCGGGGCTTGGTGTGGATCACATACCAATGATGCATAGGGCGTCCTTACGCTCTGGTGCGCGGCGTTTGGGATAGCGGGCCCGGCGCGCAGTGTAACCCGAGGCGCGTGCCTAGTTTCGCAGCCAGCGGATGAGGTCGAGATCGACACAGGCGCCCTCCGCGCCGCCCCTCCCGGCGACAACCTGCATCGGTTGATCCGGTTCGCCGAGGGAGTCGGCCACGAGCAGCGCCCCGTCAAAACGTTGTGTGCGCGTGTAGTCGTTGACGGTAATGATTGTGCCAAGACCCGCGCTGACACTGGACGCCAGGCCGTTTTCCGAGTCCTCAAAGGCCACGCAGGACTCGGGCGCGAGGCCCATTTTCTCCAGTGCGTAGACATAGATGTCGGGAGCGGGCTTTTTGGCAGGCACGACGTCACCCGCGGCGATCACCTCAAACCACCCGAGGGCGGATTCACCCAGGGTCGACCGCAACAGCCACTCCACATTGTCGGGTGTCGTGGTCGTCGCGATGGCGAGCCGCAGCCCAGCGGCCCACGCCTCTCCTAGCAGGCGTTCGACGCCAGGCCGCAACGGGATTCCGCCGCGGCGCAGCAGCTCGATGTAGTGACGTGTCTTGCTCTCGTGCAATCCGGCGATAAAGGCCTGGAGGTCGCCGTCGTAGCGAAAATCGGGCAGATACCGATCCAGAAAGAACCGGATGCGTTCCTTACCTCCGGTGACCTGCAGGAGCTCGCCATACAGATCGACGGTCCAGTTCCAGCCCAAGCCGGCCTCGGCGAACGCCCGGTTGAAGGCAACTCGGTGCCCGTCCCGCTCGGTGTCGGCCAGTGTGCCGTCAACGTCGAACAGCAACGCCTCGAGTTCTGCCATGCTGAAGATCCTCTCGTATCCTGATGGGAAGAATCTAGCACGAATCGGGCCGGCTGATTCGCCCGCTGCGGCCTGGGCCGACAGCGGCCCGTCAATTTTTGCGGCGCACGGGATTCGCTATGCTTAATGCACAGCACCCGGGGCCACGCCACCCTCGCCCCCCCGAACCGGCGGTCGATCGGGCGCCACCTCGGATCACGGCTTTCGACGACACCGTATGGCAGGCCACGACTCCCCACCGCCCC
>CAYSFW010000081.1:0-16988 GCA_964430355.1 uncultured Thiotrichales bacterium
CCCCGAGCAGCACCGGTGCACCGGCGGGGTGCGCGTCGGCGCGCGGACGCGGCTGACCGAGGCCGTCGACACGCACAGCAAGGCGTGGGTGTTCATCCACGAGACGGCGGCGCTGACCCCGGCGGAGCTGCGCGCGCGCGCGCGCCGGCAGGCGCGGCAGTGCGGGCGGCTCGGGCTGATCGTCGTCGACTACCTGCAGCTGATGAGCGGCAGCGCCAGCGGCGACGAGAACCGCGCCACCGAGCTCGGCGAGATCAGCCGCGGCCTGAAGGCGCTCGCCAAGGAGCTGCAGTGCCCGGTGATCGCCCTGGCGCAGCTCAACCGCCGCGTCGAGCAGCGCAACGACAAGCGCCCGATGATGAGCGACCTGCGCGAGTCTGGCGCGATCGAGCAGGACGCCGACGTCATCATGTTCATCTACCGCGACGACTACTACAACAAGGACAGCAAGGAGCCGGGCGTCGCCGAGATCATCATCGGCAAGCAGCGCAACGGCCCGACGGGCACGGTGCGGCTGACGTTTCTCGGCGAGTACACGCGCTTTGAAAACTACGTGCCGGACGTGTACTCGTCCGAGATGTTGCAGTGACGCGCCGCGCCCGAGCGCACATCGATCTCGGTGCCTTGCGGCACAACTTCGCCGTCGTGCGCGAGCGTGCCGGTGATGCGCGCGTCATGGCCGTGGTCAAGGCCGATGCCTACGGCCACGGCATGCTCAATGTTGCACAGGCGCTGCAGGCAGCCGATGGCTTCGCCGTGGCGACGGTCGGTGAGGGCTTGCGCCTGCGCGAGGCGGGCTGCCTGCAGCCGATCCTCGTGTTGCAAGGCGCTCACACAACTGAAGAGCTAATCGCAGCGGCTCGGGCGCGTTTGTGGCCGGTGGTGCACCAAGCGCAGCAGGTCGATTGGGTCGAGCGCCTGGGGCGCGCCTGCAACATCGAGTGCTGGCTGAAGCTGGATACGGGCATGGGCCGTCTCGGCTTCGCGGCAGACGAGGGGCGGGCCGCACTCGCGCGGCTCGGTGCCGCGTGTCGCGGCGTGCTGAGCCATTTCGCGAATGCGGATGTGCCCGATGACCCCCGGAACCATGCCCAGTACGAGCGGTTCCAGTCGCTCACATCACGGTTGGGGCTGGAGCGCTCGATGGCGAATTCCGCGGGGCTGCTGGCCTTCGAGGCGGCGCGCTTCGACTGGGTGCGGCCCGGGTTGATGCTGTACGGGGCGTCTCCGCTCGCGGGTGTCGGTGCTCGGGCGCTGGGCCTGCGCCCGGTGATGTCGCTCAAGACGACGTTGCTCGCTGTCCAGCACCACCAGCGCGGCGACTGCATCGGCTACGGAGGGACCTGGTGCTGCCCGGAGGCCATGCCGGTAGGGATCGCGGCGGTAGGTTACGCGGACGGCTACCCCCGCCATGCGCGGACAGGAACGCCCGTTGCGGTGGCCGGTGTGCGATGCGGTCTACTCGGGCGCGTGTCCATGGACATGGTCGCCATCGATCTGCGCGGTTGTCCCACGGCGCGGCCGGGTGATGAGGTGGTGATGTGGGGCGGGGTTGTCACGGTGGATGAGGTCGCCGCCGGCGCCGACACGCTCGCCTACGAACTGCTCTGTGCCGCGGGCAGGGCCTGTGCGCGTGAATACCACGGTCATTGAGCTTCCCTTGACAATCGTCATTGCAGCGCAAAGGTCTGCCTCGCCAGACTCCCGCCGATGAACATCCCTGCCGATGCCCTGTCCCCCACTGGTGGGCTCATAGCCTTCGCTGTGGCTGGAATGCTGCTGGCGGTCGCGCTGGCCACGGCGCCTTGGCGCAAGTTCCTGCAGTCCGATTCCATGAACGTGTATTTCGGGGCGCTGACGTTTGCGCTCGTGCTGTGGAACTTGCGTGCGGGAGTCGTTCCCGGCGTAGAGTTCCACTTTTTTGGCCTGACCGCGCTGTGCTTGATGTTCGACTGGCAGTTCGCGTTGTTAGCTGGATCGCTGTTGGCGGCGGTCGCCACCTACAACGCGGGCGGCCATTGGTCGGCTTTTGGCGGGAACATCCTGCTGCTGGCCGTGTTGCCGACGTTGTGGGTGCGTCTGTTGCTGTTCCTCGCGCAAAAGTACGTGATTCGGCACTTCTTTGTGTACATCTACTTCAACACGTTCTTCGCGGCGGCTTCCTCGATTTTGCTCATGGGGCTCGTCGCCTCCTTCCTGATCGCAGGGGAGGGGGGATACGGCGACTTCCATCTAGGCGATGAGTACTGGATCAGCTTGTGGCTGCTCGCGTTCCCGGAGGGGCTGATGAACGGTCTGATCATGACCGTCCTGGTTGTGTACCGACCGCACTGGGTGGCTACGTTTCACGACCGCTGGTACCTGAAGGGCAAATAGCCAGGGCGAGCGGCCGGCCGCTGCCCAGGCGTAGAACGTCCGCCCTGGGCCGGGTGCCCTGGCGGCGGATCAGCGTTCCTGGCGGCGCTCAAGCTGTGCCATGGCGCGCAGCCGTTCCATGTCGACGATCCGGATAAGGCGCCGATTGGCGTGGATGATGCCGTCCTCCTGCATCTTGGAGAACATCCGGCTCAAGGTTTCAACCGCGAGTCCGAGGTAATTCGCGAGGTCGTGCCGCGGCATCGAGAGGTTGAATTCGTGGGCTGAGCACCCCCGCTTGCGGAACCGCTCCGACAGGTTGAGCAGAAACGTCGCCAGTCGCTCCTCCCCCTTCATCTGCCCCAACGCCATCAGGATCTGGTGGTCGTGGTGGATTTCCCGCCCCATGAGGCTTAGGAGCTGGTGGCGCAGGCTAGTCAGGTTGCAGCAGAGCCGATCGAAGTCCTGGAGGGTCAGCGCGCAGACGGTGGAGGTTTCCAGCGCGATGGCCTGGCAGTGGTGTTGGTCATCGCCAAAGCCGTCCAGGCCGAGCAGCTCGCCCGGAAAGTAGAACCCGGTGACCTGCTCGGCGCCCTCGGGGGTGACCATGAAGGTCTTGAACGACCCGGAGCGCACGGCGTAGAGCGCCCGATGCGCGTTGCCGATGCGAAACAGCGCCTCGCCGCGCTCGAGCTTGAATTTGTGCTCGATTAGCTGGTTGAGGATTTCGATCTCGTCTGCATCGAGGCCGTGCGGAAGGCACAGGTGCGTGAGGCTGCACGCGCTACACGAAACCCTCAGATCCTGCAGCTTGATGATCGGTGATGTGGTCATGACACCCTTCTCGGAATCCTTTGATTTTTATGGATATCGAGCTGCTAGGCGGCCCGTTGGTCGGTAGTTTTGCGGCCTGGTTTGCGTAATCTTACTTTCATTGACTTAAGTCAAAAAGTCTTTACCCGCTACCCGCGAAACTGGCCCAGCCCGGAAGCTGTCAGTCTTGCGCGACCTGCCGTTGTTTCCGTGCACCTTTTGTAACCAACCCCTGCGGGAGGCAACCGGAGACTATGCAGACCCAAACCACCTACAACTATACGGTTGTACGGCAATTCACCATCATGACGGTCGTGTGGGGAATTGTCGGCATGCTCGTCGGCGTTCTGATCGCGGCCCAATTGCTGTGGCCCGCGCTGAACTTCGACATTCCCTGGCTCACCTACAGCCGCCTGCGGCCGCTTCACACCAATGCCGTCATCTTTGCGTTCGGTGGCTCGGCTCTCATCGGCACCTCGTATTACGTCGTGCAGCGCACCTGCCAGACGCGCCTGTTCGGCGGTCCGCTCGTGGGCTTTACGTTCTGGGGCTGGCAGCTCGTGATTCTGCTCGCCGCGATCACGCTCCCCTTGGGGCTGACCTCCAGCAAAGAGTACGCCGAGCTGGAGTGGCCGATCGACATTCTCATCACGCTGGTGTGGGTTGCCTACGCGATTGTGTTCTTCGGCACGATCATGACGCGCAAGGTCAAGCACATCTATGTCGCCAACTGGTTCTACGGCGCATTCATCCTCACCATCGCCGTGCTCCATGTCGTCAACAGCGCAGAAGTTCCCGTCACCCTGACGAAGTCCTACTCCGCCTACCACGGGACCATCGACGCGATGGTGCAATGGTGGTACGGCCACAACGCTGTGGGCTTCTTCCTGACCGCAGGCTTCCTCGGCATGATGTACTACTTCATTCCCAAGCAGGCCGGTCGCCCCGTCTACTCCTATCGCCTGTCGGTGGTTCACTTCTGGGCGTTGATCTCGACCTACATGTGGGCCGGTCCGCACCACCTGCACTACACCGCGCTGCCGGACTGGGCGCAGTCGCTGGGCATGGTGTTCTCGCTGATCCTTCTGGCACCGTCCTGGGGCGGCATGATCAACGGCATTATGACCCTCTCCGGTGCGTGGGAGAAGCTGCGTAGCGATCCGATCATCCGTTTCCTCATCGTGTCGCTGTCCTTCTACGGCATGTCTACCTTTGAAGGCCCGATGATGTCAGTGAAGACCGTCAACGCCCTGTCGCACTACACCGACTGGACGGTGGGCCATGTGCACTCCGGTGCGCTCGGCTGGGTCGCGCTGGTCACGATCGGTACGGTTTACGCCCTGCTGCCCAAGCTCTTCGGTCGCGAGCAGATGTACAGCATCAAGCTCATCGAAGTGCATTTCTGGGTTTCCACGATCGGCATCGTGCTCTACATCGCCTCCATGTGGATCGCGGGTGTCATGCAGGGCCTGATGTGGCGTGCAGTCAACGCCGATGGCACGTTGACCTATAGCTTCATCGAGTCCATTGAGGCGACCTATCCATTCTACGCGGTGCGTCTGCTCGGCGGCACGCTGTTCTTCCTCGGTATGCTGATCATGGCCTACAACGTGTGGAAAACGGTTGCTGGCGCGCGTGCGGCGGAGGACACCATTCCCACGGCCGTTCACGCTTGATGTGATGAGGAGTGCTAAGTCATGAGTCATGAAGTAGTTGAGAAAAACGTCGGCTTGATGGCGATCCTCATCCTGATTGTCATCAGCATCGGCGGATTGGTGGAGATCGTGCCGCTGTTCTTCATCAAGGAGACCACCGCACCGGTGACGGGGCTCAAGCCCTACACGCCGCTGCAGCTGGCGGGCCGCGACATCTACATCCGCGAAAGCTGCAATGCTTGCCATTCGCAACAGATCCGCCCCTTCCGTGCGGAAACCGAGCGCTACGGCCACTACTCGGTTGCGGGTGAGTTCGTCTACGACCACCCCTTCCTGTGGAGCTCCAAGCGCACGGGTCCGGACCTGCATCGGGTTGGCGGCCGCTACTCCGACGAGTGGCACCGCGTGCACCTGATGAATCCGCGGGCCGTTGTGCCGGAGTCCAACATGCCGGGTTACCCGTGGCTGGCCGAGAACAGGCTCGACCCTGCGGAGATCCAGCCCAAGATGAAGGTGCTCCAGGGGCTCGCCAAGGCCTATGGGCTTGCAACCTACAGCGATGAGGAAATCGCGAACGCGCCGAAGGAGCTGGAAGGCAAGACGGAAATGGACGCCATGATCGCCTACCTCCAGGGCATGGGCACCGCGGTCAAGTCCACGAGGTAAGCCATGGACATCAACGATCTGCGTAGTTTCATGACGGTGCTGGTCTTCATCGCTTTCATCGCCGTGTGGATGTGGGCGTGGAGCAGCCGACGCAACAAGCGCTTCTCCGAGGCAGCCAATCAGCTGTTCAGCGAAGAAGAGGAGCGTATCCATCAACGGTCCGTAGAGGAGGCTAGTAAATGAGTGGGTTCTGGAATTGGTGGGTGATCGTTCTCACCGTAGTCAACGTCCTGGCCTGCTACTGGCTGATCAAGTGGACGACCAAGGCGCGTCCGGGTGAGGTGTCCGTTGGGGCCACCATGAAACACAGCTGGGATGGTCTCCAAGAGTTGAACAACCCCCTGCCGCGTTGGTGGCTGTGGCTGTTCTACATCACGTTGATCTTCGCTGCGGTGTACTTCGCGCTCTATCCGGGGCTCGGCAACTTCCAGGGTGTGCTCGGCTGGACGCAAGTTGGCCAGTATGAGCAGGAGGTCAAGTCAGTCGAGGACAAGGTCGGCCCGATGTACAAGCAGTATGCCGCGCAGGATCTGGCTACTCTGGCCAAAGACCCCAAGGCCATGGCTATCGGTAACCGCCTGTATCTGAACTACTGCGCACAGTGCCATGGTTCGGATGCCGGTGGAGGCCCCGGGTTCCCGAACCTGAAGGATGGCGACTGGATGTATGGGAACTCGCCGGATGCGGTCAAGACATCGATCCTCGAAGGTCGTGCAGGCGTCATGCCGGCACTGGGTGCCGCGCTCGGCGAGGAGGGGACCAAGCAAGTCGTCGCCTACGTGATGAGCCTGAGTGGGCGGGATGTGGACGCCGCCGCGGCCGCTGCGGGCAAACCCTTGTTTGAAGCCAACTGCGCGGCGTGCCACATGCCGGACGGAACGGGCAATCAAGCCATGGGTGCGCCCAACCTGACCGATAAAGTCTGGGTGCACGGCGGCACGGCGGATGCCATCAAGCGCAGCATCACCCACGGCTTCAATGCCGGTGGTATCAACAGCCAGATGCCCGCGTTCAAGGACTTCCTGGGCGAAGACCGGGTGCACATCCTGGCTGCCTATGTCCTGAGTCTGTCAGGTAAGTAACATCGCCTCCCGCGGTGATCCGTGCTATAACACGGATCACCGCTTTTTTTTCCAGATTTTATAGGGTTATGCAGTTTTTTTGATTTCGCTTAAGGAGGCGCCCATGTCCGATGCGGTAGACTCTGCCCAACGTGACCGGATTTCCCGCTGCCAGTCGATCTCTGCCGTGCTCTGGCCATCATTCCTTACGGCGGGCGTCGCAACGATCGTGTTTTTTACCGTCTTCGATCCGCATGAACTCGATGCCATCGGAGATCTGGCGAGGCTTGCGGTGTACTCCATCGGGTTCTTTGTGTTTTGGGGACTCATGGCGATTTCCAGTTGCGCAACGCAGTATTTCCTCAAGCCCTGTGACCAAGTGAACAAACCGCGATCAAAATGAGCAAGCCTGACGAGAGCCAAAAAAAGGATGAAGTCCTCGTAGAGTTCTACAAGAAGCGCGAAAAGATCTATCCGCGCGAGGTCCACGGGGTTTTCGCGAAGCTCCGCTGGGCCGCCGTGCTGGCTCTCCTCGGCCTGTATTACATTCTGCCGTGGTTGCAGTGGGGCAACCGGCAGGCCGTATTGTTCGACCTGCCGCACCGCAAGTTCTATATCTTCGGTGCGACCTTCTGGCCACAGGACTTCTTCTACCTCGCTGCGCTGCTGATTATCTCGGCGCTCTCGCTATTCTTCTTCACCGCCATCGCCGGGCGCCTCTGGTGTGGTTATGCCTGCCCGCAAACCGTTTGGACCGAGGCATTCCTCTGGATCGAGCGCAAGTTCGAGGGCGACCGCCAGAAGCAGATGAAGCTGGACAAGTCGCCTTGGACGGCGCGCAAGTTTCTCATCAAGGGCGGCAAGCACCTGGTGTGGGTGCTGTTCTCGTTGTGGACTGGTTACACCTTCGTGGGGTACTTCACACCCATCCGGGAACTGGGGCAGGCCATCCTGCAGTTCAACACCGGACCGTGGGAGACGTTCTGGGTTCTGTTCTATGGATTTGCGACCTATGGCAACGCCGGCTGGATGCGTGAGCAGGTGTGTATCTACATGTGCCCCTACGCGCGGTTCCAGAGCGCAATGTTCGACAAGGACACGCTGACCATCTCTTACGACCCTGCGCGCGGTGAGCCGCGCGGACCGCGTAAGCGCAATGTCGATCCGAAGTCCGCCGGCCTGGGCGACTGCATCGACTGCACGATGTGCGTGCAGGTCTGCCCCACGGGCATCGACATCCGCAATGGCTTGCAGTACCAGTGCATCGGTTGCGCGGCGTGCATCGACGTGTGTGACGAAGTCATGGAGAAGATGGGGTACCCGAAGGGGCTCATTCGGTACACGACCGAGCATGAGTTGCAGGGCGGCAAGACACACGTACTTCGTCCCCGGACGCTGATCTATGCTGCGCTGCTCACAGGCATCACAGTGGCCTTGATCGCGTCGATCCTGATGCGCATTCCATTGGAGCTCGACGTGATCCGGGACCGCAACGCGTTGTACCGTGAGACTGACAAGGGCTGGCTCGAGAACATCTACACGCTGAAAGTGATCAACAAGGATGAAGTCGATCACCGCTACGCGATCTCGGTGTCTGGGCTCGAGGGCATCAGGCTGCGCGGTGCAGAGGACGTGCGCGTTGCTGCGGGCGATGTGCTCGATCTCGTGGTCTCGGCAGAGGTCGATCCCGAAAACGTCAAGGAGACCAGCAACAAGATCACGTTCCATATCGAGGCACTTGAGAACCCGAAGATCCGTCAGGATGAGACGGCCAGGTTCCTGGGCCCCTTGAAGCGCTGAGGTCCGGATAGAGGCATGCATCCAGCTCGTAGTCCAGCTCAACCGTGGTACCGCCAGTTCTGGCCGTGGTTCCTGGTCGCCATTCCCACACTCACCGTGGTGGCCGGGTTCATCACCTTGTTCATTGCCATGAACAATCCGGATCCGGTGGTCGAGGACGACTACTACAAGAAGGGTTTGGCAATCAATGAGTCTCTGGAGCGCGACCGCAATGCGGCGGACCGCGGGCTCAGCGGCTTCATGGGCATCGATCTCGAAGGCGGGTCGGTCAAGCTTGAGCTCTACGGACGCACCGATGAGCAGCGGCCGGTACTCCGGTTGTTGCACGCCACACGCGCGAACCAGGATCAGCAGATCGAACTGTCTTCCGCAGGCGGGCAGCGCTGGGAGGGCAAGATCGCGCCCATGTCTCCGGGCAAGTGGTACATCAAGGTCGAATCTGGCGCGGAGAACTGGCGCATCGACGGCGTCCTGGTCTATCCCGGCGAGTTGGTTGCGCGGCTCGCACCCAACGTCCGCTAGGCAATGCAGTCGGTCACGCCACACATCCTCTTGCAGAGCGTGTGCCACAGCGGTGGTCGGGCGATGATTGGTCAGAGTCCCACTTAACCGGCAGGTGCAGCGCGAGGGCACAATGCGCGCAGTCGGCAACAGTGGCTTTGGTGCTCGCTATGTTGCCTTTTGGGCGCTTGGTCTTGCGCCAGTGCCTGCTCCATTCGCGCTTCGCCTGACGTGATTTCCCACCCGCCCCTACCGGTTTTCGCGGTTGCATTCTGCCGCGTCATACTGCTGCTGGTCGGACTCGCGTGTGCCGGCGCTGCCTTCGGCGGGGTCAGCGAACAGCGTCTGTCCGCAGGTGAGTGGGGTGACTACACCGTGCTCCTGCCGGAGCGGCCGTCGGCGGGGCGTTGGGTGATGCTGTTCTCCGATCGTGGCGGGGTGACGCGGGCAGAGGTCGATGCGGCGCGCGCCTCGCACGCACAGGGGGATGCCGTCGCACTGATCGATTCGCGTGAGTTCCTCTCGCGCGTGGACCGCCCCCTCAAGCCGGGTGAGACGCCGGTGTGCCTCGATGTCGCGGGCCCCGTGCAATGGACCGGACAGATGTTGCAACGGCGTTTCGGGGGTGGCGGCGCACGTCCCCTGGTGGTGGCCGGTAAGGGCTTGGGCGGGGCGCTCGCGTATATCGTCCTCGCGCAGTCACCCCCGGGCACATTCGTCGGTGGGGTTAGCATCGACTTCCCGACGCAAATCCCGCTGAACCGTGAGCTGTGCGACGTCGCGTTCGCGGCTTCCAACGGCAACCTGCGCCAGCTCTCGGCCGACACGACGCTGGGCGGCGACTGGCGGGTGGGCGCCGAGGGTGCGGTCACTGATGAGGTGCGGGCGTTTGCTGAGCGCGCCGCCCTGGCGAATCACCGGCGCTTCGTGGAGCCTCCGTCCGCGGCGCGGTTCGCGCGGCTACTCCCTGAGCTGTCGCGCTCGGTCGGGTCGGACCCGATGGGGCAGGGCGGCGGGATGGTGTCTCCGCCCGGGGCAGGCGCGACACCGGGGCAGGGTTTGCCGCCAGTGACCAAGGATTCGCTTGCCGACGTGCCGGTCGTCGAAGTCTCTCCCGCAAGCGGGCGTGGCAGTCTAGTCTTGATCGTCTCGGGTGACGGCGGTTGGCGCGATATCGACAAGAAGCTCGGCAACTTCCTGAAGCGCGAGGGGTTCGCGGTCGTCGGCGTCGACTCGCTGCGGTACTTCTGGAAGCGCAAGACGCCTGAAGCCTTGGGTCGCGACTTCGATGCCCTCGTTCGCTACTACACGGGCGCCTGGCACGTCGATCAGGTTGTGTTGATCGGCTACTCATTCGGCGCGGACATTCTGCCGTTTGCCTACAACCGCATGTCTCGTGAGAGCCAGAATCGGGTCAGCCTGATCAGCCTGCTCGCGCCCGGGCCAAGCACGGATTTCGAAATTCACATCAGCGGGTGGTTCGGTAGTGGAGCGGGCAAGAACGCCATACCGCTGGCGCCGGAAGTCGCACGCATCCCCCGCGCGCTCCTGCAGTGCGTCTACGGCACCGAGGAGGCCTCGGAGTCCTTGTGCACGCGGCCGGGCATGGAGGGCTTCGAGATCGTCGCGCTTGGGGGTGGGCACCATTTCGACGGCGACTACGAAAGGCTCGCCTCGAAGCTCCTCGAGGGGATCGAACGACGAAGCCGGGTTGCGGGGGTGGGTAACGGAGAATGATCGCCGTCTTGGAGAGCCCGCAGCGCTGATCCCTTGGACGGAAAGTTTGTGGCCAGGTTCGGGGTCGCCACCCTCGGCACCTGGAAGGACCACCCTCGCGGGCACTGGTAGGCGTACCCGAGGGCGGCGTCCAGCCGATTAACGGCGTGGATTCAAACCGTGGCCAAACCGTGGTAGCGTCAGCGGCCGAGAGGTTCGACGCCCCTGTCTCGATCCGGCGAATCCGATGATCACCCGCCCGCGGACCCCGCACCCTTCGATGAAAGAAACTGGCGAGTCTTCGACGATGGCCACCGGGCTTGCTGCCCAGCCGGCCCGCGATTCGAAGCGCTTCTGGCGGTGGCTGGGCGTCGGTGTCAGCGTCGGCCTGTTCGTTGTCGCGCTGGTGGTGCTGTACCGCGTCTCCCAGTCCATCCGTCTGTCGGAGGTCGTGGCGGCGCTGGATGCGATCCCGAATTGGCGAATCGGGTTGGCGCTGGCATTGGTCGCGGTCAGCTATCTGGTCCTCACGTTTTACGATGTGCTGGCGTTGCGGCTCGCCGGACGGTCGCTGCCCTACCGCAAGACGGCCGTTGCCTCGTTCATCGCCTTTGCCTTTGGGCACAACATCGGCATGGCGATGATTTCCGCAGGGTCGGTGAGGTACCGTATTTATTCGGCGGCTGGTTTGAGTGTTGCCGACATCGGCGCGGTCATCCTCATGGTGACGCTCACGTTCGGCCTGGGCACGGCGGCGGTCGCGGGGCTGGTCCTGCTGTTCGAGCCAGCGGTGTTGCAGCCGCTCCTGCCCGTTCTGCCCACCACGTTCACCAAAGGCGCCGGCGTGATGGTGCTGGCTGGTGTCGGCGTGTACTTCGTGTGGCGGATGTTCTCGCCCCACGCCGTTTCGCTCTGGAAGTACCAGCTCGAGCTGCCCTCCCCCGGCATGACCTTGGTACAAATCGCGCTGGCCGCAGCCGACCTGGTGGCCAGTTCTGCCGTGATGTACGCGCTCCTGCCGGAGCACAGCGGGGTCAGTTTTCCAGCGTTCCTCGGGGTGTTCATTCTCGCGATGGTGGCGGGGATCGCGAGCCACGTGCCGGGCGGATTGGGGGTGTTCGAGACGGCGATGCTGCTCGGACTGCCGCAGGTGCCGCAGGAGAGCCTGCTGGCCACGCTGCTCGTGTTCCGCGTGCTCTACTACATCATCCCGTTTTTCGTCGCGGCGCTGTTGCTTGCCGGTCACGAGTGGCGCCTTCAGCAGAGGCACATCGTCCATCTCGGCACGATGGCGCAGGACTGGATGGAGCGGTTGTTGCCGCAGGCGCTCGGTGTGACCACGTTGCTCGCCGGGGCGGTCCTGCTGCTGTCCGGAGCCACGCCGACTGCGGCCCATCGCTTGTCGCTGATCAGTGAAGTCGTACCTTTGCCGCTGGTGGAGCTTTCCCACTTCGTCGCCAGCGTGGCTGGCGTGCTGCTGGTCATCCTCGCCCGCGGCCTGTTTTTGCGCCTCGATGGCGCTTGGCATCTGACGGTGGCGTTGCTGGCGCTGGGCATCATGGCCTCACTGCTGAAGGGGCTCGACTACGAGGAGGCAACCATCCTCGCGCTGATTCTCGCCATGGCGTGGTTCGGTCGGCCCGCGTTTTTCCGCAAGGCCTCCCTAATGCGGCAAGCGTTCACACCGGGCTGGATCATCACGTTGGCGGTGATCGTTGGGGGCAGTGTCTGGATCGGGTTGTTTGCGTACAAGCATGTCGAGTACTCGGCGGATTTGTGGTGGGAGTTCGCTTTCGATGCCAACGCACCGCGGTTCATGCGGGCCAGTGTGGTCGTGGTGGTGCTGGCGGTTGGCTTTGCGCTGCTCAAGCTGTTGCGTCCGGTCGCACCACCCGCGGCGTTGCCCGGTCCGGCAGAGCTGGAGCGCGCGCGAGCCGTGATTGCAACCTCGCCAGTCAGTGAGGCCCATCTGGCGCTGCTGGGCGATAAACGTCTGCTGTTCAGCCCCGCAGGAGATGCCTTCGTGATGTATCAGATCCAGGGGCGGAGCTGGATCGCGATGGGTGACCCGATCGGCAATCCCGCCGCCTTTGACGAGCTGGTGTGGCAGTTCAGGCAGGAGGTGGACCTGCACGGAGGCCGGCCGGTGTTCTACCAGGTGGCGGCCAGCTTGTTGCCCCTGTACCTGGATCTCGGGATGAACCTGGTCAAGCTGGGTGAGGAGGCGCGCGTGCCCCTTGCCGATTTCTCGGTGGCAGGCCGGGCCCGAGCCGATCTGCGCGCGGCCTTGCGGCGCGTCGAACGCGAGGGCGGAACCTTCGAGATCCTGCCGCCCGAGGCCGTCCCCCTCGTCATCGATCAGCTACGGGCCGTCTCCGATGCATGGCTGCAACACAAGAAGGCGCGCGAAAAAGGTTTCTCGCTAGGCTTTTTCGACGCTGCGTATCTCAGTCAGCTGCCTTGCGCCGTGGTTCGCAAGGGCGGGGTGATCGTTGCGTTTACCAATCTGTGGCGCAGCGGCACACGCGAGGAACTCTCGATCGACCTGATGCGCTACAGCGCCGAGGCACCGCGTGGTGTCATGGATTACCTTTTCGCCCAGTTGATGCTCTGGGGAAAGGACCAGGGCTACCAGTGGTTCAACCTCGGGATGGCACCGCTCTCAGGGCTCGAGGGGCACCGTCTGGCACCCCTGTGGCACCAGATCGGGCACGTCGTCTTCAAGCACGGCGACCAGTTCTACAACTTCGAGGGGCTGCGTAGCTTCAAGGAAAAGTTTCAGCCCGAGTGGCGTCCACGGTATCTCGCTGTGCCGGGCAACCTGTCCCTGCCCGCGGCACTGCTCGACGTTACCGCGCTCATCGGGCGCGGGCCGCGCAACCACGAGGGTTCGGCGACAGCATGCGCTTTGGAAGCGCAAGCCGAGACGTCGTCCCCGGCGTGATCGCACACAGCCCATCGGAGGGATCTACTAAGGTTCGTACCCCTGCGCCGGCTGGTCACATGTCGTGCCAGAAGCGCTCCATGGACAGGTACGAGTAAGAGGCCGACCACCCAATGAGCAGCAGTCCGGTCAAGGTCTCCACGCCAGCGAGCAGACGGATCGGCCCCGCCGGAACGATGTCCCCGAAGCCGAGCGAGGTGTAGGTCTCAGCCGAGAAGTACAGGCAAGTCGTGATGCTGGGTACGCTGGAGCCACCCAGTTCCCCGAGCGCGAAGTACCGTGCGAGCACCATGAACGCCAGACCAAAGAGCAAGATGTGCATGGCGTGCGAGGCGAAAGTGCTGAACATGACAATCAGAAGCTTCACCCTGGAGCGAATGCGCAGTCGTGGCAGGTAGGTCGACAGGCCTCGGAAAACCTCGTAGTGGACGATCGTGGTGATGACCACGAGCAACAGACAAGCGAGGGCTACAGACACCATCGGGTTCGCGTCCGGTTAGGCACGCCAGATGGTAACCGCAATGACCCGGTGAGTGCAGGGGGCTAAGCCCAACGCGACGGCGCCCCCAGCGACTCGCCCCGGGCGTGGGCAGGCTGCATTCAGGCCGAGGCGTCGCGAGGACGGTCTGCCCGGTTGGCAAGCGCGATGAAGCCGAGCAGCAGGCCCATGATGAGAAACAGATGACGCCAGTGCAGGCTGTCGATGAACAGGCTCTCGGCAAGCATCCCCACGAAACTGGCCAAGGTCACGATCAGCTCGCCCGCCAGTCGCTCCGGTATGCGCCACACCGCTCGGAGCGACGCCGCAACCACCCAGAGCACCAGCATGAGGAAGGCAAACCCCCCGATCCACCCGGTTTCGAGAAAGGTGTAGAGGTAAAGGTTGTGTGGCTCGATACCCAGCTGCTCAGAGGATTGGCCAGCGCCGATGCCGAACGGATGGGTGAGGATGTAGTCGATTGAACGGCGCTGGGTGTCGAAGCGGCCACCCTGATCGACGTCGTATTCCTGCACGAGCGAGGCGCGCAGCGAAAACACCTCCATGACGCGCGGTGAGTTCAGAACGGCAATCACCAAGCCGGCGACCAGCACGAGCCCACCCAGCATGACCATCAGCCGCTTGGCGACCTGCCGGGGGTTCGGGAAGGCCAGTGCGCCCAGCAGCAGATAGATGGCCAGCGACACCCCAAGGTGGAACCACGCACCGCGCGAGAAGGAGAGAAACAGCGCCACCAAAAACAGCGTGACGAGCATCAGATGTAGCAGCACGTGGCGGGCTCGCTCGATGGCGTGGATGCAGTAAAGGATGGCAGGAACCAGAAACGGGCCGAAGACGTTGGGATCCTTGAACGTACCGCGCGCCCGCTGGCTGCGGGTGAACCACTCCGCCGTACCGCCGATGTCGAAGAATCCGATTAGTGCGGCTACGCAGGCGATGGCCGCGGCAAGCAGATAGGCGCGAAAGATCAGCGTGACCGCGCGCGCTTCAAGTCCATAAATCAGGCAGGCAAAAAAAAACTCGAGGTGAGCAGGTAGGCCGTGACGAGGGTGAAAGCCGTGCTGCTTGCCGGGTCCTCGGAAAACCCGATCGAGACCAGGTTGCCGAACAGGTAGACCTGCGTCATCAGGCCCGGGATGGCCAAGACACCGGGGACCTTCAGCCCAAGCGCCAGGGATACCGGCATGATCATCATCAGCAGCAGGTCGACCGGCGCGGGCTCGATGAGCACGACGGCACTCACCGCAACCGCAAGTGCCGCCAGTGCGAGGTGCAGCGCGGCGAAGGGCGGCGCATGCCCAGCCGCGGCGGGCGTCATGGACTCAGTACGCATTCTCTGCAACCCAGACGGCCACGAGCGTCTTCAAGAGAATCTTCACGTCGAGCCACAGCGACCAGTTGTGTATGTAGGCCAGGTCGTACTCGACGCGCTTTTCGATCTTCTCGCGGGT
The DNA here is from genome assembly GCA_964430355.1 of uncultured Thiotrichales bacterium. GTDB lineage: Bacteria > Pseudomonadota > Gammaproteobacteria > UWMA-0217 > UWMA-0217 > CAYSFW01. The sequence continues at coordinate 15,462 of CAYSFW010000081.1, forward strand.
ATCGGTCTCGCCGCGCCAGCCGTGCACCTGAGCCAGCCCCGTGATACCCGGCTTGACGCGGTGCCGCGCCGCATAGTTGCTGACGATCTCCTCATAGAGCAAGCCCTCAGCGCTCGCCTTCACCGCGTGGGGGCGCGGGCCGACCAGCGACATTTCACCCTTGAGGACATTGAAGAGCTGAGGCAGTTCGTCGAGGCTCGACTTGCGCAGGAAACGGCCGATCGGCGTGACGCGTGGATCATCGCGTGTGACCAGCTTGCTCGCCCCCACATCCGTCCTGTCGGTATGCATGGTGCGGAATTTGTACAGGGAAAACAGGCGATTGCCGAGCCCGTAGCGCGGCTGACGAAACAGGATCGGGCCTGGGCTGCTAAGTCGCACCGCGAGGGCAATCGCCGCGAGCAGAGGTCCCAGCAGGAGAATGAGGGCGAGGGCGGCGCCCCGGTCGAAAAGCGACTTCAGCGCGTGGCCTTGCGATTGAGAGGGGGGTGAGTAGACGGTCAGCACAGGCAGGCCGAGCCTTGGAGCGACCTGCGCTTTGGGCGAGAACAGGTACACGGTGATGTCAGCGCCACCCAGTCTGTCGAGGATTTCCCTGAGCCGCGCATCGTCGACTTCCGGCATATAAATCAGCAGCTCGTCAAGCTCACCTCGCCGGATGCGCTCCAGCAGTGAGTCGAGGGGCATCGCACCGTGCTGGGCGCCCTTTTGGCGGCGCTCGTCGAATACGCCGACTACCGTGGCTGTGGAGTGGACCGCGAGCGGGGCGAGGACGTCAGCGACCAGCCCCGGTCCGCCGCCCAGGATTGCGAGCCGCCGAGCGGTTCGCCGCGGTCGGCGGATGACGTCTCGGGTTAGTGCGCGCGCAGGAAACCAGCGGCGCTCGGCGAAAACGGTGCTCATGGGCTGCGCTTCGTGTCGTTGGCGGCGTCCGACGCGCTGGCGCGCTTGAGGTTGGCGTCGGGCAATCGGTAGACCGCCTCGTCGGACTCGGAGATCAGGAATCGATTGGGTGTGTGAAGGTCGCGGTCGGCTGCGCCGCGTTCGGGCAGTGAGCCGTCCCGGATGACGAGGACGACGTGGCTGTAGTCCGGGAGGACTTCATCCATCACCTGCGAGAGCTGCGCTGAGCTTAAGCTCTGTTCGGAGAGGTCCAGAATCTGCAGCTGCGGAATCGTGCTCGCAAACAGCGAGCGCTCGAGCAGGATCTGCGCCGCATGGAAAAAGCGCCGCTGCGCGTCGCCGGGCTGGATGCGCGCTTTCTTGTAGAGTGCCAAATAGGTTGCCGTGTCCTGGTCCAGGTTGACCAACAGCACGCGTTGCCCCGGTTTCTGTTCGGCGAGGGATTTTGCCACGTACCCTGGGAGCAAGGTGGCGCGGGTCGTTCTTGCGTCGGTGCGGAAAATCACCAGCCGGTTTTCGGGCGAGAGCTGACGTGCAATGTCCTGGAACAAGGTTTCTGGTGCCGCCGTGCGCAGCGATGAGGAGACGACCGTTCCACGAATCGGGGCATCCTGGGGCGGGGGC
>CAYSFW010000082.1:0-14672 GCA_964430355.1 uncultured Thiotrichales bacterium
TCCTCGACGCGGTAGAGCACGCGGCCTTGGATCTTCAGAAAGACCGGCCCGATCCCTTCGGAGCGCCAGCGTTCCAAGGTGGCTTCGCTGACGCCCCAACGGTCGGCCAGTTGGCGTTGGTTGAGGTGTTTGATACTCACGTTTTTCTCCTTTCGGGTGATTGCGAAAACGTGAGGTCAGTGTCGGATTCGTGATGTGCGGGCGTCCGCCACCACCATGTACGGGCGGATGTACGGGCCCGGCCGAAACGGGGAAATACGGGCCACAGAAAACAAAAAACCGCCCGAAGGCGGTCATGCGGAACAGCGACGGGAAGACGCTGGGGTCAGTCGAGCAGGAACCCGTACTTGCCCTTCTCGGGGTTGGCGATGTAGTCCTCCCACTCGGTGTTGCCGCTGAAGAGGTTCTGCATGCGCTGGCTGCGGGCGGTTTTCTTGTCCGGGTATGCGGCCCCCAAGATTTCGCCGGCTGGCAACAGCCAACGGTCGTTCATTGCCTGCTCGTACATGTAGCGGACGGCCGCCGCTTGGCGTTCGCCCTTGATCACCCAGGGCTTGTTGCTCTTGCTGCGGATGGTGAGCGTGTTGGTGTACTCGTCGAAGTGGACCGGTAGGAGCGGGCGAAGCATCCCGTCCGCAGGCGTCGCCAGGATGCGATGGAGCAGGTCCATGTCCACGGTGGGTGTTGTCACGTAGTCGACGAGTACCTGGCGCACCGCCGCGAATCGGTAGTTCCTGGGGGGACGCACGAACTCGGGCAATGGCTGTCCCGACGTCAGGATCAGGCCTTGATCCGGCAGGGTCGGGGAATGGAAATGCCGGAAGATGTCTTCAACCGATTGCGCGAGGCCGCGCGCGAACCAGACGTCAGTGTGTGCCGGGCCGACCCGAGCTTTGCCGAGATTCCAGAGCACTCCATCAATTGAGGGCGAGTCGATCCCTTTGCGCAGCGCCTTCGGAATGTCGAGCAGGTCGGCGACCACGCCGAGAAACGCGGTGGGGCGAACGGCATAGATTGCCGCTTCCGCGGCTTCGAGGAATTTCAGCCGGAAGGTTTCCGGGCAGCGGTAGCGGTACCGCCCAGGATCAGCGTCCTCCTCGATATCGACCAGGATTCGTTCGTCGCGGCAAGGCGCCGGGTAGCAACCCGCGTAGCCGACACACTCAGTCCAGGCGGCCAAATCATGGTCAGAAAGACTCAGTTTGCGCGATAGGTCCCAGCCGGGAACACCGTGCAGGCGCTGCCCATCACCGTCGGCAATCGGCTGCCCTGACTGCTCGAACAGATCGATCAGTTCAAGCAGCGACTGCGTCGGCAGGGGTTTCGACGACATGACCGATCTCCTTCACCAGATGCCATTTGGCCAGCAGTCGATCGCACAGCGCCCGATCCTTTTCCCGCTTCGTCTTGATGTTGCACTTGTTGTCGTCGCGCAGAATCACCGTGATCGTCCGCGCGCGGTCCTTGCCGACCTTTTTCAGTTTGATGGACAGCTTGGCGTAGTTCAGGTGGTGATCGCGGAAATCGAAGGTGGGGCTGATCAACGACCGAGCAGCGGTGTAGATGTCGTCGGCATCCTTGGTCCAGATTTTCACGAGCAGCGAGCGACCGTTTGCAGCGGAATAGCCAAGCTCGACGACCTTGACGTGAGCCACGGGCTCGCCAGTCAAGTCAAAGTTTCGAGGCGCAGCCAAGCTCTGGTAGTCATACTGCTTGAGCGGAATCTTGTCGCCAGTGATGGGCGATTGCAGCAGGGAGTCCGCCACGATGCGAGCCAGAGCCTCACGGCCTGATGTGTCTTTCGACAACACCTCCAGGTGACCATTGGCCGGCTCATAGGTAATGTGGGAAGACACCGCCCGGATCACCTCTTGCGGAACCAGCTCACTCGCCTGTACGCAGTCGATGATCTCCGGCGGACGGTTGTGGTGGATACTGATTTGGTACAGACCCACGTCTTCCCCGGTTTGTGTGTCGGGCCGCAGGCGCTTGAAGATCTGGATCGCGACAGCGTCAGCAGAGCACCCCAGTTGTTGGGCGACGTTCTGATGGAATACAGACTTGGCAGCTTCGTCGTGGAGTACTGCAAGGTTGGCGGGTGCCATAAATCCTGAGTAGCAGGATGCACTTTGCCGGAACACGTCGGCCTGGCGAGCGTTGAGGGCTTCCTCGAAGATTACGGGCTCATTGACGTGCAGCCACAGAGCCCGCTGGTACTGGTTCGGAATTGCGGCGAATGCTTCCCGGGCGGCTTCATCGAAGATGTCGTCCTTGAAGCCTTCAATGACGTCTTGGCCTGCACCGTCCGACAGCAGCACAATCCGTTCGGCCACTTCTTCGATCCGCTGCCGCTCGCTCACACCAAGGGCGGACAGCGTGACCTCCATCTGTTCGCGCTGCTCCTTTTTTGGCTTCTTGGCATCCAGCTCTGGCATGGTCACGCTGAACTCCTCGGCCATGAATTCGCGGAACAAGGCTGGCGGAAGGTGGCCCAGGAGCTTGCTCAAGTTTTCTGCATCATTCATCAACGTACCCCTTTCAATCTGCGGATCGAGTTGGTATCAGCCCCTACCGCCCCTTTTGCGTGCAAGCGATTTCAGACCGGTTTAGTTCGGTGTGCCGAACGATTGTGATTGTCTAGGAGTGCTTAGTGGTTTGTCAAGCAGGTACAAATTCGTTCGGCTTGATGATATTATTTTCGGACTGATGCTAATTCATGAGGAGAGACTTGTGCCATCGCCCCTGGGGGACAAGATCCGCGTATTGCGGAAACAGAAAAAACTCAGCCTAGAGCAGCTGGCTGAGTTAACAGACTCCAGCAAGAGCTATATCTGGGAGCTGGAGAACAAGGACGACCCAAAGCCATCGGCCGAGAAAGTTGGCAAGATCGCCGCCGTCCTTGACGTGACAATGGAATTCCTGTTAACCGAGTCTGCGACTACCCTCGACGAGGAGGTGCTCGACGAGGCCTTCTTCCGAAAATACAAGAGCATGTCCGAGCCGGACAAGAAGAAGATCCGCAAAATCCTCGATGCCTGGGAAGATGAATGACGGACGCGAAAAAGCCCATGGCCGAGGCCAACCGCATTTCGTCCATGCTCAACACCGTTTTCGGTGCGGATCGCTTTCCGGTCAAGGTTGACGAGCTGGCGCTGGAGTATTCCCGCCAGTGCTTTGTAGACTCGCCGATCGACACGGTTAGGGGCGAGGATCTCGACGGTTTCGATGGCCTGTTGAAGGCCAACAAGGCACGCTCGAAGTGGCTGGTCCTCTACAACAGCGCCACCCCGTCGGAAGGCCGCAAGCGCTTCACGATTGCGCATGAGTTCGGCCACTACATTCTGCACCGCCATCAGCAGGACCTGTTCGAATGCGGCGACGACGACATCGAGACGGGCGACAACAATGAGCGCGACATCGAGGCAGAGGCGGACTTGTTTGCTTCGACCCTGCTGATGCCGCTGGACGACTTCCGGCGCCAGGTCGACGGCCAGCCGATCAGCTTCGATCTGCTGGGCCACTGCGCCGACCGTTATGGGGTATCTCTCACGGCCGCCGCCTTACGCTGGACCGAGATTGCACCGAATCGGGCCATCCTGGTGGCCAGCCGTGACGATCACATGCTCTGGGCCAAGTCGAACAAGGCAGCCTTCAGGTCCGGTGCCTACTTCGCGACGCGCAAGAACACCATCGAGTTGCCGCACGACGCGCTGGCGCACAGCTACAACGCTTTTGATAGTGCCGACACTCGAACGGGGCGTGCCCAGTCCTGGTTTGCCCGCGAACCTGCGAGCATGCCGATCACCGAAATGACGCGGGTTGCAGGCCAATACGACTACACACTGACTTTGCTACTGCTGCCAGAGGCCGAGTGGCAGGGAGCACGACACTACGACGAGAAGCCGGAGGAAGACACCTATGACCGGTTCATCCGCAACGGCCAGTATCCAGTTAGAAAGTAGGCACTACCGAGCTTCACTTTTCGCACCAATCCGCACCAGCCCGCACCCATCCGAAACTCCCTCATGGTGTCGGCGGCGGTCCATCCGGACAATTTCACTGCATGTGAGTTTGACGGAGAGGACCGCTACCAATGCATCAAATCAACCACCTTCCACCTGATCGGATGACGCCGGAGCAGCGTCGCCACGAGATCGCGTCCCTGCTGGCCAACGGCCTGGCACGTCTGAGGATCTACAGCGCAAAAAAGTCCGCGCACATCCCCGAAGCGAGCGAGTTTGAGCTTGGCTTCTCTGGCAACCAGCGCGTTCATTCAGACCCCGTCAACAAGACAACTACGGAGTCCAAATGAGCACGTCACTTTCAACGCCGCCATCGGTGGCAGCACAAATCGCCAGGTTGCCCGATCTGCCGATGGCAGAGATCCGGGCACTCTGGCAGAAGCTGGTCGGTGGCGACACGCCCACCCACAACCGCCAGTTCCTCGAACGCCGGATTGCCTACCGGCTGCAGGAGCTGGAATTCCGCAAGGTCGACGCCAACCTGCTGGATCGCAACCAGCGTCGCATCGAGTCTCTGGTCGAAACCGGCAAGGTGAAGAAACGCGACCGCGATTACCGTCCGGCCGCAGGCACGGTGCTGGTCCGCGAATACAAAGGCGTCGAGTACCGCGTGATCGCTACCGCCGACGGCCAGTATGACTTCCAGGGGCGCATGTACCCGAGCCTCTCGATGATCGCCCGCGAAATCACCGGCATGCGCTGGTCTGGACCATTGTTCTTTGGACTCAAGCCGCCATCCAATGCCAAGGCCAAGCCTTCCACCAAGAAGAGAGGTGCACGATGAGCGAAGTCTTGAAGCGCCGCATGCGCTGTGCGGTCTACACGCGCAAATCCACCGATGAAGGGCTGGACCAGGAATACAACTCCATCGATGCCCAGCGTGATGCCGGCCATGCCTACATCGCCAGCCAGCGCGCCGAGGGCTGGATTCCGGTGGCGGACGACTACGACGATCCCGCCTTCTCGGGCGGCAATATGGAGCGTCCGGCACTTCGTCGCATGATGGCGGACATCGAGGCCGGCAAGATCGACGTGGTCGTCATCTACAAGATCGATCGCCTTACGCGCAGCCTCGCGGACTTCTCCAAGATGGTCGAGGTGTTCGAGCGCTACGGCGTGTCGTTCGTTTCGGTCACCCAGCAGTTCAACACGACGACCTCGATGGGCAGGTTGATGCTGAACATCCTGCTGTCCTTCGCCCAGTTCGAGCGCGAGGTCACTGGCGAACGCATCCGCGACAAGATCGCAGCCAGCAAGCGCAAGGGCATGTGGATGGGCGGCGTGCCACCGCTGGGCTACGACGTCGAGAACCGCCGACTGGTGCCCAACGAACGCGAGGCCAAACTGATCCGGCACATATTCCAGCGCTTCGTTGAACTCGGCTCCAGTACGGCGCTGGTCAAGGAGCTGAAACTGGATGGCGTGACGTCGAAGGCGTGGACCACGCAAGACGGCAAGACCCGCGAGGGCAGACCGATCGACAAGGGCCACATCTACAAACTCCTCAGCAACCGGACCTACCTTGGCGAGTTGCGGCACAAGGAGCAGTGGTACCAGGCGGAGCACCCTCCCATCATCAGCCGCGAACTGTGGGACAGCGTCCACGCGATCCTGGAGACGAATGGCCGCGTGAGAGGCAACACCACGCGAGCCAAGGTTCCCTATCTGCTCAAGGGCATCGTGTTTGGCAACGACGGGCGCGCGCTGTCGCCGTGGCACACGACCAAGAAGAATGGTCGTCGCTACCGCTACTACGTGCCTCAGCGCGACGTCAAGGAGCACGCGGGCGCCTCGGGCCTGCCGCGACTGCCGGCCGCTGAACTCGAGTCGGCGGTGCTCGACCAACTGCGCGCCATCCTGCGTGCCCCGAATCTGCTCGGCGACATGCTGCCACAGGCGATCAAGCTCGATCCGACCTTGGATGAAGCCAGGATCACCGTGGCCATGACCCGGCTCGACGCGATTTGGGATCAACTGTTTCCGGCGGAGCAGACCCGGATCGTGAAGTTGCTGGTGGAGAAAGTCATCGTGTCACCTAACGACCTCGAAGTGCGACTGCGCGCCAACGGCATCGAACGCCTGGTGCTGGAACTGCGTCCCGAGCCGGTCGAGCAAACTGAGGAGGCCCTGGCGTGAGCGACATCCGCATCCAGAAAACCGGCGAGCCGGACATCCTGCAGACCAGCGACGGCAGGCTGACCTTGTCCGTGCCGATCCAGATCAAACGCCGCAGCGGCCGCAAGTTGGTCACCCTGCCAAACGGGGAAACCGCACCGGTCAGACCGTGGGATGTGGCGCCGACCTCCATTCAACTAGCGCTGGCCAGGGGCCACCGCTGGCTGGCGATGCTGGAGTCAGGAGAGGCGAAGTCCTTGAAGGAGATCGCTACGCGGGAAGGAATCGACAACAGCTACGTCAGCCGGATGGTCAACCTGACCACGCTCGCACCCGACATCGTGGCGGCCATCCTGGACGACGCATTGCCGAATCACGTCACGCTGTTCGATCTCACGGTCGATCCGTCGGCGTTGTGGCATGAGCAGCGGGAGAGAGTCGGGCTCTGAGGTGGAGACACCCCCTCAGCTCAACATGCCCTTGAGATCCTTGAGCATCAGGAACAGATGGTACGGATCAGTCGGGCTGGGCTCGAATTCCCACGATTCGTACCACTGTCGCGCTGTGTCGTCCTTGGCATGCACCAACAGGCAGCGAATGCCGGCGATGTCGGCAGCCTGTGCCGTGCGCAGCAGGGCGTCCTTGAGCAAGGCCTGGCCCAGTCCTTTGCGCTGATGTTCCTTGTCCACCGCGAGCCGGGCCAGGATCATGACCGGCACCGGGTGGCGCGCCAGCCCCTTCATCACTCTCGACGGCGCGGCCTCCGGATCGACACTGCCGACGGCGAGGCTGTAGAAGCCGACCACCACGTCACGCTGGCAGCACACATAGGTCTGCGCGCTGTTGGCCTTCTGGTTGACGAGCGCGTAGCGCTGCAGGAACTGGTTCAGCGCGGCTTGGCCGCAGTCGAAAGCATCGACCTGATCCGTTGCAGCGAGCTTGCGAACGGGTGAGTAGTCATTGCTCAACCCAGCACCCCAGGTTCACGCAGCAACTTCTTCAGACGCGGCTTGCTTTGCACCGGGCGGTCCAGCGCTTCCTGGAAGGCCTGCCACTGCGTCTCGTCGAGCACGAACTGGCGACGATCCGCCAGCGTCTGCGCGGCCGCCGTCACGCCCGCGTCGAGCAGGAACTCGCTGACGTTCTTGTGGCAGGCGCGTGCGGCTTCCTGCAGCAGTTGCTTGACTGGCGTGCTGGCGCGAACGTCAATGCGTTCGGTCTTGGAAAGATTCAAAGTGCTCATGGTGCCCCTCCGGACGGATCTTGGATGTCTTTATTGTAGTCGTCCGGACATTGTCCTGACAAGGCATTTCTTGTCCTGGCCTTCGTCCAAGCACGTACATCCATGTTGCCATGTGTCGGTAGTCCTCGATAACTACCGACACAACGCAACCGCAGCGTTTCCTTCGCCCCCCAATGCTGCAATCCAACCGATTGATTCGTCCGCGCGTAACCCGTTGATTTGAAAGACGACGAGATCAGGCCTTTGCGGACTTCCGGCCACTTCAGAAGAGCGGGGCCGGAGCGAGGAATGGCCAGGAGAGAGTGAAAACGCGCGTTTTCTGGCGTCCGGGCGCCAGGGCGAAGTCCGCAGGAACCCGCACTAACCCGCGCAGGTACGCGGGGCTTCAAGAAAAATGCCCAACTGCATACACAGTTGGGCATTGGTATTGGTGGTGGGGCGGCAGCCTGTGCCAAACCGCGTTCATACTACACAATCGAAGCGTTGCCGCCCAGCGCGAGCGCCTGCGGGTTCAAGCGGATAGCGCCGGTCATCGCTTTTCCTCCTGCTATCCGTCAGTCAGTTTGTCTCCCGGATTGGGTGGCAATCTCGGCTTCTCAACCGGTCTGGTTTGCTACCCAGTTCGATTCCCGAGTCTGCAACCGAACCCACGTCCGATGGTCGGGTGGCCGTTGGCTTCCGCGGCGAACAGCGCCGTCATGGACTCCTGCCAACTCGTTCGGAAGGAGACCAAGATGGAAGTCGTTCATCTCAACCAGAAGCAACTAGCCACCCGCTGGGGTGTCAGCGAGGCCACGCTGGAGCGCTGGCGCAGCGAGGGGATCGGGCCCAAGTTCCTGAAGCTCTGCGGCCGGGTCCTCTACCGCCAGATCGACATCGAAGCCTACGAGGCATCGTGTCTGGCGACCTCGACGAAGAGTCGCGGCGCGCGGGTGGGCGCAGAGTGACGCCCGTTGCTGTTGCGTTTTGTCGGTATATATCAGCAGATAACGACGTTGCGGAACATTCGCTTGAGGCGGAACGGCTCAGTATCACCGGTTCTTTCTCGCCTCAGCGATGGCGTTCATCAGTTCCTGGTGCGACCACTTCACCGTCTTTAAGCCATACGTCTCGAATGCCGCAGGGAGTTGAGCTGGCGGGGCATCGCCTTTGTAAACGCCTATCACGCCCTTGCCACGTTTGAGACTCTCGGTGATCTCCCATTCGACCCACTTGCTCTTGGCACTGTCAGGAGTCAGGTAGACCGCTGTCACCGATGCCCGATTGATGCGCTCGCGGATTTTCTGCTTGATGTAGTCCTCATTCTCGCTGTTGACGGCCTGTTTCAACGAAAAGTCGTCAAACTCCAGTTCGCTCTTCTCGTTCTTGGCCTGTCCGCGGAGCAGGTTCACCGCATCTTCGTCCTCGAAGGCAAAGCTGATGAATACGTGACAGCCGGTATCAGCCGGTGTCGTGAGCGTTTGCTTCGCCTTTTCTTCGAGTTTCTTCAAATCAGAACTTGGAATGCTTCCGCCGCCACCGCCGCCCATTTTTCAACCTCCCTCTCCGAGACCGAATTCAAGACATGAAATACAGTGCCCGCAGGGCTCGCCTCCGCCCACGTGGCACGAATACGTTCCGGAGATCCCCTTCTCCTGCGCCAGTTTGATGACATCAGCCTTGCTGAACTCAGCAAGAGGTGTCACGACCCTGATTCGACGGCCAAGTGCTGCCTCGATGGCGCGTTCCGCCTGTGCGAGGAATTCCGATCGCTGGTCTGGAAACAAACTGAAGCGTTCAGCAAGCAGGCCGATGGACACGGTAGGCGCGCCCACCTGATATGCATAGGCACTGCCCATCAGCAAGAACATCAGGTTGCGCCCCGGCGTGAAGGCATCCTCTTTAACGTCCAGGCTGGTGGAAGTCAGTCCGGAATGAATCACTCGGCCAAATCCCGACACATCCATTCGGGTTGGCGTAGGCAGTCGCAGCTGCGCGTGAACCCGCTGGCAGGTGTCCCACTCCTTTCGCGCAGCCCGCTGGCCGTAGTCGATAAACAGCGGATACACCTCCACGCCTTCTTCGCGAGCCATTACACCAATCAATGTTGAATCCAGCCCGCCGGAAACCAGATTGACAAGGCTCACCAGATTGCCTCCCGCTTGGCGACCCGCATCGTGACCCACATGGCCAGATCGACGCAGCCGACCGAATGACCGAAGTCGGCTGCCACACGCTGAAACTCCGCCTCAATCTGTTCGTAGCTCGGCAACCGTGATAAGGCACTCGGCTTGGGATCAATCCCGCGTGCTAGGCGCAGGTAGTCGAGGATGTGGGTATCCAGTACCGCGAGTTGAGCGGAGTACCCGACGCGGCGTAGGAAAAGACTTGCTTGCTTCGGGCCGAAGCCCCAGACCTGCTTCACCAGGATCTCTCTGGCCTCGCGCGCCGATCCGGCCGAAAACAGAATCTTTCGCAGGGACTGACCTTGGTCCCGCATTGTGGTCAGGGTGGTTGCCAACAGCGAGGCCAGCCGATTCCGGAATCGGGGGCGGACGTGCCGAACTTTGCCGTCCCGTTCTATCGCGAGAGGTTCGGACAAGGCCGCCCGCAAGCATTGTTCATACTCGGCGCCGCTTCCTTTGTATCGTGAGGCCCGGAGCAATCCACGGTCCCTGATCTGCTCGGCGGCGGCCTCGGCGACCTCGAACACCATCTGGCTGCTGAACATGCACACGCAGGCTTCGTGCAGCAATTCCTCTTCCGTGCGAAGGTTCCAATCTCGAACACCCCGGTCGTTTCTCCGGACCTCGGCGCAGAGCACCCGGATTGTTCGGTCAACGGCTGTCATGTTCATGCTGCAGCCTCCCAGCCGAACGCCTCGGCACATTGGCTGAAAACGTATGGCGGAAAATTGAAGCGGCAGAAATTGAGGCCATCGCCCTGGTGGATCGCCTGGCGCAGGCGCTGCATCCAGTCTGCGTAGAACGTCAGGTTGTGAGCCAACGTGCGGGCATAAAACGAAATGTCGCTCTCGCCCCACGCCGTCTGCCGCCGAAAGAAGTCCGACTGGGAGAGGTGGAACAAGAGCCCTGTATCGTGATCGACCACCGTCTGGCACCATTCCAGACCGTCAAAACTGTCGGCACCGGCCCATGCATAGAGCGCGATCGAGATAGGATTACCCGTGCCGAGGAGATGAAGACCGACGTAGCGCCCGTTGTCATCGAGTGCCTTACGCAGTGCCATCACCGACCGGGTGCGCTCGAATACACCGCTACCCAAACGCCGTTCGGCAACGGCGATCATCGGTACTTGGGTCTCCTGCGCGACACGTGCGCACAGCTCCGGCAGACTTTCCGGGGTTCCATGCACGATGGGCACAATCACACGGTTTCCGGCGGCGATCTGATCCTGTCGCCAGCGTTCAACTACCAACCCGGCGTGGGCATCCGCATCAGCAGGCGGATTCTGCTCATCGAAGCCAAAGGCGAACGTGCAGGGGAAGCGCCGCAGCACGTCGTGGAAATCCGCTTGGCGCCAACTTAGCTGCTCGTCCTTCCAATAGCTTTCGTAGTTGCCGGAATCCATCAAAACAGTAGCGCCGGTGTCTTGGGCAGCCGTCAGCCAGTGCTCAAGGCCATCACCGTTGTGCGAGCGACCCAGGTCAAAGGCGGATACCAGGAACTGCTGGTTCATGTCACGCAGCGAGTGCAGCGTCGCCAGGTATTCAGACGGTGCGAGCGCGGTCTTGACGGTGGATACAGAAGGGAAGAATACGGGCATCGCCAGCCGACTCCCGCCCAGGGTGATCTCCTCCAGCCGGGTGACCATCGTCACTTTGCCTCCTGCTTTTGTGCCGATACAACGCGCCGGGTCTCGTTGAACCAGTTTGCGTGCTCGGTCGAAACGTGCTCCTCGACGCGCTCGGCGAGAGCAATGAGTCGCTCGGGCTCAGGCTGCCCCTTATAGGGCCCTGCCGCGGAAAGGAACAGGAACTTCTCGTGCTTCAGGCGTTCGGCAGTGGCGCGATAAGTAACCCAGAGGGTCGAATACTGGTTCATGTGCTGGACCCCCTCCAGAACCGCAATCAGCGCGCCGGCAACTGAGGTGACCCACTTGGCATACATGGGATCAAGGTGACTCAGGACCGGGATCAGCACAGCCAAACTGATCTGCACCAGCTTCAGCCGCTTGTACCACCTCTGGCATTGCGTGCTCTTGGTGTCGTACCACTGGAGCTGGTCTTCCAACCGATGCCACGCCGGGTGTTCGGCCACCGATTCCAGCGTAGTGCCCTGGTTCTCTTGCCGACCGCCTTGGCTATCGATCATCCCCCCTCCTGCGGCATACTGGTTCAAACATAGACAAGTTTGCCGTATCCTTGCCAAGATTACCACCGTTGCCGGCCCCGATCCTGGTGCCGGGTGAGGAAGCGATGAAAGACGACACCGGAGAGATATTCACCCTCGACGAAGTGGCGGCCTACCTCAAGGTGGGCAAACGCACGGTCTATCGATTGGCGGCGGCGAAGAAGATTCCCGCTTTCAAGGTCGGAGGGACATGGCGCTTTTCGCGCCAGGAAATCGACCAGTGGATCAAGCGACAGACGAACGACGACACGTCCGGGGACGGAAGCAAGGGCAACGAATAATGCACGCCGAAGAGCTCAAACCGAACATCACCGTGCACGGGCCTCTGTTTCCGGAGCCGGTCCAGGTCATCGTCGCGATTCCGATGGGCGCCTCGGTCAAACTGGTCGGGAAGGGAACCCAATCCAACTCGGTTTATGAGCCGATTCTGACCGCGGAGCAGCTCTCTCTCCTCACGGCCTCCCCAGCTCACGAGCCCTTCGACGGCGATGCCCGCAAATTCCGCCTCGGTATCGAAGCGATGCGCCTGGGGCTCGCTTACGAGTACGACCCGTACTTCTCGCTGTCCATTGCCCGCGTGGACCCGCTGCCCCACCAATTGGAAGCAGTTTACGACTACTTCATGAGGTTGCCACGTATCCGGTTCCTCCTGGCCGACGACCCGGGCGCTGGCAAGACGATCATGGCCGGCCTCCTCATCAAGGAGCTCAAGATTCGCGGCCTGGTCAAGCGCGTGCTGATCATCACGCCCGCCAACCTCACGTTCCAGTGGCAGCGCGAGCTGAAGGACAAGTTCCGCGAGAACTTCGAGGTCATACGCAGCGACGTCCTGCGCGCCAACTATGGAATGAACCCCTGGCAGGAGAAGGATCAGGTGGTGACCTCGGTGTCGTGGGTCTCCCGCATCGAGGACGCCAAGGATTCCTTGCTGCGCAGCCGCTGGGATCTGGTCATTGTCGACGAGGCGCACAAGATGAGCGCCTACAGCAGCGAGAAGAAGACCCTTGCCTACCAGCTCGGCGAGGCGCTGTCGAACATGACCGACCACTATCTGCTGATGACGGCAACGCCACACAAGGGCGACCCGGAGAACTTCTGCCTGTTTCTCGAACTGCTCGACCGCGACGTCTATGGCGACATCAGGAGCTTGGAGGAAGCGATGGCGCGGCACGAGGCACCGTTTTATCTGCGCCGCGTCAAAGAGGCCCTGGTCACGTTCCCCGAGCCGGAAACCGGCCACGTCAAGGCGCTGTTCACCCGGCGTAACGTTACGACCTCGGAATTCCAGATCTCGGATGAGGAACTGGACTTTTACGACCGCCTGACACGCTACGTCGAAGACCAGTCCATCAAGGCCGCAGCGGACGACTCGGCCCGTGGCCGGGCGCTCGCCTTCACCATGGCCATGCTCCAGCGCCGCTTCGCCTCCAGCCTTTACGCCGTGCGGCGCAGCCTGGAACGGATGCGCGACAAGCGCGAACGCATCCTCAAGGACCCCGAGGGCTACCGCCGGGAGCAGATGAACAAGCGGCTGCCGGAAGACTTCGAGGACCTGACCGACGAAGAACAGCAGGAAATCATCTCCCAGCTCGAGGACGTCGTCGCCAGCGTCGATCCGGCAGCGCTGCGCGAAGAGATCGCCGAGCTGACCAAACTGATCAACCACGCTCGGGAGCTGGAGGCGCGGGAGGTCGAGACCAAGCTCACCGCCCTGAAAGATCTGCTGACCAAGCAGGGGGTGTTCGCCGACCCCAAGATGAAGCTCCTGGTGTTCACCGAACACAAGGACACCCTGGACTTCCTCGCCGGCGACGGCCGCGAAGGGCGGCCGCTCGGCAAGCTGCGCGAATGGGGCCTAAGCCTCACGCAGATTCACGGCGGCATGAAAATCGGCGACCGCGACACCCCCGGCACGCGCATCTTCGCCGAGCGCGAATTCCGGGAATCGGCCCAGGTGCTGGTTGCCACTGAGGCCGCCGGCGAAGGCATCAACCTGCAGTTCTGCTGGTTGATGATCAACTACGACATCCCCTGGAACCCGGTGCGCCTAGAGCAGCGTATGGGCCGTATCCACCGCTACGGCCAGGAGAAGGACTGCCTGATTTTTAACTTCGTCTCGACCAACACCCGCGAGGGGCGCGTGCTGCATAAGCTCTTCGAGCGCATCGAGGCGATCCAGGACGATCTGGACCCAAAGCGCACCGGCAAGATCTTCAACGTCCTAGGCGACGTGTTCCCCGCGAACCAGCTCGAAAAGATGTTGCGCGACATGTACGCGCACAATCAGATGACCGAAGAGCTGATCAAGCAGCGCATCGTCGAGCAGGTCGATCGGAAGCGGTTCGAGAACATCACCCAGTCCACGCTGGAGGGGCTCGCCAAGAAGGAGCTGAACCTGTCCGCCATCGTGGGCAAGTCCGCCGAGGCCAAGGAGCGACGGCTGGTGCCCGAGGTCATCGAGGATTTCTTCCTCAGCGCCGGCCCGCTTACCGGGGTGTCACCCAAGCCTGTTAAGGCGGGAACCCATGCCTACCGGCTGGGCCGGGTTCCACGAAACCTGTGGCCCACCGGCGAACGCCTGGAGCCCCGCTTTGGCAAGCTCGGGCACGAGTACGGCAACATCGTCTTCGACAAGGAAATGCTCAAGCAGGATGCCACCTTGGAATGGGTGACGCCGGGCCATCCGCTCTTCGAGGTGGTGCGCGAGGACGTCCTGAGGCAGGTGCAGGAGCACCTCAAGCGCGGCGCCGTGTTCTTCGACCTGCACAGTCAGGCGCCCTACCGCCTGGACGTGTTCAGCGCCTCCATTCGCGACGGCCGGGGCAATGTCTTAAGCCGTCGGCTGTTCGTCGTGCAAACCGGCATGGACGGGAAGACGGCCATCAAACAGCCCACGATCTTCCTTGACCTCACTGCTGCGGAAACCCCATCCGAAGTTCC
>CAYSFW010000083.1:0-8931 GCA_964430355.1 uncultured Thiotrichales bacterium
TGGCGCCCGAGGTCCTGAAATGGCTGGACCGCAAGGGCGAGCGCAGCCATGAACTCGCCATGCAGGACAAGGCGCTGGAGTTCGAGAAGCTGCGCGGCGCGCAACGTATGTCGGAAATCGGCGCAGGTGCTGATGCCGCGTGGAACAGCGGCGCCATCGAGGCCTTGCGGGAGGCGGTGGCCGCCCAAGGCCAGCGCTCTCGCGTTCGATGGGCCGATGCGCTGTCGGTCAGCGTCCGCCCGGTGATTACCTACTGGTTCATGGCCCTGTACTGCGCCGCTAAGACCGCAGCGTTCGTGGGCGCGATCAACGGCGGCAGCGACTGGGGCGCCGCGGTCCTCCACGCGTGGACCGACGCCGATCAGGCGCTGTGGGCCGGCGTCCTGAACTTCTGGTTCCTCGGGCGCGTGTTCGACCGGGTGCGGCCGTGATCGCGGTTCCGCAAGCGGCCATCGACCTGGCCAAGCGCTTCGAGGGCTTCCATCGTGTTCCCAAGCACGATCCGCAGCACCGCGCGCACCCTTACATCTGCCCGGCAGGGTATTGGACCATCGGCTACGGGCACCTCTGCAAGCCGGACCATCCGCCGATCACTGAGGGCGAGGGCGATCTCTATCTGGCCCAGGATCTGCGAACTGCGCTTGCCGCCACCCTGCGGTACTGCCCGGTGCTGGCCACCGAGCCTGAGAGCAGGCTCGCTGCCATCGTAGATTTCACCTTCAATCTCGGGGCGGGCCGGCTCCAGATGTCGACGCTGCGGCGACGGATCAACCAGAGGGACTGGTCCGCAGCCGCGACTGAGCTCCGGCGGTGGGTCTATGGCGGCGGGAAAGTGCTGCCAGGGCTCATCACCCGGCGCGAGTTAGAGGTCGCGTGGCTACTTCGCAACTCATGACTTCGCAGGCTCAGCTCCGCCAGCCAAGCGTACTCAATTTTTGATCGCAAGCACCTATGCTGGGATCTGAGCAATGGACTTGTTGCCAGATCAAACGCCGGGTTGCAGCTCCACACGGACCTCACGTGACTTGCCTGAACGCTCCACTGTCAAGACCACGACATCGCCAACTTTCTTGTCGTCGAGCCGGGCCAACAGCTTGGCCACATTGGCCACGGCAGCCCCATCGATGCTGACGATGCGGTCACCGGGTGCGATGCCTTGGGGAGAGACTTCGATCCCTGTAAGCCCTGCCTTTTGTGCCGCCGAGCCAGGCGTGACGCGCAGCACGAACACGCCTTCGCCACCCGTCAGCGCCTGCAGGCGAGTGTTCAGTTGTTCATCCACTTCGATGCCCAATGCGGGGCGGATGTACTTGCCGGTCTTGATGAGTTGTGGCACCACTCGCATCACCGTATCGACCGGCACGGAGAAGCCGATTCCAGCTGAAGCCCCGGACGGACTGTAGATGGCGGTGTTGATCCCGATCAGCCGTCCGGCCGAATCCAGCAGCGGACCGCCGGAATTGCCGGGATTGATGGCGGCATCGGTCTGAATCAGATGATCGATGGCTGGGCCGCCGGCCTCACCCGCCAGGGTGCGGTCGAGCGCGGACACGATGCCGGTGGTGAGCGTCCAGTCCAGTCCGAACGGGTTGCCGATGGCGAACACCTTCTGCCCGACCTTGAGATCGGCGCTGGTGCCCACCGGCACAGCCGGGGGACGCTTGAAGCCGACGCCGATCTTGAGCACCGCGATGTCATGCTCGGGGCTGGCGCCGACGAGTGCCGCCTGATAGTCGCGGCCGTCGGCCAGTTTGACCGTGGCAGAAGACGCGCCCTGGATGACGTGAAAGTTGGTCACGACATGACCGGCCTCGTCCCAGATGAAGCCGGAGCCCGTACCGCGCGGCACCGAGAAGACATTGCGCGACCAGACGTCGCGCACCAGCTGGGCGGTGGTGATGTAGACCACTGATGCGCGGGATTTCTCGAACAGTTCGATGGTCGCTTTTTCGTCGGCGGCCAGGTCGCCGCGCGGTGTCACCGTGCGCTCAGCCGCCTCGCGGGGGCTGAACCAGGCTTCGATCGCCGGCAGGAACTGCCACAGCAACATGAGCGCTGCAATGCAGGTTGTAATGACAAGCCAGCGCCGAACGAAGTGGTCGGGTGCCGGACGGCTGTATGGATCGGGGTAGGTCATCAGGATCTCCTGTTTGAATTCAATGCCAGAGACCACCGGGACGCCAACGCGGTGGACGTGGCGATACGGCGGGTTCCAGCAGGAAAAGGGGGGTATGGAGCGGCGTCGGCGCGATCTGTGCGCCCAACTCCCGCAACCGCGCGATGCGCTCGGTGGTTGCCGGATGAGTACGTAACCAGGAGGGCTCAGGGTTACCCCATCCCGGCAGCAACCAGGCACGCCAGGATCGGCCGACCCGCTCGATCTTCGCGAGCGCGGAAGCCAGCCCTTGCGGATCGCCGGTCAGTTCCGCTGCCAGCCGGTCGGCATCGAACTCGCGGACCCGCGACAGGCCCAACTGGGCCAGGAGGGCCAGTTGCGGCGCAACCGCCAGCAGGAGCAGCGCGGGCCAGGAGACATCGACCGCGCCCAGCAGCAGCGCCGGCATACTGAACAGGATCGCGATTTGACCGAGCAGGGCCAGGAGGTGGGTGAGCCGGCTGATGGAGTCGGCCAGTCCCATGACGCGCAGATCCTCATTGGCGATGTGGGCAATTTCATGTCCGAGCACCCCTATCAGTTCGCGGGGCGTGAGGCTGCGCAACAGCCCATCGGTGAGCGCGATGGCGGAGTGTCTTTTCGAGCCGGTGGCGAAGGCGTTGACCATGGCGCTGGGAACATAATGCGGCACCGGCACGGCGGGCAAATCGGCTCGCGTCGCCAGTTCGCGTATCACTGCCCAGAGATCCGGGGCTTCGCCCGGATGCAGAGGTCGGGCGTGATACAGACGCAGGGTCAGGCTCGATGCTGCGGCGGGCTCGATCAGCAAGGCGAAAACGGCGGACGCCAGCGCCAGCCACAGGCCTTGCTCGCCCAGAAGCAGGCTGCCAGCGACGGCTGCGATGCCGAGCAAGGTCAGCACCAGCAGCACTGTCTGCAGACGGTTGAGCCAGCGATGCCGCGACCAGTCCTCGGGATTGCCGCCGGACTCACGACCGATCATGCAGCGTTTCCTCGGCCATCCGGTCATCACGCTCACGCAGCAGCCAGTAGGTCACGCCCAAGGCCAGGGTAGCGCCAGCCAGGGCCGCAACTTTCCCCGGGCTCACCTCAGGATCGAGAATCACGAATTTGCGCGCCAGCGCGATCAGCGCGATCAGGATCACGGTCTTGACCTGGATGATGCTGTCGCGGCGCAAGGCCACGCGCACGATGGAATGCTTGAATTCCATGGCGATCAGCAGCGTCATGATCATGCCGAACACGCTCTGGAACACCTTGTGATCGAGTGGATTGAACGCATCGACGATCAGCAGCGTAAAGACGATCGAAATCAACTGGAACAGTGAGACCACGATGATCGCGGCGATCACCGCCGACAGGACGAGCGCGACCACATGCTCGAAGCGCTCGTAAAAGTTCATGATGGCCCACTGGTCACGGAAAACTTGAAATTTGCTGCGGCGCTCTTCTTTCATGAAGGATTGCTCCTTAATTGGTCGGTGCTGGCTAGGTTCGTCCGCATTTCACTGAGGGCGGTATTGGCGGCAGCAACGGATACGCCACTGTGCAGCAACACCAGTTCCGTCAGCCCATGCGCGACAGCAAGGGATTCGTGATACACATGCACGTTCGGGAGCGCGTGCAGTGCGCTGGCGTCGCTCACCTGGCGACAGGAAACCACGACAGCCAGTTGAGGGTGGCGTTCAAACACCGCTTGCGCGATGCGTACCGCCGGGCGTGGTTCGGAAAATGTCAGCACGAGCAAACGCGCATTGTCCAACCCAGCAGCCACGAGAGTGGGTAGACGGCTGGCATCGCCATAAGACACCGGGGCGCCCAGCACGCGGCCTGCCTCGACTTTCTGGTAGTCCGATTCCAATAGCAGATGCGGCACATTCGCCCGCTTGAGCGCCTGACTGAGCATCACGCCAAGTTCGCCGGCGCCGCAGACAATGACATGGTCGCTTAGACCCTGCGCCTGTTCGGCGGCCTCGGCCTCTTCCTCCTGAGGCGGCTGGATGAGCATGCCTGTGCGGCTGAATGTCTGCGCCAGTCGGTCATGGTAGCGGATCAGCAGCGGCGCCAATCCCATGCTCAGCACCAGCGCCACCAGCATCGGTTGCACCACCGTGGCGGCGACTAGGTGCTGCTGCATGACCATCCCCAACAACAGCAGCGCGAACTCGCCGCCATGCCCCAGCACAATGCTGGTGCGCCAGGCATCGAGTGCCGAAAGACCGGTTGCGCGCAGCGCCAGATGGTTCAGGATCATCTTGATCGGCACCAGCACCAACAGCCAGCCCAGTACTGCCAGCGGTGCTTCCACGATCTGCGCGACATCCAGTTGCAGGCCGATCGTGACGAAGAACACGCCCGACAGCACATTGCGAAAGGGCTTGAGGTGGTCTTCCATGTGGTGACGGAAGTCGCTTTCACCCAACACCATCCCGGCAAGAAAGGCGCCGAGCACGGCCGACACGCCGAGCATGTGCGCCGCCGCGGCCGCCGCCACGACCACACAAAGCGAAACCAGCACGAAGGATTCTTCATGGCCCTGGCGTGCCACCCACCCCAGCAGCCGGTGCAACAAGCGGCGCGAGGCGATGGCCGAGACAGCGAACAGCAGCAGCACGCCCGCCACCTCCAGCAGCACACTGCCGATCCCGGGCGAGTCGCCGCGTGCCCAGATCGCCAGCAGGGCCAGCAGGGGCACGCTGGCCAGGTCCTGAAAGACCAGCACGGCGATGGCGCTGCGGCCGTGGCGCGTGGTGAGTTCGCCCTGGTCGGCCAACTGCCGGCTGACCAGGGCGGTGGAGGACATGGCCGCTGCTGCGCCCAGCAACCCGGCGGTGCTGGGTGCGAGCCCCAGCCAGATCAACGTCAAGGCGATCGGAATGGCGACCATCGCCATCTGCAGCACACCGGCCACCAGAACGGTCTTGCGGGTGAGCCAGAAGTGGCCGAGAGAGAATTCCAACCCGACCATGAACAGCAGCAACGCAACGCCAAGCTCGGACAGGAAACTCAGTGCCTGCCCTGGCATGACCCAGCCCATGATCGAGGGCCCGAGCAAGGCGCCGATCACGAGATAACCCAGCAAGGTCGGAACCTTTAGTCTGGCCGTCAGCACAGCCGCCAGGCTGCAGGCGGCCAGCAGGATCAGGGTCGTTCCGAGCAAGTCCTGCATTGTTCAGCGCCCTACCTGGGCGGATGACACCCACCGCACGATGTCCTGGGTCCCCATGGCGCCGGCCTGACGGGCGACTTCCTGCCCACCCCGGAACAGCGCCAGCGTCGGAATGCTGCGAATGCCGAACTGCGCAGCCAGTTGCGGCTCAGCCTCGGTGTTGACTTTGGCCAAACGTACCTTGGGTTCCAGCAGGCGTGCGGCCTGCTGGAACTGCGGCGCCATCATCTTGCAGGGGCCGCACCAAGGTGCCCAGAAATCGACCAACAAGGGGATGTCACTGCGCTGTACATGGCGCGCGAACGTCGCCGTGGTCAACTCGATCGGCTCCCCCATGAACAGGGGGCGCTGACACCGTCCGCAATTGGGTTGAGCGTCGAGTTTGGACGCGGGTACGCGATTGATCGACTGGCAGTGCGGACAAACGATATGGACGCTATCTGTCATGGGATAACTCCTTCAAGGGTTGGATTGATGTGGGTCGGCCACTCGGGCGCTGGCGTCTTCGTGCTCACGCTGGAGTCCCTGGGTCAGTTGGCGGATGTCGCCTTCCTCCAGGGTTTCCCGCATCAGAAGTTCGTGGGCGCATCGCCCCAGCACCTCGCGATTGCGCTCCAGAATCCGGAATGCGCGCTCGAATACCCCCATCACGATGTCGCGGATGGCCTGATCGATGCGTGCCTGGGTCGATTCGGCCACCCGACAGCCCCCCTGCGCCAGCTCGGGCGTATCGAGGAATCGCGGCCGTTGCGCCTCGAAGGCGACATAGCCCAGTCCCTCATCCATGCCGAAGCGCGTGATCATGTCGCGGGCAATGTCGGTGGCCCGCGCCAGGTCGTCGGCAGCGCCGGTGGACAGCTCCCCGAACACCAGCTTCTCGGCCGCGCGCCCGCCCAGAAGCACCGCGATCTTGTGTTCGAGGTCGGCCCGGGTCATCAGAAAACGGTCTTCGGTGGGGCGTTGCAGCGTGTAGCCGAGTGCGCCGATGCCGCGTGGAATGATCGAGATCTTGTGCACCGGGTCGGTGCCGGGAAGCGCCAGCGCCACCAGCGCGTGGCCCATCTCGTGATAGGCCACCGTCTCCCGCTCTTTCGGACTGAGCACGCGGTTCTTCTTCTCCAGGCCCGCCACGATGCGCTCGATGGCGGCGGTGAAATCCTGCAACTCCACGGCGGACGCTTTGCGCCGGGTCGCAGCCAGCGCAGCCTCGTTGACCAGGTTCGCGAGGTCTGCACCCGAAAAGCCCGTGGTCAGCGCAGCCACCTGTTCGAGATCGATATCCTGAGCCAGCGTCACCTTCTTGACGTGGACTTTCAGGATGTCCAGCCGTCCCTTCTTGTCGGGCCGGTCCACCAGCACCTGACGGTCGAAGCGACCGGCGCGCAGCAGCGCCTGGTCGAGGATTTCGGGGCGGTTGGTGGCGGCGAGGATGATCAGCCCGACCGAGCTGTCGAAGCCGTCCATCTCCGTGAGCAGCTGGTTGAGGGTCTGCTCGCGCTCGTCGTGGCCGCCGATGGGGCCGCCGACGCCGCGCGCGCGGCCCAAAGCATCCAGCTCATCAATGAAGATGATCGCCGGCGCCTGCCCGCGGGCCTGCTCGAACAGGTCGCGCACGCGCGCTGCACCCACGCCGACGAACATCTCGACGAACGCCGAGCCTGAGATGGAAAAGAACGGTACCCCGGCCTCGCCCGCCACGGCCTTGGCCAGCAGGGTCTTGCCCGTGCCGGGCGGGCCAACCAGCAACACACCTTTCGGGATGCGCGCGCCGAGGCGGCCGTAATCCTGCGGGTTCTTCAGGAAGTCGACGATTTCGACCAGCTCGGCCTTGGCCTCATCGACACCCGCGACATCGGCAAAGGTGACGCCGGTGTTCTTCTCCATGAACACCTTGGCGCGGCTCTTGCCGATGCTCAGGAAGCCGCCCATGCCCTGCTTCTCGGCGAAGCGCCGGAACAGGAAGAACCAGACACCGAAGAAAGCCACCGCCGGCAAAATCCATGAGAGGAGGTCGCGCAACCAGGTGCTCTCCACCACGCGTGCATAGGGGACGTCGAATTTCGACAGCCGCTCGGCCAGGTCGGGTTCGACCCGGGTCGCGACGATCGTCGTTTTGCCCCGGCTGTCCGGCGATTTCAGGCGCCCGGTGACCGTGCGGTCCGACACCAGCACTTCGGCGACGCGCCCCTCGGCCAGCGCCTTCTCGAATTCGCTGTAGGGCACGGGCTCGACGGTCTTGGCCGCCTGCCAGTAGTTCTGTAGCGTCAGCAGCAACAGGCCGGCGACGATCCAGTAGCCAATGTTCCATTGATCTTTCTTTTCCATGGGCAATGTTCCTCGCAAGTCGTGCCGCTAGAGAATGGGGGTGAACAGACGGGCCACCCCGTCGCGCAAGCGGATGGCCAGCGGGCGGGCACGCAACGCCATGGCCGATATCTCGTTCGATGCATCACTGGCGGCATCAAAAAGGGATTCCAGCCGCGTAGACAGCGCGGTGTCGTACACCTCCACATTGAACTCGAAGTTGAGGCGCAGGCTGCGCGCATCCCAATTGGCCGAACCCAGGCAGCACCACTGGCCGTCTATCAGCATCAGCTTGCTGTGGTCGAACGGACCAGGCCGTTCGAAGATGCGTACACCGTGCTCCAGCACCTGCCAGTAGTGGGCGCGCGCGGCCCATTGCACCGTGGGATGGTCGCCGTTTGCGGGCGTCAGCACCTCGACGCGCACGCCGCGCAACGCGGCCGTGCTCAGCGCCGCGATCATCGGCTGATCGGGCACGAAGTAAGGTGTCCAGATGCGCACCGAATGCTTCGCCGCGCTCAAAGCGCCCATGAAGGTCCAGCGCATCCTGTCCAGGGCCTCATCGGGACCGGCCTCGATGCCGCGCGCCCAAGAGGTCCCTTGCTCATCAGCCACTGCGGGCGATTCGCGCCAGAAACCCTCGCTGAGCCGCTCGCCCGTGGTATCGCACCAATCGTCGGTGAAGCACTGCATCAGATGCGCAACCACCGGCCCGCGCAGACGAAAGTGCAAATCGTGACAGGCCTGGCCTGGCGCATCGGGCCGCCAATACCGGCTGAAGATGTTCAAGCCGCCGGTGAATCCCGTCTTGCCATCGATCACCAGCAGCTTGCGGTGATTGCGCAGATGCGCGGCGTGCAGGCGCGCGGGAATCAATGTCGGGTTGAACGTCGCCGCCGGAACGCCGGCGCGTTGCAAGGCGCGGTAGGCGCTGCGGGGCGTCCAGCGGGCATAGACGTCATCGATCAGCACCCGCACTTGCACGCCGCGCTCATGAGCCCGGCGCAGCGCATCGACGAACTGCGCCCCGATGCCTTGGCTGTCGAAGATGTACGAAGCCAGCGCGACGCTGTGCCGCGCCGACTCGATGGCAGCGAGCATGGCCGGGTAGGCCTGCTCGCCATCGACGAGCGGCTCGATGCGGTTGCCGCTGGTCAGCGACTGGCCGGTGGCACGTCCCACCAGGTGCGCCAGGCCGGCAAACGGCGCCGATACGGCCTGGGGCATCGTAGGCGCGAGGTCCTGCCGAACAGCAGGATCTGCCCCCGGAAACAGCCGCCGCGCCCGCCGCTGGTAACGGTTGATGCCGAACAGCCCATAC
>CAYSFW010000084.1:0-19192 GCA_964430355.1 uncultured Thiotrichales bacterium
TACGTCGCGTGCGGGCGGCGACGTTGGCACCGGAGTGGCGTATGGCGGATGCCACACCACGGGTGGTGGTGCGTACGCCCAGGGTGGAGGTACGGCTGCGCGATGCTCGAACAGCCTGTCGTACCAGCCTGGCGGCCCGCCCAGCGGGCAGAACGGTAGGTCAAACGCCTGGGTGGCGGGGGAACTAAGGGCGAGTGCCAAGGTCAGGCATCGCAGCCTCTGCTTCATCGCGGTGGCCTCCGGGGTGGTCTGGCGAGTATAGGCTCAATCCCGGCCAGTCGGTGCCTCCGCTGCCCGGATTCCGAAGTTCATCCCGATCGACAGGCGGACTTCGTCACTCGCGTTGGTCTCGACCTCGTGCACGAGCTGCGGTGAGAAGAACACGCATAAGCCTTCCGCTGGCTTCACCCGTGCCTGCCCGGGTGCCTCGCCCAGCAGCAAGTCGCCCGAGCGCGGTGGCACCTTCACGTAGTACACGCCGGAGAGCAACTCGTCGGAGTCATCGTGCGTGTGCGCCAGGGTGCGCTGGCCGGGGGCCATCTCGTTGAACCAGAAGCCGACCTCGGGCCTCGTCGCGAGGCCGCACAGCAGGCGTGCCTGCTCGGCAGCGAAATCGAGCACCGGGCCCAGGGCGGCGATGGCTTCGCGCGGGAGATAGACATTTTCGAAACGTCCGCCAAAGTAGTGACTACGCCGCGCGAGCGCGGTGTCGCGCACCGCGAGGTAGGCCAAGAGCAGCGCGGCGTTGTGTCCAGGGCCGAATGGCGAAGGCACGATGTGGTGGTCTGGCAGTGCGTTCACGGTGGTTGGTTCGCATGCGGTGTGGTTGGACATCTCGAGAAACGGCCAGCGCCGGTCTGTCCATGCAGCCGGTGATGCGCTGTGCCTGGATACGCGCATTACATCGACGCGCTCGGCACAGAGCAAGGGATGCACGGACAATCGGCTACGCGGTGCGAGCGTGTCGTCCATCGACTGGACGGGTGCTACGGGCCTCCTGCCCTGCGTGCCGTGGGTTTCTCCGCGCCGGGAAAGTTGTTCCGCACGACTGCGTCTCGTCGCTGTGCTTAGTGGCCTGGCGCTCCGTTCCGTTCGCATTTGAATCCGCGTTTCCCCAGGGGTGCGCAGAGCTGCCGACTTCGACCGTCAAGCGATCCGGCTGCGCTGGGCATAGCGGTTTGGGAGGACTGTGGGGCGTGTGGGGTGAGAATATCGTTGAGGTCAGCACATCAAATAAGCGAAATATCAATTATATAGGTGAATATTTTTTAAGTAGACACTATTAGCATGTCGTAACTTGCTATATTAAATTGTAAAATTCGACCGCCGCCGCCATTTGGCGCTGCGTTCTACGCAGCGTCATTGCGGTGTGTATTTGAGTCGTCGTCCGGACAACAACCTCGCGCTGGGCCCCCTTGGTAGAGCAACCAGGTGGCAACCCGCAATTTTCAACCATGGATTGGAGCAAGCCGCATGGCCATGAATCTCAAGACGCTGGGTCTCACAACGTTTATTCGGGGATGGCCGTGCATGGACCGCCGAGCGGTGCCGGCGATCCTCTGCGCGACCGTGGGTCTGTTCTCCGGCTCGCAGGCATTTGCAGCGGGTTGCCCGACGAATTCTGCGCCCGGCGGCGCTAATCTCATCGTCAACGGAAACTTTTCGACGTTGCCCGCGGGGTCGACTCTGCCGCCCGGTACTGATCTTGGGGGGTGGAGCGCCGACGTGACCTATCAGGGCGTCGGCTATGCCCCGGACACGACAGTGGCTGTCGTCACCGGTGCCTTGTCGCTGCTTGGGCTGCTCGTCGTTCAGGGGCCGTTTGCGGGGGATGCGGCGAATGGCGTGGGGCCCGTCACGAACTGGCTGTATTCCAACGGCAGCAACCTGGCCGCGCCCCGTGTCATCTGGCGCCAGACGGCGACAGGCTTCACGGCGGGCAAGACATACCTGCTCTCTGGCTACACCTCGAACGTCATTCAGGCTGGGCTGAACATCCCTGCCGTCGCGGATCCTGCGCTGAGCATCGCTGCGGGTGGGGTGACGATCGGCTCGTTCACAGTGCCCCAGGAGACGACGGACGGCTGGAAGCGCTTCGAGTTCACGTTTACGCCGACCGCCGCGAGCACGGTGCTGGCGATCACCGATACGGTCGTCAACCAGACGGGCAGTGATGACGTGGCTATCACCGCGCTCAGCGTCCAGGAGTGCCGGCCTACGCTGACGGGGCCTGCCGTTTCGCTCGACAAAACCTCGGTTGTCTTTCCTAACACCTTCGTCGCGGTATCCAGTGCCACACAGGTCGTGACCGTGACGAACACCGGTGACACGCCGCTCAGCATCATGCAGATCGCGCTGAGTGGCACGAACCGCGACGAGTTCGTGCTCGTGCCGGCGGAGACCACCTGCGCCGCCTCGCTCGACCCGAGGGCCAATTGCCGGATCGGCGTACAGTTCAAGCCCGCTTCGATCGGCAGCAAGGAGGCGAACCTCGATATCACCTCGAATGTCACACCCGCGCTGGTCTCGGTGCCGCTCAGCGGCGTGGCGGTGACCGCGCCCGCGCCGGAGATCGATGTGCGGCCGCTCAGCGTGGCGTTTCCCGCCACCGTGCTGAATGAGGCGAGCGCCTCCCAATCGCTGACGGTCTACAACCTGGGCAGCGCAAACCTGAACATCGGCCGGGTCACCCTGACGAGCGGCGCCGCCCATTACGGGATCAACGTCGCCGCGTGTCAGGACCAGGCGCTCGCGCCGAATCGCAGTTGTGTGATGGTGGTCAGCTTCAAACCGACCGCTACGGGGCTGCAGAAGGCCACTGTGACCATCGAGTCGAACGACGTCGACGAGCCGAGCACCACCGTGGTGTTCTCGGGCCTCGGCACTGCGACGCCGAGTGGCGACATCGCCGTGTCGGCGGCCGCCGAGCCCGATCTGCTGGTGAAGGCCCTGGCCTTCGGCGAGCACGTGATCGGCTCGCTGAGCCCGGCCAAGGCCATCACCGTGAGCAACACCGGGCAGGCGCCGTTGACGATCACCGGCGTCACACTCATCGGCACCCAGTTCTCGGCCGCCGCAACGGCTTGCATGGCCGCGCCGCTCGCGGTGGGTGCGAGCTGCGAGATCAGCGTGACGTTTGCGCCGAGCGCGCTCGGTGCGCAAGTCGGCGTGGTCTCGATCACCTCGAACGACCCGGACGAGAATCCAGTGAACGTACCAGTAACCGGCACCGGCATCGCCAGCACGTTGGATACGGACAAGGATGGTTTGTCCGATGAGACCGAGGCGCGTCTCGGCACCGATCCGCGCAACCCGGATACCGACGGCGACGGGCTACTGGACGGCACCGAGGATGCCAACAAGAACGGCCGGTTCGACCTCGACGCCAAGGGCGTGCCGCTGGAGACCAATGCGCTCGACGTGGACACCGACGACGACGGCCTCTCGGACGGCCTGGAAGATGCCAACCGCGACGGCAAGCGGGACCCGAGCGAAACCGACCCGCGCCTGTTCGACACCGACGGCGATGGGCGCGGTGACGGCGTCGAAGATGCGAACAAGAACGGCCGGGGCGATCCGGGCGAAACCGACCCGCGGGTGATCGATGCCGTGCCCATGCTGTGGGAGCCGATCGCCGGCACGCTGGCCGAGACCGCGACCCCAACCGCTGTGCCCAACGCCCCTGCCGGCCCTGTGCTGACCGACCTCAAGGGTGGCCTTGGCGGTGGCGCGGCCGGGTGGCCGACCCTCGGTCTGCTCGGTGGGGCGCTGCTGCTGCGGCGGCGGCGCGCGGTCGCGGCGGTGGTTGCGGCGCTGGGTTCTGCGCTCGACGTCGGCCCCGCACAGGCCGAGCAAGGCCAGTTCTACATCGGCGCCGGTGCCGGTAGCTCCACGCTAAGGCCAGACCCCACCACCAACAACACAGGCTACCGCCTCGACCAGGAGCACGACTTCGGCGGCAAACTCTTCATGGGCGTCGATCTCAACAACTTCATCTCGCTGGAGGCGTTCTACGCCGGGCTGGGCAACGCGACGCTCAAGGGCCTGGCGGGCCAGGGCGACATCGGCTACGGCAGCTATGGCCTGTCTGGCCTGTTGTATGTGCCTTCGAACACGCCGGGCCTCTCCGCGCTGTTCAAGCTGGGCTTCGGGGTGGTGGACGTCGAAAGCAAGGACGGCATCCCCATCCAGGAGGTGAAGGACACGCAGGTGTTTGGTGGCGTGGGCCTCGAGTATCAATTCAAGAACGGCTTTGGCGTACGCGGCGAGTACGACTACTTCGACGACGACGCGCGGTTGCTCTCGATCAACGTGAGTAAGCGTTTCGGTGGTGCGTCGCCCGCGCCGAAGGCTGCCGAGCCAGCGGATGCTGATCGCGACGGGGTGCTGGATGGGGCCGATCAGTGCCCGGGCACGCCCCCGGGAACGCCGGTGGACGATGTCGGCTGTCCACGCGACAGCGATAACGACGGCGTGAGCGACGCCAAGGACCGCTGCCCGGACACACCCGCCGGTACACCGGTTGATGCCGAGGGCTGCCCGGCTGCGGTTGACAGCGACAAGGACGGGGTCGCCGACGCCCGCGACCAGTGTCCGAACACGCTGGGCGGAACCCCAGTGGATAGCAACGGCTGCCCGCCTGTCGTGCCGAGCGTCATCGGCGTGCTGGAGGGCGTGACCTTCCACACCAATTCGGACCGTCTCACCCGCGATGCCGAGCGGGTCCTCGATGGCGTTGCCGCCGAGCTCAACCGCCACCCGCAGGTTCGCGTCATCGTCGTCGGCCACACCGACGACGTCGGCAACGACGCCGCCAACATGGCGCTCTCGCTGCGCCGGGCGCAGGCCGTCTCCCGCTATCTCGCGGGACGCGGCGTCGCACCCAGCCGCATGAAGTACGCCGGCAAGGGCGAGGAAGCCCCGATTGCGTCCAACGCCACCGCTGCGGGGCGAGCGCTGAACCGGCGTGTGGAGCTGCTCATCGATCGGGATTAGCGGCATCGGTTACACAGCCTCCGAAGTGCTTGGCGGGGCGTTCCGATAATGGGCCCCGGCTTCCTTATAATGCGCCGAGCGGCCGAGGCGGTTTTGCAGGTCATAGGGTTAGGGACGGCGCCAAGGACATCGCGTCGGCTTGGGTTTTGCGACCGGCCCTCGACCTCGAGGGCTGGTGCTCAAGCGCGGTCGTGCGTCAAGACTTGAATGCTGACCGAACGTGAGGGCAAATTGCGCGGCCACTGCCTGAAGCGAGCCAGAGCGTCGACGATGCAAAACACACCAACCAGCCAGAGCTGCTACTTCTGCAAGGTGATCCGCGGCGAGGCCGATCCCTTCATCTTCGAAAACCGCTCCTTCGTGGGCATCTTCGACACGCACCCGGTCAACCCAGGGCACGCCCTGGTCATTCCCAAGCGTCATGTCGAGTCGATCTTCGACTTGAACGAAGCCGAGTGCAGCGATTACTTCGACGCGCTGCGCGGTGTGAAGGCCGCTGTGGAGCAGACGGATTTCGCGGAGGTCTATCGCAACATGCTGACACGCGAGGATCTGAAGGACCGCCCCAAGGACCACATCGAAGCGGTGTTGCGGCTCCCCTTTCTAGGGAGCAAGCCGGCTGCGTACACGGTGGGAAACAACGATGGCCGCGCCGCCGGGCGGAGCATCGACCACCTGCACGTGATTATCCTGCCCCGCTACACGGGCGACATCGAGAACCCGAAGGGTGGCATCCGCAACGTGATCCCCGCCAGGGCCAATTACCCCCGGCGGTAAGACCCCGGCCCGGCTGCACTGCGGCTCTGCCGGGTCCGGCAAGGATCCGCGGGCGCGGGCGTGCCGCCGGGCAGAGGCATGAGCGGGCGCTATTCGAACACCGCCCGGACCGACGTGTTGCCGGATAGCGTGAGCGTTACCTCTGCGTTCGTCGAGCTGACCGCGCCTTCCCAGCGGACGAATTGCTTGCCCGCACTGGGTACAGCCTTGAGGGTCAGCGGTATGTCCTTCAGCCATTGTCCGGCGAAACTGGCGGTCTGCGGCAGCGCGACGCCGGACACCTGCACCTCGCCGTTCGCGAAGGTGGGATTCTCGACAGTCAGCGTGGCGAAGCCCGACGTCCTCGACCCGAGCCTCGACAGCATGTGGGCGCGCAGGTGCGCGGGGCGCGCGGTCGCGAAGTCGCGCAGGACCTGCACCTCGCCCTCCCACTGACTCATGCTGTAGGGGCCGGCCTGGGCGCCCCAGCGGGCGATGTGCGACGGCATTTCGGGGCGTATTCCGGCGGCGATGGCGTCGATCATCTCGATCACCCGCGTGGCCGAAAACGTCGTGTTGAGGTGACCGGCGAGCCGCTGCATCAAGTTCCTCTCGAACGTGGGATTCTCCATCAGTTTTTTGAACAGGAACTTGGCGCGAACCTGCCAGTCAGGATCCGAGCTCGCCAGCAGGTAGGCAAACATGTCCGTCGTCGGCGGGCTGCCACCCCAGATGTTGAGCCCGAGGTCCAGGTCGTAGAGTATCCAGCGCCATTTGCCACCCGGCTGCCGGGGCCGCCAGTAGCGGATGTTCTTTGCGGGCCAGTCCTGATTCACGGCCCAGATCTCGGTCAGGTAGTAGTTGATGTACTCGTCGATGTCCATGTACGCCGCGACGGCGTCGTAGGTGCCCGGTGAGGCCATCGGCTGCGTGGATACCAAGTTGAGCAGACTGAGGTAGTGCGAGGCGTCGCCCTCGATGACGGCGTTGTCATAGTTCTCCAGCATGTCGATCTGGTCCGGGTCAACGCCGTGGTTGTCGTAAACGTAGTGCTTGTTTTTCTTTTCGCGCAGGTTGCGGATGCCCTGATACTCGCCGTTGAGGAACAGGACCACGGGGCGATAGGCCAGGCGATCGACGTCCATCCGGCCGCGCACCAGCTGGTGCACGAGCGCATCGCGCATGTACGAGTTGCCCATGTCGTTGCCCGACGAGCGCAAAACCAGGCTCTTGAACTCCGTGATGTCCTTGTCTGCGAAAAACTGGTGCTGGAACGTGCTTGACCCGTACTCCGAACGCGCCCGGATGGCGAACGTCTTGACCGGCAGATTGCGCGTCGACGAGCCATCGAGCTCCAGATCGGCCCCCGTCGCGATCTTGCGTTGCCTGTCTGTCTCGAAGAATTCGACATAAACCGGCTTTTCCACCTCCTGATCGCCGCTGTTCACCACGGCAGCGACATCGGCGGGATTGCCGGAAATCGAGAATACGGGCAAGGTCGTGGTGTAGCCGATCAGGTACGTGTGGGTGACGACGCGGCTCGGGGCCAATCCGTTCTTGAAGGTACGGGCGCGCACCACAGCGGTCGCCGGCACGGTCAGTTGCACGCTGCTCGCACCGGAGCCCGCGGTGGGTTCGGAGCCGTCGGTCGTGTAGCCGACCTGGGCGCCCGCCTCACTGGTGCTGATCGTCACGGTCTGCGTCCCGGGGTAGAAACCTGCCGTCTTCGAGAACTCTGGCGGCGGCAGTTGGCGCAGCCCCGTCGAGGATGCGTTGGGCGCGCCCGGTGTAGGCACCGTGAACAGGGCCCAGTCCGACGCACCGTCGGTGACCCTGCCGTAGGACACATCGGTCGTCTGCTGGCCGAAGGCCTTGCTGTCGATGATGCGACCGGTCGGGTCAGCGATCGATACGGCCTCGCCCGTCTGACTCAGCTTGAAATTCGTGTGGAAGGCGTTGCCCGTGGTGTTGCCGTCGTCCGCCCAGACCAGCAGGAACCCGCGCGCCGGGATGGTCGTGCCATCGGGAATGCGCCACTTCTTGGGTTTGCCCGAGGGATCATCGCTGACGAAGTAGCCGCCCAGGTTGATCGGCGCGGAGGTCGTGTTGTACAGCTCGAACCAGTCGCCATAGGCGTTGCCGTCGGGATCTGCAAGGTTGGCGGCGTTTGAGGCGAGGATCTCATTGACCACCACGCTGCCCGGTGGCGGGCCGTAACCGCCGCCGCTGCCCGTGGCGCCACCCGGCGACCCGCCGTTGGCGACACTGGCCGTCCAGCTCTCCGGCAAGGCGTTGTCGAGGGCGGGATTCCTGAGTTCCAGCGATGGACCCGCGCCATCGGCACTCACAGGCCACGCGCCGGCATCGTCGTAGTCGACCGTGTCCGCGATGCGCCCCGCGGCGTCCACGAGCGTGATGGTCTCGCCGCCGTTGTCGAGTTTGCCCGACGTCCACTGGTAGACGACCCGGTTCGGGCCGGCGTATTTCGAGGCATCTGCGGCCACCACGAGGTAACTGCCAGCGGCGAGAGTGGCGCCCTGCGGAAACGTGAAGGCCACACCCTCCGTGAACCGGTAGCCGCTGAGATCAACCGGCGTGGGCTCCGCGTTGTACAGCTCGATGAATTCGTAGGCATCACCCAGCACGGGTGGCGGGTTGTAGAAGATCTCGCTGATCACTACCCGCTTCACCGGCCCGGTGTCTGCCGTCACCGTGAGCTGGACCTCGTCGCTGCTGCTCAGTGCCCCGTCGTGTGCGGTCAGGCGCAGCACGTATGTCCCGGGGGCGGTGAAGATCACCGCGGTTTGGGCGCTCGCAGCGTTGGCAAAGTTCAGGCCGGCTGGGCCGCTGACCTGGGTCCATGTGAGGCTGAGGGCATGGCCCGATGGGCGGTAATCGTCGGTGACCGTGGCACCGAGCTCGGCACTGCCAGCCATCAGCGCAACACTGCGATCGGCGCCGGCATTGACCACAGGCGGCTGGTTGGCGCCGCTGCCCGCCAGTGCGCTCGGCCCCGGGGCCTTGAAAAACATCGACTTTAGTGCGGCGAGGTCCGCGAAGTTCACGGTCGTATCGCCGGTGAGTTCAGCGAGCGCGTCGGAGGAGAAAAAGACGGATTTCAGGTAGGCAAGGTCGGCGAAGTTGGTAGTGTTGTCGTTGTTGAAATCACCGTCGCAGGCATTGCCGAAGCCGTCATGGTCGGCGTCGGTCTGCGTGGGGTTGGCAACCTGGGTACAGTTGTCGCAGGCGTCGCCGACGCCGTCGTTGTCGCTGTCGGCCTGGTCGGCTGATGCGAGATAGCGGCACTTGTCGAGCGCATCGTCGATCCCGTCGCCGTCACTGTCCGCAGCCTGCACCGAAGACAGGCAGCAGGCGGCCAGCAGTGCTACGAAAATGTTCCGACGGAGGCGTTGCGCGGGCGAGGTGGCGGATCTGCGATTCACGGTGCGGTACTTCAATAGTCATTCACAACATTCGGCGATGCGTGCGCAGTTAACGCCGAGTTAAACGGCAGCGCAGGCGGATTACTGATTAGCGCGGTGTTTGCTCCTCGCCTATCGAAGGGATGGGCCTCGTAGCTGCGGTCCATGCGCTTGCCGGTCCAGCCTGCTAGCTCGTTCAATCAGCGCTTGCCTATTGGACCCTTCCGGACGGCCCAGGGGGTCGAAAGAACGCGCTCTTCAACAGCGCCAGATCCGCAAAGTTGACGACGCCATCTCCGTTCAGGTCGGCGTGGGCGTTATGGGTGAAGAACTGCCCTTTCATCGTTGCCAGATCTGCAAAATTGACGACACCGTCATTGTTGAGATCTGCGTCGCAGAGGTTGCCGTAACCATCGGCGTCCGTGTCGCGCTGATTGGCATTGCTGACGTTGGCGCAGTTGTCGTTCGAATCCGGCACGCCGTCGCCATCCGCATCGGGTGCAGACACGATGCCAGGCGGCGGAAAGTTCCGGGCCGCGTCGTCCAGCACCAACACCCAGTCGTTGCCTTTACCGGGTTGGCCTGGCGGGTAGAACTGCTGTGATCCGCCGCCGGTGAACTGGCTGCCGGCGCTGGTGGCCGCGCCGGTCCTTGGGTTGTACCACGACGGTTTCACGGACTTGCCCGAGAGGCTCGCTGTATTCACCACGAATGCCTGCCCGTAGCCCGAATAGACCATGATGTAGCCATCGCCACGCGTGGCGGCGACCAGCGTCTGATTGTTCACCAGCCCGCGGTCAGGCACGCGGCTGAAGAACGGTCGCGAAAGCATCAGATTCTTGATGTGTTTCACATTTGACGAGCCCGGCGCGTTCATGCCGGTCCACACGTCATTGATGTTGAACGCACCGGTATTCCAGTTGATCGCCCACCAGATCATCCGGGCCTCGCCATAACCAACGCCAAAGCTGCCATTGAATACAGCCCAATATTGGGAGAGGCGAATGTCATTCGGGCCATAGGGCGGGTTGGAATAGGCTTCGATGGTTTCGTAACGCGGCTCCATGACGATCGTGGGCTTGGTTGGTGATTTATTCCAGTCAGTGGATACCATGTTCGTTACGTTGCTGAACTCCTCAGTATCGTTATAAAGATGGTGGGAGGTCTGAATGGTATTGAAGTCCAGCCAGCTCGCATTTTGGTACCACAGCGAGGAGCTATTGCCGCTGTGAAATGAGACCAAGCGGTTTGGATCCACCGATTTGATGCCCTGCCCCATCGCGGCGATGTACTCATTGGCAGGCTCGTCACCGCCCAGCACGTAGACGATGCCCGGCCGGTTTTTGTATCGATTCGCAACCCAGGCGCCGTACGCGTATGCGTTGGACGGGCTGCCGAATAGCGCCGCGATGTTGGTGTTGGCGTAATTTCCCCACGCTGGAAAAATCACGGGATGCATGCCGCGTGCGATGGTCTGATCGATCACGTAATCGGCATGGCTGAAATAGGTTTCGTTCCAGTTGCCTGGCGAACCTGCCGTTACGCCGCCCGCTTCGTTGGGCAACTGAAATGCCCAATGGAACAGCAGGCAGATCTGCACTGCGTTGAACCCTTTGGCCTTTCGGTCGTCCAGGACTAGCGTGGCCGTCGTCGGCGTCGATTTATGGACGATCTCCCACTGCGTGTCGCTCAACCAGAAAAACGGTTCACCGTCGGCGTACATGAGAAAGCGTTTGGAGGGGTGCACCCGAATTTCCTTGAGCGGGGCATTGCTGGTCGCTCCAGCCGTCGCGTCGTCGAGAGTTTGGAACGGTGCGCTGAAGCAAAGGGCCGCTATCAGTAAAGGCCTGAGCAGCAACCGTTTTGCCCTGTGGAGGCGGCGCTGGGGTTCGTTGTGCCCCACGGTGTCTTGCTCCTTTCCCCGAAACAGACGGCTTCGGAGTTGGGCGGCTTTGATGTACTCGCCAGATGCGCCTTCCCGGCTTTTGAAGAATCGGTTTGAAACAATTATCCAACGAACTGATTTCGGCTCCATGCGCAGATCCTGAAAATTGGCTTCCAACGAAATTCGCGAACATTGCCTGTGGGCTGGTTCGTCATGAACAGGTTGGATTTGTAACAATGGTTTTTAATTGGCGCTTATACACGTCGCGGTTGGACTGCTGATGCAGAGGGGTGATTGCAACGGCCCAGGATGGTTCAGCTTGGGCACTATGCGATGGTTGTCAGAGAAAAACTTTAAATTAGTGCGCAGAAAAATTGTCGCTTTCTGAGTGTATTCCCGTAGGTCTGCCCGGGTTACCGATGTGGCTGCTGCGGGTTGTGTCCGTCAAGTTGTGCAAAAAGGGTGGCATGGTCGAGGTCGTCTCACGGGCCGGCCGGATGGAAGGTATGAGGTTGTTCGCCATAACCGACGCGGTGCACTCACTTTGGACCAGAGTGATACGGACCAGGAAATGCGCTGATTGGATTCAGGGGCTGGATCCTCCAGCCTGCTTCCTGCGGCGGTCGGCCACAGCGGTTCTGAGTGGGTCCGGAACGATTGGGTGGAGAAAGCGCCGGTGGCTTGAGCGGGGCAGGGCGCTAGGGATGGCGTCAGCCACGCGCAGGCCGCACCGCTGCGACACCCAACCACTGGCCGTGGAGCCCGGCAGTTGCACTGAGCAGTGCGGTTCTCCGCCCGCACGGCCACCCGGTCAGCGTCATTCCGCGCCCTGTCTAGGCGAAGCCAACCGGTGCAGCAGGGGCTCGATTCGTGTCCAGTCCTCGATCGGGCCGATGTGGCGCATGGCGATCTTGCCGTCGCGGTCGAGGACATAGGTGGTCGGGAAGACGCTGGCGAGTTCGCGGTCCTGGATGACGCCGCCGCTGGCGAGGCGCAGTTCGCCGTCGTCGGCGCTGGCGGCACCGGAGTCAAAGAGCGGCAGGCTGAGCTTTTGCAGCTTCGCCCATCGCGCGGTGTCGATGAAGCTCTCGCGCACCTGCAGCGGGACGAAGGCGTAGGCGTCGGCGGATTTTCCGGACCGTTCCCAGACGGTCTGGATGGCGGGCATCTCGCGCAGGCAGGGGCCGCACCAGGAACCCCAGAAATGGAGGATGACGACCTTGCCGCGCAGGTCCGAGAGCTTGACGGGCTGGCCTTTGGCGTCTCGAAAGGCGAGGTCTGGGAATGGTGCTCCGACCGCAAGCGGGGTCGTAGTAGTGGTCGAGGGAGTGGACTTCGGCGTGGGGGCTGCTGCCAGCGCCGCGGTGGCAGACCAGGCCAGTGCACAGGATGCAACGACCAGACTGAGCAGGCACATGTGCCGGCGGTGACTGCGGGGTGGGGTGGCTGTCGTCATCGTTGTTCGAGTGGATCAGGGTTCGTAAGCCAGATTGGGACCCAGCCACTTTTCCATGATGCGGACATCGATGCCCTTGCGGCGGGCATAGTCCTCGACCTGGTCGCGGTTGATCTTGCCGACAGCAAAGTAGCGCGCCTCGGGGTGGGAGAAGTACAGACCGCTCACCGCGGCGGTGGGGACCATGGCCTTCGACTCGGTGAGCCAGATGCCGGTGTTGGCTTCTACGTTGAGCAGACGCCACAGCAGGTCCTTTTCCGTGTGGTCGGGAGAGGCGGGGTAGCCCATGGCAGGCCGGATGCCTTGATAATTTTCGGCGATGAGTTCTTCGTTGGTGAGGTTTTCGCCAACCGCATAGCCCCAGTACTCGCGGCGCACGCGCTCGTGCAGCCATTCGGCGAGCGCCTCGGCGAGCCGGTCGGCCAGCGCCTTGAGCATGATGGCGTGGTAGTCGTCGTGATCGGCCTCGAATTCGGCGAGTTTTGCATCGATGCCAATGCCGGCCGTGCAGGCGAAGGCGCCGAGGTAGTCGGCCTTGCCGCTGTCGCGGGGGGCGACGAAGTCGGCCAGGCAGTCATTGTGATGGCCCTCGGGCTGGTGTCCCTGTTTGCGCAGGTTGTGGAAGGTGAGCAGCACCTCACGGCGCGATTCATCGCGATAAATCTCGATGTCGTCGCCGACGGCGTTGGCGGGGAACAGACCGATCACGGCGCGGGCGGTGAGCCAGCCCTCGTCGATGATCCGGGCGAGCATGGCCTGCGCGTCGGCGTAGAGTCTGCGCGCCTCTTCGCCTTTTTCGGCGTCGTCGAGGATCTTGGGGAAACGGCCGCGCAGCTGCCAAGCGTGAAAGAAAAACGTCCAGTCGATGTAGGGCACGAGCGCCGTCAGCGGAATGTCGTCGAGCACGTGAATGCCGGGCATCGCCGGGCGGGGCGGGGTGTAGGCTGCCCAGTCCACCGGCACCGCGTTGGCCCGGGCCTCGGCGAGTGTGAGCAGGTTGCGGGTCTCGTCCTGCCCGGCGCGCCGCGCGCGGACTTCCGCGTACTCGGCGCGGATGCTCGCCGCGTAGGCCTCGCGCTGGTCTGCGGAGAGCAGGGCGCTCGCCACGCCGACCGCACGCGAGGCGTCCGGGACGTAGACCACGGGGTGCGGATACTGCGGTTCGATCTTGACCGCCGTGTGTGCCTTCGAGGTCGTCGCGCCACCGATCAGCAGCGGTACCGTAAAGCCAAGCCGGTGCATCTCCTTGGCGACGTGCACCATTTCGTCGAGCGAGGGGGTGATCAGCCCGGACAGGCCGATGATGTCGACCTGGTGTTCCCGCGCCTCGTGCAGGATGCGCTCTGCCGGGACCATGACGCCGAGGTCGATGACCTCGTAGTTGTTGCACTGTAGCACCACGCCCACGATGTTCTTGCCGATGTCGTGCACGTCGCCCTTGACGGTGGCGAGCAGGATGCGCCCGTTGCTGTTGGTGGCGCAGTTGGCCTTTTCCGCTTCGAGAAACGGTTGCAGGTAGGCGACGGACTTCTTCATCACGCGCGCGCTCTTGACTACCTGGGGCAGGAACATCTTGCCCGCGCCGAACAGGTCGCCGACGACGTTCATGCCGTCCATCAACGGGCCTTCGATGACCTTGAGCGGCGCCCCGAGCGCCTGGCGCGCCTCCTCGGTGTCGGCCTCGATGTGATCAGTAATCCCATGCACGAGGGCGTGTTCCAGGCGCTTCTCCACCGGCCAGGATCGCCACTCGGCGGTGGCGCGCGTTTCCGCGGCGGCGCTGTCACCCTTGTACTTGGGCGCGATGTCGATCAGCCGCTCGGTGGCATCGGGTCGGCGGTTGAGCACCACGTCCTCTACCGCCTCGCGCAGCTCGGCAGGAATTTCGTCATACACGGTGAGCGCACCGGCGTTGACGATACCCATGTCCATCCCGGCGCGGATCGCGTGATAGAGGAACACTGCATGGATCGCCTCGCGCACCGGGTTGTTGCCACGGAAGGAGAACGACACGTTCGACACCCCGCCGGAGACGCGCGCATGTGGCAGGTGTTGTTTGATCCAGCGTGTGGCCTCGATGAAGTCTACGCCGTAGGTTGCGTGTTCCTCGATGCCGGTGGCCACGGCGAAGATGTTGGGGTCGAAGATAATGTCCTCGGCCGGAAAGCCCACCCGCTCGGTGAGGATGCGGTAGGCGCGTTCGCAGATCTCAATCTTGCGCTGGAAGCTGTCGGCCTGGCCCTGCTCGTCGAAGGCCATCACCACCACGGCGGCGCCGTAGCGTCGGCACAGGCGCGCCTGTTGGATGAATTTGTCCTCGCCTTCCTTGAGCGAGATCGAGTTGACGATCGGCTTGCCCTGCACGCACTGCAGGCCCGCCTCGATGATCTCCCACTTGGAGGAGTCGAGCATCACCGGCACGCGCGCGATCTCGGGCTCGGCGGCCATCAGGTTCAGGTAGCGGCGCATGGCGGCCACGCCGTCGAGCATGCCCTCGTCCATGTTCACATCGACGATCTGGGCACCATTTTCGACCTGCTCACGGCAGACATCGAGCGCTGCCTCGTACTGGCCTTCCAGCACCAGGCGCTTGAATTTGGCCGAGCCGGTGACGTTGGCGCGTTCGCCGACGTTGACGAAATTCTGCGAGCCGTCGATGTTGAACGGCTCGAGCCCCGACAGCCGGCAGGCTGGCGCGATCTCCGGCACCCGGCGGGGCGGCTTGCTCGCCACTGCCGCGGCAATCGCCCGGATGTGGTCGGGCGTGGTGCCGCAGCAGCCGCCCACGATGTTCAGGAAGCCGCTTTCCGCCCACTCGGCGATCTCCTGGGCCATCACCTCGGGGCCGAGGTCGTAGCCGCCCATTTCGTTGGGCAAGCCGGCGTTGGGGTGCGCGGAGACGCGACACTCCGCGATGCGACTCATCTCCTCGACGTAGGGCCGCAGCTCGTGTGGGCCGAGCGCGCAGTTCAGGCCTATGGAAAGCGGTCGCGCGTGGCGCAGCGAGTTGTAGAACGCCTCGGTGGTCTGGCCGGTCAGCGTGCGGCCGGACTGGTCGGTGATGGTGCCGGAGATCATGATCGGCAGGCGCAGGCCGTCCTCCTCGAACACCTGCTCGCAGGCGAAGATTGCGGCCTTGGCGTTGAGGGTGTCGAAGATCGTCTCGATGAGCAGGATGTCCGCGCCCCCGGCGATCAGGGCGCGCGCTGCCTCGCTGTAGGCGATGACCAGCTCGGCGAAGGTGATGTTGCGATACCCGGGGTCGTTGACGTCGGGCGAGATGCTCGTCGTGCGGTTGGTCGGGCCAAGCACCCCGGCGACGTAGCGCGGCCGGTCGGGCGTGCTGTAGGCGTCGGCGACCTCGCGTGCGAGCCGCGCGGCGGCCGTGTTGATCTCCGTGACCAGGCCCTGCATACCGTAGTCGGCCATCGAGACCGTGGTTGCGTTGAAAGTATTGGTCTCGATGATGTCCGCGCCGGCTTGCAGATACGCTTCGTGAATCCCGCGGATGACGTGCGGCTGCGTGAGCACGAGCAGATCGTTGTTGCCCTTGAGGTCGCTTGGCCAGTTGGCGAAGCGTTCGCCGCGGTAATCCGCCTCGGTGAGTTTGTGGCGCTGGACCATCGTGCCCATCGCCCCATCGAGGATCAGGATGCGCTCGCCAAGCGACCTCTCAAGCAAGGAATATCGGTCCATCAAGCCCGTCTCTGCAGTGTTCTGAGTGTAATCCGGGGATGGTATCACACCGCCCCGACAGCGCCGCCGCAGGTCGCGGCACTTCCTCGTCAAGCCTCTGGTTTTTCCTAAAGTCCCGCGTATTCTGGGCATCAGACAAAAGTTGCGTGCGCAGGATGCGCCGGGGAACGCATCCAGCGCCGAAGGTCATATCGGGATCGGTAGCCAGAAACCGCTCACCGCTCCGCTATCCACTCCCGCGCGATGCGTGCGCCGATGCAAAAGGACTTGGCGCAACTCATCTAACCGGCCAAAAACAGGTCGGGGCGTAAATTACAACAACAAAAAATACGCGCGCTCGGGGGGTTCAAAATGCTCATCACATCGGCTGATTTCCTGCAACAGCACCGGCTGCATAAGGAGATGCCAAGAGGGAGCTTTGGCGATTTGTGTTTCGGTTTTCTGCCAGCATTCCGCGATCTGACCACGGGGGAGACACACTTGTCCGTCTACCCCGACGGCAGTTGCGCCATGATTCACCTGCTCGATGGCCTGCCGCTCGACTGGGTGACCGAGTGGGACGAACAAGGCCGCATTCTCGCTCTCAAGGACAGCATCGTGGCGGGATTCATGCGGGGCAGCGGCTTCTACACGCTCGATGACTTGCACGAAATGCAGCGTGACGATTGATCTGTGAAATCACGCTGCGCGAGCGAGAACCGAGCATGCGGAAAAGCTACGGGGCAACGAGGCACCGGCTTGCCGGTAACCGTGAAATGCGTTGCCGGTGCCAGGGTCGGGCGGTGTGACCGGTTGATACGCCGCCCGTAGGCGTGGCGCAGGAGGGGTAATACGGGAGACCCGGGAAAGGCCGTTCAGTCGTCAAAGGCGTGCTTCAATGCCGGTGGCCCATCCTGGGGTGAATGAATGGCACGGATTTAGCTTTTAGACGAAAAACACTCAGGAAGGTGTCAGGGATGAATGAAAAAAATCGGCAGGAAGTTTCCCC
The DNA here is from genome assembly GCA_964430355.1 of uncultured Thiotrichales bacterium. Classification (GTDB taxonomy): domain Bacteria; phylum Pseudomonadota; class Gammaproteobacteria; order UWMA-0217; family UWMA-0217; genus CAYSFW01. Next base: position 17,199 of record CAYSFW010000084.1, read on the forward strand.
GGGCGCGGCTGCACCTCGAAAAAGTTTTCTGCGGCGTTTGCGCCATTCTCATATAGACGTCGCGGCCATCATCGGCGTTGTCGGGGCCACGAGCGTCATTTTGGGCGGTGTGCAACTGAGCGGGGGCTTCTCCCGCTTCATCGACGTGCCTTCACTCATCATCGTGTTTGGCGGCACGCTGTTCGTGACACTTACGCAGGTGCCGCTGCAGCACGTGCTCGGCGCCTTTCGCGAGGCGATGCGCGCGTTTTCCTACCGCGCCACCGACCCCCAACAGATCATCGACGAAGCCACGTTGCTCACCAACGTCGTGCGCCGTCAGGGGTTACTGGCGCTGGAAAAGGTGCAGATCAGTGATCCCTTCCTGCGCCGCGGGGTGGAGTTGTGTATCGACGGGTACACCAAGGACGTGGTGCAAAAGACGCTGGCGAAGGACATCAACATTGAGCTCGAGCGCCAGCATGCTGGCATCCGCTTGTTCAAGGCGATGGCGGATGCCGCGCCTGCCATGGGCATGATCGGCACCCTGATCGGTCTGGTGCAGATGCTCATGAACCTCGACAACCCCAAGGCCATCGGGCCGGGGATGGCCGTCGCGCTGCTCACCACCTTCTACGGCGCCCTGATCGCCTACGCGATCGCCAACCCCATCGCCGAGAAGCTCAAGTCCATTAGCGCCGAGGAGCGGCTGCGCAAGATGCTGATCCTCGAATCGGTCGCATCGATCCAGGACGGCACCAATCCGCGCGTCCTGCAGCAGTTGCTGACCACATTCCTGCCTGAGGAGAAGCGGGAGATGCTGGTCGACAACCATACGAAGAAAGGGCCGCTGTGATGCAGCACGCCGACGAACTGAAATGGGGCGAGGAGTGCGGCGGGGCGCCGAAGTGGATGGTGACCTTTGCTGATCTGATGTCGCTGATCCTGTGCTTCTTTGTGCTGTTGATCTCGTTCTCGGAGCTGGATACCGACCGCTATCGCGGTGCCGCGGGCTCCGTGCGCGAGGCCTTGGGCCGGCCGGCGAGCGTACCCATCCCGCCTGAGGCCAACGCGCTGGACCACTTCGCATTACAAGCCGAGAGGCCTGCATGGGTCGAACCCGATCCGACCTCGCCGACGGCTGAACCCAACGTGATTGCCCCGGCACAGGAAGCCAAGGTCGTGCCGAACGTTCCGGACGACCTGCGCGAGCACCTCAAATACCTGAGTCCGGTCAGCCGCCGGACCCAGCAGGCCGTGGAGACGCTCGTCACCGCCATTCACGACGCCATCGGCAAGGGGTGGGTCGACGTGCGGGTCAACGACGATGGCGTGCTGGTGCGCATCAACGAGCAGGGGTCGTTCCCGTCGGGCACGGCTGAGCTGCAGAGCAGCTTCCTGCCGGTGATTGCGGAGATGACCAAGGCCTTCAACCAGATCGAAGGACGCATCGTGGTCGATGGGCACACCGACGACCGGCCGATCCAGAGCTTGCAGTACCCCTCGAACTGGGTGCTCTCGGCCGCGCGCGCAGCCAGTGTCGTGCATCACCTCACAGCTGCCGGGTTGAGAGATCCCGGGCGCGTGGAGATCCGGGCGCACGCCGATACCTCGCCGGCTGTGCCCAACGACTCGCCCGAAAACCGCAACCGCAACCGTCGCGTCGAAATCAACGTGTCCCTGCGCGAGCCGCCCGCCGCGCCCTCGACGCCCAGCCACGTCACGGAGAAATGGTATGGACGCCTCCCCCCGTGAGGGAAGTTGAGCGGAAGCGAGGAGGCGGACCCTCACGGGCCGACGGAATGACAAGTGCCCAAGGTGGAAAATGGGATGAACTTCATAGGCAAACAGGGGGGACGGAAAGGAATGGTAGCAAAAAAGGCGTCGGAATCGAAACCGACAAGAGGGTGTTTCAGGTGGTAGGGACGGACAGGGCGAACGGCGAGTGTCGGACATGGGAGCCGTGGGCCGAGAAGTTATAGGAAAACTTGGCGGTCTGGCAGACCGTGCCCATA
>CAYSFW010000085.1:0-11975 GCA_964430355.1 uncultured Thiotrichales bacterium
ACCAAGTCCAGCGATACGCGAAAGGAACGGCACCGCCTCTAGTGGCTTCGCCCCGCCGGCCGCCGAACTTCATCGCCATCGCCTACCTGCGCATGTCCAAGCTCAAGCACCTGCCGGCCAGTCCGTTCGCGCCGGCGATGCCCCAGTGACGGTGTTGCTTTCCACACGAAACGACATGGAGCCGGAAAAAACAGGCCGACGACGCCTAAAGCGTGGCACACATCGAGGCGCGCATCCGCCGCCCGGAGGGTCGGGACTGATGCTGCCTCGCCTTGCCTGCATCGGCGATCAGATCGAGACGACTGTTCGCCACCCCACACCCGGCGTCATCCGCATGACGCTCGAAACCCCGGAGGCGTGCGCCTACGCGAACGGCCTCCTGATGAACCAGAAAAGCGGCTGGCAGCTTGTGCAGCCGCTCGCTCACCAAGGAGGTCAGCAACCATGAACAACACCATCATCACCCTCGCCATCGCCTTCGCCGCCGTGTCGGCACAAGCCGCCGACACTCGTGCGGCAGCAGCCACCCTCACCAAGGCCCTGACCTGCGAGATCGCGGACGGCAAGGCCGCCGCCGTGGTGAAGGCCGTGAAGGCTTTGGGAGCGAAGCCCGGAAAGTACGAGAACGACTACGTGCTCGCCTCGCCGATCACCGTCTTTGGCCTCGACGTGACCCACATCAACGTGACGCCGGGCGACGAGGAATCAGGCCCGGACTTCTATATCGCGATCTTCCCCAACGCGAAGCTCGCCGACATCGCCACGGCCGCGCAACTCAAGCCGCTTGCGGGCGGCTTCGTGCGTGACACCAAGACCGGCCGCTTGGCGGCCGACGTGCGTGATCGCACCGACGTGTGGCTCACCTGCACGCCGACCCAGAAGTGAGGACGCCATGACCGCCAGCGAACAGCCGAAAACCATCCAGATCGCCTGCCCGAAAGCGTGGCACAGCGGCCCGGAGTAAGCAGGATATTCAGGATATTCAGATCCTGCGCGGCGCAGCCCGCGCTTGGTGCGCGGGCTGGCCTTGCCATCGCCCCCCGCCTTCGGCGACCCCCTCCGGGGGTAAAGGGCCAGCGGGGAGAGGGGTGGGGCCGGGAAACCGGCCCAAACCCATCAGGAAGCGTTTTCCGGCGTTTCTGGCGCATCCCCCAAGGGTAGCCCTGCCTGACCCGGCATCGGCGCGTTTGCGGCCTTCTGGGGCGCTTTGCGGGGCTTCGGATAGCCGGCCTTGCGCATGGCCTTGGCCAGCGCCTCGATTGCCGCCCAGGTATCCGCCGCCCACGCCTCGGACGGCTCAAAGTCCCCGCCCCGGATGGTGTCGGCAACCTCTTTAATCCGACTGGCGGCAGACTTAGCGGAATGCTGGCGTCTTAGCTTTTCTGCTGCCTGTCGCTCTGTTTCAATGTATGACTGTAGTTCTGTTTTTTCTTCGTCTGTCAGATTCTCAATTAGACCGTCTGACGGCTCGTAAGAATATGCGTCAATAGACCCCATCATCTTGACGATGGCGCGGCGCTTTCCCTTGTCATACCCCCGGTAGGCGAGCACCTGAATCCGGCGACCTTGGCGCTTAAACTGCATGGCGGTTTCTCCGTTTGACTGTGTGATTATATTCTATTCCGACAGTCGCACGATGTCAAGTGTTTATTGTCGGCTTCTGTTTTATTACGACTGTCGCACTTAAACAAGTCTGCACTGTCGTGTTGAATGATGCCCGACAGTCTGCCGTGCTTACGCTACCATAGCGGCATGGTATCAGTTCGCCCCGGCGCTTTGCCCACCCCCTCTCCCCGCTGGCCCATTACCGCCCTTGGGCGGTCGGGCCGAGAGCGCAGCGAGCGGGCCGGGTGGGTGGCTGTTCGGTGCTATGTGCTATCATGGTGTTTGCGCGGTGGCATGGCAGGGAGCAAGGTGTAACCTGCGCTTCGCTTGGTTCACCTTGCGGGGCTGCGCCCTCGACCCCTTCGGTCGCTTCGCTCCCTGCGCGTTTCGCTTCGCTTCACTTGCTGGTGCCTGCGCCCATGAAAACTGACGAATCCAAGCGCCGCCGCCGTGGGCCTGCGCCGCTCGACGCCACGGACAAGCGCCGACATACCGTCTCGGTGCGCCTCAACGATGCCGAGCTTGCGCGTCTGGATTCGCTGCGTGACGCGGTGCAGATGCAGCGGGGCGAGTACCTACGCGCCGCCGCCCTGCATCGCCTGCCGCCCACCATCCCGGAAGTGAACCGGGAAGCGTGGGCCGCGTTGGCCCGCACGGCGGCCAACCTGAACCAGATCGCGCACCGGCTGAACGCTGGCGACGCGCTCCCGCTGGCCGAGGTGCGGGCAACGCTCGACGCCTTCAGGCGCGCCCTGGTGGGCGTCAAGCACGACGCCGAGGACGTGGAAGATGAAAGCGAAGGTTAGCCGTGGTGGCGGTTTTCGGGGTGCGCTGAACTACGTTTTCGACGTGGGCAAGGACGCCACGCACACGAAAAACGCGGAGCGCGTCGGCGGCAACATGGCCGGGAATGACCCCCGCGAACTGTCGCGGGAGTTCGCCGCCGTGCGCCGGTTGCGCCCGGACATCGACAAGCCCGTCTGGCATTGCTCGCTGTCACTGCCTCCCGGCGAGCGCCTGAGCGCCGAGCAGTGGGAAGCCGTGGCGGCCGACTTCATGCGGCGCATGGGGTTTACAGACGTGACGCCGTGGGTGGCCGTGCGCCACCAGGACACGGACAAGGATCACATCCACATCGTGGCCAGCCGGGTCGGGCTGGACGGGAAAGTGTGGCTGGGCCAGTGGGAAGCCCGCCGCGCCATCGAGGCGACCCAAGAGCTTGAGCGTGTCCACGGCCTGACCCTGACGCCGGGGCTGGGCGATGCGCGGGCCGAGCGCCGGAAGCTGACCGACAAGGAGATCAACATGGCCTTGAGGACGGGCGAAGAACCGCCTCGCCAGCGCCTGCAGAGGCTGCTGGACGAAGCGGTGAAGGACAAGCCGACCGCGCCAGAACTGGCCGAGCGGCTACAGGCCGCAGGCGTGATCGTCCGGGCAAACATTGCCAGCACCGGGCGCATGAACGGCTTTTCCTTTGAAGTGGCCGGGGTGGCGTTCAAGGGCAGCGACTTGGGCAAGGGCTACACATGGGCGGGGCTACAGAAAGCAGGGGTGACCTATGACGAAGCTAGAGACCGTGCGGGCCTTGAACGATTCAGGCCCGCAGTTGCAGATCGTGGAGAGCGTCCGGACGTTGCAGCAGGTCGTGAGCCTGATGCACGAGGACTTGAAGCGCCTACCGGGCGCAGTCTCGACCGAGACGGCGCAGACCTTGGAACCGCTGGCCCGACTCCGGCAGGACGTGACGCAGATTCTGGCGGCCTACGACAAGGTGACGGCCATCCAGCGCAAGACGCTGGACGAGCTGACGCAGCAGATGAGCGCGAGCGCGGCGCAGGCCTTCGAGCAGAAGGCCGGGAAGCTGGACGCGACCATCCGCGACCTGTCGCGCAGCCTGTCAGGGCTGGAGGCCAGCCTCAGCAGCATGGAGCAGACCGCGCAGCAGGTGGCGACCTTGCCGGACAGGCTGGCGAGCGCACAGCAGGGCATGACGGAAGCCGCCGACCAACTGATCGAGGCAGCGAACGAGACGCGCCCGCGCCTTTGGCGGCAGGCGCTGGGGCTGATTCTGGCCGGGGCCGTGGGCGCGATGCTGGCAGCGACTGGGCAAGTCGCTTTAAACAGGCTAGTGCCGCCAAGCGACGTGCAGCAGACGGCAGACTGGGCCAGCGCGATTTGGCACAAGGCCACGCCCAACGAGCGCGAGTTGCTGAAACAGATCGCCAATCGGCCCGCGAACTAGACCCGACCGCCTACCTTGAGGCCAGCGGCTACACCGTGCAGCGCGAAGGGCGGCACCTGTCCGTCAGGGCTGGCGGTGATGAGGTGTACCGCGTGACCCGGCAGCAGGACGGGCGCTGGCTCTGGTGCGACCGCTACGGCAACGACGGCGGGGACAATATCGACCTGGTGCGCGAGATCGACGGACCCGGCACCGGCTACGCCGAGGCCGTCTATCGGCTTTTGGGTGCGCCGACCGTCCGGCAGCTACCGCGCCCGAGCGAGCCGAAGCGCCAGCCGCCGCAGCTACCGGCGCAAGGGCTGGCAGCCCGCGAGCATGGCCGCGACTACCTCAAGGGCCGGGGCATCAGCCCGGACACCATCGAGCACGCCGAGAAGGCGGGCATGGTGCGCTATGCAGACGGTGGCGTGCTGTTCGTCGGCTACGACCGTGCAGGCACCGCGCAGAACGCCACGCGCCGCGCCATTGCCCCCGCTGACCCGGTGCAGAAGCGCGACCTACGCGGCAGCGACAAGAGCTATCCGCCGATCCTGCCGGGCGACCCGGCAAAGGTCTGGATCGTGGAGGGTGGCGTGGATGCGCTGGCCCTGCACGACATCGCCAAGCGCAGCGGCCAGCAGCCGCCCACCGTCATCGTGTCAGGCGGGGCGAACGTCCGCGCCTTCCTGGAGCGTGACGATGTGCAAGCGATCCTGAAGCGGGCCGAGCGCGTCACCGTGGCCGGCGAGAACGAGAAGAACCCCGAGGCGCAGGCAAAGGCCGACGCCGGGCACCAGAAGCAGGCGCAGCGGGTGGCCGAAATCACCGGGCGCGAGGTGCGCCAATGGACGCCGAAGCCCGAGCAGGGCAAGGACTTGGCCGACATGAACGCCCGGCAGGTGGCCGAGATCGAGCGCAAGCGACAGGCCGAGATCGAGGCCGAGAGGGCGCGAAATCGAGAGCTTTCGCTGCCAGAGCAGCCGGGGCATGATGGCCCCAGCTGAGCGCTGACCGTGGCCGGTGTTCAATTCGACAGGGAGGACTACGAATGACGAACGACGATCAAGACCGCTTCGGCTTGCCTGCAAGTGCCTTTGCAGCGGCCCAGAACAGCCACGGGAGCGCCCGCACGGTGCGGGCTGGGATGTACGTCCCGACCCGCGCCGAAGTGCGCTCTATGGCCCCGGAAACCCTGCGCCCGATCCTGATTGACTGGCTGCACGAAAGCCCGGCAGAGCTGATCCCCAGCACGGCCCAAATCAGCCAGGTCAAAGCCATCTTGGAAGCTCGACCGGATGCCGCCGCGCTGGCCGGGTTGATCGAAGAGTGCCGGGCCTACATCGAGGACGTGGCGTGATCCTCGTCATCGACCTTGAGGCGACCTGTTCGGACGATGGGAGCATCACGCCCGAGCAGATGGAGGTGATCGAGCTGGGGGCAGCATGGGCCACGCCTGACGGTGAAGTCATCGACACCTTGCAGCGCTTTGTGCGCCCGACCGAGCGCCCGACCCTCACGCCCTTTTGCATGGGCCTGACCCACATCGAGCAGGCCAGCATCGACGCCGCGCGGAGCTGGCCCGCCGTGGCCGCCGAACTGGCCGAGTTCGCCCGCCTACACGCCGGGCAATGCTGGGGGAGCTGGGGAGCCTACGACCGACGCCAGATCGAGCGCGAGAGCGCCCGGCATGGCCTCGCTGACCCACTGGCAGGGCTTCCCCACGTCAACCTCAAGGCGACCTTCGCCAAGGCCCGCAAGATCAAGCAGGTAGGCATGGCCACGGCCTTGCAGATCGTCGGCCTTGAGCTGGAAGGCGAGCACCACCGCGCCCTCTCCGACGCCCGGAACATCGCCCGGCTGCTGCCGTGGGCGTTGGGCGGAAAGCGTACTGGCAGTACGTGTGTGAGTGTTTCTTCGCGCCCCCACCCACCCACCTGCTGATGGCACACTCCATCGCACCCTGCTTCACCCAGTTGGACGCCTACTCGTCGCACACTCCCTCGGCGCAAGTTGTACTGGCAGTGCGTGTGTGAGTGTTTCAGCGTGCCAAGAGGAAAATTTACTTGGACACCCAAGACCACCCGCAAGCCTCCGCCAGCTTGCGAGCGCGTACCAGCTCCCAGCCAAGGCGCAGGGATTCCGCCCGGCTTTTTGACGTAACCCTGCCGATGTACTTGGTCACGGTCTTGCCGGCGGCCTTGAATTGCAGGTAGCCATAGCACTGATTAGGAGTGCGGGCATAGCGCCTTGCCGCAACCGAGGCCATGACCACGGTTCCATCTGACAGGCGCAGTTCCCGGCGCTTTGGCCCGCCTGCCGCTTCGTCTTGTTCGCGCTGGCCGGCCGTCATTCTCAAACGGCTAGATCGAGCGGCAGATCGGAAATGTCCTTGAGACGATTCCCGTTGACCATCACCGCCAAGAGGTCGGCTGCATCGTCAAGACCGAGGGCCTTCACGGTTTCTTGCAGTTCGTAGAGGGCGAAGTGATACACGCAGTCAATGTCCCCTGTGCCCAAGGCAATTGAGGCCAAGCGGCTTGGCGTCGGCTCTGCCGTCACGACGACAACGTGGGGCAAGCGCCCCTTGCGGTTGCGCACCAGATTGAGCGCTTCTGAGCGAGCATTCTGGGCGCGGTCGCTTCGGATCGTCCACTTGCACGAAATGCTCGCGTGCAGCAGCGGCAGACCGCCATTCTTCTTGCGCAGACTGGCGAGTGTGGTCACGTTGTCATCGACTAGAAGCGCCGGGGCATTGATCGCGTCGTCGCTCTCGGTGTCGCGCACAACCACGATATCCGGGTTGATGGTGTATTCACTGCCCAGCGCTGCGGCCAACTCAGCGTCATTCTTCGCGGCACGGTCAAGCGCCACCAAGTGAGCGTATTGTTCGTAACGGGCAATCTCAAGCCGGTTGTGGCCGGAGACCTGATGCACGTCCCACGTGCCGGGGCGAAGGTGTCCCAGCTTGAGGAAGGTTTCACGCACAAAGTTTGCGCAGATGCCCTCGAACTGGTTGCCTGAAGTCTGGCCCGCGATCCGTTCGCCGATGGTTTCTGCCTTGAGAAGTTCGGCAATACCCTTGGCAATCGCCTTGCTGGTCGTATTGCTGCTGTCTGCGTTGCTCACTACCCCGGCACTGTTGATGGTCAGGGTCGATTCGAGCAGCGTTGCATGGAACGCTTTGCGGGCTTCTGAAAACTCTGCTGGGCCTGCCATCACGCCACCTTGAAGATGCGTTGCACGGACAGCGCCGCGAAGATTTGGCGGGCCACAGCAGCAGCCACCGGAGGGGGGAAGGCGTTGCCGATTTGGCGATAGGCAGCGGTCTTGCGGCCGGAGAATTGCCAATCATCAGGGAAGCCCTGAATTCGGGCCGTCATGCGCGGCGTCAAGCGAGGCATGCCCACGAAGTCACGCGGCGGAGCTTCGTCCCACAGGCCCATTCCATCGACGCCCAGCGCAGCCCAAGCGCGCTTCGCACGGGTTGGGCCGAGGTCTGGGCCGCCATGTTTCTTGGAGCCGCCAACCAGTGTCGGGGCGATGGTGTTGGCCTGTTCGCGCCAGCGGTCAGCGCCGCGCCAGCCGTTTGCCTTCATCAGATCATGCAGCAGCTCGCCAACGGTCGGCGGCTCAGTTTTGAGCGGTTCCGGCCATGAGAACCCCGAGGCCAAGTCTTTGCGGATGCCGACGAACACCACACGCGGCCGGAGCTGGGAAACGCCGTAGTCCGATGCGTTGAGCAGCTTCCAGCCGGGCACGTAGCCCAGCTTCTTGAGCTGCTTTTCGACCTTGTTCCGGTAGTCGTCAAAGACCGCATCGAGCAGGCCGCGCACGTTCTCAAGCATCACGGCTTGAGGACGGCACTCATCGACTAGGCGGATTGCTTCGGGGAACAAATCGCGCTCATCCTTTGCGCCAAGCTGCTTGCCAGCCTTGGAGAACGGAGGGCACGGGACGCCGCCGGCCACTAGGTCAATGCCCTTGTACGGGCTGCCGCTGAACTGGCGCAAGTCGCCCTCGATGACGTTCCAAGCCGGACGGTTAAGCCGCAGTGTGGCGCACGCTGCCGGTTCCAGCTCGACCAGCGCAGCGTGGTCGAAGCCGGCCATTTCCAAGCCGAGGCCCTGCCCTCCCGCGCCGGCGCAAATTTCCAGTGAAGTGAATTGGCTCATGTTTCTTTTCTCGTTGTTGATCGACGCGGCTTGGCGGCTGGTTGGATGAACAAGTCAGCCTGCATGCCCCCTTGGTGTCTCTCCGCGAACATCTGCATGAACTCGCGCAGCACTTCCGACGCCTTCCGGTTTTCGGCAAGACAAGCCCCTTGGAACGCCTCACGGAGTTCCCGATCAACACGGATGCGAAGGCCAACGTCTTTGCTCGACATATGGCAAGGGTAGCATGGATACACATTTGTGTATCCAATTTTGTGAGGCTGGATTGTCGCGTAACTCCTGCATCTTGCGACACGTCGCCGCCTTCCCGTTTTCCCTGGCGTTTTTGTGTTGCATGTTCTAGTCGCATAATTTTGAATACCTGCGACTAGAACCGGAGACAAAATGCCATGAGAGACAGAAGCGCCCCCGGCACGCTCGGCCTAGCAACCAGCGGCCTGCTGCTGGGCTATGCCCGCGTCAGCGCCGATGCCCAGGACTTGACCAACCAGCGCGAGCAACTGGCCGCCGCCGGCTGTTCGCGCATCTTTGCCGAGAAGGTCACCGGCACCCGACGCGACCGGCCGGAGCTGGCCCGGCTGCTCGATCACCTGCGGCCTGGCGACGTGGTGACCGTGACCAGGCTAGACCGCCTAGCGCGATCCACCCGCGACCTGCTGGACATTGCCGAGCGCATCCAGGCGGCCGGCGCTGGCCTGCGCAGCCTGGCCGAGCCGTGGGCCGACACCACCAGCCCGGCCGGCCGCATGGTGCTGACCGTGTTTGCTGGCATTGCCGAGTTCGAGCGCGAGCTGATCCGCGAGCGCACCAAACACGGCCGCGAAGCGGCCAAGGCGCGGGGCGTGAAGTTCGGCCCGCGCCCCACCCTCACCACGGCGCAGATCGAGCACGCCCGCGAGCTGATCGACCGGGACGGCCGCACCGTGAAGGAAGCCGCCGCCCTGCTGGGTGTGCATCGCTCGACCCTCTACCGGGCACTAGAGCGCAGCGAGGAAGTGAGCCGGGCCGAGGCCCGCCGGCGCGGCGCGTTCATCGAGGACGCCTTGACCGAGGCCGACGCCCTGGCCGCCGGTCCGGATGAACGCCAGGAGGAAGGGCAGCAGGCAGCTTTCCTGGACGACGAAGGCCCCGGCGAGCCGCCGCCCTTTATCAGCACCACCAACGCCCGCGAGCTGTACGACCTGCGACCCGGTGAAACCGTGGCCGATGCCGCCGCCCGCAAGGCCAGCGAGAACGAGGCCGAAGGTCATCCCTGATCGCTTGCCCTATTTTACGATTTTCCGTAAAATATCATCCACGCAAAGGCAGAAAGGATGAAAACATGATAATCGGACTTTTGAACCAGAAGGGCGGCGTAGGCAAAACCACCCTCAGCGTGAATCTGGCGGCCAGCCTGGCCCGCACTGGGGCGCGGGTGCTGCTGATCGACGCAGACCCCCAAGGCAGCGCCCTGGACTGGGCGGCAGCCCGCCAGGGTGAGCCGCTCTTTTCCGTGGTCGGTTTGCCCAGACCAACCGTCCATAAGGAAATCGCGCAGATCGGACAGGGATACGACCACATCATCATCGACGGGCCGCCGCGAGTGACCGACCTTGCCCGGTCGGCCATCATGGCCGCCGACGTGGTGCTGATCCCGGTGCAGCCATCGCCCTATGACATTTGGGCGGCCGACGAGGTGGTGAAGCTGATTGACGAGGCCCGCGTTTATAAAGAAAACCTTAAATCAGCTTTTGTGGTTAATCGTAAAATCGCCAATACGGCAATTGGCCGGGACGTAGGCGAGGCCTTGGCGGCCTACCCGGTGCCCGCGCTGGCGGCCACCGTCACGCAGCGCGTGGTATTTGCCGAGGCGGCAGCCCAAGGGCTGGCCGTCCATGAGATCGACCAGGAAGGCCCGGCAGCGGCCGAGATCGAGGCCGTAACGGCCGAGCTGATGGAGTTCGCAAAATGAGCAAGAAGATTTCGATTGGAACCAAACCGACCGCCAAGCCTGCCGCCGATGCGTGGGTGGAAAGCCGCACTCCGGCCGATGGCCCGGAACCGATGAAGCGCCTCACCATCGATGTGCCCGCGAGCCTGCACCGCTCGATCAAGGCGCAGTGCGCCATGCGGGGGACGAAGATAGCCGACGAGGTGCGCGAGCTGCTTATACAGAAATACGGACAATCGTAAAGGCGTAATTGAGTTTTTAGCTGCTAAAGAGTTTCCTATGCCGCGCAAGCCCAAGACTGCCGCGTCCGCAGATGAGCAACCTTCGCTGTTCGACGGTATCGTGTCCAGCGATCCGGCACACGCGGGCATCCCCGGTGTGGCCTTGGAAGTTACGCCCGAGGACGCGGCGAGCATGGGCGCGTTCGAGGAGGACGCCTTGAGTTTCGAGGACGTGATGGAGTGCCAGGACGCGCCTGAAGCCATCCCATCCACGCCAGAGGAGGCGCACCGGCAGAGCATCGAGCGGCTGCGCGAGCATCACCGCGTGCTGTCCGAGCTGATCGTGAGCACGAACCGCGACATCGCGCGGATCGTGGGTAAAACCGGCCATCTGGAGTCCCCCGAGGCCTCCGCGCTGCTGGCGCGGCTCAAAAGCCTGCAAGAGCAGCGTGCCGCCATCGAGGCCGAGACCCAGGAAGAATTGAAGGCCCTTAAGGCGCTGGAACGCCGTCTTGCCAACGCGCCGCGTGACGGCGACGGCAAGGGCGGACTCGTCAAGGTGCGCCACCCAAACCGTGATTTCTTCCTGGCCGACCTGTTCGACTACGCGATGAAGGATGACGGCGCAAGCATGGAAGCGCCGATTTTCACGCTCTCGACCAAGCCCGACCTGAGCATCTGGGAATGGCGCAGCAAGGACGGCAGCAAGTACGTCAAAGTCGCTCCCTCCGTGCTGGGCCGCGCCACGCAGCACGACAAGGACATTCTCATCTACGTGGTTTCGCAACTCATCGAAGGGTTGAACCGGGGCCGGGAGGATGCCAGGAATCGCACGGTGCGGTTCACGGTGTATGACTTCCTCGTCACGACCAACCGGCAGACCAGCGGCGACGGCTATCAAAGGCTGCACGAAGCCTTCGAGCGGTTGCGTGGCACGACCATCACGACCGATATACGAACCGGCGGAACTAGGGTTCGGGAAGGCTTCGGGATCATCGACCGCTGGAAGATCATCGAGAAGTCGCCAACCGACGAGCGCATGATTGCCGTCGAGGTCACGCTGTCTGAATGGCTCTACAACGCGGTGCAGGCCTTCGAGGTGCTGACCATCCACCCGGACTATTTTCGGCTGCGCAAGCCGCTTGCGCGGCGGCTATACGAGATCGCCCGCAAGCATTGCGGCCATCAGGCGCAGTGGAAGATCAGCCTGGAGTTGCTCCAGGAGAAGGCGGGCAGCAAGTCGTCCTTGCGCGAGTTCCGGCGGGCGCTGCGTGCCATCCAGGACGACGACAGTCTGCCGGAATACCGCTTCGTGCTTGGCGGTGACGACCGTGTGACGTTCTACGTCCGCGACCCCCAGCGGTTGGCGCGTGGCATCGCCAGGCGCGTCGATGGCGGGCGCTGACACGTCGTTTCACCCACACCCGCGAACTATCGTGTTTTCACCCACGCCAGACGCCTTCGCCTGTGGATGGACACGTCGTTTCACCCACGCTTTCCTGTGGATGGACACGTCGTTTCACCCACGCCTGACACGTCGTTTCACCCACGCCCCATAATCGCATGGCATTGATTCATAAGGAAAAAACTTGTTTTTTCCGGGCCGTAACGCGCGCGCGCGATTCTTAACTATATTTATCTTTAACGTCTGGCGGCCTAGCGTGCCTGTGGATAACCAAGTCCAGCGATACGCGAAAGGAACGGCACCGCCTCTAGTGGCTTCGCCCCGCCGGCCGCCGAACTTCATCGCCATCGCCTACCTGCGCATGTCCAAGCTCAAGCACCTGCCCTGCTCCTTATACACATCTCCGAGCCCACGAGACCGG
>CAYSFW010000086.1:0-7867 GCA_964430355.1 uncultured Thiotrichales bacterium
CCTATCGGCTTGATAGGTCTCGTCGCCGTGCTCCGCGCGCGTTGCGGACTCCCTCAGTGGCGTCCGCCCTTCGGGCCAGCTTACAGCTGTCCAAATCCGCTCCGGGCGGATTTGTGCGCTCCATCCCGCTCGCCCATTTAAGCAGCGTTTCCCTAACTCTGTCGGCAACCAGTTGGCCTTGACGAGCAACGCGAAAAGGTCGCTTCGTCGCCGCTCCCCCAGCCGGTTGGCAGAAACCAAATGCGAGGCCACGTCGAGCGCGGCCTGGATGGCCAGCTGCAGTGTGTGCTCGATGAACCGTTCCTCGCGAACATCCGATGCGATGCGCTCGGGGTGCGTGAGTTCACGTAGCTCACGAACACAGGTGTCAATGAAAGCCAGCTTTTTCCTGAACAGGTCGACGTCCGTCACGAGGTGCGCCTCGATTGGGTCTGCCGGTATTCCCGGAGATGGGGCAAGAGGTCGAAATCGGCATTGCGGCTGCGGGATCGCTATCGCTGAGCAACACGCCATCGCGCAGGATGCGATGCACCAGCTCAGGCGGCGCAGGGTTCATGACGACCAGGTCAATCTCTCGCGCGAGCCCGGCCTGGAGGCGGTCTGCGATGTCGAATCGCAGACCTTTCAGCGTGCGCGGCGGGTCTTGTGCGAGGAGGATGCCAACGTCGATGTCACTGGTGGGGCTCGCGGTGCCGCGCGCCTCGCTGCCGAACCGGTAGGCACACGCGATCTCGGGCCCAGTTCGCCGAGCCGGATACGTAAGTGTTCGATGAGGCCGGTGTCTGGGGTCACGTCGGTCAGGGCTTGAACAGGTCCTCCAGCCTCTGCCGCGCGACGGTCGCCGGGTCGGGTGACGGCTCGGCCGGGGTGTCGGCGGTCTCGCCAAACAGGGCGGCCAGCGCCGCCCGCGCCTGTGCTGCCTGGTCCGTGCCGGCCGGCTGAAAGGCGTCGGCACGCGGCTTGAACCACTCGCAGAAGTTGGCCCGCGTCTTGTCGCTCACCGTCTCGGCGCGATCCTCCCGGCACTGCCCGGATACCCGCGGATCGAAGTGGATGCACAGGCGGCAGACGTGAAGCTCAGCCCGGCACTGACGGCATTCGGCACGCCGCGACAGGGGCAGCGGCTCGTCGGTCAACGGCGCCCCGCATTTCCAGCAGACGAGGGGTTTGGCCATGCGATGCCCTCCGCAGGCGGTCAGCCCGGAGGTGGGGCGAACAGGGCCTGCCCCACCTTGACCGACATGCCAGAGAGGAGCTCAGGCAGGGGCTCGACGTGCCCCGCCTCGAACAGCACGACGACCGTCGAGCCGAGGTTGAACCGGCCCATTTCCATGCCGCGCTCGAGGCGCAGCGGGGGGTCGTAGGTCTCCACCCGCATCGCCTCACCGGGCGGTGGCGTCACCAGCCCCGCCCAGACAGTCTCGATGGCCGCGACGTTGATCGCACCGACGAGCACCACGGCCATGCGGCCGTAATCCGTGTCGAACAGGGCGATCACGCGCTCGTTGCGGGTGAAGATCTCGGGCGTGGTGCGCGTGGTGCGCAGGGAGACACTGAAAAGCCGCCCCGAAACATAGATCATGTGCGTGAGCTCGCCGCCGAACGGCATGTGCACGCGGTGGTAGTCGCGTGGCGAGAGGTAGACCGTGGCGAAGGAGCCGCCCCGAAACGGCGCGGCGAGGTCGGCACGCCCGCCGAGCAGCTTATCGAGGTCATAGTAGAAGCCCTTGGCCTGCAGGAGTCGGTTACCGTCGATGCGGCCGAATTCACTCAGCACCCCGTCGACCGGCGACACCGCCACGGCAGGGTCGGTGGGCAAAGGGCGTGCATCGGCACGCAGCGCGCGGGTGAAAAACGCGTTGAGCGTCGGGTAGGACTCGAGGTTCGGATCCAGCGCATCGGCCATCGAGATGCCGAACTGGCGGTGAAACCAGGCTATCAGTGGCCGACTGAACCAGCGCGCCTCGACGCGGCTCGCATGCAGCATCAGGCGCGAAATCAGGTGGTGGGGCAGGACGTAGAACACCCCCGCGATGAGCTGGTCGATGAGCTTGTCTTTCATGTTTTTTTTTCCACGAGCGCGCGCAGTCGCAAAAGATCGTCGGCCAACAGGGCCGCCTCGTGCGGTGGCGTCAGTACGGCGGCGAGCTCGCCGCGCGGGTTGATCAGCAACACCTGCGCGCTGTGGTCGACGAGATAGTTGGCCGGCTCCGCGGGGTTGGCAACCTTCTGGTAGACGATGCCGAGCCCGCGCGCGAGCTTGGCGATGGCCTCCGCCTCGCCGGTCGCCCCGAGCATGCGCGGATGGAAGTAGTGCACGTACTCGCGCAGTTTGGCGAGATCATCGCGCTCCGGGTCGACGGAGACGAACAGCGCCTGCACATCCTGATCCGCACCGCGCCGCTCGAGCACCTGCAACGCCTCACCCATGACCTGGAGCGTCACCGGACAAATGTCAGGACACAGGGTGTAACCAAAGAACAGATAGGTCCACTTGCCCTTCAGGCGTGCGTTGGTGAAGGCCGAGCCGTCCTCGGCAGTGAGCGTGAAATCGCCAATCGGCCGCTCCTGACCAAGCAGCGCCGTGCCGCGCTGGAGCACCCCGACCTGCGATTCGCCTACGGTCCGCGCTGAGGGCGTAAAGGCGAAATTCATCAGCATGCCGAGTGCGAGCGCTGCTATGGCCACACTGACATACAACGCAAAGCGTTTCATTGGCAGGAAAACCGCGAGCAGAATACGATGCCCGGATTATTGATGAAGCCACCCGGATACTCCAGATGAACCATCGAGCCGCCGACGCCATCGACGAACTACGCAGCCTGCGCGATTGCATCCGCTGGGGCGCGAGCCGCTTCACCGAGGCGGGACTCACCTTCGGACACGGCACGGACAACGCGATCGACGAGGCGGCCTACCTCGTGCTTCACGCCCTGTCGCTGCCGCCCGATTTGTCGGGTGCCTACCACGACTGCCGGCTCACCCGGGCGGAACGCGAACGCGTGATCGGGCTGCTGATGCAGCGCATCGAGACCCGCAAGCCCGCCGCCTACCTGACCGGCGAGGCATGGTTTGCCGGCTTGCGCTTCGAGGTCGACGAGCACGTGCTCGTGCCACGCTCGCCCATCGCCGAGCTGATCGAAAACCGCTTCGAACCCTGGCTAACGGCGGACGGCGTCACACGCATCCTCGACCTGTGTACCGGCAGCGGCTGCATCGGCATCGCCTGTGCCTATGCGTTTCCGGAGGCGGAGGTCATCCTCACCGACATCTCCCCGGCTGCCCTGGACATCGCCCGCCGCAACATCGCCTACCATCACCTGGCCGACCGGGTGCGCGTAGTGGAATCGGACGTGTTCGACCGCGTCCCAGAAGGCCCTTACGACCTAATCGTGTCCAACCCACCTTACGTAGACGCCGCGGACATGGCCGCGCTGCCCGAAGAATTCCGCCACGAGCCGGAACTCGGCCTCGCTGCAGGTGCCGACGGCCTCGACATCGCGCACCGCGTCCTGCGCGATGCCGGACACTTTCTGGCACCCAATGGCATCCTCATCGTCGAAGTCGGTAACAGTGCGGCCGCGCTCGTCGAGGCTTACCCCGACCTGCCCTTCACCTGGCTCGAATTCGCCCGCGGCGGGCACGGCGTGTTTCTGCTCACGGCCGATGCACTGGCGGATGCGGTCAGCCGGTGACGTGCGCGGGCCGCGTCGCAAGCGCATAAGAACAGTTGTCTAAGATCTGGCAGGCTGTGGCGGTGTCTCGTTGCAGGGGCACTGCCGTCTGAAAACTCAAGTGGGTGGACACGCACCCGCTCTCACGCCTGCCGAGCGGTGCTCTACCCCGGCTTCGCAAGGCGGTCGCGCCATCCCCTCCAGACAGTTGCCGAAGCAACGCCTCAAAACTGGCGCGTGCTCAGCAACACCAACGTGCAGGCCTCTTCCCACGGCACTCCGCTCTCGGTGAGGCGCCGCTGGAATTCAGCGTTCTCGGTGCCCGGGTTAAAGATGACCCGCCCGGGGCGAAGGGAGATCAGGTCGTCGATGATCTCGAGCTGCCGCGCAGGGTTAACGTACAGCGTGACCGTGTCGACGCGGTCCGTGACCTCGCGCACGTGCTTGACGCACGCGATACCCTCGATCGCCGGCTCCAGCGGGTGGACGGGGATGGGCCTGTGCCCGTGGGCAACCAGCGCGCGGATGGCCTTGTTTGAGTAGCGGTCGGCCTTTGGGCTCGCGCCCACCACGAGGACGGTTTCGGACATGCAGGCTCTCCTGGTCTGGCGAATCGGGGGGCTGTAGCGTAGCGCAGCCGGGCAATCGAACACACCCCGCGCGCATTCATACGCCGGGTTCGCTGTCGTCGCGACAGCGCCCTATCCGCGACGGACTAGGCAATTCCGTGTAAGCCGCATTGACTGAGCAGAGTGTCGGTTCAATCCTCACACACAACGTTTATTTATCACTGTTGACCTGTGGCTGGAGCAAGCCGGCGCAACGGGGCTTGCTGGCGTCAAGGTACGCTGGACAGCGTTACGGGTCTTGATCGCCCAAAATGAAAGCAAGCGGAATGCCATGCGCGCGATATTGGTATCCTAATCGACCAGTCGTCACGACACGGAAGTATTCCGCTGGATCGCGGACCGATGCGACGCACAGGTAGATTGGACCGTTTTTTCTACCAATCAGTTCCCCCTGCTGAGCAAGATCCGGCGCCCCTTCTTTGCTCAGTACGTCGCCACATTTCTCGCGGGGATGTTTGCGAAGCTCACCCATGCGGACGTGGTCGTGACCCACGGTCCGGAGGTGGCCGAGTGGTCTGGTTTCTTCCTGAACTTGTTTCGCGTGCGCGCGCCACACCTGGCGTGGGGGTTCACGTCCACCTCGTTCGACGACATGCCCCGCTGGCGCCGGGCCCTGACGCGGTTCAACCTCCGCGGCGTGGACCGCTTCGTCACATTCTCGCATCGCGAACGGCGCGTGTACGCTGAACTGTTCGACCTGCCCGTCGAGCGAATCGAGATGTTGCCGTTCAGCATCGGGCGCCCCCCCTTGGAGGAGGCCACCCCAGCACTGATCAATGGGGAGTACATCGCAGCCATGGGCGGCGAAGGCCGCGACTACGGCACGCTGGTCGAGGCGGTTCGGGCACTGCCCGACGTCCATCTCGTGCTCATCGCGCGCGCCGCCAACCTCAAAGGCCTGGACATCCCGCCCAACGTAACCGTCAAGGTTGACATCCCGTACGCCGACGCACTCAACATCGCCGCGCACGCCAAGTTGATGGTAATCCCGCTGCGCTCCCACGATGTGGCAGGTGGGCACTTGACGTTGATCTCGCAGTTCCACCTCGGGATACCCAGCATCGTTACCCGGGCTGAGGTCATGCAGGGTTATGTCATCGACGAGGAAAACGCGCTGACCTGCGAGGTTGGCGATGCCGAGGGCATGCGCAGGCAGATCGTGAGGCTCCTCAACAACCCTGACCTGAGTCGCAAACTCGTCGCGAATGGTCTGCGCTTTGCGCGCACGCAGTGTGCTGAGTCAAGCACCATCGAATACTTCCGCGACTATCTGCGCAGCAAGGGTCTGCTGGTAGACACGGCGGTTTCCATCACGAACGGCCACGGCACGCCGCTGGTCGGCTGCTGAGAACATAGGGCTTCGGCCACCCGTGGCACGCGCCACGGAGCGGACGCTTCAACCCCGATCATCCGGCGGCGCGCGGACGGATTTCACCGGCGACACCGAGCGCGTTTGACTCAGCGCGACGCGCGAACAGCCGGTTCTCCAGCCGATGGGTGGGGCACGCCGACACCCGCCCGCACGGCCCAGGCCGGCGCCACTACCGCCCTCTCAGCGACCGCCAACCCGGTCCACCGGGCCATTCTGGCTTGTTAGTGCGGGCAGGTGCTTCATCCGGGCGTCTGGGGACAGCGCATCTCGACAAATATGAAATCCCATCCGCTCATTGAACCCGTGCATCCAGCGCCTGCTTGACTCGGTCCGCCACACGGATCGAGGTCGCAAGGTTGGTCAACGCGGGATTCGCGCAACCACCAGCGGCAAACACCACGCTGCCGGTGAGGTACAGGTTGCTCATCCCGTGAACTCGACAATTTCGGTCGACCAGTCCATACCTTGGGTCGTCGCTCATGCGGGCCGAACCCATCATGTGGCGCAGGCCAAGCACGTTGATCAGTTCGCCATTGGGTCGGGACGGCCGCTCGTAGTACCCCAACCCTGTCTTGACCAGGGCACGCGACGTGATTTCCTGCGCCCACGGGATGCTGTCCAGGTCTTCTGCAGACCATTTGAAGTGCGCCTTGACCTTTGGGCAGCCGAGTCCATCCTTCTCTTCGATGAGGGTCACGTGGTTGTTCGGGTTGGGAGATTGCTCGGCGAATGTGAGCAATTCCAGTCGCGGGTATTACCTGTCGTTGTTACCGAGACGCGACCATCCGCCGCGTCTGAAACCTGGCATGATCGGCGTCTCGTAGCGGAGCTTTTCGTAAAGCAAGCGCAATAGATGCCACTTGCCCGCCAGAGATTCGCGGCATGCCGCCCAAGTTCCTTCGGAACCTGCCGCCGGGTGAGTTGCGATGCGATTTCCTTGACACTCACCTGCTCATCCACATCCTTGAATTCCGGCATGGGGAACAGGGTCGCGGTAAAGTTGCGCGGCCCCTCTTGACGCATGACCTCCGGCGCAAGCACGAGCTTGCCGAGCACCGAGGCATCACGGATCAGGCGCATGTCGTAAAGCGCTAGCGGTTTGATGATCCGGGATGCGGATAGAAATTCCCGCTGGGGACCATGCTGTGGTCCATGTCGTAACGCCCAACAGCGTCATATTGGTTGCCGATCCCGTGCGCATGCGCGCGCCACGAGTTCAGCAGCAAGTGGGGTGTCTGATAGGCGTTCGCCGCGATCACGAACTGCCGGGCCTTGAAGTACAGCGTCTTACCCTCGAGGGTCCGCACGACGGCCTGCTCCACGGTGTTGCCGTAGGCGTCGGTGAGCAGCTCGACCCCCGTCGCGTGCAGATAGGTATCGACGTTGTCAGACCGCGCGAAGCGCGCAGGAAACTCCTGCGTGAACTTGCTCGTGGGGCCAAACATGAAGACGTTCGTCACCACCTCGGCCGGGTCGAGTTGCAGCGGCAACGCCTCCGGCCCCTGCCAACCGTCGACACCGTATTCGTAGGGCCCAATTCCGCACACCGCGTGAACACGGGCGTAGTAGGGGTCGAGGTCCGCCCTGCGAATCGGCCATCCGCTGAACGGCATCCCCTCGCGCGGCTCGAAGTCGATCTCGTCGAGCGGCACGTAGCGGTAGCCATACTGCTTGTCGGCCATTTTGATGATCCAGTGATTGGCGGTGCCGCCGAGCTGGCGCAGGTGGGTCTGCTCCACAGGTTCGTACAAATCACCGCTCAGCGCTCCGGAACTCAACTGCTGTGTTCTGTGATCCGCACGTGTGCCGCCGCTCTCCAGCAATGCCACCCGCACTCCGCCGTCCAGAAATTCCTGCGCGAGCGTCGTACCCGCCGGGCCCGCGCCAATGACGCAGACGTCCGACTGGATGATCTCGTGGTTGGTCAACGTTCTGACGTCGATTTGCATGGTCCGCCCCCCTGGCGTTCATTGAAGAAGAATTGACAAAAGCCCTCTAGGGAAACACTGATTAAATGGCTGCGCGGGCGGGTCGCTGCGTTGCGCGGTGCGCGCTCCTCGCCTATCGGCTTGATAGGTCTCGTCGCCGTGCTCCGCGCGCGTTGCGGACTCCCTCAGTGGCGTCCGCCCTTCGGGCCAGCTTACAGCTGTCCAAATCCGCTCCGGGCGGATTTGTGCGCTCCATCCCGCTCG
>CAYSFW010000087.1:0-55962 GCA_964430355.1 uncultured Thiotrichales bacterium
GGGCCTCAAGCGCCTCCATGCTGCCATCCGTCGAGCCGTTGTCGCTCACGATCACGCGCACCGGCACCGTCGAAGCCAGCACGGAAGCCACACTTCGCACCACGAGATCACCCGCGTTGAAGTTGACGATGAGCACGTCGATGGGCTCGATGATCATAGGGCGGGACGGCGTCATGATGATCTCGGCTGGCTCAGCCCGGCCGCATCAGCGGAACGTAGTTTGCGGCACACGATGAGGCGCTGAGCAAGGAAGCGTTTCATTTCTTCGTGTTGGTCCGGATGGTGACGAGAGAATAGGCTTCCATCATAACCAGCAGGTGCACGGGGGGTAAGCCTCAACGTAGAGCAATGTCCCCCGGATCTGCCCGTGAGTGTGCCGCGGGTGTCCCTTCCGCCGAGCAGGACCGAAGCAGGCGAGGAATTGTGCAGGTTACCGTGGAATGTGGCCGCGTACTCCAGAATGTCGTAGCAATGCGCCCTTTGCATTGTCGTGATATGGATTTCGCGCCGTTGCCGCCGCAGAGGGTAGCACCGTAGGCGTAGTTGGCCCTGTCTTGCGGTGCTTGGGGAAGCTGCCGATACCCAGGAGGCCAGTTGCCAGGAATGCCACTCACGTAGCGCCGAGCGCGAGATGCAACGTAGGCTGCTGCGGGAATCGATATGTGGCGCCAAGGACTTCCGCCGACACAGGCCCCAACTATTTCAAAGGATCAAGGTTAACCAAGCGCATGATGCGCAGCCCTAAGCGTCGAGTCGCTCGCGCCGGCAAGGTGCTAATGTGCCGCTCCACGCGGCAGTGGGGCTGGCTTCGACTGTCGGTGGCTCGTCCAGGAGGTGGTAGCCATTTTCGCTGCGGCTCTCCCTGCCATGGCGGTCGCCACGATTACTCGATCCCACTAAGGTTGGATCCTTGTGCGGTGTTTAGTGTACGTTGAAACCGAACCAGTATGAACGCCGCACGCTTTGAGCTACCATCGGACACCTCGCCGCGTGAAGGCCTCCGCACGAGGGGCGTTGCCTTCCGTGCCAGGCTCGACCACGCTCCTGATCGAGGGTGCCGCTGCTTGGTTTTTGGGCTTCGAATGCATCGTGCGCCGAGCAGCCGAAGAGTGATTTTGGTGCAAATCTAAAGTGTCAGAATGGGTTAGTCTGACACAGTCGATTTGACGTTGATCCTCACACATGGGCCTGACCGTTACTTAAGAACTTGGTCGCATAAGGCCATAATTCGACAGATTCCTACAGACATGGAAAGACTTTCTTTCGATTCCTCGACGCGTTACAGCGGTTTGGAGGCGGCGGTGCATCTCGGCCGGTATGCAATCGTGCGTAACCTCTGTCCTGGCAAGCGCGTACTCGACGTCGCCTGCGGAGAGGGTTACGGTTCGCGTTTCATGGCTGATTGGGGCGCTGCGCATGTCACGGGCGTTGATGTGTCGGCCGATGCCGTAGGCAGCGCGGCTCGACGTTTCGCCAGCGGTAACGTCGCGTTTCTTCAAGGTGATGCGGAAGAGATCGCCAGCCTGCTCGCGGGTCAATCTTTCGATTTGATCGTTTCTTTCGAAACGATAGAGCACCTGCGAGAGCCGAGAGCCTTCTTGCAAGGGCTCCGATCCCTCCTCGCACCGGGCGGGAGCGTAGTCATCAGTTGCCCCAATGACTGGTGGTACTATCCGAGTGAGTCCGAGAGAAATCCATTTCACATTTACAAGTATCGCTTTTCCGAATTCAAGATATTGACGGAGAGTGTTCTCGGTTCCGCTGACTGGTGGGGCCTGGGGACTGCGGTCGCTGGATTCCACAATTTCGGTTTGCAAAACCCGATATCGGCGGCTCCAGAGGATAGTCAGATGCGCATGATGGATGCAAAGCCGACTGTCAATTGCCATGTCGTTCCGTCGACTGCAGTCGATAGACCTGATCCAAGCAATTGCAGCTACTTTTTCGGCGTTTGGGGTGTGCCGGCTGAACCGGATTTCGGCGCAGCGATCATGCCAGTTACGATGGATGTGTTCAAATCTGGTCTCTACGCGGGATCGGGTGGGTCACTAACAGGTGACGCCGCAGACCGGCTCTCTCACGCGGAGCAGTTGGCAACAGACTTGCAGCAGCGCACTACTCACCTCGAGTCGGATTTGCGTGCCAAGGAGCAGAAACTGCGTGAAGTCACGTTACAACTCGCGGCGCTTTCATTTGAGAATCAGGTGCTCAAAGACAATATCAAGCTGTTTCAGCAAACCCTAGCATCCAACACCGGTACCGAGTTGCTGTCAGCGGTCCGAGATCGTTGGGGGTTGGATTGGCACAGTATCGGCGTTGGAGCATGGCGCTACTTTCGCGTGCGTGATCTGATTCCCGTCAGCATGCGTAACCTCCTGATAAAGGCTGCAAAGATGCTCAGGGAATGGCGCGCGTGACGGAATGGATATGATCCTGGATTTCAATAGGTCAATGAATCCTGCCCGTGCATTTGATGAAGAAGCGTTCGCGCTGATTCGGCCATCAGAAAACCTTCTTGGGAGACGAGATGGCTTCGAGTTCAGCGACTTGACCATCGCACTGCTGCCCAGTGGAGACTGCAGCCACGTTCGGCGCATGTTGGATGCGCTCTCAACCAACATGCCCGCGTTCGGGGGAGAGATCATCGTTCTCGAATACGATGGCGCTTCCCAAAACGATGGTGCACAGATTGGCGAACTGTTACCCGGAGCAGGTGTCAGATATTTTCGGTTGGCAGCAGGTTCGCCAGATGCTGACGCGAGAAATCTGGCAATCAGCGTCGCCACAAAGACTTGGATCTGGTTTCTCGATCCCCGGACGATTCTGAGCTGGAATCCTCTGCCTATGGCGGAGGAAGATCTGCATCGGTCGGGTGCCCATTTTCTAAATTTGCCGCGCGTAGACACGGATGGTCGGTGTTTGAGTCGCTACCGGATCGCAGTCGTTTGTCGTAACGGCTCGATGGAGGTGTCGCGCGCTCGTGCGGAGGATTGTGATAATGCGCCGGCTATGGGTATCGATTCCGCGTCGCTCATAGCGAGACTGGATACGTTGAGTGAAGTCGGTGGGTTCCTGTCCGGTGCGTCGGCGGCAGAGGCAGACATCGATCTGGCTCGCAGACTTCACATGTCGGGACGAAAAGTCGCGGTTTCCCGCGCCGTTGCAATCTATGGGGGAGACCTCTCAGCGGACTCTCCGGAAGCCCGCGAGCCGGCAATTGCTATAACCCGAGAAGTCGTCGGTGTCGAGGAGTATGTTGCTCCCCACGGGCTCCGGTCCCTCGGACAACTGCCCACGAACAAAGTCCCTACGGATTCCGCAGTCGCGCAAACCCGACCAAAGATCGCACTCGTCATTGATGTCGACAACTGGGCGTTTGGGAATATTGCGCGGCAGCTGTGTCGCTATCTTTCCGATCGATTCGAATTCATCGTCATTCCGATTGGAATCGTTGCAAACCCTGTTCGTGTTCTGCTTATTGCCCACGACTGTCAGCTCATCCATTACTTTTGGAGGGAGGACCCGGTTCAGCTGAACACAGCGTACGTGTGCGATTACGTGTTGAGCCTCGGGTTTCGCTGGGAGACGTTCTACCGTCGATATGTCGCCAGCAAGTGTATAACGACTTCTGTGTATGACCACTTGCTGCTCGATCCAAAGGAACTCGAGCAGCGGCGTGGTCTATACACGGAACTGCTGGCTGGTTACACGGTGTCTTCAAAACGACTCGACGACATTTATCGCAGAGTAAATGGGTACCCGGCGCCTAGCTTGATCGCCGAGGACGGGGTTGACCTGACGTTGTTCAAACCCCGACACATCGAAAGGCTCGCCTCCGTGCCCGAGCGAGAGCTCGTCATCGGTTGGGCGGGCAACAGCAAGTGGGAGGCGACCCGAGAGGACTTCAAGGGCTTGCACACCATCCTTCAACCGGCGGTCGACGAGTTGCAGCGTGATGGTTTCCCTGTGACTACGTACTACGCCGACCGGCAAATCCGTTTCATACCGCACGCAGAGATGCCAGATTATTACTCCAAGATCGATGTGTACGTGTGTCCGTCCAAGATCGAAGGGACGCCAAACCCCGTGCTGGAGGCGATGGCCTGTGGTGTACCGGTGGTGTCGACAGACGTTGGTGTAGTTCCTCAGGTGTTCGGAGCATTGCAACAGCAATTCATTTTGCCCGAGCGCTCCAAGGATGCACTGAAAACTGCTCTGATCCGGCTCCTCGACCAACCCAAACTTTTGGTGGAGCTGTCGAATGAGAATCTCGAGTCAATAAAGGCGTGGGATTGGTCGGTCAAGGCTGAAAATTTTGCACGTTTTTTTGGTGATGCACTGGCCCGACGGCAATCGAGGTCGGAATGAGCGGGTATCGGTGCACGCCCAGGGTGCGCCTGTCTTCCATTCTGCTCGGGATGTTTATTTCGGTCTCGCTGGCTCTCTCCGTCGCGCATGATTTTCTTTGGACGCCGAGCCTTGATTTGAGTATTCGATCGTTGGCGCAGCGAAACCCCAGCTCCCAGGGGGACGAGGTGTGGTTTCAGCTGTGGAAGGACTCCGACAGCCAAATTGCGCCCCGATACATTCATCGCGACAAACGCTGGATCGAAAAAGACGGATGGCTTGTCGCTCCCAGCGGTGCTGAAGCGCAAGCCAGCTATCTCGGCAATCATTCACAGGGAATGCTGGTTCGGTTTCACTCGCATCCGTGGTCCGGGAAAGTTACGATTTCGGTCAATGAGTCCATAACGACGCTGGATCTTTACAACCCGACAGACACAGACCTGGATTTCGCGGTCGATCTGCCGTTGCCTGAGCCGCCGTCCTGGATACGCGGCGCGCTCACGGTATCCACGTCGGGTGCGATTCTGCTGGTTGTGGTTCATCTGTGGCAGTTGATTACACGGCATGCCATCCGTCAAATGGCGTTGGCCGTTCTGGCCGCATGGCTGGCCGGCCTGGTGTTCTTCTTCGGTTATCCGGTCGATGTGGACAGGGCGTTGACCGCTGCGAGCCTGGCGGCGGCATTTGGTCTGGTGACGCTGATCGCAGTCCGATACCTGGCCCACGTGAAGGGTCTGATGACGCCGGCTTCAGCGCGCGCGGTTTATGTGCCGGTGCTAGTGTTCGCGCTGTGCGTGGCTGGCCTTTGGTATGTCTTTTGGCCAGCCATTCTGAGCTCTGATTCACTTTGGTCCCTCGTGCAGGTCAAGAAAAATAATTATTCCGATTGGCACCCAGCGGCCTACACGCTGCTGGTGGGCGCGACTCAGTGGATTTTTCCATCTCCTGCGTCGATGATCCTGCTTCAAGCATTGGCCTTGGCTATCGTCTACGGCTGGGGTGTGAGCGTGTTGTATCGCCATGGCGGCGGTTCGTTGGGCGCTCAGCTGAGTTGGGGGTTTCTGATACTGTCTCCGGTCTCCATGGTGCTCGTGGTGACGCTGTGGAAAGATGTGCCTTACGGCATCAGCCTTTTAGCGGTCACGGTGGCAGCGGCGGCCATTTATCTTTCTCGAGGGGACTGGCTTGGACAAACCAGGCATCTTGCTATGCTTTCGGCAGGCGTGGTTGGGGTTTCCCTGTTCAGGCACAACGGGTTGCCCGTGGTATTTTTTACGGTAGTGGCGATCATGTTGATATACAGAAAATACTGGCGTCGTCTCCTGATCGTCTTGGTTGCAAGTATCACCGCTGTAGCGATCGTTCGCGGCCCCGTCTATGATTTTTTTGGTGTTTCCGGAGCAGGGGCCAGCCACGCGCTTTTCGCGCATCACATTGCGGCCCATCTCGCTGCGGGAGCTCAACTCGACAGCGATGACAAGGCCTTGCTCGACAGCATTCGTCCCGTTGATGCAGGATGGAGTTACGAGTGTGGATTGGTAAATCCAACCGTGTTCGATAAAGATTATGACCGTGATCGTGCAGATGCGGAGCGGCTGCGACTCGCAGGGTTGGCCATCAGGCTCGCGCTCTCCGATCCGCTGACGGAGTTGCGACACGTGATCTGCGTGGGAAGCCTTGTCTGGCGTATGACGAACGACCGGCGTTTCCTGCCTTATGTCTTTGCTGTCTGGCGTGATGACGGATCGAGCCGTTACATATCGAATAACGATCTGGGGTTTTCAGAGGCCGGCTGGGCGCAGGATTTTAGAAATAGTCTGGTTGGAATTTTACGTGACCTCCCAGTGATCATGTATCGCCCTGCAGGCTGGTTGTATCTCTTGTTGTTTTTTGCGGCGGTTTTCGCGGTGCGGCGCAGAGACTGGCGGGTTGTGGTCACAATTGCGCCGATACTGATACATTCAGTTCTTGTTCTGGTATTCAACGTTGCGCAGGACGTTCGGTACCAATACCCCGTGTTTTTGATTTTCGGATTGCTGGTGCCGTGGTTTTTACTGGCTCCTGCGTCACAGGCTGCGCCGACTCACCGGGTTGACGTAGATGATGTCGTTTGATGTGCGCCCGGCCTCATCGAGGGAAGTGGCAGTCTTTCGGATGCTGAGCCCTTGCGGCGAGAGTCATTATGCTCGGCCCACAAACAATAGGTAGATTCCGGCAATGATCAGTAGGAGTCCTGCCCAGTTCGACAGCTGCATGTTTTCTTTGAGCAGCCAAACCGACAGTAGAGCAGTCAGTACCGACGCACCCGCCGTCACGACCGGCTGTGCAAGGGATAGCGGCACTTTCTGAAGGGCGATCGCGTAAGCAGCAAACGTAGCGGCGTATAAAACACCGCCCAGAAACGTAGATGAATTTGCTAGGATGCCAATGAGGCTTTCCCGATTTTCGTTTGCAAGTGCAGCTACTTTTAGGCTGTAAGATGCCGCGGTTGAGAGTACGACACAGAGGATGAGAAGCATTTCTCCCCTCACAGCGGATTCCTCCTCGTTGGTAGTGAGAGAAACCCGAACAGCAGAGAGAATGTCAAGAGAATACCGCCATCGACGAAGAATAGCGTTGAAATGCTGACTTTGCGAATCATTGTGGTAGGCGGTAACGCTCCGAACCCGGATGATGCCCAAGTTGAAAATGCGAGCCAACTGAGAACCAGCCCGGTAACAATCATGGCTAACCCCAAAAGGCCGCCGATTTCCAGCACTGGAGATTGATGAAGCTTATCAATCACTTGATGCGATTGCAGAAACCCTTCGCGCGTGCCGATCAAGCGTGCGATTATGCCGGTCAGGATGACGAGGGTTCCGAGTATGATGCCCGCTTCGGCAAACAGCAGCGTGTGGATATCGAGAATCGCGCTGCCCAAACGGATAGGTTGGAAAATCAGTACGCTGTAAATCAATACGCTGACTGAGAGCAGTAGGGTGCCAGGGATCAGGAACAACCATCGCGGACTGAAGAGTAGCATGAAGCGAAGATGTCTCCAGCCGTCACGCCATGGCCGGAGATGCGGAGCACGGGATCGCCCGTCCTGGTGCAGTGTGGTAGGCACCTCACAAATACGCATGTTGAGCAGGGTTGCCTTGATGACCATCTCGGAAGCAAATTCCATGCCTGTCGTTCGCAGATCCATGCGCAGACAGGCGTCTTTGCTGACGCCACGCAATCCGCAATGGAAGTCATTGACTGGGCTTTTGAACAGTACTTTTCCTATCCTGGTCAGTAGCGGATTTCCGATGTAACGATTTTTCCATGGCATGGCACCCTTGCTGATGCCGCCTTGGAAGCGGTTTCCCATGACGAGATCGTAGCCCTCGCCGAGCTTTGCTATAAAAGGATCGAGGGCGGAGAAGTCATAGGAGTCGTCGGAGTCGCCCATGATGATCCATTTACCCCGTGCGGCCATGCAGCCATGGAAAAGTGCCGATCCGTATCCACGTTCGGCAACATCGATGACGCGGGCGCCGAGAGAGCGGGCAAGATCTTGGGAGCCGTCCGTGCTGCCGTTGTCGGCAATCAGGATTTCCGAGTCGATCCCGGATCTTGCGATCCACTGCTGGGCCTTTTTGATGCAGGTGGCGAGAGTTTCCGATTCGTTCAGACACGGCATGAGGATTGTCAGTTGTATCAACCTGGCGTCCTCTCAAATACGTACAGGTTATTCAGCCCCAGTTGGAAGCGGCGTCTGACGGCGAGCCGCATACGGTTCGAGGCCAGCTCGAGGAGGCGGTTGGGATCATATCCGTGATGCTCATCGGTGGCTTGACCATCGATCAGTCCCAGCAGCATTAGGACATCCAGTATGTGATCGACGAACGGATGCGGTACGGTTACGATCAATCTGCCGCCTGGGTGTAGTAAGTCGGGTAGCGTGTCCCGTGCGGCTGACAGTGATTCATCGTCCAAGTGCTCGAATACAGCAAGGGCAAGTATTGCATCGTACGGTCCCCGCATGCCGAGCCTGTCGAGGTCATGCGGAAACCGGCCTTTGATCAAGCGCAGTCCCGGCTGCAGGGATTCGTTGACGAGTAACGGGTCCAGCCCATTGCGGTCGGCAACATCAAGTCGATTCAGTAGGTAACCGTCCTCGCCGCAGCCGATGTCCAGCACGCTGCGTAGTCGGCTGGGAAGCACGCCGAGTGCGACTCGGGTTCTCCAGGCGCGAAGCAGTTTGTCCAAGGCCTTCAAAACGACATTGCTCCTTTGTTCGGTGGTCTGGCGACGAGTGTGTGACCTAGGTGTCCAAGTGTGGCCGCGATCCAGGTGGTGCTGCGAGATCGTGCTGATGTGACCAGTCTGGGCGAGAGGGGGTGTCCAGTATACCGGATAGATACTAATTCAAAGGAGGTCTTGGCGGAAGTCTCTTGTATCTGTGGCGCATCAGCGAGTCGGTTGTGTCAGTCATGTCGGCTCGGCTTGAGTGAGGACGCGGGATCAGCGGTTTGGAGGTGAGGTTTGCGTTGTCCGCTGTACCCGCGCACGCCATCTCTGATTCCTTCCGCAATCATCCGTGCATGCTCTAGTCGCTGTGGTGCGAATAAGCTGTAGAACCCCAGTTTCAGCAGCAGCCGCAGGCCGTCGTTGATCGACCAGCGCCAGGGTGCGTAGTGGCGTCGGTAGAGCTGAATGGCGTTGCGAAAGTGGTAGTAGTGGCGCAATGGGGAGTGGAGGGGTGCGCGGAAGCGACCGCCGAACAGGCGAATGGGGGCGTCGCCGAGTGGGTGTTCCATCCTCGCGTCGAAGGCGCCGAAGCTCTGGTAGCCGAGTGCTTTGGCGCGCAGTCCCCATTCGATGTCCACGTAGTCGATGAAGAAGCCTTCGTCGAGGCCGCCGACGGTCTCCCAGGTGCGCAGGGAGATCAGACAACCCGAGGTGATGAGGTAGTCGGCGCGGCAGACTTGGTCGAAGTCGGGCGCGGTCACCCGTTGGATGCGCCAACCGTTGAGGCGGATGAACGGGTATTCGGCGCCGTCACGGGGGTCGTGGAAGTGGGGACCGATGCCGCCGATGCTGAGATTTTGGGATTCGAGGGTCCAGTGCGCCTCAAGCAGGCGGGTGACCATGTCGGGTGCGGGCAGGCTGTCCTGGTCGAAGAGGATGATGAAGTCGGCACCCAGATCGCGTGCGATGTTCGCGCCGCGGTTATGGCCCGCGGCCACGCCGATGTTGCCGGGCATGGGAACATAGCGGACGCGCGTGTCGCCGGGCCCCATGAGCCGTCTCAGGTCCGGTGGCGCTTCTGGGCTGTTGTCGATGATCAGAACCCCTTCGACTTGGGCCAGTAGCCGTGTGATGAGGTTGGTTAGACGCTCGATGTCAGGTTTGAAGATGACAATGCTGGCCCAGATGTGGGCAGCCGGGTCGGTGACGTCACTCGGCATCGCTATCGCCAACCCTCATAGAGATAACGCACGGTACGCAGGGTGCGGGCGATTCCCTTGGGTGCTTTGTCCAGGAAGGCATCCGCAGCGT
Organism: uncultured Thiotrichales bacterium; assembly: GCA_964430355.1. Taxonomy (GTDB): domain Bacteria; phylum Pseudomonadota; class Gammaproteobacteria; order UWMA-0217; family UWMA-0217; genus CAYSFW01. Next base: position 9,874 of record CAYSFW010000087.1, read on the forward strand.
AGATCAGTTTGACCCAAGGTTGTCGCGCGAGGCGCGCGCGGTCGTCGGCAACGTATCGGGCATACGCAGCGTCGTTGCGTGCCTTGAGGTCAGCGCGGCTCACGGGTGGCATGTGCATAAACTGGTGCAGGACGTCGAGAAAGGTTTGTGAGGCGGTATCCCAATCCGGCCATGCGGCTGCCGTCGCGCGTGCGCCGGCCTTGAGCCGTTCGAGTAGACGGGTGTCGTCACGTAGCCGCTGCAGTGCGCTGATGACGCCCGCTTCGTCGTCGCGCGGGATGACGATGGCGTTTTCGCCGTCCACGATGTACTCGTCGTGGCCCGTTACATCGTAGACCACAGCAGTGCCGCCGCAATGGAACATCTCCAGTGGGGGGCCAAACATGCCTTCCACGTAGCTTAGCTTCAGTAGCACGTCGCAAGAGCGGTAGATCGGCGCGACCTGGTCGATGGGTACTCGTGAGATGACCTTGGCAACGCCCGGGTAGCGCGTGACCTCCGACGAGGTGAGCAGCCAGATATCGCCGACCTGTGCACGGCGCGCCAGTTTTATCGAACGACCGACGTTTTTGAAAAAAACACCAAACGGACCTTCGATCAACACGCGGAGCTGTCCTCGCTGAGGACGGGCCGCGAGTGTAGGACCGCTCTCGGTGTACAAGTCTTTGCGGATGCCGTTCGGCGCCAGGCTGTAATCGCGCTGGTGATGATCCCGAAGATATCGTTGAATCCAGCGCGCCTCGGTCACGCCGGGTAAAGGCAGGTCATAGGTGCTGCTGATCAAACGGCGCAGGGGCTGTTCGTGATCCGCGTAGAAGCGCGTTTCGATGGATTGAACGAAGTAGGCGTATTGGGTGGCGTTGATCTTGTGAATGTCGATCGCGGTTTTCCACCAGGTGGCGATGGCGAGGTCGAAGGGCTCGTTACCGACCTCGTGGTGTGGAATCACACGTAACTCGGCGAGTGCTGGATGCCATTGCAGGTGTGAACGGTCGTAGGGGTACAGAGCAATGATCGTGACGTCATGCCCCATACGCTTTGCAAACAGGGCGTGCTGGTAGATGACATACGATCCACCACTGATGAACACGGAGCCGACGTAAAAGGCGATTTTCACAGGGACGGACCTAATCTTGGAATCGTCGTAACGTGCGGTAGGCAAGCGCAGCGATTGGGCCACCTTCACGTGCAATGGTTAGCCAGGGCCAGAAGCCAAGATTCAGCCGACCTCGGTGGCGCAACAGTCTGGCAGTGAAGCGCAGATGGTTCCCGATGCTACGCGGACTTCCGTCAGCACCAAAACGGGATTCCTCAAACACGCCGAAATTCTCGATATGGTAGACGCTCGAGAACCACTGCACCTCCTCCTGCGTCGCACCGAAGACCATCCGCGCGTGGTTGCGGGCGGCCAGACGCATCAGCCAGTCAGCCGGGTAGTGACGCGTCAGCAGCACATCGCAAAGTCGTTCGAAGCTTGCCTCAAGCTGGCTTTGCATGGGGCGGACGTAACCCTCAAACAGTGCAGATTCAGCAAATGGATCGTGCTCCACGTAGGGCTTGCTGGCCGCATCGAGACGATAGCGGGACACCGACCCGTGGTCGGCTGCAAGCATCACTTCAAACAGGGCTCGGTTCTCGTTGAACGTGCGTGCATGTGGCGTCGGCGTGTTAGTCAGATCGAACAGGATGCCGAACTTGGCATTGTCGTGGGCCACTGCGCCCGTTTCCGTCAGGCCCAGATAGAATCCACGGATCGCGGAAAACCCGAACGATCGGTCGAGCCTTAATAGCTTGGCGAGGTTGTCCTGAATGGTGCCCTTCCAGCCGACGTCGACCGTGTGCAGTGTCGGCTGGGGCGTTTGCATCTCGAAGGAAGCCAGGTAGCGGCGAAACGCATCACGACGTGAGGCCCGCTCACTGGCGTAAGCCTCACAGAAACGCTGGTCGCTAACAACTACTCTGAATTCGCGCGAGGCTGGGAAGTTCTCCAATCGCTCGTTGAGATCGAAATCGCTGGTTTGACCGAGGTCGGCGAGCAGCTCCTCCAACCCCAGGCTTAGCAGAAACTCCTTCGTGGAAATTGCTCGGTACTGACGAAACAGGGTGTGGAAAGTCTCACGATCGATCTCGTCGAGCGAGGGTAAAAAGGTCGCGCGCCGAGACACCTCCAGATAATGGCTACGGATCGCGATGGCGCGCGAAGGTTGACGCCACGCTTGATAGGCGTCGAAGAGCCGTTTGAGGGGCTGCCCCTCGCGCGACATGAAAAAAACGTCCTTGACGCCTTCCCCAAGCAGCCGCTCGTAGAGCCGCTCCGTGAAGGCGTAGAGTGTCAGCGCGAGCTCCGGGAATGGGTGGTTACCGCGTTGTGCGTCGAGGATCTCGCTGACGCTGGATTCGATTTTTTTCAGGTTGCCGGATTGCCGCTGCCATTCCACGTACTGGGTGTGTTGCGCGTCACGGTTGACGTGGATGGCCCGCAGGTTGCGCGATTGCGGCCGATCGACATCCGCGAGGCGGTTGTCCCCGACCATCAGGATTTCATGAGGCGGGAGTTTCAGGGTTTCGAGCACGTGGTCGTAGAGACGACCAGAGCGTTTGGTGAGCAACGTATCAGCGGATACGAAAACCCTCGAAAAGAGGTGTTCGATGCCGTGATGACGCAGCATGCGCGTGAACGCTGCCGTTGGCATGTAGAAGTCACTGATCAGGCAGCAATCCTTACCGCTGCTCCGCAGTTCGTCGAGCAGCGAGATAACGTGGTTATCTGGGCGCTGCGCGGCGCATTCGGCCGAAAGCTCAAGCTCCAGGCAAAGTTGTTTGAAGAAATCCGCATCGGGTCGCCTGTGGTCCGGAATGCGCCGCCAGAGGTCGGCGTAGCATGCAAGGACGTCAAATTCGGGATCATGCCCCTCGCGCTGGTTGCGCTGGCAGAGCTCGGCCTCGATCGCGGCGCGCCATTCGTAGAGTGTCGATCCGCTCACGCCGATGTTGAGGGCGCGTGCCAGCCGGGCACACACGATGCGTTTGATGTCCTCAGGGGCGACGGTTCGCAAGACCACGGTGTCGAAGTAATCAACACAGACACACCGCACGGCCTGTGTCGCGTGGCGGATCTCGGTGAGCGTTGGGTGATGGGTCACGGTCGCTCGTGGCTACGTCGGCGCGCCCTCGAGGTCGCCAAAATAGCGAAGCTCTCCGTGCTCAAGGAGCAGCGCCTTCTTGCACAGGCGCTGGATGAGGTCGCGGTCGTGCGAGGCGAAGACAACAATTTCCACCGACGACATCAGGTCGAGCATCCGCTGACTGGCCTTTTCCTGGAAGCTTGCGTCACCGGTGCCGAGCATTTCATCGATCAGCAGGATGTTGGGCCGAACCGACGTGGCCATGGCGAACATCAGGCGCATGGCCATGCCTGATGAGTAGGTCCGGATGGGCAGCTGCAAGAAATCCCCGAGTTCGGTGAATTCCTCGATGTCCTTGATGCTGGCAGCGATGGTTTTGGGCGTCATGCCAAGCAGCGCACCCATGCGGCGGATGTTGTCGTAGCCGTTGAGTTCGGCATCGAGGCCGGCCCCAAGTTCGAACACGGTGGTGACGCTGCCCGTGCGTTTGACGCGCCCGTGGGTAGGTGTGTAGATACCGGCCATCGTCCGCAACATCGTGCTCTTGCCGGCGCCGTTGTGGCCGATGAGCCCCACGCGGTCGCCACTTTCGAGCTTGAAGCTGACGTCCTGCAGTGCTGTGACCATCAGCACCTCGGATGTCTCCCGCTCCAGCCGGCCCCCCGTGCCGATGCTGACCAGCCGGTTGCGCAAGGACATGGCCCGGGTGTTGTAGATCGGGAAACTCAGCGTGACGTTCTCGAATTCAAGCACGGCCATGATTACACCCAGAACGGAATGCGGTGGCGCCGCCGGTTGAAGACGGCCAGTGCGACCGTCCAGCCGGCGATGGCCATGGCCAGATTGATGGCCCAGACATAGACGGGCACGGCGTGGCCCAGCATCGGCTCGCGCACGACGAGCAGGAGATGGCTCAGCGGATTAGCCAGCAGAAACATCGAATTGAACCCGACCTGATCGGGGCGGTAGAGCACCGGGGTCAGGAAGAAAAGCAGCGGGATGAAGGCTTCCAGCATGGGACCAATGTCCCGAAATCGCGCGCTCAGCATGCCGACCAGCAGCGCGATCCACGACAGGTTGATGAACACGAGCAGCAGCCCCGGGATAAACAGCAGGGTTGCCAAGGTTGGCTTGATCTGAAAGATGACCGCCACGAGCACGAACACGATCAGGTTGTGCGCAAAGTTGACGAATTGGCGCGAGATCAGCTGCAGCGGATGCAGGAAGTAGGGCAGGGGCAGGTTGCGGATGATCGAGGCCTGCCGGCTGAAGGTCTGCGTGCCCTCGATGATCGTCCCGGCGAGCAATTGCCAGACGATGAGGCCCCCAGTTAACGAGGGGATCAGCGTAGCTTTGTCGACATTCAGCAGCGTGGCCCAGAGGTATCCAAGCCCCGCTGCCCCTATGGCGGTGCCCAGCGTCAGCCAGAAGGGGCCGAGTACGCTGCGTTTATAGCGCGCACGCGTATCGCTCCAGGCGAAGAACAGCCAGATGTCCGTGCGTTTGACGCTCTCGAGGATGTCGGCGAGTCCGGTTTGCATCAGTGCCTGTGTGCAATGGGTAGGGGCGTGGTTACGTTAGTGTGACCTTGGTGAGTCTGCGCCACGGGGTTTCTCGCGGGGTTGGATGGGTCACGTCGCGGTAAGCGTTGGGTAATCTGCTCTCGCAGTGAAACCAGCCCGTCTCCCGAGAGAGCGTGGCGCCCACGCGCTCGAACAGGTCGGCGTAAGCGGGGAGTTTCTCCAGTATCTGGTTGAATGCCTTTTCGTCGTAGACGTGGCTGAGGCGGCTACGGTCTTCGATGGCGTCGAGCAGCTGCAGGCAATCGTCCTCGCTGGTATACCCCGCCGGATAATAGGCCTTGATGATTTTCTTGGGTGACGCTTCATCGATACCTTCAGTGGCCCTCAAGAACGACTTGATGGCCTTCCAGCAGAGCTCGGTCGTGTACTCGAACTTTTGGGCACGCCCGTTTTGCAGCCCATCGACGAGCCGCTCGTCCGGCAGCTGGGCTCGCAGGTTCCCCATGTCCAGTCGGGCCAGGTAACCGAATCCGTGCAGGGCCTCCAGGAACTGACTTAGCTTCACATCCACGGTACGGCGTCCTTCCGCACCTCGTCGCTGAAGCAACCGGTCAGCTGTGCGGTGGTCACGATGTCAACCCGAAACGGAACAAACGACTCCTCAAGTCGTTTCTGCAGCCGGCGCACGATGGCCGGGTCGATATCCGCGCCGACCCACAGGTCGTAGTCGGAATTCCAGCAGTGATCCCGCCGGGCTCGCGAGCCGAGCAGGTAGACGCGCGCCGAGGCCGGCAGGCTTTCACGCAGCATTTCCCGTATGGCCTGCTCTGAGCGCTGAGTGAGCTCCTCGCGGGTCATAAGGTGAACGGTCTGGCGCTCTGCATCGACATGGCGGCGGCGATATTAACAGGGGGCGGGGTGATCGCAAATGCCGCATCGGGACGCACCGACTGGCCCCGTAGCAGCTAGGGAGCGGCGAGCTCCCGCAAGCAGAGGTCCAGCGTGGTTTGCCAGGCGGGGGGCGTGATGCCGAACGTTCGGCGCAGTTTGCCCGTGTCGAGCCGGGTATCGCGCGGCCGCGGCGCAAGCATGGGGTACTGCTCTGTGGTGATGGCGTTGATGGGCGGCGATTTGCAGAGCCCCAGTGCTGCGCCGCGGTGAATGGTCTCGGCAGCGAAGCCCCGCCACGTCGTGTAGCCCTCCGCGGTCAGGTGGTAGATGCCGGAGAGCGCCGGATCGAAGGATCCCGCATCGGCGCGGGGTGCGGCCTTGCACAGCGCGATCGCGGTCACGCCGGCGATCATTCGCGCCCAGGTGGGCGTGCCGTGCTGGTCGTCGATGACGTCGAGCTTTTTGTACTTGTTCGCCGCCTTGAGCATCGTATGCATGAAGTTCTTGCCGCGCGCGTTGAACACCCAGCATGTCCTTAAGATCAGATGGCTGCAGCCGCTCGCCTGGATGGCGCGCTCGCCCGCGAGCTTGCTTTGCCCGTAGACATTGACGGGGTTGGGGGCGTCTTCCTCGGTGTAGGGCGAACCTTTGGCCCCGTCGAAAACATAGTCGGTGGAATAGTGGACCAGCAGGGCGCCGCTTTCGCGGCAGGCCTCGGCGAGTACGGCGGGTCCCTCGGCGTTGATGCGCATGGCCAGCTCGGATTCTTCCTCCGCCATGTCGACAGCAGTGTAGGCGGCCGGGTTGATGACGAGGGTCGGGCGCAGCTCGCGCATGGCTCGGGTGATGCTGTCTGGGTCGGCAAGGTCCATGACCGCACGGGGCGCGGCAATGATCGTGCCGAAACCAAGCAGGCTTCGACACAACTCGGAGCCGATCTGGCCGGAGACGCCCGTGATCAGGATGCGGTGGGGATCTGACGGAGGCATCGTGCTCGATGAAGTCGGGTATGAGGGGTTTCGCAATGGTCTTATTGGGCCGTTGCGACAGTCGAAGTTGTAACACGGCCATGGCGATGCACCAACACCGTGCGCGGTCGCGAACTTCCAAACGGTGCACACCGTCCGGTTGGATCGTTTTGAGGCGCAGTGGTTCCCTTGGCGATTGCGCGACGCGGGTTCAAGATACGCTTCGCTGTGTTTGCGGTGTCTTGCGTGTCTGGGAGGTGGCAGCTCTTGACGGTGGTGGCATTTTGGCTGGCGGCCTTCGGGCTTGCGTGGGTGATAACGGCGTACCTCAAACGGCCGGATGCGCTGCTGTTGGCGCGGGACGTGCCCAACACCCGGTCCCTGCACACCGCGCCGGTGCAGCGAACTGGCGGGGTGGCCATCGTGCTGGCGTGCGCCGTGGTGCTGGTTGCGGCTATGTTCGTTGGTGCGCAGGGTTTCGATCACACCGTCTTGGCGGCGGCGCTGGTCCTTGCGGCCGTCGGGTTTGCGGATGACCGCGGGCATGTGCCCGCCCTGCTGCGGTTCGGGATTCAGACGCTGGCCGCCGTCATGCTGGTCCGGTCGCAGTGGGGCGCCGGAATCGCGGCATGGGCAGGTGCGGCCCCGGGCATGCAGATGGTCGTGGGTGCGGCCGCCGTGTTTGCCGTGGTGTGGATGATCAACCTGTACAACTTCATGGATGGAATGGACGGGTTCGCGGGTGGCATGGCGGTGATCGGGTTTGCAACGCTGGCCACCGTTGCCTGTCTCAACGGGCATCGGGACCTTGCGCTCGTCAGCGGAACCATCGCCGCTGCGAGCATGGGCTTCCTCTGGTTCAACCTGCCGCCGGCGCGGATTTTCATGGGTGATGCCGGATCGACGACGCTGGGCTTCCTGGCCGCTGCGCTCAGTCTGTGGGGTCTGCGGGACGGTACGTTTCCCCTCTGGTTGCCCCTGCTCGTGTTCTCGCCGTTCATCGTCGACGCGACGGTGACCTTGGTCCGCCGCATGCTGCGCGGCGAGCGCTTCTGGGAGGCGCACCGCACCCACGGGTACCAGCGCCTGGTAACAGCCGACTGGGGACATGCAAGAACGCTGGTGCTCGAGTACGCGGTGATGTTGGCGGCGGCGGTGTCCGCGGTACTTGCCCAGCAGTGGCCGTCCAACCGGCTGGTGTGGTTGCTTGCGTTCTGGCTCGGCATCTACATCGCGCTGGGGGCGTTGGTCGTGCGGGTCGAACGCGCGCGTTACGCCTGATCTGTTGCATTTCACCCACAGGGGTTGGCCGTGTATCATGGTAGCCCTTGCCGCAACTTGCGCCCGGCCTGATGGAAGACCGCATCGCCAGCGTCCACATCCTCTCAAGAACGCAGCGTCGCCTCCTGATGGGGCTTTTCGACGCCTTCTTGCTTTGTCTGTCGCTCTGGATGGCGTACTCGCTGCGGTTTGGCGAGTGGTTCGTGCCGGTGCCCGAGCAGGCCTTGCTGTTTGCCGCGCTGCCTGTGATCGCCATCCCGGTGTTTGCACGGCTTGGCCTCTACCGCGCCGTGATGCGTTACTTAGGTGAGCAGGCGTTGTGGGCCGTCGTCAAGGCGGTGGCGTTGGCGACGCTGATTTGGGCGTTGCTGGCTCAGTTGAGTGGCATGAGCGGCCTCATCCACGGCGTGCCGCGAACGGTCACGGTCCTTTTCTGGGTGCTGGCGACCGTGCTCACGCTGGCCAGCCGGGTGGCGGTCCGTGAGCTCGTCTGGCGACCCGTCCGCTCGCGTTTTTCTGGTGACAACGTCCTCGTCTACGGCGCGGGTGAGGCCGGGGTGCAGCTCGTCAACGCGCTGTACCGGGCGAACAGCCTGTATCCGGTGGCCTTCATCGACGACGACCAACACCTGCACAACCGGGAAATCGCCGGCCTCAAAGTCTACCCGCTTACCCAGCTCGGTGAGCTCATCGAACGCTTCGGCGTGCGCGAGGTGCTACTCGCCATCCCCTCCGCCTCGCGCGCGCGGCATCAGGAAATCATTCGCAGGCTCGAGAAGTTCCCCGTGCATGCCCGCGTGCTGCCGGCCGTGAGCGAAATCGCCGAGGGCAAGATTTCCGTCGGCGATCTGCGTGAGGTCGAGATCGAGGATTTGCTCGGGCGGGATGCGGTCCCGCCAAATCAGGCTTTGCTCAGAGCGAACATCGCCGACAAGTGCGTGCTGGTCACGGGTGCGGGCGGCTCCATCGGATCCGAGCTGTGTCGGCAGGTGGTGCAGCTTGCGCCGAAGCGGCTCATCCTGCTCGACCACGGGGAGCACGCACTCTACGAAATCGACCGTCAACTGCGGCTCTTGCGCCCCGCTGCGGGGCGCGTCGAGATCGTCCCGGTGCTCGGCTCGGTGCTCAACCGCGGTCTGCTCGATTTGGTGATGCGTAAGTACGCTGTGCAGACGGTCTACCATGCCGCCGCGTACAAGCACGTGCCTTTGCTCGAGAGCAACGAGATCGAGGGTGTGCAGAACAACGTCCTGGGTACCCTTGCGGTGGCTGAAGCGGCGTTGCGTGCGCGTGTGGAGACCTGCGTGCTGATCTCCACCGACAAGGCAGTGCGGCCAACCAACATGATGGGCGCGAGCAAACGCTTCGCCGAGCTCATCCTGCAGGCGATGCACAGTCGATTCGTCGCCGACGGCAAAGCAGGGCGGCCGATCTTCAGCATGGTGCGCTTCGGCAATGTGCTCGGCTCCTCCGGGTCCGTCATTCCGCTGTTTCGCGAACAGATCCGCGCCGGAGGGCCGGTCACCGTCACCCATCCGCTCGTGACGCGGTACTTCATGTCGATCCCGGAAGCAGCTCAGCTCGTGATTCAGGCCGGTGCGATGGCGCAGGGGGGCGATGTGTTCGTGCTCGACATGGGCGAGCCTGTGCGCATTTACGACCTGGCACGCCAGATGATTCACTTGAGCGGCCTCGAGGTGCAGGACGAGCTGAACCCCGGGGGCGACATCCGCATCGAATGCATTGGGCTTCGCCCCGGCGAAAAGCTCTACGAGGAGCTGCTGATCGGCGACAACCCGATGGGCACCGAGCACCCCAAGATCATGCGCGCCAAGGAGGAGATGCTGAGCTGGGAGGAGGTGCAGGTGCTGCTCAGTGAACTGCGCACGGTCATCGCGGAGTTCGATCTGGCCGACCTGAGGCGGCTGATGATGCGTGCAGTCAAGGGTTACCAGCCGGACGCGGCCGTGGAGAATCCGGCATCGCAGGCGCGCGTCATCGACCTGAAGAAGCCCGTGGCGGCCGGTGCGGCCAATCTCGTTTCTTGACGCCAGTCTCGGCCCGCACGCCCGATCCCGTTAGAATCGCGGGCCTGCGGACGTGCTCGGGTGCGCGCTCCGCCCCAATCTGCAAAGCATGAGGGCACGAAGCATGAATATTCTGGTGGCTGGCGGCGCCGGTTATATCGGGTCGCACACCTGTGTCGAGTTGTTGTCGGCGGGACACGACGTCGTCGTGATCGACAACCTCTCCAACAGCAGCCGCGAGGCCCTGCGTCGGGTCGAGCAGATTGCGGGCCGACCGGTGCAGTTCTACCGGGCTGACATCCGCGACCGTAGCGCGCTCGCCACGGTGTTCTCCGGTCATGCCATCGACGCGGTGATCAACTTTGCAGGCCTCAAGGCCGTGGGCGAGTCGGTGGCCAAGCCGCTTGCCTACTTCGACAACAACGTGGCCGGCGCGGTCACGCTGGCCGAAGTGATGGCCGAGGCCGGGGTCAAGACGCTGGTGTTTAGCTCCTCGGCCACGGTCTACGGTGATCCCGCGAGTCTGCCGATCCGCGAGGACTTCCCCTTGAGCGCGACGAACCCCTACGGCCGCTCGAAGCTCATGATCGAGGAGATCCTGCGCGACCTGTTCGTCTCGGATCCGCAGTGGAAGATCGCCCTGCTGCGTTACTTCAACCCGGTGGGCGCACATGCCTCGGGGCTGATCGGCGAGGATCCCAACGACATTCCGAACAACCTCATGCCCTACATCGCGCAGGTTGCGGTGGGCCGGCTCGAACAGCTTAGCGTGTTCGGCAACGACTACCCCACGCACGACGGTACCGGGGTGCGTGACTACATCCACGTCGTCGACCTCGCGAAGGGGCACGTCAAGGCGCTTGAGGCGCTGGAGCGGCAGGACACGGGGCAGGTGCTCACGGTCAACCTCGGCACGGGCAGCGGTTACTCCGTGCTCGACATGGTCAAGGCGTTCGCGCGCGCCTCGGGCCGGGACATCCCCTATCGCATCGTTGAACGGCGACCGGGGGATGTCGCGGCTTGCTACGCCGACCCCACGCGCGCGCAAGCGTTAATCGGCTGGCGGGCGGAACTGGGTATCGACGCCATGTGCGAGGATACCTGGCGCTGGCAGTCGCAAAATCCCCACGGTTACCGCAGCGCCTGAGCGCGTAATGGGCAACCCGCGATTTTTCATGTAACAATCCGGCAACTCGAAGCCTCAATAACCCCATGAGCGGAAAAGTTTTTATCGAGACCCACGGGTGTCAGATGAACGAGTACGACTCGGCGCGCATGTTCGAGTTGCTCGCCGCCGAGCTCGGCATGCAGCGAGCGGCAAGCGCCGAGGAAGCGGATCTGCTCTTGCTCAACACCTGTTCGATCCGCGAGAAGGCGCAGGAAAAGGTCTTTTCCCTGCTCGGCCACTGGCGCCCCCTCAAGCAGCAAAAGCCGGGCGTGCTGATCGGTGTGGGGGGCTGCGTGGCAAGCCAGGAAGGTGAGGCCCTGCGCGACCGGGCGCCGTTTGTCGATGTGGTCTTCGGCCCCCAGACGCTCCATCGGCTACCGGACCTCATCCGCGCCGTGCGCATCCGGCAGCGACCCGTGGTGGACGTCTCATTCCCCGAGATCGAGAAATTCGACCGGCTGCCAGAGCCCCGCGCCGATGGGCCGACGGCGTTCGTCTCCGTCATGGAGGGGTGCAGCAAGTACTGCACCTATTGTGTGGTGCCCTACACGCGGGGCGAGGAGGTCAGCAGGCCCTTCGACGACGTGCTCGCTGAGGTCGCCCAGCTCGCCGCGCAGGGCGTGCGCGAGGTCAACCTGCTCGGGCAAAACGTCAATGCCTATCGCGGCGCGATGCATGACGGCGCCATTGCTGATCTTGCGCTGTTGATCGATTACGTCGCCGCCATCGACGGGATCGATCGGATCCGATTTACGACCTCGCATCCGCTCGAGTTTTCCGATCGCCTGATCCAGGCCTTCGCCGAGCAGCCCAAGCTGGTCAGTCACCTGCACCTGCCGGTGCAGAGCGGCTCGGACCGCATCCTCGCGTTGATGAAACGTGGGCACACGGCACTCGAATACAAGTCTAAGATCCGCCGGTTGCGCGAGGCGCGGCCGGGGCTGAGCCTGTCGTCGGATTTCATCGTCGGCTTTCCCGGTGAGACCGACGCGGACTTCGAGGCGACCATGCGGTTGATCGAGGACATCGGGTTCGACAACTCGTTCAGCTTCATTTTCAGCCCGCGGCCCGGTACACCCGCGGCCGGGTACGCCGATGACGTGCCGGCCGAGGTCAAGAAGCAGCGCCTGGCGCGCCTGCAAGCGCGTATCGGCGAGATGGCGGCGGCCATCAGCGCATCGATGGTCGGCACGGTTCAGACCGTGCTGGTCGACCGGCCCTCCCGCAAAGACCCGCGCATGATGTCCGGGCGCACGGAGAACAATCGGGTCGTGAACTTCGCCGGACCCGAGCGGCTCATCGGCCAGTTCGTCGATGTGCGCATCACCGAGGCGCTGCCGAATTCGCTGCGCGGAGAGTTCGTCGCGATGACGCCGCACCTGCTACGCCACGCCGCCTGACCGCCTTGTCGCCCACGTTGCAGTCGCTGACCCTGGAGCTCGAGCCCGTCGACAACGTGCGGCTTGCAAACCTGTGCGGGCAGTTCGACGAGCATCTGCGCCTCCTGGAGCGGCGCCTGGGCGTGGAGATCAACAACCGCGGCGCGAGCTTCAATGTGATAGGCGAGTCACGCGCGGCGAACGCGGCGCGCGAGGTGCTGCTCGGCCTGTATCGCTCGACAGCGGAGGAAACCCTCGTGCCGGCCAAGGTACACCTGTTCCTGCAGGAATCCGGGGTGGATGCGCTGCTCGATCAGGATGCCGAGGCCGAGGACATCGCGGTGCGCACGCGCCGCGGCCTGATCCGCGGGCGCGGACCCGCGCAGGGGAAGTACCTGCGCGATATCCAGCGCCACGACCTGACCTTCGGGATTGGTCCAGCCGGCACGGGCAAGACCTACCTTGCGGTGGCAAGCGCGGTCGAGGCCCTCGAAGCCGAGCGGGTGCGGCGGCTCGTGCTGGTGCGGCCGGCGGTAGAAGCCGGCGAGCGGCTTGGGTTCTTGCCGGGCGATCTCGCGCAGAAGATCGACCCCTATCTGCGCCCGATGTACGACGCGCTCTATGAGATGCTCGGCTTCGAGCGGGTCGCAAAACTCCAGGAGCGCAACGTCATCGAGGTCGCCCCGCTCGCCTACATGCGTGGGCGCACGCTCAATGACGCCTTCATCATTCTGGACGAGGCACAGAACACCACGATCGACCAGATGAAGATGTTCCTGACCCGTATCGGCTTTGGGTCGACCACCGTCGTTACGGGGGACGTGACGCAGACTGACCTGCCGGCCGGGCGCGAGTCGGGTCTGCGGCACGTGATCAAGGTGCTCAAAGACGTGGACGGCGTGAGCTTCAACTTTTTCACCGCGCGTGACGTGGTGCGCCATCCGTTGGTGCGGCGCATCGTCCAGGCCTACGAGCGCGGGGAGGGGGGAGGCGCGTGAGCGCGCCGCAGGCGGAGCTTCAGCTCGAGGTGGCGATGCCGGGCGGCGTGCCCGCCGGGCGCATCCAGGCCTGGCTCGATGCCTGTTTCCCGGAAGGGCCCGAGCAGAGCGTGGTGGTGCGGATCACCGACGAGGACGAGAGTGCCGAGCTCAACGCGGCCTATCGGGGTAAGTCCGGGCCGACCAATGTTCTGTCGTTCCCGTTCGAAGCACCGACGGGTGTACCCGTTGAGCACCTGGGTGACCTCGTGATCTGTGCCCCGCTGGTGCAGCGCGAGGCGGCAGAGCAGGGCAAGCCCATTGAGCAGCACCTTGCGCATCTGCTGATCCACGGCGTCCTGCATCTGTTGGGCCATGACCACCTCACCGACGAGGAGGCCGAGCGCATGGAGGCCATCGAGGTGCAATTGCTGGCGAGGCTCGGCATGCCTGACCCTTACGCCTGATCCGAACGCTCAGTATGCCGAGGTGTTGCATCGTGAAGTCGATCCGAAGTGTCGCAAATTCCCTACAGAAATTGGTTTTGTTGCGGGCCATCCACACTTGTAAACGTCTCAACGGCCCATTATCTTGAGAATCACTAAATACTAATCAAACACTTGGATGCACGAAGACCACCCTCCTGTCGCTGACAGTCGAAGTTGGCTTGAACGTCTCAGCAAGTCCCTCCTAGGCGAGCCCGCCGACCGCGAACAATTGGTGGAGCTCCTGCGCGGCGCGCAGCGTCGCAACCTCCTCGACCTTGACGCACTCAGCATGATCGAAGGCGTGCTCTCGGTGGCCGAGCTCAAGGTGCGCGACATCATGATTCCGCGTGCGCAGATGGACACGCTGCGCGAGGGCATGAGCCTCGAGGAGATGTTGCGGGTGGTGGTGGAGTCCGGCCACTCACGTTTTCCAGTCATCGGCGAGCGTAAGGACAACGTCATCGGCATCGTGCTCGCGAAAGATCTGTTGCGCTATCTATTGCCTGGCAACCGGCACGAATTTGAACTGAGCGATTGCCTGCGCCCCCCGGTTTTCATACCCGAGAGCAAACGGCTCAACGTCTTGCTCAAGGAATTCCGCAACAGTCGCAATCACATGGCCATCGTCGTCGATGAGTATGGCGACGTGGCCGGTTTGATCACCATCGAGGACGTGCTCGAACAGATCGTCGGCGAGATCGATGATGAGTACGACACCGATTCGGACGCCGCCGAGCGCTCGATCCTGGAGAAGTCGCCCGGTGTCTACACGCTCAAGGCGCTGACGCCCATCGAGGAGTTCAATGAGTTTTTCGGCGAACGCTTCGATGACAGCGAGTACGACACCATCGGTGGCCTGGTTGCCAGCCGCTTTGGCTACATGCCCGGGCGTAATGAAGTCGTCACCATCGGCGATTACACTTTCAAGGTCATCAAGGCCGACAGCCGACGCATCCACCTGCTCGAAGTGGTCAGGGGCGCGCGAAAGGCCGCCGCGTACGGTTGATCCACGGGTTGTCTGACCCGTTCAACGCCGGGATTTCCGCATGATAACGCTCTCAGGCCTGGCGACGGCGCTGTCTACCCTGATCTTGGGGGTTACCCTTGTGGCGGCATTTGCGCCGCTCGATTTTTGGCCCCTTGCCATTCTGGCCCCCGCGTTGCTCTTCTGGCTCTGGGAGAAGGGTGGTGTCTCCCGGCAGCCGATGTCCCCCTCCCGGGCATTCTGGCACGGGTACTTGTTTGGCCTCGGCTTCTTCGGCGTCGGGGTTTCCTGGGTCTTCAACAGCATCCACGAATTCGGACACTCGCCAGCACCGTTCGCTGCCGGGCTCACGCTATTGTTTACCCTGGTACTCTCGGTTTACCCGGGGCTGAGCGGCTGGGTTTACGCGCGTTTTGCCCGGGCTTGGCCCCGTGCGCTCGCGGCAAGGCTGTTGTGGGCCGCGCCAGCGGTCTGGGTGTTGCTGGAGGCGTTTCGCGGTTGGTTCCTCACGGGGTTTCCCTGGCTGTGGCTGGGTTACAGCCAGATCGAATCCCCGCTGGCCGGTGTCGCGCCGTGGCTGGGTGCGCTCGGTTCGTCGTGGCTTGCGCTGCTGTGCGCTGCGTTGCTCGCCAACGCTTTGCTGCGTCGCGGGCCGCACAGTGGGGCCGCCGTGGCGGGGGTCGCGTTGGTGATGCTCGCGGGATGGGGTGCCGGGCTGGTGCGCTGGACGGCTCCTGCCGGGGAGCCGCTGCGGGTTGCGTTGATCCAGGGCAACATCCAGCAGGGGGATAAGTGGTCTGAGGACTGGCTGATCCCGACGATCGAGCGCTACCTGCATCTGACTTACGATCACATGGACGCGGACGTCATCGTGTGGCCTGAGGCGGCGCTGCCTGGCCGCTACCAGGCGTTCAAGGACAACGTGCTCGATCCGCTGCAGGCTCGGCTGCGCGAGCAGGGCGTGGATGTGCTGATGGGTATTCTCTACCGCAGCGAGCGGGGCACGCACAACAGCCTGCTCAAGCTCGGCGAGGATACACAGGTCTACCACAAGCGCCACCTGGTGCCGTTCGGCGAATACATCCCGCTGCGCGACTGGCTGACCTGGATGGATGACATGGTCGTGCTGCCCGCCGCCGACATTGCCTGGGGGACCGAACCGGTGGTGCTCACCGCCGGCGGTCTGCCGCTCGCCGGGTCGATCTGCTACGAGGATGCCTACGGCGCGGAGATGGCCGACATGCTGCCGGAGGCGACCTATCTGGTGAACGTCAGCAATGATGCCTGGTTTGGGGATTCGCTCGCGCCCTGGCAACACTTGCAGATCGCCCGCATGCGCGCGCTGGAGCTGGGCCGACCGATGTTGCGTGCGACGAACACGGGGGTCTCGGCGATCATCGACGGGCATGGTCGTATCGTGAAGCGGTCGCCCCAGTTCGAGATCGCCGTGGTGCGGGGCGAGATCACGCCTCAGCAGGGCGCAACGCCGTTTGCCCGGCTGCGCCATGTCCCGGTGTTGGTGCTAGCCGCGCTCGCGCTCGCCGCCGGCGTGTGGCTTGCACGCCGGCGAGCATAGTCGGGCGGCCCGCTGCGTTGCGGGTCAGTGCGTTTCGTCCGCGGGGGTGGCGGCGTCGGCTTCCATGCGTGAGAACGAGGTGCCGCCGCACTCCGGACACTTCGGGATATGCGCCGTGACCACGAAGCGCAGCCGGTGGCCACAGGCGTTGCACACGAGTGTGCCGATACCGGCGATCTCTCCAGTGCGCCACTCGGCGCGTTCGCGGTTCTCGTCCTCGAGCTCCGTCAGCGCAAGCCTTGTGGGGTCGGCAATCGAGCCGATCATGTCGAGCAGGCGGGTCTCGATAAGGTTCACATCAAGGCGCAGCCAGGAGCCGAGGTCGCGGCCGGTCTCGCGGACGTAGGCGCGCAGCTCGTCGAGATCGCGGCGGAGGAACTCCGCGACTTCGTGCGCCTCCTCGCGCGTGGCCTCGCCGAGGTGTACGGCGCGCTCCTGCGCATGGTGCAACGCCTCGTTAAGGTTGGGCAGCGCCTTTTCCTCGGTCTCCACGATCCACTCGTGCACGCGCTCGAGCATCTGGTCGTAGATCTTCAGCAGTCGGTCTCGGGCGGTAGGTTCTTGCATGGCGCCCTCCGGGCAGTTTGCGTCTCTCTGGGTTTGATTTTACGCCCTAATCGCGCTGGTCGCGGCGACCCGTTCGGGGCGCCCATTGAGCACGCTTCCGGGCGATTGCTATGCTTCGGCCTCCCGGGCCTACCGCGAACCCAAGATACGGCATGCAAGACCAGTACAACCCCAAGGAAGTCGAACACAACGTCCAGCGCTACTGGGCATCCCATGGCTCGTTCAAGGCGCAGCGCGACGATGCCCGGGAGAAGTTCTACTGCCTGTCGATGTTTCCGTACCCGAGCGGCAAGCTGCACATGGGGCACGTGCGCAACTACACGATCGGCGACGTCATCGCCCGCTACCAGCGCATGCTCGGCAAGAACGTGCTCCAGCCCATGGGCTGGGATGCCTTCGGCCTGCCCGCCGAGAATGCCGCGATCAACAACGGCGTGCCGCCGGCGCAGTGGACCTACGCGAACATCGACTACATGCGGGGTCAGCTGCAGTCACTCGGGTTTGCCATCGACTGGGACCGCGAGCTCGCCACCTGCCAGCCGGCTTATTACCGCTGGAACCAGTGGTTGTTCCTGCGCATGCTGGAGCAGGGCATCGCCTACAAGAAGACCCAGATCGTCAATTGGGACCCCGTGGATAAGACCGTGCTCGCCAACGAGCAGGTGATCGACGGCCGCGGCTGGCGCACCGGGGCGCTCGTCGAAAAGCGCGAGATACCCGGTTATTACCTCGCCATTACCCGGTACGCCGAGGAACTGCTCGCCGCGCTCGACCAACTCCCGGGCTGGCCAGAGCGCGTCAAGACCATGCAGGCCAACTGGATCGGCAAGTCGCACGGGGTGCGCTTCGCGTTCCCGTACGAGCTCGATGGCGAGCCCGGCAAGCTCTGGGTGTACACGACGCGGGCCGACACCCTGATGGGGGTGACGTTTTGCGCGGTGGCCGCAGAGCACCCGCTGGCAACCCGCGCCGCGCGCGATAACCCCGAGCTCGCGGCCTTCATCGAGGAATGCCGGCGCGGCGGCGTGGCCGAGGCGGACATCGCGACGATGGAGAAAAAGGGTATGCCGACGGGGCTTTCGGTCGTTCATCCCCTCACCGGCGAGTCGATCCCCGTCTGGGTCGGTAACTACGTGCTGATGGGCTACGGCGAGGGTGCGGTGATGGCCGTACCGGCGCACGACGAGCGGGATTTCCATTTCGCGAAGAAATACGGTCTGCCGATCCGCCAAGTGATCGAGGTCGCCGGCGAGCAGTTCTCCACCGAGGCCTGGCAGGCCTGGTATGCCGACAAGCAGAACGGCGTGTGCGTGAACTCCGGCAAGTACGATGGACTCGGCCACGCCGCGGCGGTCGAGGCGATCGCGGCCGACCTGCGTGCCCAGGGGCTCGGCGACCGGCAGGTGCAATGGCGCTTGCGCGACTGGGGCATTTCGCGTCAGCGCTACTGGGGTTGCCCGATCCCGATCATCCACTGCGAACGCTGCGGCGATGTGCCGGTGCCGGATGACCAGCTCCCGGTGGTGCTGCCGGAGGATTGCGTGCCGGACGGCTCGGGCAACCCGCTCAACAAACGCGAGGATTTCCTCAACTGCACCTGCCCGAAGTGTGGCCAGCCGGCGTGCCGCGAAACGGACACCATGGACACCTTCGTCGACTCGTCGTGGTACTACGCGCGCTACGCGAGCACGTTCGGCGACACGGCGATGGTGGACGGGGAAACCGCCTACTGGATGCCGGTGGACCAGTACATCGGCGGCATCGAGCATGCGATCCTGCACCTGCTGTATTCGCGTTTCTGGACCAAGGTGATGCGCGATCTCGGCCTGGTGACTTACGACGAGCCCTTCTCCAACCTGCTCACGCAGGGCATGGTCGTCGCCGAGACCTACTTCCGCGAGGGGCCGGACGGGCGCAAGCGCTGGTTCAACCCCGCCGATGTGGACGTGGAGCGTGACGACAAGGGGCGCATCGTCAGGGCGCGGCTACGTGCCGACGGCGGGGAGGTCTCGATCGGCGGCGTCGAGAAGATGGCCAAGTCCAAGAACAACGGCGTCGACCCGCAGTCGCTGATCGACCGTTACGGCGCCGATACCGCGCGGCTGTTCATGATGTTCGCCGCGCCGCCGGAGATGTCGCTGGAGTGGTCGGACTCGGGGGTCGAGGGGGCGTATCGCTTTTTGCGCCGCCTGTGGCGCTTTGCCTTCGACAACCAGGCTGCGCTCTGCGGCGCGCCAGACGCCGGGCAGGACTGGAGCGGGGCCTCGGCCGCTGTCAAGGCGCTGCGGCTTGCGGTGCACTCGGGGCTGCGTCAGGCGAGTCACGACTTCCAGAAGTTCCAGTTCAACACGGTGGTCTCAGCGGCGATGAAGATCCTGAACGCGCTGGAAAGTGCCGCCGCCAGTGTCCAGAACGAGGAGCTGGGCCGGCTGGCGCTGTCTGAGGGCTTCTCGGTGCTGCTGCGGCTGCTCGCACCGGTGACGCCGCACATCACGCACCAGCTCTGGGCGGATCTCGGCTACGGTGCGGCGATCCTCGATGCGCCCTGGCCCGTGCCCGACGAGGGGGCGCTGCAACAGGACCGCATCGAACTGGTCGTGCAAGTCAACGGCAAGCTGCGTGG
The DNA here is from genome assembly GCA_964430355.1 of uncultured Thiotrichales bacterium. Lineage (GTDB taxonomy): Bacteria > Pseudomonadota > Gammaproteobacteria > UWMA-0217 > UWMA-0217 > CAYSFW01. The sequence continues at coordinate 29,452 of CAYSFW010000087.1, forward strand.
CCGGGTCAGCGTCGCGGCGGATGCCGGGCGGGCCGAGATCGAGGCGGCAGCCCTTGCCGATGAGAACGTGCGCCGCTTCACCGAGGGCCAGACCGTGCGCAAGGTCGTCGTCGTGCCGGGCAAGCTCATCAACATCGTGGCCAATTGACCGTGTCCCGGGGCGTCCGCTGGCTGGCCGCGCTGGTCCTCTGGGCCGGGTTGGCGGGCTGCGGGTTTCAGCTGCGGGGAGCGGCCGGCACGGGGCTGGCCGACGTGTTGCCCGTGGTCTACCTCGAGGGCGTGGATACGGCGGTCGGGATCGGTGACGCGCTGGCCGAGGCCCTGCGGGCCAACCGTGTGCGGGTACTCGAGCAGCGCGATCCGCAAAGCCCGGTGCTGCGCGTCTCGCCGCCCAGGGAGTCGGAGCTGCTGTTGTCGGTCGACCGCGACCTGCGGGTGCGTGAGTATGCGCTGGTGACCACAATGGACTACGAACTCAAGCGCGGGGGTGATGCGGATCAGGTCCTGCGCGATGCCGTCCAAGTGCGGCGCGATCAGGTCAACGATCCGCTGCAGGTCCTCGGCAGTGACCGTGAACGGCGGCGGCTGCGGCAGGAGATGCACGAGGAGTTGGTGCAGTCACTGATCCTGAAGCTGCGCGTCCAGCTGGGGGCGACGCGCGGTTGAAGGCGGTTTCGCGCAAGTCTCTTTAGGGGGAGTCATGCTGATTCAAGGCAATGCACCGGTCCGGCATCCTGTCGGCCTCGTGCTGTTCGGAGCCATCGCCGCCGCGGTTGGGCTGGTCGGCGCGGTGGGCGTCGGGGCCATGCTGGCCTATTTGCTTGGTGAGCTGTGGCAGGGCGAGGTCCGGATTTGGCGGCACCAGGCGCTGTTTCAGGCGGTGTGGCTGGTGTTTTTCGCAAGCCTCTTCCTCACTGGGCTGCACCTTATTGTGGCGGGCTTCACGCGGCGTAAGCGCGACCTCGTGCCCGGGCTTGCGCTGTATTTCATGGGCCTTGCGCTGGCAGTGAGCGGCCTGTTGCTCTTGCTGCACGGCAGTCCGCTGCCCGGTTTGATTGGCGTTTTCGTTGGCGTGACGCTGGTGTTGCTGGAGTGGACGCTGGAGATCACCTGAAAGGACGTGCGCCGCCGGACGCGGTGCGACTGGCTGTGGCGCGGTACATTGCGTACCTTCGGTGTCTGGGCGGCGTTTACCGGCGATCCGCGGTTTGGTTCCAGGCGCTGCGGCCGGTCTTCCACGGTCCTTCGGGCGCTGCTTTGGCGGACCGTGCCAATCCACGCGGCCCTCACTGACCATCAACCCCGGGAAAGATCATCATGCATCTGCACATCCTCGGTATCGCCGGAACGTTCATGGGCGGACTCGCGCAGCTTGCGCGCGCGGCCGGGCATCTCGTCACGGGTGCCGATGCGCAGGTTTACCCGCCGATGAGCACGCAGTTGGCGGCGGCTGGCATCGACTTCGTCGAGGGCTTTGCCCCGGAGCAGCTTGATCCAGCCCCGGACGTGGTGGTGGTGGGTAACGCGATGTCACGCGGTCGGCCGATCGTCGAGGCGATGCTCGATCGCGGGCTCGCCTACACCTCGGGCCCGCAATGGCTGTACGAGCACCTGTTGCGCGACCGTTGGGTGCTCGCCGTGTCCGGCACCCACGGCAAGACCACGACTTCGAGCATGCTGGCGTGGATACTCGAGGACGCCGGTCTCAAGCCCGGCTTCCTCATCGGCGGGGTGCCGCTGGATTTCGGTGTCTCCGCGCGGCTCGGCGAGTCCAAGTACTTCGTCATCGAGGCCGATGAGTACGACACGGCCTTCTTCGACAAGCGTTCCAAGTTCGTCCACTATCACCCGCGCACTCTCGTCATCAACAACATCGAGTTCGATCACGCAGACATTTTTCCGGATCTCGCCGCGATCCAGCGACAGTTTCACCACCTGGTGCGGACCGTGCCGGGCCAGGGGCGAATCATCCATCCCGCGGATGACGAGGCCGTGCGGGAAACACTCGGCATGGGGTGCTGGACACCCTGTGAGGTGACGTCGGGCGGGGAGGGCGCGGTGGGCTGGCGCTACGAGATGCGCACGCCGGATGGCTCGCACCTGCGCATCCTGCGCGACGGCGATGTGATCGGTGAGCTGCGCTGGTCGCAGCTCGGGGCGCACAACGCCGCCAATGCCCTGTCAGCGCTCGCTGCGGCCAACCACGTCGGCGTGGCGCCCGAGCAAGGCATCGCGGCGCTGGCCCGCTTTCAGGGCGTGAAGCGCCGATTGGAGCTGCGTGGCGTGGTCAACGACATCCACGTCTACGACGACTTCGCCCACCACCCCACGGCGATTGCGACGACGCTGGCGGGCCTGCGCCGCAAGCTGGGCGAAGGGGCGCGCATCCTCGCGGTGTTCGAGCCGCGGTCGAACACCATGCGGCTCGGCGTGCACAGGGCGACGCTCGGTCCAGCGTTCGCGGGGGCAGACCAGGTGTTCATGTATGCGCCTCCGGATCTCGGTTGGGATGCGGGTGCCCTCGCGTTGCCGGTGCCGGGCACGCTCGCGCGGTCGTTGGATGAACTGCTCGATAGGCTGTGTGAAGCGGCCCGGCCCGGTGACCATATTCTCGTCATGAGTAATGGTGGTTTTGGCGGCCTGCATGACAAACTTTTGAATCGTTTGAAAGGCAGCGCCTCCTGATGAAGCCCACGCAAACCGTTGCTCTCGCCATGACTGGGGCCTCCGGCGTGCAGTACGGTCTGCGTCTGCTCGAGTGCCTGATCGGCGCGGGTGTCCGGGTGGGCCTGATGCTCTCGCAGCCGGCGCGCGTGGTGATTGGCATGGAGACCGACCTGCGTCTACCCGGGCGCAATGCTGAAACCGAGGCTTATCTTGCGGACGCTTACGGTGCTCGGCCGGGTCAGCTGCAGCTGTTCGGCGAACAGCAGTGGACGGCACCCGTGGCGAGCGGATCCGGCGCGTTCGACGCCTATGTCATCTGCCCGTGCACGACGGGTACGCTGGCTGCGGTCGCGACGGGGCATTGTCGATCACTGCTCGAGCGCGCGGCGGATGTGGCGATCAAGGAGCGCAAGCGCGTCATCCTCGTGGTGCGCGAAACCCCGTTTTCCGAAATCCACCTCGAAAACATGCTGCGCCTGGCGCGCATGGGGGCCGTGATCATGCCGGCTAATCCGGGCTTCTACCATCACCCGCGCGACATCGGCGATCTCGTGGATTTCATGGTCGCGCGTGTCCTCGATCACCTGGCCATCGAGCACGCACTCATGCCGCGCTGGGGCGAGCGCGAAGCCGTGCGCGGTAGCGCCGAGTGAGCGACCTTACGCCGATCTTCCCGCTGTTCACGGTGCTTTTTCCCGGTGGCCTGCTGCCGTTGCGCATCTTCGAGCCGCGCTACCTGGACATGGTCTGCCGCTGTCTGCGCAACGACTCGACGTTTGTGGTCGCCTTGATCCACTCCGGCAAGGAAGTCGGAGAGGCTGCCGAGGTTTACACCATCGGCACTGAAGCGCGCATCGTGGATTGGGAGAAGCGCGACGATGGACTGCTCGGCATCATGGCTCAGGGAGTGCGCCGGGTACGCATCGGCGAGACCCACGTCCAACCCGATCAACTGTTGGTAGGCGAGGTCGTGGCGCTCGAGGCCGAATCGGGCCTGCCACTGCCAGAGGAATTCCGGTCGCTGGCGGTGGTGCTCTCGCAAATCCTCGAAGAGATCAAGCTGCCATACAGCGAAGCCGAGACGCGACTCGACGACGCCGTGTGGGTATCGCAGCGGCTCACCGAATTTCTGCCCGTCCACCCCCGGCACAAGCAGGCGCTGCTGGAAATCGAGGAGCCGCTGCGGCGCCTTGAGATCTTGCGCCAGCACCTCGTCAAGCTGGAAATCCTCTAGCCCGTCGTGCGGCTGTGCGGGGCCCGTGCCGGCCTTGAGCATCGGGACGCGAGCCCATTATCATGTCGAATCCAGTACGCGGAGAGTTCGCATGTTTCACGGCAGCATGGTTGCATTGGTAACGCCCATGCACCCCGACGGGTCGATCGACTTCGAGGCGCTCGCCCGTCTCGTCGAGTTCCACATCGAAAACGAAACGGACGCGATCGTTGCAGTCGGTACCACGGGGGAGTCGGCCACCCTGGATTTCAACGAACACTGCACCGTTGTGCGTACGGTGGTCGATCTCGTCAAGGGCCGTGTGCCGGTGATCGCCGGTACGGGCGCGAACTCCACCGTGGAGGCGATCGACCTGACCCGGGCGGCGATGGAGGCCGGCGCCGATGCGGCCCTGCTGGTCACGCCGTACTACAACAAGCCGACACAGGAGGGTTTGTTCCTGCATCACCAGGCGGTCGCCAACGCGGTTGCGATTCCCCAGATCCTCTACAACGTGCCCGGGCGCACGGCCTGCGACATGCTGCCCGAGACGGTCGCGCGGCTGGCGAAGATCTCTAACATCGTCGGGATCAAGGAGGCCACGGGTAACCTGGATCGCCTCAAACACCTGAAGTCACTTTGCGGTGACCAGATCGACCTGTTCAGCGGCGACGATGCGACTGGACTCGAGTTCACCCTGCGGGGCGGCAAGGGCGTCATTTCGGTGACGAGCAACGTCGCGCCCAAGCAGATGCACGACATGATCGCCGCTGCGCTCGCCGGTGATGCGGAAGAAGCGCGCCGTATCAACCGCGACCTGGAGGCGCTGCATCGCGATCTGTTCCTGGAATCGAACCCGATTCCTGTGAAGTGGGCGCTGCATGAGATGGGTTTGATCGAGTCCGGCATCCGTCTGCCGCTGACGCCGCTCAGCGAGCGGTTCCACGCCCCGTTGCGCGATGCACTGCGCGCCGCGGGCATTGCCCTCGCGCGAGCCTGACCCATGTGTGTCCGGATCTCGACCGCCCTGGTCTTCGTGGCCCTCGGCACGCTAGCTGGCTGCAGCGCGTTCCGCGGTGCAGACAACGACGCATACCTGAAGAGCAAGGCGCTGCCGCCTCTCCAGGCACCGCCGACCATCGCGTTGCCCGAGCGCGACCCCAACTACCGGATTCCCCAGGCGGCCACGCCCGCGGCCAAGCCCTCCACAGCGGCCGTGGCCGCGCCAGTCGTGCGCCCGGCGGAGGCGGTCCCTGCAGCTAAAGCGGAGCCGGTGTCGATTCAGACCGAGGGGGCGTTGCGCTGGCTCAGCGTGCCGCAGCCGCCTGAGCGCATCTGGGCGCCGCTCAAGGCATTCTGGGCAGACCAGGGGGTTAAGCTCGCCGAGGATCGGCCAGAGGTCGGGGTGATGCGTACCGAGTGGATCAATGAAAATCCCAAGCTCACCGCGGCCGAATTGCAGCGCCTCGTTGCCGAGGGCGGAGATGCCAAGGAGGCCGTCCTGCGCCACCAGTACCGGGTGCGGGTCGAGCGCACCGCGCAAGGTTCTAACGTGTTCCTGACCTACCAGGGCGCACGCCTCGTCAAGGGCGAAGACGGCAAGCCTCGCTGGCAGATGGAGGCAGCCAAGCCCGAACTCGAGACGGTCATGCTGAATCGTCTCCAGCAGCGGCTCTCGCGACTGTAGCACCTCGCCCACCAGACCATGGGGTTGCGGTGCGCGTCGCTCGGCTCGGGCAGCAGGGGCAACGCAACGCTCATCGAGACGGATGAGGTCTCGGTTCTCGTCGATTGCGGGTTCTCTGCGCGCGAGGCGGTCAGACGCCTCGCTGTGCTGGGGCGCTGTCCCGAGGACATCGATGCCATCCTGGTCACCCACGAGCACACCGACCACATCCGCGGTGTGTCTGCACTCTCTCGACAATATCGCATCCCCGTCTATCTCACGCGGGGAACCCAGCTAGCGGCATCGGGCGAGGAGTTCCATCAAACCGTGACGATTTCCTCTCACTCGCCCTGCACGCTGGGTGACTTGGGTATCGAACCGTTCCCAGTACCGCACGACGCACGCGAACCCTGCCAGTTCGCCTTTTCGAATACAGCGGGTCGGCTCGGGTTGCTGACCGATGTGGGCAGCATCACGCCGCACATCGTTGCGAAGCTCGCCCGCTGCGACGCTCTGTTGCTGGAGTGCAACTACGAGCCGGAGCAACTGTTCAATGGCGCGTATCCGGAGTCGCTGAAACGGCGCATCGATGGTGCCTACGGCCATCTCTCGAACGGACAGGCCGCTGCGTTACTCGGCAGGCTGGATCGGTCGCGGTTGCGGTACGTCATTGGCTTGCACCTGAGTGAGCAGAACAATACGCCCGAGGCCGCGCTGGCGAGTTTACGCGGGGTGCTGGAAGAGGGGCGGGGCAGCCCTCCCGAAGTGCGCGTGGCACACCAGGACGCGGGATTCGGCTGGCTGGAAATCGGATAAGGTTTGCAGCGGTCGGTTCATCCTCGCGTCACCTTTTGCCTGCATCATACGCAGGTGCTCGGCCAAAGCGGGCTCGCCTCAAGTGCAGTGTTCAACCTGACGTGATGCGCCGGGGGTTGCCCGGGAAGCGGTCAGGGTAATGCGCCTGGCATCGAGTTCATTTCGGGATTTTTTTCTGGAATTTCGGTCCAATACAGGTCGGCCAAAAGATAATGACCAAAACGGAATATAAGCAGATTTTGATTGACCTGTGCGCAGCGCCCGACAGCACCTCGGCACCGGAATATCGTGCTGCCTCGCGTTTTGAATTGTTGTACAATGGCAGGGTTTTAAATCTATAACAATCGCCCAAGGGGGTTTTCGTGGAGGAGCAAGTGGTGGTGGAAGAAGACGTGGACGAGTTCATCGACTCGGACCCGACGACCGTGCTCGAAACCGAAGCGGATCAGGACATCAAGCTCGAAGTCGACGAGCCTGAGCTCGCCGAACCCGATGCTGTTCGCGGCGATCTGGACGCCACGCAGCTTTACCTGAAAGAGATCGAATATTCGCCCCTGCTTACGCCCGAGCAGGAGGTTTTTTACGGCCGGCTCGCGCGCAAGGGTGACGAGCTCGGCCGCAAGAAGATGATCGTCTGCAACCTGCGGCTGGTCGTTAGGATTGCGCGCCGCTACATGAACCGCGGCCTCACGCTGCTCGACCTGATCGAAGAGGGCAACCTCGGGCTCATCCGGGCGGTAGAAAAATTCGACCCGGACAAGGGCTTCCGCTTTTCCACCTACGCGACCTGGTGGATCCGGCAGACCATCGAACGGGCGTTGATGAACCAGACGCGCACCATCCGGCTGCCGATCCACGTGATCAAGGAGCTCAACTCCTACCTGCGCACCGCACGCCAGCTCACTCAGGAGCTGGACCGTGACCCCTCGCCCGATGAAGTCGCGCGCAAGCTCGACAAACCCCTGCGCGACGTGGAGCGGTTGCTGGATGTCAGCGAGCACGTCACGTCGCTGGACGTGCCGCTCGGTAAGGATAACGACCGCACCGTGATGGACGTGTTGTCGGATACGGTGTTCCCGGAGCCTGACGTCCTGTTGCAGGACAACGACATCGTCCACCTCGTGGATTCGTGGCTGCGGGAGCTCGATTCCAAGCAGCGGGAAGTGATCGTCCGACGTTTCGGCCTGCACGGCTACGAAGCCGCGACCCTCGAGGAGGTCGGGACCGAACTCGGTGTCACGCGCGAGCGCGTGCGGCAGATCCAGATGGAAGCCCTGCGCAAGTTGCGCAAGATCCTCCTGACACGCGGGTTCTCCGAGGAAGCGCTGCTCGCAGATTAGGGGGCGTTGAAAATCGTAGCGAGAAACGTTCCCTCAGAGCGCATATCGACCGCTCGTTCGCAGGGAGCGAGCGGGCTTAGCTAAAGGCATGGCCGAAAGGGGCAGGGGAAGGGTGCACCAAGTTAAAAGCGCAGTTTGCTCGGAGTAAATGCGCAGTTTGAGTCGATTTGGAGCGCTTCATCAGCTACCCGCAGCAGTTTTTCAATGCTGATTTAACAAGCTGCTGATTAAAACGCCTGAGTAGTGAGCGTCGGGCGTACGGAGGGAGTTGATCGGCACCAGCCGACCCGTCGGGCGCAGGGCAGGAAGTCCGGTGCATCCATGCTGTCGACAGGCAAAGCTGTCTCATCCCCCGCCCGTGTAGCTTACTAACCAACGTTTCCTCGGGGCGGACGTTTGGAGCCGCAGACGCGCCATGGGCCCGGTGGTCAGGGCGGTAACAAGGCGGCGCCGACCCGGCGACCCTCGCCCGTCAGTAGGTTGTAGGTGCGGCACAGCGCCCCCGTGCTCATCATCTCGAAGCCGATGCGTTGTGACTGCAGCCAGATCAGTGTGGCTCGCGGCGGGATGATGAGCCGTGGACCGGTGCCGAGGAGGACGACCTCCGGATTGGCGTCGAACAGCACGGCCACGCGTTCGGGCTGGATCTCCTCGGGACTCGCGGCGTCCCAGCCCGTGACCCGAGCGTCCGGAAAGACGAGCAGGCTCTGGCGGTAGACGATGCCGTTGAGCGTCACAAAGCCATCACCGTACGCCGTGATACCGAGCTTCGAGCTGGAAGGGTCTTCTGTGAATCGCACGGGGCTCCTGCGTCAGTCGTTTTTGATCGGTCGAATCTCGGTTGCGATGGTAGCATGGAGACGAGTGCGCGCAGGATCCGCGGGACGCCTCGTAGATGCAGGAAATGCTCATGCTTGGGGCGACTGTGGCGAGGTGTGCGGCATCATAGATTCTGTGGTGGGCTGTACCAGCGATGGGTCCTGACCAAAGCAGCCGACACCGCAGCTGGTGCGTAGGCGAAGGCTTGCGGTCCCAGTGACCCAGCCTGCGCGAGGGCTTCGGACGGGAGATTTGCGACTGCGCCGCGAATCCGCGAACATGCCAGACGGATTTGCATTTGCGCGCTGCTGACAGGTCATCACTGTCGCGTTGACGCAACAACTCGACCGTGGTTAAAGTTAAACTCTTTTGTCGCGTTCGTCAGGTGCCGTCTTGGTTGAAGAATTCCCACGCATAAAGCGTCTGCCGCCCTATGTCTTCAACATCGTCAATCAGTTGAAGGCGGAAGCCCGTTACCGCGGTGAGGACATCATCGATTTCGGGATGGGCAACCCCGATCAACCCACGCCCCGGCACATCGTCGACAAGCTGCTCGAGGCGGCGCAGCGTGGGGACACGCATCGCTACTCGGTGTCGCGTGGCATTCCCAGGCTGCGGCGCGCCATCAGTCAGTGGTACCTGCGCAAGTACGGCGTGGAGATCGATCCAGAAAAGGAGGCTATCGTCACCATCGGCTCCAAAGAGGGGTTGGCGCACCTCGCACTGGCGACGCTTGGGCCAGGTGATGCGGTGCTTGTGCCGAATCCGGCCTACCCGATCCATCCCTACGGATGCGTGATTGCCGGCGCCGACATTCGTCATGTCCCTCTGGTTCCGGGCAGCGACTTCTTCACCGAGCTGCAGAAGGCCATCGACGATACGTGGCCGAAGCCGAAAATGTTGATCCTGAACTTCCCGGCGAATCCGACCACGCAGTGCGTGGAGCTCGAGTTCTTCGAGCGGGTGGTGGACATAGCACGGGAGAGTGGCATCTACGTCGTGCACGATCTCGCTTACGGCGAAATCACTTTCGACGGTTACCAGGCGCCGTCCATCCTGCAGGTTCCGGGTGCCAAGAACATCGCCGTCGAGTTCTACACGCTGTCGAAGACCTACAACATGCCCGGTTGGCGCGTCGGCTTCATGTGCGGCAACCCGACGCTTGTGCATGCGCTGGGGCGTATCAAGTCCTACCTCGACTACGGGACCTTCACGCCGATCCAGGTCGCGGCGATCACCGCGCTCGAGGGCGACCAGAGCTGTGTCGATGACATCCGCTCGATGTATCTGCGCCGTCGCAACGTACTCTGCGAAGGGCTCGAATCCGTGGGGTGGAATGTGCAATGGCCGAAGGCCACCATGTTCGTTTGGGCACCCATTCCAGAGCCGTATCGCGAAATGGGCTCCCTGGAGTTCTCCAAGAAGCTCTTGCAGGAGGCCAAGGTTGCGGTTTCGCCCGGCATCGGTTTCGGGCAGCACGGCGATGATCACGTGCGCTTCAGTCTGATCGAGAACGAGCATCGCACGCGTCAGGCCATACGCGGCATCCGGCAGATGTTCCGCAAGGACGGCCTGCTGGATTGACGCAACCCGGGAAATCGAAAAGGAGAATGCTGTGAACCCCGTCAAGATTGGCATCCTCGGTCTGGGCACCGTCGGCGGCGGCACGGTCAGTGTGCTCTCGCGCAACGCCCACGAAATCACCCGCCGGGCCGGTCGTGGCATCCAGGTGGCGCGAGCAGCTGCGCGCGACATCAAGAACGGTGAGCAGCTCCCGCTGGAGGGTATCGAGATCTGCGCCGATCCGTTCGCGGTGGTCGAAGATTCGGACATCCAGATCATCGTCGAGTTGATCGGCGGCTATTCCCCGGCGCGGGAGCTGGTGCTGCGCGCAATCGAGCTTGGCAAGCACGTGATCACCGCCAACAAGGCGCTGATTGCCATGCATGGCAACGAGATCTTCGCCGCGGCGCGGGCGCGGGGCGTGATGGTGGCCTTCGAGGCCGCCGTGGCCGGCGGCATTCCGATCATCAAGGCGCTGCGCGAGGGTCTCGCGGGTAACAAGATCAACTGGCTTGCTGGCATCATCAATGGCACCAGCAATTTCATCCTGACCGAGATGCGCGACAAGGGCCGCGACTTCGCCGATGTCCTCCAGGAGGCACAGGCGCTCGGTTACGCGGAGGCCGACCCGACCTTCGACGTGGAGGGTATCGACGCGGCCCACAAGCTGACGATTCTCGCCTCGATCGCCTTTGGCATCCCTCTGCAGTTCGACAAAGTCTCCGTCGAGGGCATCTCCAAGATCACCGCTCAGGACGTGGTGTATGCCGGCGAGCTCGGATACCGCATCAAGCACCTCGGCATCGCGCGGCGGCGCGATGCGGGGATCGAACTGCGCGTGCATCCCACGCTGATTCCGCAGCGTCGGCTGATCGCAAACGTGGATGGCGTCATGAATGCGGTGCTGGTGCACGGTGACGCGGTCGGGCCGACGCTTTACTACGGCGCCGGCGCCGGCGCACTACCGACGGCCTCGGCCGTGGTTGCCGACATCGTTGATGTGGTTCGGACGCTGACCACTGACCCCGAGAACCGGGTGCCGCATCTGGCGTTTCAGCCGGAGGCAATCGCCGACTTGCCCATTTTGCCGTCGGAGGCGTTCGAGACCTCGTTCTACCTGCGCATGCGCGCCAAGGATCAGCCAGGTGTGCTCGCGGAGATCACCCGCATCATGGCCGAGCAGCGCATCAGCATCGAGGCCTTCCTGCAAAAAGAGCCGCCCGAGGACGAAACCGAGGCCACCGTGATCATGCTCACCCAGCGCGTGCGGGAGGGGGCAATGAACGAGGCGATCCGCCGCATAGAGGCGCTCGATGTGATCACCGATCGGGTCACGCGCATCCGCATGGAAACGCTCGGCTGAGTCCGCCAGAACCACGACCAACTCGAAAAAAGGGAATGATCCCATGCCTTTTCGCAACCGTTACACCGGCTTGATCGAACGTTACCGCGATCGGCTGCCGGTCAGCGACGACACCCGTATCATCAGCCTCGGCGAGGGCGACACGCCATTGATCCGGCTCAATAACGTGCCGCGCCACCTCGGCCGGGAAGTCGACATCTACGTCAAGTACGAGGGATTGAACCCCACCGGTTCGTTCAAGGACCGTGGCATGACCATGGCGGTGACCAAGGCGGTTGAGGCGGGCAGCCGGGCGATCATCTGTGCTTCCACGGGTAACACGTCGGCTGCGGCCGCCGCCTATGCCGCGCGCGCAGGGATCGCCTGCTTCGTCCTCATCCCCGATGGCAAGATCGCGCTCGGCAAGCTGGCCCAGGCGATGATCCACGGCGCGGTGGTCATTCAGATCAAGGGCAACTTCGACGAAGGGATGCGGCTCGTTAAAGAGGTGGCCGATGAAGCACCGGTGACCATCGTCAATTCGATCAACCCGTATCGTCTGCAAGGTCAAAAAACGGCCGCCTTCGAGATCATCGAGGAGCTCGGCCGCGCGCCGGATTACCACTGTCTGCCGGTCGGTAACGCCGGCAACATCACGGCGCACTGGATCGGGTACTGCGAGTATTCATCCTCCTCCGGTGATCACGTCACGGAGGCCTGTGCGTGGTGCCATGGCCATTGTAAGTACGCCGGTGGCGCCTCCGTGGGCAACCGGCCACGCATGGTCGGCTACCAGGCGGCAGGTTCGGCGCCGTTCCTGCGTGGGCACATGGTCGACAACCCGGAGACGGTGGCGACCGCCATCCGCATCGGCCATCCGCAATCCTGGGCGCAGGCGTGGAAAGTCAAGGAGGAGTCGGGCGGCTGGTTCGATGAGTGCACGGACGAGGAGATCCTCGCCGCGCAGAAACTACTGGCCGAGAGGGAGGGCATCTTCTGCGAGCCCGCCTCGGCAACCTCCATCGCCGGGGCGCTGCGCGACGTGCGCAGTGGCCGCATCCCGGAGGGCAGCAGCATCGTCTGCACGCTGACCGGACATGGCCTGAAGGACCCCGACACCGCGATTCGGCAGAGCACGGCGGAGGTGCTCACGATCCAGGCTGAGCTGGAGGCCGTCAAGAGGGCCATCCTCGACAATATGGCCTGAGTTTGCATGGATCGGGACGACAGCGACCGCAAGGTCGGCGACATCGCGCTGCACGAGGACCCTCGGTTCGTGCTGAGGCCGCACGCAGACAAGATCCTGCGCGTCAACGCCGAGTACCCGGAACGTCACGTGCCGCTGGAGGCCGTTGTGCAGAGCGCGCACCCGACTGACGTCTCCGGGGACGACGACGCGGCGTGGACGGACGTGCCAACGACGGGGAGCGACGGCCTGCGTCAGTGGTTGGGTCTGGTCGCGGCGTTGCTCGCCTTCGTCCCCTTGCTGCAGTCCATCCGCTGGTTCATCCGCGATTTCACACGGCTCTCATTGACCTCGCCAAACCTCGACAAGGCAACCCAGGTCGCCGACTTCGACGACCTGGGCTACATCGGCGGGTATTTGACCACGCACCATTTCCGGCCCGGCATCCTCGCTGCATTGCTCGCCGTGAGCCTGCTCGTGCTCGCGGTCAACCTTTACCAAACATCCCTGCGCGCGCGGCAGATCTACTGGCTCGGGGGCATTGCGCTCGTCCAGGTCATGATCCTGCAGTGGCTGGACTATGAAGTCGTGAATTTCGTGCTGGCACTCTTCGTGGGTGTGATCCTGTGGCTCACGACCGAATGGGAGGGCGGAGCGGGTCACAACGGTGCGGCGCAAGTTGGCAAGCGGTCGACGGGTCGCGCTGGCGTGCTGCGGGCGCTGTCCTTTGTGGTGCGCGACCGGTTGGTATTGCTGTTCACCATCGCAGCGACACTGGTTCTCGTGTTGATGATCCCGGCATGACGATTCGCCCCTGGAGTGGGCGAATGACGCCTTAGGCCCGGTGGTAGACAGGCCGCGGACCGGGCGCTTGACACGGCGGTAGGCTGTTCACAGACTCCGATTGGGTCCTTGATCGGGGTGGCCAAAAGGGTTCCTGTGCCGTCCAAGCGCGTGAGGCCATCGGAGTATGCTTATGACCACATCTCAGGCTTCGCTGGCCGGCGGTGTCAAGCCTGCCGGGCGTTTTCGGTCGGGCGCGGGGTGGGATGCGCTCGGCTGGTGCGCGCTCGTGGGGCTGGCCTGCGTCGTCGCTCTTACGTTTACCGATTACGGCGTTACCTGGGATGAGCCGCTGCAAAACCGCTACGGTGAGTTGGTGCTGCGCTACTACGCGAGCCTGGGCGCGGACCGGTCGGCTTTCGAATACATCAATCTCTACCTCTACGGCGCGGCGTTCGATCTGGCTGCTGCGCTGCTGAATCTCGTATCGCCCCTGGGTGTTTACGACACGCGTCACCTGCTGAACGCCGCGGTTGGGCTCGTTGGCCTCGCCGGTGCTTGGCGGCTCGGCAGGGAGGTGGGCGGACCGCGCGTCGGGGTGATGGCGTTGGTACTGCTTGCGTTCTCGCCCGACTGGTACGGGCATATGTTCAACAATCCGAAGGACATCCCGTTCGCCGCAGCGATGACGTGGGGCGTTGTCGCGCTGGTGCGCATCGCGCGGGAGTTGCCCGCGCCGGCGGCGGGCTCTGTCGCCTTGCTGGGCGTGGCGACCGGCCTGGCACTGGGCACGCGGGTCGCGGGGGGGCTGCTATTTTTTTACCTTGCTGTGCTGGGATGCGTATGGCTTGCCATGCATGTTCGCGCCCACGGTTGGGGCCGTGCCGGGCGCGACGCGGCCAAGTCGCTGATGCGGCTCATCCCTGCGGTGGGCGTCGCCTTTGCGTTGATGTTGCTGCTCTGGCCGTGGACGCAGGAGGCGCCGCTGACCAATCCGCTGCGGGCGTTGCGCGAGTTTTCGCATTTCCCCTTTGATTTTACATTCCGCTTCGATGGCACGAGTGTGCGTACCACGGACCTGCCATGGCATTACCTGCCGCTGATGTTCTTAGTGCGCTTGCCGGAACCGGTGTTACTCGGGCTGCTCGCGCTCCCGCTGTATTTGTGGCGGCGGGATGACGCGGCGCGCCCGGACTGGCTCCCCGCGATCGTTGTGGGCGTGGCGCTCGCATTTCCGCCGCTCTACATCGTGGCGGAGGATTCGCCGCTGTACGACGGCATCCGTCATGTGCTGTTTCTGCTGCCGCTGTTTGCGGTGCTGGGTGCGCTGGGTCTCGACCAACTGTGGAGTCTCGCTGCACATTGGGTGTCCACGCGGGCTGCGGCGATGGTGCTAGCGGCTGCCTGGATGGGAGTCCAGACCTGGCAGTTTGCCGTGTTGCACCCCCACCAGTACGTGCTCTACAACCGCGTCGCCGGCGGGGTCGAAGGCGCAGCCGGCCGGTTCGAACTGGATTACTGGGGGAATTCACTCAAGGAGACGGCGCAGGCCCTGCTCGGTTCGGCGACCACTGTGCTCGGTCCCAAGGCGCTGCATCAGTCGCTGCGGGTCGCGGTTTGTGGTCCCGCGGACGCGGCACGCAACTACTTTCCCAGCCATTGGCAGGTGTTCGATAGCGCTGCGCGTGTGCCTGCGGATGTCTACCTGGCGCTATCCCGAGGTCCCTGCAGCATCCCGGAGGGTGCCCAGCGGGTGGTCGATACGTTGCGCTATGGCGTCAGGCTGAGCAGCGCCTTCGTGCTTCGGAGCAAGCGGTAGGCCGTGCCTTGATCCGACTGATCGTCAACGCCGATGACTACGGCTACTTCCCCGAGGTCAGTCGCGGCATTCGCGAGGCGGCTCAATTTGGCACCGTCACTGCAACCGGTGTTTTGGTCAACGGAGCCTCGTTTGAGGCTGACGTGAATGTGCTTTCCGAAGTGCCGGAGTTGGAGGTCGGTGTGCACCTCAATCTCACGCATGGACGGCCGCTCACGGAGGCGATGCGGCGTCGCGTCGGCGGGATTTTTCCAGACAAGTGGCGCCTGTTTGTGGGACTTGGCGCCGGGGCGCTGCCGCTCGATTTGGTGCAAGCGGAGTGGGACGCACAGATTAGGCGCTGTCTGGCGCTCGGCTTGCGCCCGGCGTTTCTCAATTCTCACGAACACGTCCACATGTGGCCCGCTCTGCGTCGGCTGGCGATGGCGCTAGGGGTGGATCACGGCATTCGCCACATCCGCCATGTCGTACCAGACAGGGAACCGTCCGAGTGGCGCGCGACACCGAGGCACCTCTTGCTGGGCGCAATGGCGCGAATCGGCCCCGCGCCGCGCGCGGGCACCCCGCGATTTCTCGGTCTTGGCGCCAGTGGTCGAATCTCGCTCGATTACCTCGAAAGGGCGTTCCGAACCCTGCACCCCGGGGAGACCTACGAACTGATGTGCCATCCGGGTCACACACCCCCGGATGCTGACTCGCGCCTGCGGGCTTACCACGACTGGGAGGGCGAGTGGCGAACTTTGCTGAATCCTGCGTTCCGCGCGCTCTGCGCAAGGCACGACATAACGCTCGTTCGCTACGCCGAGCTCGTCTGACTCCAGGTTGCCGTGCTGCCAGGAGAGCTCCCGCAGGCCCAGTAGCCAACCGTCGAGCCGGCCTCGGGAACTCCTTCACAAATCCGCGGGTTGGCGGTGGGGTGCGCTTCCAATTTGCCCAGCGATTCCTCGACAATCCGACCCGTCATCTGGGATAAGTCACAGCGATCCGGTTGAACACCGTCGATCGCGTATGCACAACTTCCTTCGTAGGATTCATTCCATGCCGAAGCGCAAAGGCATCATTCTCGCCGGCGGATCGGGCACGCGCCTGTACCCCTTGACCATCTCCGTGAGCAAGCAGCTCATGCCGGTCTACGACAAGCCAATGATCTACTACCCGCTGTCCACGCTGATGCTCGCCGGCATTCAGGACATCCTGATCATCACCACCCCGCAGGACTCGGAAGCCTTCCAGCGGCTGCTCGGTGACGGGGCGCGCTGGGGTATTCATCTTGAGTACGCCGTGCAACCGAGCCCGGACGGTCTCGCGCAGGCATTCATTATTGGTGAACGGTTCGTTGGGCGAGACAACGTGACGTTGATCCTCGGCGACAACATCTTCTACGCAGAAGGGTTGGCCAAGCGCCTGCAGGCCGCCGCCGGGCGCGAGCGGGGTGCCACGGTTTTTGGCTACTACGTGAACGACCCCGAACGTTACGGCGTGGTCGCCTTCGACGGTCACGGCAGGGCCACCAGCATCGAGGAGAAGCCCGCGCGGCCGAAGTCGAACTACGCGGTCACGGGGCTGTACTTCTACGATAACGACGTCGTCGAAATCGCCAAGAGCATCAAGCCCTCGGCGCGTGGCGAGCTGGAGATCACAGACGTCAACAACGTCTACCTCGAGCGCGGCGACCTCTCGGTGGAGCGCTTGAGCCGCGGCACGGCCTGGCTCGACACGGGCACGATGGCGTCCCTGCTCGATGCGGCGAACTTCATCCGCGTGGTCGAGGAGCGTCAGGGGCTGAAGATCGCTTGCCCGGAGGAGATTGCGTATCGGCAAGGATTCATCACGGCCGAGCAGCTCAGCGCCATCGCTGAGCCACTGAAAAAGAGTGGATACGGCGCCTACCTTCTGAATCTGCTGCGCTGATCGGTAGCGCATCGCGATGAAGGTGCTGATCACAGGTCCGCGTGGACAGCTCGGCTACGAACTGCTGCGCACGGCGCCGCCTGACGTGGACGCCATCGGGCTCGACCGTACACGGCTAGACATCACCGACGCCGCGCAGGTCATGGACTGCGTGGGTGCTCTGCGGCCCGACTGGATCGTAAACGCCGCCGCCTATTCGCTCGTCGACAAGGCGGAAACCGAGCGGGATCTCGCGCGGGTGGTCAATGCCGATGCGCCGGCCAATTTGGCTCGGGCAGCGGATATGTTTGGCGCGCGGTTGCTGCACGTTTCCACCGATTTCGTTTTCGATGGCCGCAAGTCATCGCCATACCTCCCCGATGACGTGGCAAATCCCCTGAGCGTGTACGGACAGACCAAGCTCGATGGCGAGCGGGCGATTCTCGAGACGCTCGGGCAGCGGGCGCTCATTATCCGCACGGCGTGGTTGCATTGCCGGCATGGCCGCAACTTCGTCAAGACCATGCTCGGGCTGATGCGGGAGCGCGAGGTGGTCCGCGTCGTCGCCGATCAGGTCGGAACACCCACCTGGGCTGCCGAGCTTGCTCGCGTGCTCTACGCTGCGATGGCTTGCGACGTCCGGGGCACCCATCACTGGACGAATGCCGGTGTGGCGAGCTGGTACGATTTTGCCGTCGCGGTGCAGGAACTCGGGTGCGAACTGGGCCTGCTGCGACGCCCGGCGTCGATCGAGCCCATCCCGACCTCGGCCTATCCCACACCGGCGCACCGGCCGCATTACAGTGTGCTGAACAAGGAGAGCCTGCGCGCAGCGCTGGGCTACCGGGGCGCATACTGGCGCGATGCGCTCAGAAACATGATCCAGGAGTTGATTGATGGCTAATCTGTTGGTGACCGGCGCTGCCGGGTTTATCGGTGTCAATTTCGTGTACTACTGGCTGCGCCAGCACCCGGCCGACCGGGTCGTCGGCCTGGATGCGCTGACCTACGCGGGCAATCTCGCGAGCCTCGCCGACGCCCAGCGCAATCCGCGATTCCGTTTCGTACACGGAGATATCCGTGACCAGGTCCTCGTGGAACAGCTGTTGCGCGACGAGCGCATCGACACCGTCGTGCACTTCGCCGCGGAGAGCCACGTCGACCGCTCCATCACCGGCCCTGACGCATTCATCGAGACGAACATCATCGGCACGCACGCCTTGCTCAAGGCCGCGCGCGCCGTCTGGCTGAATGGTCCCGGCGGTCGGCTGCCGCATCGCTTCCACCATGTGTCCACCGACGAGGTCTACGGTTCGCTCGAGCGCGGCGATCCGCCGTTCAGCGAATCGACACCGTACGCGCCGAACTCGCCGTACTCCGCGAGCAAGGCTGCCTCCGATCACCTGGTGCGCGCCTATCACCACACCTACGGCCTCGAGGTCACGACCAGCAACTGTTCGAACAACTACGGGCCTTTCCATTTCCCGGAAAAGCTCATTCCGCTCGTGCTGATCAACATCCTGCACGGTCGGCCACTGCCGATTTACGGCGATGGCACGAACATCCGCGACTGGCTCTACGTCGAGGATCACGCGCGGGGCATCGAGCTGATCCTGAACAAGGGCAAGGTCGGGGAGACCTACAATATCGGCGGCTGGAACGAGTGGCAGAACATCGATATCGTCAACCTGCTCTGCAAGCTGCTCGACGAGGCCTTCGCCGCGGATCCGGCGCTGGCGCAGCGCTTCCCAGAGGCGTCGGCCGCCAACGGGCGGGCGGCCACGTCGCTCATCACCTTCGTCAAGGACCGTCCCGGCCATGACGCCCGCTACGCCATCGATGCCACCAAGAGCGAGCGCGAGCTAGGCTATCGTCCGCAGGAGACCTTCGAGACAGGCATCCGCAAGACAGTGCAGTGGTACCTCGACAACGAGGCCTGGTGGCGTGGCGTGATGGACGGCAGCTACAAGGCGTGGATTGACCTGAACTACGCGCAGCGCAAGGCATCCTGAGCCGTGTCGTCAGGGCTGCGGGCGGCCGTTCACATTGGATTCGGTGTGGCGTTGCTGCATTGCGGTATAATGCCGAAATTTTCCATGGTTTAGTTTGGTTAGAAAGGGCCAGTCATGAAGGTAACGATTTATGGATCCGGTTACGTCGGGCTCGTCACCGGCGCCTGTCTCGCGGATGTCGGCAACAACGTGCTGTGCGTCGACGTGGACGAGGAGAAGGTCCGCAAACTCCAGGATGGCATCGTTCCGATCTTCGAGCCTAGCCTGAAACAACTGATCGACCGCGCTCGCGGATTTGGCAAGATCGATTTCACCACGGACATGCGTCGGGCCGTCGACCACGCCGAGCTGCAGTTCATTGCGGTAGGCACACCGCCGGACGAGGACGGCTCGGCCGACCTGCGCTATGTCCTGGAGGTCGCGAGGACCATCGGTACCTATATGACCAGCGAGAAGATCGTCGTCGACAAGTCCACTGTGCCGGTCGGTACTGGTGACAAGGTGCGGGAGACGATCCGCGCGACGCTGGCCGAGCGGGGGCTCAACCTCCCGTTCCACGTCGTGTCGAATCCCGAGTTCCTCAAGGAGGGTGCGGCGATCGAGGACTTCATGAAGCCCGATCGCATCGTCGTTGGCACCGACAATGAGCGCGCCACGCGGCGCATGCGCGAACTCTACGCGCCGTTCAGCCGCAGTCACCAAAAGCTCATCGTCATGGACATCCGCTCCGCGGAGCTGACCAAGTACGCCGCCAATGCCATGCTGGCGACGAAGATCAGCTTCATGAACGAGCTTTCGCAGATGGCCGAGCGGCTCGGCGCCGACATCGAGCAAGTGCGTATTGGGATTGGTTCCGACCCGCGCATCGGTTTTCAGTTCATCTACCCGGGTTGCGGTTATGGCGGCTCCTGCTTCCCGAAAGATGTCAAGGCGCTTGAACACACGGCGCGGGAGATCGGCTTCGACGCCCGCCTGCTTGCGGCGGTGGAGGAGCGCAATAACGATCAGAAGCAGGTCCTGTTCCGCAAGATCAACAAGCATTTCCATGGAGAGCTCAAGGGGCGGACCATTGCACTATGGGGCCTTGCATTCAAGCCTAACACCGATGACATGCGCGAGGCGCC
Organism: uncultured Thiotrichales bacterium; assembly: GCA_964430355.1. GTDB lineage: Bacteria > Pseudomonadota > Gammaproteobacteria > UWMA-0217 > UWMA-0217 > CAYSFW01. The sequence continues at coordinate 49,692 of CAYSFW010000087.1, forward strand.
GAGCCGCGTGTTGATGGAAGCACTGTGGGCTGCGGGCGCGCATGTGAGGGGCTACGATCCCGAGGCGATGGCAGAGACCCGGCGCATTTACGGGGAGCGAGCCGACCTCACCCTGTGCAAGACACCCGATGAGGCCTTGCAAGGGGCTGATGCGCTCGCCATCTGCACGGAGTGGAAGATTTTTCGCAGCCCCGATTTCGATGGCATCAAGGCGGCGCTCAAGCAGCCGGTCATCTTCGACGGCCGTAACCTCTACGACCCAGCGACGGTGCGGGAGTACGGCTTCAGCTACCACGCAATTGGCCGATAGGCGGAATAGATGAAAGTTCTGGTTACAGGTGCGGCTGGGTTCATTGGCCACTTCGTTTCGTTGCGGCTGGTCGAACGCGGCGACGAGGTCGTCGGCATCGACAACCTCAACGATTATTACGACGTTAACGTCAAACTCGCCCGGTTGCGGCGCCTTGAGCCATTTCAGGCCGACCGCGAGCGTCAGGCGCACGACCGGGCCGGGACCTTCCGGTACATCAAACTCGATCTCGCGGACCGCGCCGGCATGGAAAAGCTCTTTCGCGAAGAGCAGTTCGACGGCGTGATCAATCTCGCCGCGCAGGCGGGCGTGCGCTACTCGATTGAAAATCCACTGGCCTACGTCGACAGCAATATCGTCGGCTTTGCCCACATCCTCGAAGGCTGTCGCCACCACGGCGTGAAACACCTGGTGTACGCCTCGTCGAGCTCGGTCTACGGGGCGAATACCGAGATGCCGTTTTCGGTGCATCACAACGTCGATCATCCGCTATCGCTCTACGCCGCCTCGAAAAAGGCCAATGAGCTGATGGCGCATACCTATTCGCACCTCTACGGACTGCCGACGACGGGTCTGCGTTTCTTTACGGTGTACGGCCCCTGGGGGCGGCCTGACATGGCGCTGTTCCTGTTCACGCGGAAGATCCTCGCTGGCGAACCGATCCCGGTGTTCAACTACGGCAAGCATCGTCGCGACTTCACCTACATCGACGACATCGTCGAGGGCGTACTGCGCGTGCTTGACCACATCCCGCAGGGCAACCCGGATTGGGACGGCGCGCGGCCGGACCCGGGTTCATCGCGTGCGCCCTGGCGCGTCTACAACATCGGCAACAGCCAGAAGGTGGAGCTGATGCGCTACATCGAGGTGCTAGAAGAATGTCTGGGCAGGAAGGCCGAAAAGAATCTGCTGCCGCTGCAGGCGGGGGATGTCCCGGACACTTGGGCCGATACCACGGATCTCGAGCGCGACGTGGGCTACCGGCCCAACACGCCTGTGGAGGTTGGCGTCCGGCGCTTCGTGGACTGGTATCTCGATTACTACAACGTCGGACGCTGAATGGGCATATGCCCCGCGCGCCGAGCCGGTTGCGCGCTGACCGCGCCACCGGTCTCCGCGCGGGTACGTTTACGTCATGGCCAGGGAGACATTGACTACCACCCACCTCCCTTTGGGGGAGTGGCATGCGTTAGGAAAAAGTACCGTTGATTCCGCGAGTTACCCCTGGCCCCAAGCCTCTCCCACGGTCGCGAGGGGAGGGGCAGCTTGATCAGCAGTCCCACGGCGAGACGGAAGTCTTAACCCAGGTCGCGGCGGCTCGAAGGACGCTTCGCTGCTTCAGTGCCAGTCGCGCACGGCGGCGATCAATTGATCGACGATGGCGCGCACGGGCTCGATGTTTTCCGGGTTGTGAAGGACCAGGTCGCGGTTGATCTCGATGGTAAAGGCGTGCTTGCCACGCAGTTCCTCGGGGGTGAACCGGCCTAGCGAGTTGCTGCCGTCGTACGGATCGTTGAAGCGGATCACGTCGCAAAAGTTGAAGTCGACATCCAGGGCATGGATGTTGTCTTCGATCACCTCGGAGAGTCTCAGCAGAAGCTTGCGCTCGGCATACGCACGGTTGCCGGGGACGCCCTCGGCGTTACCTCCGTTGCCGAACATGAACAGCGGCCGCAGGTTGCCCTTGTCGGCCGAGACTCGGGTGCCGATGCCCGGCATCGTGTGGCAGAACATGACCTTTTCGATCTCGGGGCTTGCAATCAGCTCGGCGAGCTTTTCCTGATGGGGCCTGATGTACTTGTCGATGACGATCTGCCGGATGTTCTCCGGCAGTCCGCGGTCCGACTGGTAGATCTTCACCCCCTGGGAGGTGTGGGTCTTGACCACGCCGTCGGCATGCAGGTCGTCGATGCGGCGATTGGGGTCGGCATGGGCGCGCCAGACGGTGAAACGCAGGACATGTGGATTGATGGGCAGGTCGAGATAGAGGGCGTCGGAGTATTCGTCGGCATCCTCGCGGCGGTCACCTGGGGTGAACTTGGGGTGCAGATAGGGCTTGACCTCGTTGGGCGTGAGGTGTCCGCCGTGCGGCAGCTCGACGAGCACCGGCGTCTTGCCCGGAAAGTATTCGAAGGGGTCGAAGTCCATCAGGCTATAAGTGGATGCCGGCAACGAGCCGTTTGCGGGCGAGCTTCTCTCGAAGTTGCGCATGGGAGTCTAGGTCGCCCTCCGTGGCCAGCGCAGCATACACTCGGGTGAATGCATCTTCTCGGGGGTCATGGTAGATGCCGATGGGCGCTAATGCCTTCGACTCGATCTCCTTGCGAAAGGTTTCCAGCAATGTGACGGGATCGCCACCAAATGTAAAGTAGCCGGTCTCGAGGTGAGGTGTGCGGAAGTGCGTCGCAAAATACGCACGCATGAAGTAGAACGGCGTAGAGCCGTTCAGCCGGAAGTTCGGGTCGATGAAGAAATACTCACCGCTCGAATCCTCGATGATGTCGAGCCCGCAGACGCCGTGCCAGCCGAGCTGCCAGGCATTGCTCGCGATTTCGGCGCAGATTGCCCGCAGGGCGTCATCTGGCTGCCAGCGGAAGTCGATGCAGTTGCCGCCGTACTTTGCCCCTTCGTCGATACGCTGGACGGAGCCGCCGAGGAACTGGATCTCACCCTCAGGCGTCACACACAGGTTGACGTTGATGTTCTTGCGGATGTCCTCAATGTAGCGTTCAAACTTCACGGGCTGGCCCGCGAATCGCCGCAGCGCCTCGCGCAGGTCGCCCTCGTCGTGGCAGATCGCCACGCCGTCACCGCCGCCGGAGGGTGTGGTGAGCTTGATCACGAAGGGCAGCTGCCAGGTGTCGCGCCAAATCTCGCTCGCGAACTCGGCTGCATTGAACACCTGATAGGGCACGGCGTGAGGCGAGAGTTCGCCCATGCAGCCTTTGTCGTTGAGCCGCGCAACCAAGGTCGGTTCGCGCAGGTAGTAGCGTGATGTTGGGATGTGCGCCGAATCGAATGGGTGCGGAGAGATTACCCGCAGCTCCGGGTGGGCAGCCAGGTACTCGCGATAGCCCTCGTCGCCCGAGTATTTGACCACCTCGCCACACTGGTCGCGGAAGTGTTCGCGATAAAAACCGTTCCACCAGTCCGAGAGGTCGCGCGTCGGGTCGACGACGCCGGAGCCGACCAACGTGGGTGTGTCGCCCCCGAACAGGACGAATCGCGCCGCCTGACAACGCAGATAGCGCTGTGAACGCTGATAGACGTAGCGGTAGCCGTCTGCTACGCGCTCGTCGTCGCGGTAACGGGGGTAACGCGGCAGATGCAGCGCGGCGAAAGGCAGACGATAGGTCTCCGAAACGCTACGGCCAGGGCAGGGTTGCAGCATGAATTCCTCCCGTCACAAGCGTGCGGGCGCATCGCGCTCATCCAGGCGCGGTGCACAGGTTCGAGTGGAGACAGATGCCGGACAACCGCTCACCCCGGCGAGTCGTCAGGCCCCGGGCCTAGCCCGCTCCCCTTGCGGGAGCGGCGCTGCGATCGCGCACGCGATCGCAGCGCGATTGCTAAGTATAGTCCGCGGATCGTTACCTGCAGGTTAAATCGTGAACCCCGTCGCCGATGCCCGCCGTGCCAGCCGGGCGGCGCCACAGGCCGCCTCGACGTCCGGGCACGCCTGCACAGGGCAGCCGAGGAGGCGCTGCCGCAATCGCGACCACTGGGGGTTGCACGCCCCGCCGCCGAGCGTTAGCACTCGCACGGGCCGGGGCGCGCCGAGCGCGGCCAGTCGGTCGTAGGCCAGGCGTTCAATACGGGCGATACCCTCGAGCAGGCCGTGCAGAAACTGCGCTCTCTCCACTGGAATGGGGCTGATGCGTGGCGGCAGGGTAGGGTCCGCCACGGGGAAACGTTCGCCAGGCCGCGCCAGCGGGTAGTAGTCGAGACCGCTGTCGCGGTCAGGGTCGATCGCTGGGGAGAGGGCAGCGAGTTCGGCATTGGTGAAGAACTGCCTGAGCACCGCACCACCCGTATTCGATGCCCCACCGACCAGCCAGAGATCGCCGAGCCGGTGGCTGTAAACCCCGAATTCAGGCGCGAAAACGGGCCGATCGGCGAGGATCTTGATTGCCAGCGTGCTGCCGAGGGAGGTCACGGCGTCGCCGATGGCGTGCGCGCCGGTGGCAAGGAAGGCAGCGATGCTGTCGGTGGTGCCGAGGACGACCTGCGGCCGCACCGGCAGGCCGAGCCGTTCCGCGACGCGAGGCAGGATCGCGCCCACGGGCTCGCCGGGGTGGCCGACGGCGGGCAGCCAGTGGCGGGGGACACCCAGCCCGTCGAGCCAGTCGGGCCAGCGCAGGTTCACCGGATCGAAGCCGAGCTTGAGCGCGTTGTTAGAGTCGCTCACGCCCCAGCGCCCGGTCAGTCGACCGATGATCCAGTCGGCCTGGTGCAGCGCGTGCCGAACTGCGCCATCTGCACCGTGGTCGCGCAGCCACAGCAGCTTCGCAAGGCTCGCGCTCGCCCCGTGGGCCCCGCTTGTCGCGGGCGCGTGGGCGCGGATGGTATTGGCCTGTGCCACGGCGCGTGCATCGTCGTACATCAGCGTCGGTCCCCGCGGGGTGCCCGCGGCATCGGTCAGGAGCAGCGTCCCGGAGGTGCCATCGACACTGACGCGCGTGATAGCGCCGCGCACCGGTCCAGGCAGTTCGCCCATGAGCCGTTCGAGGTTGCGCCACCAGGTCTCGGCATCCTGCTCGCGGTAACCGGGGCAGGGTTCGTCGGGTGGCGGGGACGCACACCGCGCCGTGGCGACGAGTGTGCCCTCGGCGTCGGTGACGCAGGCGCGCACGCCGGAGGTGCCGAAGTCGATGCCAAGATAGAGCGGTGCCGCCTCATCGCTGGCGGCTCCCGCACGGGAGGCCGGATTCACCACGCGCGGTTCATCGGGGGGCTGCCTGACGCAGCGCGGATCGGTATGTAGGTCAAGGCAACGTCACCGGCTGTGGGGCGACCCACCCCGGCTTGCGGTACTCGGCGACCACGTCGGTGTAGATGCCGCCGCGCACGTTGAACACACCCGTGATGCGCATGAAACGGGGCGCGGTGGCGCGCACCAGGTCGTCGAGGATGCGGTTGGTCACCGCCTCGTGGAATGCGCCCTCGTCGCGGTAGGACCACATGTAGAGCTTGAGCGACTTGAGTTCCACGCACCGCTCGTCCGGCACGTACTCGATGGTGAAGGTCGCGAAATCTGGCTGCCCCGTCTTCGGGCAGAGGCAGGTGAACTCCGGGACGCGGATGCGGATGGTGAAATCCCTCTCCGGGTGCGGGCTGGGGAAGGTCTCGAGGTCTTTGCTGGGGCGAGTGGACATGGCGATGGGCTCGAATCAGAAAGCCGCGAATTGTAACACCGGCCTCTCGCCGCCTCATCGAACCCCATGACTTGCAGGGCCGCGCCGGCCGCCGGAGCGGCCGGCGAACACGCGGCTAGCCGGTACTCCAGGCGCGTGGTCGCTGCATGCCGGCGATCTTGCAGGCCTGTTTGACATACCCGTACGGGAAGAGCCTGAACAGGTACTCCTTGGCGTGCCGCTTGTCGTAGCCGCGGGCTTTGACCAGATGGTCCATCACGTGACGCACGTCCGGGGCGATGCGGTGCTCTGTCCAGTACGCCCGCATGAAGCGGAGCACGTCCCAGAATTGATCGGTCAACTCGATCCCCTCGTGTTCGGCCAGGACGCGCGCGACGTCCTCGCTCCAGTCCTCGGGATTGATCAGATAGCCTTCGTTGTCGAGCGTGAATGAGGCTGCGGGATTCATGGTGATTATATGGACGCCTCCCGTTTGCCAAGATCGGTTTGGGTGTGCTGGGACAGATAGGCTGCAGTTTTATATCCGGCCTGTAGTGCAGGCGGATGCCTGCTGGCCCTGATGGAATCCGCGCAACCCGCGCCTCAT
>CAYSFW010000088.1:0-28635 GCA_964430355.1 uncultured Thiotrichales bacterium
AATATATCGAGATCTTCTACAACCGGATTCGAAAGCAGGCACGACTCGGCCATCTGTCGCCCGCCGCTTTCAGTCAGCAATACTATGCAAGGCAGATGGCCGCTTAGCCCGTTGGACTCTGCGATTTGCAACCGTCCTCACATCGCGTTCGGTGGTGTTCCGTGGACGCTGACCTAGAGCGTGCCGCCTAACCCACCCCCGCCACCGCAGTCCGCTCCGCTATAATCGCGACAATCTGCCTGGAGACGCCACAGTGTCCACGCCTTACCGCCTGCCACACTACACCTACGCCGACTACGTAATCTGGGAGGGGCGCTGGGAGCTGATCGAGGGTATCGCCTATGCAATGTCGCCCGCGCCGAGCTTCCAACATCAGCGCGTCAGCCAGAAGATCGCGCGCGAGCTGGAGGATGGGCTGGCGGGTTGCAAGCATTGTCGGGCCGTTCTCCCGGTTGACTGGAAGATCTCGGAGGACACGGTGGTCCAGCCGGATAATCTGGTGATTTGCCACCAGCCAACCGCTGCCTACCTAACGAAGGCCCCAGCGCTGATCTTCGAGGTGCTGTCTCCTTCGACGGCGGAAAAGGACCGGTATACAAAGTTCGCCATCTACGAGCGCGAAGGGGTACCGTGGTATTGCATCGTGGATCCAGAGGGCGCTGTCGCCAAGGTTTACCGCCTGCACGAGGGACGCTACATCAAGCACATCGACGCCACCGATGAGGTGGTCGAGTTCGACCTCGGCAAGTGCCTGATGCGGTTTGATTTTGGCCGGATTTGGGGGGCGTAGCGGCGAGCGGTAGACGATGATGGCCGAGAGTCGTTGAGGATGGGCGTAATCAACCACGTGCGACGACGTCCTGATCGGCTGCTGGTGTCCGTCGGTAGCGCGAGGTCATTAGCGTGCGTAGCGATTGAGTTCTTCGAGCATGTCACGCACGGATCCCTTGCTGAAGTTCCCCGCTTCAGCCTGCACTGCCCCCTTCGCAATCTCGGCGCGCAGGCCCTTCAGCTCGAAGAACAGGTTCTGGTTGTCTTCCATGAAACGCAACGTATCCGCCTGCCGCTCGCACGCTCACGTCCCCCTCGGCTTCGCCCGCGCGGTGGGCGGGGCGCTCCAGGGGTCGTCGGGCCAGGGGTGCTTCGGGTAGCGCCCTTTGAGTTCCTTCTTCACTTCGGTGTAGGTGCGTTCCCAAAAGCCGCGCAGGTCCTGGGTGACCTGGATCGGGCGTTGCGCGGGGCTGAGCAGGTGCAGCATGACGGCGACGCGCCCGTCGGCGACACGCGGGGTGTCGGCAAGGCCGAACATTTCCTGGAGTTTGACGGCGAGCACGGGGGGCTTGCCGGGCTCGTAGTGCAGGCGTTTGCGTGAGCCACTGGGCACGGTGACGTGGGTGGGGGCGAGCTGTTCGAGGCGGCGGGCACGGTCCCAGCCGAGGGCATCGGTGAGGATGGCGACAAGGTCGAGCCGTTGCAGGTGGGCGCGGCGGGTGATGCCGTCGAGGTAAGACCCAAGCCAGGTGTCGAGCGTCGCATTGAGGGCGGCGTCGGAAAGGTCCGGCCAATCGTCGTCGGGCAGCCAGTGGCGCAGGGACAGGACGCGGGCCTGCAATTGCCGCGCCTCGTCGCTCCATGGCAGGGCATCTAGGCCGAGCGCGCGGATGCCGTCGAGCACCGCGGCGGTGATCCGCTCTCGTGCCGGCTTGTCCAGCGCGGCGCGCTCCAGCGTGAGCGCACCCAGCGCGCGGACGCGGCGTGCGACGACGGCCTGCTCGGCGACATCCCAGCGCACGTCCTCGCGCCAGATGAGGCGCTCCCCGAGCAAGGCTTCCAGTTGCGCGAGCGTCACGCCGGCTGCAGTGCGGATGCGCGCATCGTCGCCGGCACCGTCGAGGTCGGCGGCGACGATGAACTCATCCCGGGACAGCGAACAGCCCGCGGGTAGGGTCGCGCCACGCCCGCCGGAGAGCAGATAGCGCTGTCCGTCCTCGCCGCGCCGTTGCCCGATGCGGTCGGGATACGCGAGCGCGAGCAGGCCGCCGGCCGCGGGGATGTCCTCCGGCCGCGGCGCCGGCACGCCGAGCAGGTGCCGCCACTGCCGCGCGGCGCGTTCCACGGCGGCGCAGGCGGCAGGATCGGCATCGTAGGCGCGCGCGCCTTCCCGCCGATGCGCCTGCAATACCTCGAGCCGCGCGCTGAAGTCGCATTCGCGCTGCCCGGCGCTGCCGCGCAACACGTCGCGCTCACTCGCGAGGGCGGCGATGTCGCAGGCCAGTCCGCCGAGCCCGAGCGGCTTGGCCCGCACCAGCATGTGCGCCAGGCGCGGGTGCAGCGGCAAGCCCGCCAGCGCCGAGCCGTGGGCCGTGATGCGACCGTCGGCGTCGAGCGCCTGGAGCTCGGTGAGCAACTCCCGCGCCTGCGCGAGTGCGCCCGCCGGCGGAGGGTCGAGCCAGCCGAGGGCGGTCGCCTCCGCGACACCCCACTGGGCGAGATCAAGCGCAAGCGGCGCGAGGTCTGCCGTGAGGATCTCAGGGGGCGCGAAGGCGGCGAGCGAGCGCTGGGTCGCTTCGCTCCACAGCCGGTAGCACACGCCGGGGCCAAGGCGGCCGGCCCGCCCGGCGCGCTGATCGGCGGCGGCGCGCGAAATCCTCACCGTCTCGAGCCGTGTGAGGCCGCTGCGCGGGTCGAAGCGCGGGGCACGCATCCAGCCGCTGTCGACGACCACCCGCACGCCCTCAATGGTGAGGCTGGTTTCGGCAATGTTGGTCGCGAGCACGACCTTGCGCCGCGCCTGCGCGTCGGGAACGATGGCCTGCTGCTGCTCGGCGAGCGGCAGATCGCCATAGAGCGCATGCAAGCACACCGATGGCGGCAACTCGGCGCCGAGTGCCTCGGCCACGCGGCGAATCTCGCCCGAACCCGGCAGAAACACGAGCACATCGCCCGCCTCCTCGGTGAGCGCACGGCGCACGCCGGCGATCGCTACGTCCGCGATCCGGGCATCGGGTTCGCGCGGCAGGTAGCGAATGTCCACCGGGTAGGCCCGCCCCTCACTGGTCAGCAGCGGCGCATCGAGCAACGCGGCGACCGGTGCGGCATCGAGGGTCGCCGACATCACCACAAGTCCGAGGTCCTCGCGCAGCGCGTTCGCGGTGTCGAGGCACAGCGCCAGCGCCAGGTCGCTGTGCAGGTGTCGCTCGTGGAACTCATCGAAGATGACGAGCCCCACACCTTCGAGTGCGGGGTCCTGCTGCAGGCGGCGGGTGAGGATGCCCTCGGTGACGACCTCGATGCGGGTGCGCGACGACACCTGGTTCTCGAAGCGCACGCGAAACCCGACCCGCTCGCCCACGCGCTCCCCCAGCAATGCCGCCATACGCGCAGCTGCAGCGCGGGCTGCGAGCCGGCGCGGCTCCAGCATCACGATGGAGCGGCCGGCGAGCCAGGGTTCATCGAGCAGCGCGAGCGGCACCCCGGTGGTCTTGCCCGCGCCGGGCGGGGCCTGCAGCACGAGCCGGCGACGCGTGGCCAGTGCGGCGCGTACCTCGGGCAACAGCGCTTGGATGGGTAACTCGTCCATGGACAACGGCAGGATTCACGCAAGGCGCGGGAGTTTGCATGGAATCCCGCGGAAGATCACGCCAGAGACGCCGCGCGGCCGCCAGCGGGGCGCGGGCTCTCACTTCAGGCCGATTTCGCCTTCCTTGCCGAAGGGCAGCCGGAACGTCTCGCCGACCAGGGCGATGTTGCCGGAGATCTTGTAGCGCAGGCCAGACGCGGCGTTGGGCGCGAGGTTCTTGAGCTTGCCGACCAGCGAGAGCAGGTTGCTCGTGACGTTGACCTTGATCGTCTCCTCACCGAAAGGCTTGACCGTGACCGCCTCGCTGCTCACGCCACGGGCGAACTCCTCGTCGTTGATCTCCAGCTTGTAGGTCAGGCCGCGAATCGGCAGCTCGAAGTCGTTGGGGTTCTGCACCCGCAGGGTGAGCTGATAACGCTGTTCTAGCAGGCCCATCTCCGCGGGCTCCAGTCGCGTGACGGTCACGATCGGCGACTCGGGCCGCGTGAACAGGCTGGCGCAGCCTTGCAGCAGGAGGGCAAACACCAGGCTCAACCCTGCGAAACGACGAATCTTCACGTACGGGCTCCTCGATCGGCGGTCGGCTGGTGACAGGCACAGCCGCGTGGAAAGATTATGGCCGACCTGCCAGCCACCGGCGCGACTTTCGCGCAGCGAAGACGAACGCACGCTGAACGGGGCCAGCCGAGTGCCCGACGCGCTGGACAGTGACGGTGCGGGGTTGCCGCCGCTGCTGTCGCATCGCGCGACTTCCCGCCCTATCATGTCAGCCCTCGCCCCTGCGGAACCGAAGCGCCCGATCATGAGTCAGTCCGACGCTCGCTTGCTAGGCTTCGCCACGCGCGCCATCCACGCGGGCTACGACCCCGGGGACGCGCACGGCGCGCTGACGCCGCCGATCTACCCCTCCTCGACCTACGCCTTCGAGACCGCGGAGGCCGGCATGCAGACCTTTGCCGGCGAGCGCGAGGGCTACATCTACAGCCGCGTGGGCAACCCGACGACCGCACTGCTCGAGGCGCGGCTCGCGAATCTCGAGGGCGGCGAGGCGGCGCTCGTGACCGGCTCCGGCATGGGCGCGATCGCCGCCCTGCTGTGGACGCTGCTGAAGCCGGGCGACGAGATCATCGCCGACCAGACGCTCTATGGCTGCACCTTCGCGCTGCTCGATCACGGCCTGGCACGGTTCGGCGTCACCGTGACGCACGTGGACCTGACCGACCCCGCGAACCTCGCTGCCCGCATCGGTCCGCAAACCCGGCTCGTGTTTTTCGAGACGCCCGCCAACCCGAACATGCGGCTGATCGACATCGCCGCGGTGGCCGGGATCGCGCACGCGGCCGGCGCGCGCGTGGTGGTCGACAACACCTACTGCACGCCATACCTGCAGCGTCCGCTCGCGCTCGGCGCGGACTTCGTCGTGCACAGCATGACCAAGTACCTCGGCGGTCACGGTGACCTGATCGCCGGGGCCATCGTGGGCCCCGCCGCCGATCTGCACGAAGTTCGCTTCTACGGGATCAAGGAGATGACTGGCGCGGTCATGTCTGCGTTCGATGCCTTTCTCGTGCTGCGAGGGCTGAAAACGCTCACCCTGCGCATGGATCGGCACTGCGCGAATGCCCAGCGCATCGCTGAATTCCTCGAGGCGCACCCGCTGGTGCGTGAAGTCGCCTACCCCGGATTGCCGTCGTTCCCGCAACATGCGCTCGCGAAGCGACAGATGTCCGGTTTCGGCGGCATGCTCGCCTTCGAGCTCGTGGGCGGTCTGCGCCAAGGCATACGCTTCATGGACGCGCTGAAGCTCGCTACCCGCGCGGTGAGCCTGGGTGATGCCGAGACGCTCGTGCAACACCCCGCGAGCATGACCCACGCCCCCTACACGGCGGAGGAACGCGCCGCGCACGGCATTTCCGACACGCTGGTGCGCATCTCGGTGGGGCTGGAGGATGTCGAGGACCTGCTCGCCGACTTCGAACAGGCGCTGGCCGCCGCGCGTTGAACCCATTGCATCGCATCGAGGAGTCCAACCCATGACCCTGCCCATGCACTACGCCTCCGCTTACGAATGGACCGGCACGGTCGAGGCCGGCACGCTGACCATCGAGGGACACCCCCCGCTGCCGGTCGGCTCACCGCACGACGCCGCGCGCTACAGCCCGGAGCACCTGTTGCTCGCCGCGGCGGAAATCTGCCTGTGCAACACCTATCTCGCGATCGCCGGGCTGTCGAAACTGGAGACGCAGGCCTACCGCTCCACCGCCGAAGGCGAGCTCGAGTTCATCCCCAAGGAGGGCTACCGCTTCAAGCGCATCCTGATCCGGCCGGTGATCACCGTGGCCGCCAGCGAGCAGGACCGCGCCACACGCATCATCGAGAAGGCGCACAAGGCCTGCCTCGTGGCCCGCTCCCTCAATTGCGCGGTCGAAATCGAGCCGGAGATCATCGTCGCGTGAACCTGAGGACGTCCGCGCGCCGCGCCGCGCGCGCATCGACACTGATTGTCGTCGCGGGCGTGGGGAACGGCGCCCTCGCCCACGAAGTGCCGAGTCTGCACGGCCCCCACGAGCACGGCGTGGCCGAACTGGTCGTCACTCGAGACGGGCCGTCCGTGCGCCTCACGCTGGTCGTGAGCGCAGCGGATCTCGCCGGATTCGAGCGCGCACCGGAGACACCTCGCGAGCGCAAGGCCCTACGCGATGGATACCGCACCCTCAAGCGGCCCGGTGCGTGGCTCGCATCCCCCTGCACGCTCGAATCCGTCGAGGTGGAGGCTGAGCTACTCGCCCGCGAGGATCACGCCGCAAGCATCCTCGATCAGCTCATGGGCGGGGCAGCGGAGGCACCGAAGCCGGTGGGCGAGGACGGACACACGGATTTTCAGGCGACGTACACCTATCGCTGCGCGGGCGAGGCCCGGTTCGACGTGAACCTGTTTGCCGCTGCGCCCACACTTCGGCTCATCCGCGTGCACGACGGTAAGCTCACTGGCACAGCGCGACAGTTGTTGACGCCCAGCCAGCGGGAGGTGGTGTGGTGAATCGAAGCGTGCTCGCGCTGGCGGCGTGGTTGCCGCCGGTGGTCGCTTCTGCGCACGCAGTGGACGGCAATGGTTTTCTCGCCGGGGTGTGGCATCCGGTGTTCGGGCTCGATCACCTGCTCGCCATGCTGAGTGTGGGCGTGCTGAGCGTGCAGATCGGCGGGCGCGCCATCTGGAGCGTGCCCGCCACCTTCGTGCTCATCATGCTCGTCGGCGGCTGGCTTGGCATGCAGGGCGTGCGGATACCCCTCGTGGACGATGCGGGGCGCGTCGAGCTCGGGATCGTGATCTCCGTGGCTGCGCTCGGCTTTCTCATCGCCACCGGCGGCCGCCTCGTCACCGGATTGGCCATGGTGATCGTTGCCTTCTTCGCCATTTTCCACGGCTACGCGCACGGCGTGGAAATGCCCGCTCGCGCCGACCCGCTGTACTTCGCGGCGGGCTTCTCGCTGAGCACCCTGGCGATCCACCTGATTGGCGTGGTGATCGGCCTTCTGTTCACGCTGTCTGCGCGCGCGGCGGCCCTGCTGCGCTACGTCGGCGCGGTCATCCTGGGCATGGGGCTGCACATGATCTACGCGGTGACAGTCGGCGCTTGAGCACCGACGCCACCACGCAGGAAGGTGGGTCAGTGCGCGCTCAGCCGAGCAGGCTGCGCAGCATCCAGGCGTTTTTCTCGTGGATCTGCATGCGCTGCGTGAGCAGATCGGCCGTCGGCTGGTCGTTGGCCTCGTCCGCGAGCAGGAACACCTCGCGGGCAGTGCGTACCACCGCCTCCTGGCCAGCCACCAGCCGACGGATCATCTCCTCGGCGTTCGGCTGGTCGTCCTCCTCTGGGATGACCGTTAGGGCAGCGTAGGCCTTGTAGGAACCGGGCGCGACGTGCCCCAGGGCGCGGATGCGCTCGGCGATGAGGTCCACCGCGAGCGCCAGCTCGTTGTACTGCGCCTCGAACATCAGGTGCAGGGTGTTGAACATCGGCCCCGTGACGTTCCAGTGGTAGTTGTGCGTCTTGAGATACAGGGTGTAGGTGTCGGCCAGCAGCCGCGAGAGCCCCTTGGCAATCGCTTCGCGGTTCTCTGCGCTGATGCCGATATCGATCATCGTTGCGCTCATCATCGTTTCTCCTCAAGTGTGGTGTTGGTTGACCGCGAGCCAGCGCGCGCTGCCTGGCCCGCCTTCCGCGGCATCATCCTGCCTTCCGAAATACCGCCAGGCCATCTCGTGAAAATGATAGGCCACCGTGTTGATCGCCGGCTCCACAAGGGCTATAGCACCGCCGACCAGCACACTGCCGGTCATCAGATAGCCGACGGTGAAGGCGACACTGAAGTGTACAACGGCAAAAGTGAAGGTCTTGTTCATGGGGCTGTCTCCTCGCGGGCTTCCGCTATTCGATGGGATGAATGTAGCCTCCGCCAGTTGTTTTATGAAATTGAATGTTTATATTAATTTGATCTACTTTTTATATTTAAAGACCAGCTCATGTCCACGACACACCTCCCGACACTCAAACAGCTTCGCTACTTCGTCGCACTGGAGGAACACCTCCACTTCGGCCGCGCCGCCGAGGCCTGTTTTGTGTCGCAGTCGGCGTTCTCGGTGGCGATTCGGGAACTCGAGACACTGCTCAACGTCCAGCTCGTGGACCGCACCAACAAACAGGTGACCGTCACGGCGATCGGCCGCGAGGTCGCCGTGCAGGCGCGGCTGTGCCTGCGCGACGCCGAGGCGCTGGTGGAACTGGCCAAGCACCACCAGGAGCCGCTCGCCGGTCAACTGCGGCTCGGCGTGATCCCCACTATCGCGCCGTTCCTGCTGCCTGCCTTCATGCCGCCCCTGACGCGGCGCTTCCCCAAGCTCAAGCTCTATCTGCGCGAGGACACGACCGCCCACCTGCTCGAAGGCCTGCACGACGGCGAGCTGGATGTGGTGCTGATGGCGCTGCCTTACGACGTGCGCCATGCCGAGGTCATGCCGCTGTTTCGCGACCCTTTCCGCCTGGCCTGTCATGCTGGCACGCAGCGTGTCGATCCGGAGCATTACAGCTTCAACCGCCTGCAACAGGAAAGCGTATTGCTGCTGGAGGACGGCCATTGCCTGCGCGACCACGCACTGGCTGCCTGCAAGATCCGCCAGCAGGAAAAGGTCAGCCGTTTCGCCGCATCGAGCCTGCTCACCCTGGTGCAGATGGTCGATGCCGACCTCGGCATCACCTTCCTGCCCGCCATGGCCGAAGGTTCTCCCCTGCTGGCCAACACGCAGGTCTGCACCTACCCGCTGGACGAAGGCGCCTACCGCGAAATCGGCTTGGTGTGGCGGCGCGGCAGTGCGCGCGGCGAGGAGTTCCGCACCCTCGGCGAGTTCATCCGCGAGCACCGGCCCGAGACGACAGGGGATGAGCGCTCCGCGAGGCGCAGGTAGTCACGCCCTGGGCATCGGCCAAGCCTCTCGGAACCCTCTGCGGTAGCAGCACCTCACCGTGCCGGACGGACATCCCGAGCCATCGGGGCAATACCAGTCAGGTAGTTGCCACATTTTTTTACCCCGGCGGTTTCACAAAATGTGATAACCATAAGTAAATTGTGTGGAACTCTCGTCAAATCTACTCGACCTGATCAATCCGAAAGCGCCGACCCGCTGCGCCGAGTGGAAAGCTTTTCAGTCGTGGGGGGGCGCATCACCAATCGGGTAGATTCGTAGCGAACCTCGGGGGGCGCTCAATGCGCAGCGCCAGGTGACCGAATTGAAGTCAGGCCGATTTCCAGTGGCCGACTCTGGAGGAGACCATGCTCGACGCAGCCCTCGGCCGCGTGCTGACCGGCATCGAACGCCGCATCAATCACCTCAAGTCGCGAGCCCTACTGGCCAGGCTCAAGTACGCTGGAAAGGGCTCACGCATCGACTGGCCATTCACGATCTGGAACCCCCATTGTGTCACGCTCGGCGACCATGCCTACCTGCAGTGGCAAGGGTGGATCTTCGGGATATCCCACCTCCACGGGCGCGATTTCAGCCCGGAGATCATCATCGGAGACTCCAGTTACGTCGGCCCGCAGTGTCGCATTGTGGCCGCACGGCGCGTCGAGATCGGCCAGCATGTCATGATCGCCGCGCGCTGCCTCATCGCCGACAACACGCACCCGTATACCGATGTCACTCGCCCCGTCGATGCACAACCGCTGGCTGTACCTGGCGAGATCCTGATCGGCGACGAGACCTGGATCGGCGAGAATGCCTGCATTTTCGGCGACGTTCGCATCGGACGACACTGTGTGATCGGCGCTAACGCCGTCGTCACCCGCCCGATTCCCGACTACTGCGTCGCCGTCGGCAACCCCGCACGCATCGTCAATCGCTACCACGAGGCAACGCAACGCTGGGAAAAAACCGACCCCGACGGCAATTTTCTGACGCCCCGCAGTTCAGTCGTACCCTTTCCGGGTGTGAGCCCGCTTCCGGATCACTGACGCGGGCTCACGACGGGGGCACTGCAATCCCCCGTCGCGAGCCTGGTCAAGGTTAGTTCACCTTCGGACCGGTACCGTTGTAGGCAACAATCTCCACCCGGACCTCGGCAACGCCGGTGCTGAGAAATCCCAGCTCCTTTGCCGCCCGCTTGGAGACGTCGATGATCCTGCGCTTCGCGTAGGGTCCGCGGTCGTTGATTTTCACTACCACGGACTTCTTGTTGCGCATGTTCGTGACCCGCACGCGCGTGCCGAGCGGCAGGTGTGCGTGGGCGGCCGTGAGCGCGTTCTTGTCGAAGCGCTCGCCGCTCGCGGTGGTACGACCGTGAAAGTCGTCGCCGTAGAAGGACGCAACCCCGGTTTCCTGCTTGGGCTTCTTGGCACGCGCCGCCTCTGCCGGCTGCACGACGCCGAGCACCAGGCCCGTGGCGCACAGCCCCCACAGGAGCGCCGCGCGGGCTTTGTTTGCTTGACTCATCAACTCACCTCAACCGTTGATTGGGGAGCCATGCGGGACTCGCCCCGCCGCGACTCCGGTTTCACCCGTGACAAGCGTCACGCCGGTTTCCGTATCGAGGCCCCTATGCGTTCAAGTTCCATGCCACGCTCGGTACCGGCTGCCCCCTTCCCAGTACCGTCCGGCGCCCGCGCCGTGCGCGAGCCCGCATATCCACAGACCTGCTAGAATGCGGCGAGTATCTACCACGAGACACCGCCACCTTGCCGCCCACCGCCGATTGCTCGACCCACGCCGAGGTCGTCGCCTGCCACGATTGCGATCTCCTGCAACGCATCCCGCCGTTACGCGACGGGGCGCGGGCGGTGTGTCCCCGCTGCGGGGCGACGCTGCGCCAGAGTCGCCGCGACAGCACGGAGCGCAGCCTGGCCCTGGTGGTCACGGGCCTGCTGCTGTTCGTGGTGGCAAATCTTTTCCCCTTCCTCACGCTGAACGCGCGCGGACAGGTCCAGGACAGCAACCTCATCTCCGGCAGCATTGCCCTTTGGCGAGACGGCCAGATACCACTCGCACTGCTGGTGTTGCTGACGACCTGCGTGTTTCCGCTGATCGATCTCGTGGGCACCCTCTACCTGCTCACCGCCCACCGGCTCGGCCGGCAGCCCGCGGGAGCGGCAAGATTTTTCCGCTTCCTGCAGAGTGCCCAGCCCTGGGGGATGCTGGAAGTCTTCATGCTCGGCGTGCTCGTCTCGGTGGTGAAGCTGGGCGACATCGCCACGATCGTGCCGGGTGTCGCGATGTATGCCTTCGCCGGACTGATCGTCACGCTGGCCGCCATGAATGCGACACTGGACCCCCACTGCCTATGGGAACACATCGAGCAATCACCCCACGCCGCCCGCTGACGGCAGCACGAGCCGGGCTGCTCGCCTGCCGGAGCTGCCACAAGCTCGCCGTCGCGCCGGAAAACCGGCAGGGTGCGTCAATGCGTTGTTCCCGCTGCGGGGCGCGCCTGACTTTCCGCCTGCCCAACAGTGTGGGCCGGACGTGGGCGCTGCTGATCGCCGCGGCGATCCTCTACGTGCCCGCCAACACGCTCCCGGTGATGAGCGTGGTGATGCTCGGCCGCGGCGAGCCGGACACCATCTTGAGCGGGGTGATGCACCTCATCGAAGCCGACCTGTGGCCGTTGGCGCTCATCGTATTCATCGCGAGCATTTTCGTGCCCTTGCTCAAGCTCGCGGTGTTGACGTGGCTGGTTCTGAGCGTGCAGCTCGGCTCGCGCTGGCGCCCCCTCGACCGCACGCGCCTGTTCCGAATCACTGAATTCGTGGGGCGCTGGTCGATGGTGGACATCTTCGTCATCGCCATCCTGGCTGCGTTGGTGCAGTTCGGGAATCTGGCCAACATCGCAGCGGGGCCCGGCTCGCTGTCCTTTGCCGCGGTCGTTGTGCTAACCATGTTCGCCGCGAGCAGCTTCGATCCACGCCTGATCTGGGACGCCTGCGACAGCCGTGACGGCCGATAACCGACTCGACGACGCACTGCCGGAGGCGCTGCTCGAGGAGCGGCGCCGCTTCTCGCTCGTGTGGCTCATTCCGCTGACCGCCGCGCTCATCGCCGGGTGGCTCGTGTTCAAGACGCTCTCCGAAAAGGGACCAACCATCACCATCACCTTCAGCCGGGCCGAGGGTCTGGAAGTCGGCAAGACCCGCATCCGCTACAAGGATGTCGAAGTTGGCAAGGTGACCGACATCCAGTTGAGTGCAAACCTGCAACAGGTCGTCGTGACCGCCGAGCTGAGCAAGTCGCTCGGTGCGCACATCAACGAAAACACGCGCTTCTGGATCGTGCGCCCGCGGATCAGCTCGAGCGGCGTCAGTGGCTTGACGACCCTCATCTCCGGCATCTACCTCACCTTGGATCCCGGCGAGGGGACGACCAGCGCGCGCCACTTCACCGGTCTGGATGAGCCGCCGCGCATCACCTCGACCGCGGAGGGGCGTCGCTTCCTGCTGCTCGCCGAATCGCTCGGCTCGCTCGATGTCGGCTCACCCGTCTACTACCGGCAGATCCAGGTCGGCGAGGTCACCGACTTCCAGCTTTCCGCCGACGGCCAGAACGTGACCATCGGCATCTTCGTCAATGCGCCCTACCACCAGTGGGTGCGGCAGAACAGCCGCTTCTGGAACGCCAGCGGATTCGACGTCGACTTCTCCGCGCAAGGTATCAGCGCGCGGCTGGAGTCGATCGCGAGCCTCGTGCTCGGCGGCATCACGTTCGACACCCCCGCCAACCTTGAGCCCGGCGCACCCGGCGAGGAGGGCCAGGCGTTCCGCCTCTACCGCGACTTCGCCAGCATCAACACGCGCACCCACGCCCTGAAAAAGCTGTTCGTGATGCACTTCGACGCCAGCCTGCGCGGCCTCTCCGTCGGGGCCCCGGTGGAGTTCCGTGGCATCGAGGTCGGCAAGGTGCTCGACATCGACCTGCGCATGAACCGCAAGGGCTATAACGTGACCCTGCCGGTGCTGGTGGAGTTGTATCCGGAGGTGGTGACGTTCGAGGATGAACCACGCACCGACGCAGCGGCGACGGACCCGTCTGCGGACGCCGACCGCATGCTCGACACCATGGTCGATCGCGGCCTGCGCGCGCAGCTCGCGATGGGTAACCTGCTGACCGGGCAGCTGTTCATCAACCTTGAATTTCAGGACAAGCCGGCCAAGGCGGCGATCAAGCGCGGCGACGGCTACCCCGAATTTCCGACCGTCCCTACCAAGCTGGAGGAACTGGCGCGCACCGCAAGCGGCCTGCTCGCCAAGCTCGACCAGATGCCCCTGGTCGAAATCTCCCGCGACCTGCGCGATGCGGCGAGCGACCTCAAACAAATGACTGCCGGGCTGCGCGGCGGACGCACGGGCGAGAACCTCGCCGCCCTGCTCGCCAACCTGCGCCAGCTCACCGGCAAACTCGACCAGCGCGCCGACCCGCTCGCTGCCCAGTTGCAGGCCACACTCAAGCAACTCGAAGGGACGCTCGGCGCCACGCAACAAACGCTGAGCGAGGACTCGCCGCTCTACTTCGAGCTGCGCCGGCTGATGGAGGAGCTTTCCTCCACGGCTCGCGCCGTCCAGACCCTGACGGAATACCTACAACGCCAGCCCGACGCCCTGCTGCGTGGCAAGGCGGATAACACACGATGAAGACACCGTACTTGGCACACCCGCGAATCACGGCCATCTTGCTCGCCGCAACCCTAGCCGGCGGCTGCGCCTCGGTCAGCGACCCCACGCGCTTCTACACTCTGCATCCGGTGCAGGCCATGGACGCGCAGCCAAGTGCCGCGAGCGGCCCCGCCATCGGCCTAGGACCGGTGTATTTCCCACGCCTGCTCAACCGTCGGCAGATCGTCACCCGCAGGTCCAACAACGAGGTGCAACTCGCGGACTTCCACCAGTGGGGCGGGTCGCTCGAGGAGGACTTCAGCCGCGTGCTCGCAGCCAACCTTGCCGCACGCACGCGCGCCAGCGTCTACGTCTTCCCTTGGGAGAGCCGTACGAAACCCGACACGCAGATCCGGCTGTCGGTGGATCGCTTCGATGGTGCGCTCGGCGAGGAGGTCCGCCTCGAGGGTCAATGGCAGATCGTGCCGGCCAGCCCTCCCCTGACACGCCGGTTTGCGTTGAGCCAACCTGTGCAGGGTAACG
Source organism: uncultured Thiotrichales bacterium (assembly GCA_964430355.1). Classification (GTDB taxonomy): domain Bacteria; phylum Pseudomonadota; class Gammaproteobacteria; order UWMA-0217; family UWMA-0217; genus CAYSFW01. The sequence continues at coordinate 14,258 of CAYSFW010000088.1, forward strand.
ATTACGCAGCGTATGTCGAGGCCATGAGCCAGGTTCTCGACCAGGTCGCCGCGCACATCGCCGCCGCGCTGGCCAGCACCGCACCCTGAACATCAGCCGACGCCGACTCGGGGCTCCGCGAGCCAACAGACGGAGTTGACCCAGCCGAGGATGCCGGTCCTTCGTGGCTCCTCGGAGGGATGTGGGTCTCTCAACGACCGGCGACCCGACCTGCGGTCGAACCCTGCTACTTCGCGCCCTTGCGCGCCATGAACGCCTCGACCGCTTCCGGACGAACGGGCCCTGGATTCACACCCACGAGCTCCCCCGAGGGGTTGAACATGAGAAACGTCGGGGTACCGCGCAACGGCTCGCCCGCGGCGAGCTCGAAGTTGATCCCAACCACCCCGAGCTCGCCGACCAGCGTCGGGAAGCTCGCCTGGTGCTGGCGCATCGACGCGCGGATGGCGTCAACTCTATCCATACCGTCGATGGCTACGCCGAGCACCGTAGCCTTGGTGCCCTTGTGCTTGTCGTGAAACGCCGACAGCACGGGCATTTCTCGCTTGCAGATGCCGCAATCCGTGGCCCAGAACATCACCAGCGTCCACTTGCCCTTGCCGACGTACTCATCCAGGCTTGAGTGCCTGCCGTCCAGCGCGCGCAGGTCCATGTCGGGCGCTTTCGCCAGCACGAAACAACTGCATAGAGCCAGGATGAGCGCAGCCCAGCCGAGTTTGCGTTTCATGGGCCCTCCTCTTCGGGCAACGTTGGATGACGCACCCCCTTGTATCGAAAACTGCCGCCAGCGTCACGTTTGCGTCCCTCCGCTCAGGGACACGGCGCGGAGCCGGGCGCTACGCTGCGCAGCGGAAACTCACCCCGACTATTGTAGCCGCCAGCCGACTCGAGCAGGTGGAACGACTGCACCGGCCAAACGATGGGCTCGAACTCGAGCGCTGGCGGCACCCCCGTCGCGCCGCGGCGCAGCGTGCAGTGCGGCTGGAAAGCACCGCCACTGCCTGCGACCTCGCAGGCGAGTCCCGCCGCACGACAGGCTTCAGCGAGCTGCATAAGCGCCAGCGGCACGCTCGAGCAGCCCGCCCAGACGACTTGCGCCGAGGCAAACCTGCCCAGGCCATCGAGGGTCATCGTGAAGGCCGGGGCCTCGATCTGGCTCGCCGCCTCGAGCAGACAGTCGAGCGCCGTGCAGCGGCCCAGAAAATGTAGCGTCACGTGTAGGTTGGCCTCGGGCACCGGCCGCCCGAGGCTTCCGAGCTGCCGATTCAGCGCAGCGAGGCGCTCGCGAACCTCGGGCGGTGGCAGGATGCCGAAAAACAGGCGGCGCGGTGACGCGTTCACGGTTGCGGTCATGCCCCATTTCCCGATAGTGCGCCGAGACCCTGCCGCACCACTTCAGCCGGGGTTCATGTTTCGACGCGATAATTGAAGGTAGTTTATCATCCGGCAGAACGAACCAACCCCATCACGGAGTCACCATGCGCCAACCTGTCATTCTTGGAATTTCCAGCGTCCTCATCGCCGCCACGCTCGCGGGCTGCGCCGCAAACGACCCGTATCAGCGCACCAAGACGGGCGCCGGCATCGGTGCGGCGGCCGGCGCGGTCCTCGGCAACCAGATGGGCGAGCGCAAGTCAACCGTCGGCGGCGCGGCGATCGGCGCGGTAATCGGCGGCGCCATCGGCGCCTACATGGACAAGCAGCAGCGCGAAATGGAGCAACGCCTGGCCGAAGAGCAGCGCAGCAAGGAGATCGAGATCCAGCGCATCAAGGACGACACCCTCAAACTGAACCTCAACAGTGAAGTTTCCTTCGATGTCGGCAGCGCGAACATCAAACCCGCGTTCTCCGATTCGTTGAACAAGCTGGCGAACGTAATCAAGCAGTACGATCAAACGACCGTGAGCATCGTCGGCCACACCGACAGCACCGGCTCTGACAGCTTCAACCAGCAGCTCTCAGAGCGTCGCGCACAGGCGGTCGGCAACTATTTCGTGCAGCAGGGCATCGCGCCGAGCCGCATCACGACCTCGGGTCGCGGAGAGAGCGAACCCCGCGCGGACAACTCGACCGAGGCCGGACGGCAATTGAACCGCCGCGTGGAGATCTTCCTCAAATCCACCGGCAACGTGCAGTAACTGCCCTCTCCGTCGGGCCTCGGCTCAAGGCCCGGCGGGCAGGCCCGGCGGGCAGGCACGCCTTGCGGACGCGAGACCAAGCGGCCCAGAGTACCTGAGGCGCTCTCCGCCGCCTCCTTCGGTACACCGCCACCATCGATACGTCGCCGTACGCGTAGACTGTCTGCTTGGGACGAGCGCTGGATGACGCGGCAAGGTGCACGCAAAGGCCACCGCGCTCCGCGGTAACCTACGGACGCTGACCCGTCACGGGCTGCCAGCGACTCTCCGTGCAACGGCGGAGTCCCGCCCCGGTGTTTTCAATACCCTGTTAAATTGTTCTGGTCCCTGTGCTTAATCCGCGCAACGGTGCTTGTAACGTCTAAACTACGTATCGTCGCGGAGTATCGCGTTGCGATTCGTTGATTTTGTCGCCGGGTTGGGTCTTCGTGGCGATCGCGTGAGCAACGATAGTCGAGGTTCAGCGCTCAGCGCGGCGGCGTTTTAATGGCATGCCACAGGCGTTGCGCGATGAGGAGGAAAGAATTGGAGTCCATGATGGCAAGTCCATTTGACGCCCTGGGAAGCCAACGGATATTCGAAGCCGTTCCCGATGCGCTGATCATCGTAGACACGAAGGGTCGCCTCGCGGCCGTCAACCCCTCTGCGTACACCCTGCTGGGTGTCATCGAAAACGCCCCCCTCGGAATGCCCCTCGGCCACCTGCTGGCGGCGCCGACTCACGGGGTGCCAGACGCCGGCATCACTGCCTTCCTCACCGCATCAGCCCCCGACGGCTGGGCAAAAACTGGCACGCTCGTTGCCCGGCGCGGCGACGGGTCGGACCTGCTGCTGGAGGCCAGATCGAGCCCGCTCGACGACCAGTGGACGCTCGTCTCATTGCGTGCGCTCCCTGAGACCGCGCCACTCGAAGAGGCGTTGAAGGAAAACGAGCGGCGCCTGCGCACCCTCATCGATGCCACACCGGACTTAATCTACTTCAAGAACGGCGCGGGGCGCTGGATGGTCGCCAACCCTGCTGCGCTACGTCTGTTCGAACTGGTGGATGTCGCCTACCAGGGTAAATCGGACCAAGAGATCGCAGAATTGGCCCAACCGTGCTATCGCGATGCGCTGAACTACTGCTCCGTGACCGACGAAGGGACCTGGGCGGAAGGTGCTGCGACCCGTGCCATTGAGCGCGTCCCGACCGCCGACGGCGGTGTCTGCTACGCGGACGTCATCAAGGTGCCATTGTATGAGGAGGACGGGCGGCGCAAGGGACTGGTGATCCTCGGGCGCGACATCACCGAACTGAAGCGCGCCGAGGAGGCCCGGCAGCACAGTGAGGAGCGGCTCGCGCTCGCGGTGAGAGGCGCGAACCTCGGCCTCTGGAACCTCGATCTCGCATCCGGCCAACTGGAGCTCAACGAGGGCAGCGCGTCGCTCTTTGGATATGCCGCGGACCAAGTGCCGCGCACACTCGATGAGCGCCTGAATCTCATCCATCCGGACGATCGACAAGCCCTGCGGGACAACCTCGAGCTGCACATCGCCGGCCAGTCGGCGGAATTCCGCAGCGAGCACCGGCTGCGCACGCGGGAGGGCGAATGGCGGTGGATCCTCGAGACCGGGCAGGTCGTGGAACGGGATGCGGAAGGCCGCCCGCGGCGCGTCGCGGGCGTTTGCATGGACATCGACGCCCGCAAGCGTTCGGAACAGGCACTGCGCACCTAGCGTGCCGAGATGGAACGGCTGATGCACGAGCGGGTGGCAAGCCTCACGGCCGCCGCGATCGCGCACGAGCTCAACCAGCCGCTCAACGCGGTGGCCGCCTACAGCGAGGCCGCGCTGCGCCTGCTGGAACTCGGCAACCCCAAGCCGGAGAAGCTCACACACGCGCTGCAACAAGCCTTGCAGCAGACGCGGCGCGCAGGCCAGGCCATGCGCGACCTGCTGGCACTCCTGCACCACGGGGAGCCGCTGACCGAGACGCTGTGCCTGAATACCCTGGTACGCGAGACGCTCGTCGTCCTGCAGGACGACGGGGTGATTTCGCCCATGGAAACGCGCGTACGGCTCGATACGAATCTCGCCCCGGTCGCAGTAAACCGGCTGCACGTGGATAAAGTCCTGCAGAACCTGCTGATCAACGCCATCGAGGCGATGCGCACCGCTGGGGCAAGCTCTATGCAGCTCAGCGTGGCGACCTCGAGCAGGGACGGGATGGCGCTGGTCACCGTACAGGACGGAGGTCCTGGCATTCCACCCGAGGATCTCGCGAGTATCTTTGAACCCTTCTTCACCACGAAGTCGCATGGCGTCGGCATGGGTCTTGCGGTCAGCCGCGCACTGATCAGGGCCCACGGTGGCGAGCTGTGGGTCGAATCGGACCTCGGCAACGGGGCGGCCTTTCATTTCACTCTACCCTTCGCCGCATGAAACAACCCCGAGTTTTCGTAGTTGACGACGACGATGCCGTTCGCGACGCGCTCGTCACCCTGCTCGACAGCAATGGGATCGCCGCGGTGGGTTATGCGAGTGCCGAGGCGTTCCTGGAGAGCGGCGGTGCCGACGCCCCCGGCTGCCTGATCCTCGATGTGCGCATGCCGGGCATGACCGGCCCGCAGCTACAGGCCGAGCTTGCGCGGCGCGGCCGTCACCTCGCGATCATCTTCCTGACCGCCTACGGCGACATCCCCACCACGGTCCAGGCCATCAAGGGTGGCGCGGTGGACTTCCTAACCAAACCGGTCGATGGTCAGCAATTACTGCAACTCGTCCGCACCTCCATCGCGCAGCTCGAATCCCGCACTCGCCAGACGGAAATAACCCACCGCATCGCCGGACTTACCGAACGCGAGCAGGAAATCCTCAAGTTGGTTCTGACCGGCCTCACCAACAAGGCTATCGCCCAACAACTGGGCATCAGTCACAGAACGGTAGAGGTCCATCGCAGCCACATCATGCAAAAGGCCGGAGCATCCAACATCCTGCAGCTGGTCCGAGCGGTGGAAAAAGACGGCCACGACTAGGCCCCAGCGCGTCCTTCTCCCGACTGCCACCGCATCCTCTACGTGATGCCACCTAGGTGGATACCCGAATTTCCACCCGCGGGCCGCGTTGGATACCCTGAAGCTCGTGCAGCCGGCGTTGCTGCACGTGGGGAACCCGGCACAGTCCGCGCAGTCGATGGAGCGACTTACCTGCCGCATAGGCATCCGCCCCCTTCGCATTTCGCCCCTGCGCTGTGGTCTTAGTCTTGCCTCGAGCGCCCACCGCGCAGCGGCACGATCACGCCACTCCAGGCTCCATCGAGCGGGTCGCGAGCCTGCTCGACGATCGCCGGTTCCGTCCTCGACCGGTGAAGTTTGGCGGCAGTCCACCTGCCGCCATTTTTTATCCCGCTTCCGCCACATCCTGTCTATGCTCATTGCAGCCGAGGGCGAGTCGCCCTGCCTAATCACCATGGAGGTCGATAGCCACCCATGAAATGCGAGAATCCGATTCAGCCGAGTGCAACGCCCGGCGTGCCGGAACACACTCGCACGGGCAACAGCGTCGAGGCGCTGAAGCAGGCGCTGCTCGACAACCTGTTCTACGTGCAGGCCCGCTACCCCGAGGTCGCGACGCCCAGCGACTGGTATCAGGCCCTGGCTTACACGGTGCGCGACCGGCTGCTGCAGCGTTGGCTGCAGTCCTCCAAGCAGTTCAAGCGCGCCGGCGACCGCACGGTGTGTTACCTGTCTGCCGAGTTCCTGCTCGGCCCCCATCTGGGCAACAACCTGCTCAATCTCGGCATCCTTGGCAACGTGCGCCAGGCGGTGCAGGAACTCGGCCTCAACCTCGAGGCGTTGCTCGCCGAGGAGGAGGAACCCGGGCTCGGCAACGGCGGCCTCGGACGGCTGGCCACGTGCTACATGGACTCATTGACCACGCTGCAAATACCGGCGATCGGCTACGGCATCCGCTACGAGTTCGGCATCTTTGATCAGGAAATCCACGACGGCTGGCAGATCGAGCGCACCGATAAGTGGCTGGCCAACGGCAACCCCTGGGAGATCCCGCGCCCGCGCATCACCTTTCAGGTCAAGCTTGGCGGCCACACAGAGCACTACAAGGACGGCGGCCCCGTGCGTGTGCGCTGGGTGCCGGCGCGCGTGGTCAACGGCACGGCCTACGACACACCGATCCTCGGCTACGGCGTGGAGAACGCAAACCTGCTGCGGCTGTGGAAGGCGGAGGCCGCGGAGTCCTTCGACTTCAGTGCCTTCAACGTGGGGGACTACTACCGCGCGGTCGAGGAAAAGGTCGTCTCCGAGAACATCACCAAGGTGCTCTACCCCAATGACGAGGCGATCCAGGGCAAACAGCTACGCCTCGAGCAGCAGTATTTCCTCGTCTCCTGCGCGCTGCAGGACATGCTCAGGCTGTTGCAGAAACGCGGCAACCGCCCGGAGGACTTCGCGCAGAAGTTCGCCGTCCAGCTCAACGACACGCATCCGGCGCTCGCCGTGCCCGAACTGATGCGCCTGCTCGTCGATGAACACGGCGTGGAGTGGGACACCGCCTGGCACGTGACGCGCGAGACCTTCGCCTACACCAACCACACGCTGCTGCCGGAGGCGCTGGAGACCTGGCCGCTGCCACTGTTCCAGAGCGTTCTGCCGCGCCACCTCGAGATCATCTACGCGATCAATCAGGCCTTTCTCGACGAGGTCCGCCAACGCTTCCCCGGCGACAACGAGCGGCTCGCGCGCATGTCCCTGATCGACGAGCACGGCGAGAAGGCTGTGCGCATGGCGCACCTCGCTTGCGTGGGCGTGCACGCGGTCAACGGCGTCGCCAAACTGCACACCGAGCTGCTCAAGCGCGACATGCTGCGCGATTTCTACGAGCTGTGGCCCGAGCGCTTCTCCAACAAGACCAACGGCGTGACGCCGCGCCGTTTCATCGCGCTGTCCAACCCCGACCTAGCCGGGCTGCTCGGCAGCCGCATCGGCTGCGACTGGGTCCGGCACCTCGAGCAGCTCAAGCAGCTCGAGCCCTTCGCCGAGGATGCAGGCTTCCAGGAAGCGTGGCGCGCTGTCAAACGCAAGAACAAGGAGCAGCTCGCCCGCATCATCCAGCGGCGCACCGGCCTGCTGGTCGACCCCGACTCGATGTTCGACGTACAGGTCAAGCGCATCCATGAGTACAAGCGCCAGCACCTGAACGTGCTGCACATCATCCAGTGCTACCAGCGCTTCAAGCTTGACCCCAACGCCGACCTCACCCCGCGCACCTTCATCTTCGGCGGCAAGGCCGCGCCCGGCTATTACCTCGCCAAGCTCATCATCAAGCTGATCAACAGCGTGGCGGACGTCATCAACCGCGACCCCGACATGCGCGACCGCCTGAAGGTCGTCTTCCTGCCGGACTACAATGTCACCAGCGCGCAGCGCATCTACCCGGCGGCCGACCTCTCCGAGCAGATCTCGCTCGCAGGCAAGGAGGCCTCCGGCACCGGCAACATGAAGCTCGCCATGAACGGTGCGATCACCATCGGCACGCTCGACGGCGCCAACATCGAGATCCACGAGGCCGTGGGCGAGGACAATTTTTTCCTCTTCGGGCTGACCGCAGACGAAGTGCGTGCGAAGAAAGCGCAGGGCTACCAACCCTGGGACTACTACCGCGCCAACCCTGAACTACGCGAGATCATCAACCGCATCGACCGTGGCGACTTCAGCCGCGGTGATGCCGAACTGTTCCGTCCGCTCATCAGCTCGCTGATGGGCCGCGACGAGTACATGCTGTTCGCCGACTTCCAGTCCTACGTCGACTGCCACGACCGCGTGGGCTGCTGTTACCGCGACCGCGCGCGCTGGACGCGCATGTCGATCCTCAACACCGCGCGCATGGGACGCTTCTCGTCGGACCGTGCCATCGAGGAATACTGCCGGGAGATCTGGAAGGTCGAGCCCGTCCCGGTGCGGCTATCCGAATCGGGTTGAGCGGCCGTGTGCCGGGCGCACGCAGCCATAGCAGTAGCGTTTCCCTCTCGAGCCCGGCGGTGCGCCCCCTCACGCCTTTCGCGCGATGTATCCCCGAACCACCGCCGCACCCGCAAGCAGGCCTAGCCACACCCAGCCTAGCCCGCCACCGCCACCCACCATCGCGGATCGCTCGCTCGCCTGCGCGAGGGCGGTCCCACTGCCTGCTGAGGCGGGTACCTCACCCACGCCCGTGGCGGCCAGCCAGTCGTAGCCCGCGCGTACCGAGCCCCGGGCGGCGGCCTGACTCGCCTCGCCGCCCGCCGGGCAGACCGCGCCGAACAGGCACGTATCGAGCGCGTGGTCGCCCTGGGCGATCAGGTGCAGCTCGCTGCCTCGATCATCGCATCGGTAGAGGCGCCGGTACTCACCCGAGGCTGGATCTCCTCCGTTCGCGGTGGCGACACCTGCCTCCGGGTTGCCTGAAAACGCATTGCAAAGCCGCACCGATTGGCCAACCGGCACGACCTTGTCAGCCACGCCGTGGATCGCGAACACGGGCGGAAAAGCCTTCGGCTGAGCGGCGACACGCGGCGGAAAGCTGTTGGCCGCCGCCCACGGATCGCCCGCGCCAACGCTCGCGAGGCGCAGCCCAAGGAAACGCTCGACGACCGCAACGCCCCGCGCATCGACCGGCGCCCCCGAGCGCACGGCGACGAGGAAGTCACCAAAGTCCGTAGGTGGGTAGAACAGCAGGGCGCGCTCGATGTGCTCCGGCTGTTGTACGGCGAGCCACTCGGCAAGGTGTCCGCCCGCCGACTGCCCGGTGACGAAGACCTTGCCCGGCCGCGCGCCAAACCGCGCGCCGTTGTCGCGCACCCAAGTGAGCGCGGCCTCGACATCCGCGACGATCTCACGCCCGGTCACGCCGTTGCAGGATGGCGCACCCTCCGTGTCGCCGGTGAGCCGGTAGAACGGGGCGAATACCACGAAGCCCCGCTCGGTGTATTGCGCCACCAACGCCTCGAGGCCCAGCAGACCGTTGCTGCGGTTCTGCCAGCTGCCGCCGTGCAGCGCGAGGAGTGGCTTAAGCCCCGTGGCGGCGACGGCTGGCTTGTAGATGCGCATCTCCAGCTCGCAGGTGCCGCGCGGGCCGACCACGCTGCGGTAGCGCGTGCGCGTCATGTAGGGCTGGTTCAACCCGGCGATCGGAACGAGGCCGATGTCGAATTGATTGCCAGGCCAAAGCGTCCAGGGCGCCGGGTCCTCACTCAAGCCCACCGCATTGCCGAGCCGTGCAGGGTCGCTCGTTTCCGCGCAGTAGTCGAGCTGCGCCGTGGCGCGGAACGCCGCCGGCGTGGCACACGTGGCATCTGCAAAAGTCGAGACGGGCGGCGCCGTGCGTAGGTCCGCCACCACACAGCGCCCGTCGTTGGCCCGCGCGTAAAGCGGGCGGTGCGGCAGGTCAGCGAGTAGCAGCCGGCTCGCGTCGCAGGCGGCCGCACCCGCAAGCAGACGCCTGAGCGCGGGCGTGTCGCGGGTGAACAGCGCGGTGAGTAGCGCGAGCTTGTTGTCCTCCAGGTATTTCGACGTGAGGGGAAACGCAAGCTCCGCCGCCAGTATCCGGTACAACGGCTCGATCTGCCCGGGCGTCAGGTCCGGCACCGCCACATCGACGTAACGCGCCCCCCAACTCAGTTCCATCTGCCGGTAGAGCTCGCGTTCGACTTCCGCGACGAGCTGCGCCTGCGCGGCGGACGAGAAGTATTCATCGAGCCTGCGGGTCAAGGCCGCCTCGAGCACCGGCTCCCACAGCGTATCCTCCACATCCACGCGGTAAGCCTGCGGGGTGATCGAGCCGGTGACCTGCAGGCGCGGCGTGTAGCGGATGATCCCGCCCGGCAGCACGGTCCCCTCGGGCGTCACCAGGACGCGCAGGTCGACGTCGACCGTGCCGGTCACCGCGATGTCGAACCCGTAACGCGCCTCGCCAATGCACCGGTTGTTGATCCAGGGAATGCCCGTGACCTGCTCGACGCGGCCATTGCTACCGCGCAAATCCGCCGTCGCCCTGACGGTGGCCACGACAGGTTCGCGCAGATTCTGCAAGTCGATGCCCACCTGGCTGCCGGAACGCAGCGCAATCGAGACATCCATGCGCTCCAGCGCCGCACGGTAGGCGCAACGCGGTTCGACGAGCGGGATGTTGGCGAGCGAGGCGCGCAAGAGCACCTGTCCGGCCTGCAGGCTCAGCCCGGTTGCGTCGAGTGCCTGCAGCAAACGCTGGATGAGGATCGCCTGCGCGGCATCCTCGGGCGCCGATGGCGTGTTGAGAACCTGGGTCAGATCATCGACGCCGAGGCTGAGTGTTTGCGCGTGCAGCGGGGCAGCGAAACAAAGCAGGAGCAGGGACAGGAAACGGCGGTACATGGGAACGCCTCCTCGAGGCGGACGATCTCGATTGGGGCAGTGAACCACCGCGGCCGGGGGGCGAGCAAGTTTCCGACGGCCCTTCCCCACGACTGTCACCGATCTTTACGGTCCCGCTGGATGCGGCTGCTCGCCACACAGCTGACGCGGCGCACCAATCGCCTTGGCGTCAATCAGTCAACGCCGTTGCCTGCTTTGGTATTGCTCGCTGAGCGCCAGCGTGCACCAACGGTGCTGGCGCGCCGAAGACCCCAAGGCCGCACTCCGGCTCGGTCACTCGCCGAGCACGGCAGATCAAGCCGCCCAATCGGTTGACGTGAACCACAAAAAAACCCACGGTTGTGACGCCGTGGGCTAGCGGTCTTCAATTTACCGGCAACTGTAAAGAAACTTCCCCCGCACACACATGGCACATAGCCATGAAAGTTGCGGCCTATCCATCTTGACACGCACGAGCCACACCGGGCCCACCGCCGCATAAATTATCGAATTGGGTTATTAACCGAACTCATCGCACCGACTTGTGTCCGACCGACAGTCGATTGATGCCGATATTGCAAATTTTAACGGAACGGCGATGGTAAAAAATTGCCCAGATGATCTAACCCGCTGTGGTCCGAGAGGATAGAATGTTGTGAGTCGAGGCATAATTCCCCACCGAAACAACTGAATTCCACCCGAACGGGCTAATTCTTTCGGGCTAGCCCTTCCGGTAGATTCGTTGTAATACAATCGCCATAACGAGGAAGCGGTTGGCCGGTCGTGCGGCCGGTACGTCGTGGCTAGAAACGATCCACGGGTATTGTGGCAGGACATGATCCAAGCCTCGAAGGGCAGATCTATGCGGGGTGTCGCTTGAGAATTCTGATCGTGGACGACCATGATTGCGTGCGGGACGGGTTGAAACTCGAACTGCAGCCGCTCAGCGAAGCCGTCGAGTTTATTGATGCGCGTAGTCACGCCGAGGTCCTTGGGGCGGCCCAACGGGGCGCCCCCATTGATCTGATTTTGCTCGACCTGTACATGCCAGGGGGCGACGGGTTTGATCTACTGTCTAAACTGTGCGAACGCCATCCCGACATCCCGGTTGTGATCATCTCCGCCTCGGAGGATCCGCAGGCGATGCGCAAGGCCATCGACATAGGCGCTGCGGGCTACATCCCCAAGTCGCTCGCCCGCCGGTCCATTCTCAGCGCTATCCAGCTCGTCCTCTCCGGCAGCGTCTATATCCCGGAAAAGCTCTTTCGCTCGGAATTTACGGGTCAGTCCGCTCCAGCGCCGCGGGTGGACAGTAGCGCCCAGGAGGAGCCGCTCGAGCTCACCGACCGGCAGGTCGAGGTGCTGGAACTCATTCGCCGTGGCCTGTCGAACAAGGCCATCGCCAACGCGCTCGGCATCTCGTCCAACACGGCCAAGGTCCACGTCGCCACCATCCTGAAGGCCCTGCGCGTCGATAACCGGACCGCCGCCGCAATCGCTGCAGAAAAACTGGGACTCTGCGCCCGACCGGACGATGAGCGTAACTGAGCGGCAGGCGCCCCGGCGGTCGCTGGCCGCTGCCGACATTCTGGGTGGCCTGAGCTGGCTTGCCGCCATCGCGCAGGGCAGCGAGCGCACGCCCGACGAGCAGGAAATGCTCGCCCCGCTGCCAATGATCGTCTCGGCGACACGCCTGCCCCAGTCTGCGCTGCACTCTCCGGTATCCACCACGATCATCACCCGCGAGATGATCGAGGCGTCCGGTTTTACGGAGATTCCGGACTTGTTCCGACTCGTGCCGGGCTTTCAGGTCACCCACGCGACGGGCGCGCATGCGATCGTCGCGTATCACGGCCAGGAGGGCAGCGCCTTCCCGGAGCATCTGGAAGTCCTGGTCGATGGCCGCTCGATCTACGGGAACCTGCTGTCGACCGTCAACTGGAACGCCATCGGCATTGAGCTCGAGGACATCGAGCAGATCGAGGTCGTTCGCGGCCCCAACGCCCCCGTATTCGGGGCAAACGCCTTCAAGGCCACGATCAACATCCGCACGCGCCAGCCGTTCGCCGAGCAGGGCACCTGGATCAACACCACCGTCGGCTCGGCCGATACGGCGAAGCTCCTCGTCCGGCACGCACGCAGCCAAGGCGACCGACTCGACTACCGGCTCTCCGCCGGCTTTCGAACCAGCTCCGGGTTCGATCCGCCGCCAGACGAGGGCGGGGACTTCGACACCACGCGACTGGCGAGCGTGTCGTTTCGCGGCAATTTCCGAATGGGGACCGGTGACGACTTCGACTTTTCCGCCGGCTACACGGGCGGGGACACCGGGACAATGCTGGCACGCCCTTCGGTGGACGTCGTCTCGCACAACGCAGAGCTGCACTCGCACTACGCCGCCCTACGCTGGACCCGCAAGCTCGGTCAGGGCAGCGAGCTTTACGTCCAGGCCACCCACAACCGGCAACAGCAGACCGACCTGTTCATCCTGGGGCCCATCTCAGCCATCCTGAATGTCCCGCCCCGCGCCATTCCCGCGCTGCTCGGGGGGCGTCCGGACCAGACCATTGCTCAACCATACGCCGATGGACACTCGCAACGCCAGGACATCGAGTTCCAGCATCTGCTGGCCCCCTCGGCCGAGACGCGGGCGGTCTGGGGCGGCGGCATCCGGCTTGACCGGCTTGAGTCCGTGCACCTTGGCGCCGAACGCGAGGTGGACAACACCAGCGCGCGCCTGTTCGGCAACATCGAATGGCGTGCCCTGGACAGGCTGTTCGTAAATCTCGGCGCGATGCTCGAAGCCAATGAGATATCCGATCTGCACGGATCGGCGCGGATCGCCGCGAACTACCGGCTAACACCCACGCAAAGCCTGCGGGCGAGCGTCAGCCACACGCAGCGCAGCCCATCGATCCTCGAAGAACACTGGGATACTGGTATCCGGTTGAACGACGACGCACTGCTGACGCAGCTCTACTATTCCCCAGGCAACCTCAAGCCCGAGCGACTGTTCGCCTACGAACTGGGCTACGCCACGGCGCTCGACTCGCCGCGTTTGGAGTTCGATCTCAAGGTCTTTCTTGAGGAGGCCGACGATGTCATCGCCTACCCGGCACAAACGAACTTCCCACAGCTCTACGCGGGACGTCTGACAGAAATCGTCACCAACGACGACCGCTTCTTCGTCCAGGGCCTCGACGGGCAACTCACTTGGCGCCCTGCGGCCGAGGACCTGCTCTCCTTGCAGTGGTCCATCACCAAGAGCACCCGCGAGGAGGCAAGAACCTACCCGGTGCGGACCTACCGCATGCGCGACGACGCCACACCGTCGGTCACGCTCGGCCTGCTCGCGGCGCATCGGTTCGACCACGGCATCAGCGCGAGCCTTGGGTATTACCGCATGTCCTACACGCGCTGGCTTGGCGATGGTGACGATGTACCGGGCTACGACCGCGTGGACCTGCGTCTGGCGAAATCCATCAAGGGCAACGGTTGGAGCGGCAATGTCGAGCTCATCGCCCAAAACCTCACCGAGCCGTATCTGGAGTACGTCGAGGATCGGACGCTGTTTGAGACGCGCTATTTCGTAAAGGCCGGCGTGAAATTCTAACGGCGTGTCAAACAACTCGGGCGGCCCGCTCGGGCCGGGTGTCGAAGTCTGCCGCGACGCCACCGATCCCCGAGCGTGGCATACGCGGGATCAGAGTTGGGTTGACGCGCCCCGCTCCCGAGGCATGGTGGTTATATGGACGCCTCCCGTTTGCCAAGATCGGTTTGGGTGTGCTGGGACAGATAGGCTGCAGTTTTATATCCGGCCTGTAGTGCAGGCGGATGCCTGCTGGCCCTGATGGAATCCGCGCAACCCGCGCCTCAT
>CAYSFW010000089.1:0-211749 GCA_964430355.1 uncultured Thiotrichales bacterium
AAACCGGATATCCAAGTTTACTTATTCGACCACACCCCCCGCTGCCCCGCCCATGCTGACCCCGCGCGCATTCCCGTTTTACGTGCCCACGGACGGCACCCGCATGCGTGATGGGTACCGCAGATTCCGACAGCCCGACGAGTTGGACCTGCCCTACGAGAAGATCCGCGACTTCAGCCCCGAGCAATACCAACGCGCCGAAAGCGTGGGGTTCGAGTACGAGGGGTTCGTCAGCGCGCTCGCGCGCCGGCTCGGCGCCGAGCCCGAGACCTTGGTGGACCAGGCCGATCGACTCATAGGCGAACTGTGCGAAATGACCCGTCAGCGCGCACGGTTTGTGAACGATGGCGTCGAATACCTGAGCAAGCTGCGCTCATCCGGACGCCGATGTATGAGCGAGGGGGAATACCGGCAATATTCGACCTTCCACCGCGACCTGCGCCTGACCACGCTGTACGGCCAACTGCGCAATGTCTACCGAGCACTGCAGAGCCGCGGGGACGATTCGCAAACGTTTCGCGAGCTGACAGCCGTGTTCGCCCCCTATGAGACCTCGCCGAAGGCGCGCGCGGCGATCGCCGGGCGCTGCACCGTGGTCATCGATGACACCCAGGCCGTCGACCTGGTGGACATGGGCCGACTACTGCAGGAGGGCCGGCTCGAATCTGACCCCCATGCGGACCGGCTGCAGCGCTGGGGGTTGAGCCAGACCCCCTTCAAGTCGGCCTGCCCACGTTACGAGGACCGCTGACCGATGGCGTTCCAGGGCACAGCGGCTTTGCGCGACCATGCGGCCGTGGAGGCCGCGTGCGGCGCTATTCGACCGTTACCGATTTGGCGAGGTTGCGGGGTTGGTCGACGTCGGTGCCCTTTAGCACGGCGGTGTGGTATGCCAGCAATTGCAGGTAGACGACGTTGACGATCGGCGCCACGCTCTCGGGCACGTGCGGCGTATCGATGACGGTGACCCCGTCGAGTTCGTGGATGCCGCTCTGCGGCGGCGCGAAAACGAACAGCCTTCCACCCCGGGCCCGGACCTCCTCCAGGTTGGAGCGCAACTTCTCGAGGAGGTCGTTGTTTGGTGCAACCGTCACCACCGGCATGTTCTCATCCACCAGGGCAAGCGGTCCGTGCTTGAGCTCCCCGGCCGGGTAAGCCTCGGCGTGGATGTAGGAGATCTCCTTGAGTTTGAGTGCGCCCTCCATCGCAATGGGGAATTCGACGCCGCGGCCCAGGAACAGGGCATGCTGTTTGTCGATGAAAGACTCGCACAGGGCCGCGATCGCGGCATCACGCTCGAGCGCCGACTCCACGAGCGAGGGGAGCTGCCGCAGGGCCGAGACGATCTCGGCGATCTGCGCTCGCGGCACACCCCGCCGCTTGGCGATGGCGAGCACCAGAATCATCAGCGCCACGAGCTGCGTCGTGAACGCCTTGGTCGAGGCCACGCCGATCTCCGGGCCCGCCAGCGTCATCAGGCTCAGGTCCGACTCACGAACGATCGAGCTTTCAGGCACGTTGCAGATCGCCAGGGTGCCGAGGTAATTGCGGCCCTTGGCCTGCATCAGTGCGGCCAACGTATCGGCCGTTTCGCCCGACTGCGAGATCGTCACGAACAGAGCGTCTTCCGGCACGATGGTGCGGCGGTAGCGGAACTCGCTCGCGACCTCCACCTGACAGGGGATGCCGGCGATCGCCTCCATCCAGTAACGGCCAACCAGGCCGGCATGGTAGCTGGTGCCACAAGCGACGATCTGCACGTTGCGCACGCGGTCGAGCAGCTCTTGGCTTTTTACGCCAAAGGCCTGTTCGAGCACGTCGTCTTCCGTGATGCGACCCTGGAAGGTGGCAGCGATGGCCGACGGCTGCTCGAAGATCTCCTTCTGCATGTAGTGCTTGAAGCGTCCGCGGTCGGCAGCTGCAACATTCAGCGCCGTGGTCTTCACCTCGCGCCGTACGGGATGGCCTTCGCGGTCGAAAATGGCGACCTCGCGCCGCGTGATCCGTGCGACATCACCATTCTCGAGGTAGATGAAACGCGAGGTGACGGGCAGCAGGGCCTGCACGTCCGAGGCGATGAAGTTCTCGCCGATCCCCAGGCCGATGACGAGCGGGCTACCTTCGCGCGCGGCGACGAGCACCTCGGGGTTGCGCGTGGAAACGACACCCAGGGCGTAGGCGCCCTTCAGATCCTTGACGGCACGCTGAACCGCAGCGAGCAAATCTTCTCCGTCACCCAAGTACTCCGCGACCTGATGGACGACGACCTCGGTGTCGGTCTCGGAGGTAAAGCGGTAGCCACGATCCCGCTGCGCCTCGCGCAATGCCTCATGATTCTCGATGATCCCGTTGTGAACGACAGCGACGGTGTCGTTGCAGATGTGGGGGTGGGCGTTGCGCTCCGAGGGCACACCGTGGGTCGCCCATCGCGTGTGGGCAATGCCGAGGCCCCCCGGCAACGGCTGCTCGTCAAGCGCCGCTCCGAGCTGCGCGACCTTGCCGAGCCGCCGGTAGCGCGACAGATGGCCCGCGGCGGAGATGACCGCCAACCCTGACGAATCGTAGCCGCGGTACTCGAGCCGCTTCAGGCCCTCCAACAGGATTGGATAGAGATCACGTTGCGCGATGCCGCCGACGATGCCACACATAAGTCAACCCTTCCTCTTTTGCGGTCGCTGCCAGCCGTCCAGCGTGAGCTGCCGGCTGCGAGCGATGGTGAGTTTCTGCTCCGGCGCATCCTTCGTGATGACCGAGCCCGCGCCGATTGTTGCGCCCTTGCCCAAGGTCAGCGGCGCGACGAGCGCGGAGTTCGAACCGACGAACACCTGGTCCTCGATGACGGTCCGGTGTTTGTTGGCACCGTCGTAGTTGCAGGTGATCGTCCCGGCGCCGATGTTGACGTCCTGGCCCACCGTCGCATCACCAACATAGCTCAGGTGGTTAACCTTGCTGTGAGCGCCGATGTGGGATTTCTTGATCTCGACGAAGTTGCCGACTTTCGCCCCGGTATCAAGCACCGTGTCTGGGCGGATCCTGGCAAATGGGCCGATGGCGCAGTCCGGGCCAATCGCTGCCCGTTCGATGACCGAATTGGCGAGTACCTCGACGCCGTCCCCGAGCGTCGAGTCCACAATCATGCAATTTGGTCCAATACGCACGCGGTTGCCGAGCACGACCTGGCCGATAAACACACAGTTCACGTCGATGCTGACATCGCGGCCAGCTTGCACCGTGCCGCGTATGTCGATACGACAGCGGTCGGCGAGGGTGACTGCCTGCTCGAGTAGCGCGTCGGCCTGGGCACGCTGGAAGGCACGTTCAAGCCCCTCGAGCTGGCGCTTGTTGTTGACCCCGCTGACCTCGAGTTCGTCCTCGACGCGCAGCGCCTGGATGTGGCCGCCCTCGGCGATGCAGTGTTCTACGCAGTCCGTGAGGTAGTACTCACCCTGCGCATTGTCGTTGCGCAAGCGGCCGAGCCAGCGTTGGAAGTCGCTGCGACGCGCGCTCATCACCCCGGTGTTGCCCTCGGTGATGCGCTTGACCTCCGCACTGGCGTCCTTCTCCTCCACGATGCGGACTACTGCACCCGTACCGTCGCGCACGATCCGTCCGTACCCGGTGGGATTGGCCAGTTCGACGGTCAACAACGCGAGACCCCCGGCCTCGCCCGCCGCGACGAGCTGCGCGAGGGTCTCCGCCTTGATCAGTGGGACGTCACCATAGACGACGAGGACGCGGTCAGTCGTCATGTGCGGGAGTGCCTGGGCAACGGCGTGGCCCGTACCTAGCTGCTCGGCCTGCACGACCCAGTCCACGGCATCGTGGATGCGCGCGCGCACCTGATCCGCGCCGTGGCCGATGACCACGGCGATTTGCTCAGGACTTAGGCGCTTACAGGTATCGAGGACGTGCTGCAGCAAGGGCTTGCCGCCCAGCTCGTGGAGGACCTTCGGCAGATCGGAGCGCATGCGGGTGCCTTGACCGGCAGCGAGCACGATGATTCCGAGCGTCATGGATGTCGTTGCCCATTCTGGGGAGGATGGGACTGCATTTTACATGGAAGAGGAGAAAGTAAAGGCGGCCATCGCCGCCTTTCTAACGAGGTTCACACTATTCGAGGACGGTCGCCGCCTATTTGAGACGCTTTCTGAGTTTCGCGATAAGCTGGAGTTGTGCCGCGGCTTCGACCAGTTCGGCCTGCGCCCGCGCGTAGTCGATGTCGCTCTGACGGTTGCGCAAGGCCTCCTCGGCGCGCTGTTTCGCTTCAAGCGCCTTGGCCTCGTCGAGGTCTTCCGCACGGATGCCGGTATCTGCCAGCACGGTGACGACGTGCGGCTGCACCTCGAGTATCCCGCCACTGACATACACGTGCACAAACTCCCGCGACCCAGCAGGCCGCACGCGCACTTCACCAGGCTTGAGGCGGGTGACGAGCGGCGTGTGCCGCGGCAGTATCCCCACCTCGCCGAGCTCGGCAGGCGCAAACACCTCTTCGGCGACCCCGCTGTAGATCGCACTTTCGGCCGAGACGATGTCGACCTGGATGGTCATTGCCATGGATAGCGTCTCCGATGGGCCGTCAGCTTAGCTTCTTGGCCTTTTCGACTGCCTCGTCGATTGTGCCGACCATGTAGAAGGCCTGCTCCGGCAGATGGTCAAACTCACCAGCCACGATCGCCTTGAAGCCGACGATGGAGTCCTTGAGCGAAACATACTTACCCGGCGAGCCGGTGAACACCTCCGCAACGAAGAACGGTTGCGAGAGGAAGCGCTGGATTTTCCGCGCGCGGGAGACGATGAGTTTGTCCTCTTCCGAGAGCTCGTCCATGCCGAGAATCGCGATGATGTCCTTGAGCTCCTTGTAGCGCTGCAGGGTCCCCTGCACCTGGCGCGCGACCGTGTAGTGCTCGATGCCGACAACCTGCGGATCGAGCTGACGGCTCGTGGAGTCCAGCGGATCGACAGCCGGATAGATGCCGAGCTCCGCGATCTGACGCGAAAGCACGAGCGTCGCGTCCAGGTGCGCAAAGGTGGTCGCCGGCGATGGATCCGTAAGGTCGTCCGCTGGCACGTAGACCGCCTGGATCGAGGTGATCGAGCCGGTCTTCGTCGAGGTGATCCGCTCTTGCAGAACGCCCATCTCCTCGGCCAGGGTCGGCTGATAACCCACCGCCGAGGGCATCCGGCCCAGCAAGGCGGAGACTTCGGTTCCGGCCAGTGTGTAACGATAAATGTTGTCGACGAAAAACAGCACGTCGCGGCCTTCGTCGCGGAAGTATTCCGCCATGGTCAGGCCCGTGAGCGCCACGCGCAGACGGTTACCCGGCGGCTCGTTCATCTGCCCGTAGACCAGCGCCACCTTGTCGAGCACGCCGCCTTCCTTCATCTCGTGATAGAAGTCGTTGCCCTCGCGGGTGCGCTCACCTACCCCGGCGAACACGGAGTAACCGCTGTGCTCCACGGCGATGTTGCGGATCAGCTCCATGAGTGTAACGGTCTTGCCCACACCCGCACCGCCGAAGAGTCCGACCTTACCGCCCTTGGCGAACGGGCAGATCAGGTCGATGACCTTGATGCCGGTTTCGAGGATCTCAACCGTGGACGCCTGCTCCGCGAAGGAGGGCGCCTTGCGGTGGATGGGCCAAGTGGCCTCACCCGCGACGGTCTCGCCGCCGTCGACCGGCCGGCCGAGCACGTCCATCACACGCCCGAGCGTGGGCTTGCCGACCGGCACCGAGATCGGCGCGCCGGTGTTGGTCACGGTCATGCCCCGCTTCAGTCCATCGCTCGCGCCCAGGGCGATCGTGCGCACCACGCCATCCCCGAGCTGTTGCTGGACTTCCAGCGTCAGATCGACATCGGCCACCTTAAGCGCATCGTAGACGTGGGGCACGCTGGCCCGTGGAAACTCCACGTCGACCACGGCACCGATGATTTCGACGATGTTGCCTGCGCTCATGAAAAGTGTTCCTCTCGAAAGCTCTAATCTGGATTCGGACGTCAAACGGCCGCCGCGCCGCCGACGATTTCGGAGATTTCCTGGGTGATCGCCGCCTGACGTGCTTTGTTGTACATCAGCTGCAGTTGGCTGATGAGCTCGCCGGCGTTGTCTGACGCGCTCTTCATCGCCACCATCCGCGCCGCCATTTCACAAGCCACGTTCTCGACGACCGCTTGATAGACGACGGACTCTACATACCGCGTCAGCAGACCGTCGAGCACCTCCTTGGAATCCGGCTCATACAGGTAGTCCCAGTAGTGTTTGAGTTCCTCCTCGCCGGAGGGCTCGATCGGGACCAACGTGGTGACCTGCGGCCGCTGCGACATCGTGTTGACGAATTCGTTCTCGACGAGGAACAGGCGATCGATCTCGTCGGCCTCGTAGGCATCCAACATCACCTTGATCGTCCCGATCAGGTCATCGATGTGTGGCACGTCACCGAGATGGGTCACCGTCGAGCGGATGTTGCCTAACCGCTTGAAGAACTGCTGACCCTTGTTCCCGATGACGCAGAGATCCACTTCGACGTTCTGATCTCGCCATTTCCTGATCTCCCCGACGGCCTTCTTAAACAGATTGATGTTCAGGCCGCCGCACAACCCCCGATCCGTAGAGACGATGATCAGCCCGACGCGCCGGATAGGCCGCTGGAGGAGATAGGGGTGCTTGTACTCCGGATGCGCCATGGCGAGATGACTGATCACCTTGCGGATCTTCTGCGCATACGGCTTGGAGGCAGTCATGCGGTCCTGCGCCTTGCGCATCTTGCTGGCCGCAACCATCTCCATGGCCTTGGTGATCTTCTGAGTACTCTTGATACTCTTGATCTTGGTTCGAATCTCTTTGGCGCCGGCCATGTGAGCTACCGCTTACCAGGTGTGGGACTTCTTGAACGCGTCCAGTGCCTTGCGCATCGCATCCCCGATGGCATCGTTGTAATCGCCGCTGGCGTTGATCTGCGCGAGCAGCTCGGCGTGTTCGGAACGAAGGTAACTCAGCATAGCCGCTTCGAAGTCGACCACCTTCTTCGTATCGACGTCATCGAGGTAGCCTTCATTCACCGCGTACAGTGCGAACGCCATCTCGGCGACCGACAGGGGGGAGTACTGCGGCTGCTTCATCATCTCCGTGACGCGCCGTCCACGCTCGATCTGCTTACGGGTCTGCTCATCGAGGTCCGACGCAAACTGCGAGAAGGCCGCGAGCTCGCGGTACTGCGCGAGCGCAAGACGCACCCCGCCACCAAGCTTCTTGATGATCTTGGTTTGCGCGGCACCACCGACGCGCGAAACCGACAGACCCGCGTTGATCGCTGGCCGGATATTGGCGTTGAACAGGTCGGTCTCAAGGAAGATCTGCCCGTCGGTGATCGAGATGACGTTGGTCGGTACGAACGCGGACACGTCCCCCGCCTGCGTCTCGATGATAGGCAACGCCGTCAAGGAACCGGTCTTACCCTTGACCGCGCCCTTCGTGTAACGCTCGACGTAGGCCTCGTTGACCCGCGAGGCCCGCTCGAGGAGGCGCGAGTGGAGGTAGAACACGTCACCCGGGTATGCTTCCCGGCCGGGCGGGCGGCGCAGCAGCAGGGAAACCTGACGGTAGGCCCAAGCCTGCTTGGTCAGGTCGTCGTAGACAATCAAGGCGTCTTCGCCGCGGTCGCGGAAGTATTCACCCATCGAGCAGCCGGCGTACGGCGCGATGTACTGCATCGCCGCAGATTCGGACGCGGAGGCAGCCACCACGATGGTGTGTTCCATGGCGCCGAACTCTTCGAGCTTGCGCACGACGTTCGCGATCGAGGACGCCTTTTGCCCCACCGCGACGTAGATGCACTTAACGCCCGTGCCTTTCTGGTTGATGATCGCGTCGATCGCGAGTGCGGTCTTACCGGTCTGGCGGTCGCCGATGATGAGCTCGCGCTGGCCGCGACCGATCGGCACCATGGCATCGATGGCCTTGAGTCCGGTCTGCACGGGCTGCGATACGGATTTGCGCTCGATAACGCCCGGCGCGATCTTTTCAATCGGCTCGAACCCGTCGTTCTCAATCGGGCCCTTGCCGTCGATTGGATTGCCCAGCGCATCGACCACCCGGCCAAGGAGGCCGCGCCCCACGGGCACCTCGAGGATGCGGCCCGTGCACTTGACCGTATCGCCCTCGGTGATGTGTTTGTAGTCACCGAGCACGACGGCACCGACGGAATCGCGCTCCAGGTTCAGGGCGAGACCGTAAGTGTCCCCGGGGAATTCCAGCATCTCGCCCGACATGACCTCACCCAGGCCGTGCAATCGCACAATCCCATCGGTCACGTTGACGACCGTGCCTTCGGTACGCGCTTCGGAAGTAGCCTCGAAGTCAGCAATCCGCTTCTTGATTAATTCACTGATTTCAGTGGAATTGAGTTGCATCTGGAATTCCTCTTAGCGATTCAATGCGCTCGTCATTTTTTCGAGGCGGCCTTTCACCGAGCCGTCGATCACGAGGTCTCCGGCACGCACGATGGCGCCGGCCAGCAAACTGGGGTCGATCCGGGTGCTGAGCTTGACGTCCCGCCCCAGCCGCCGCTTGAGGGCTGCGGCGATAGCGTCCTTTTGCGCGGGCTCGATGTCCATGGCGGTGATGATCTCCGCCTCGACGAGGCCTTCGGCGTCTGAGCGCAATGCCTCGAACAGCCGCACCACGTGCGGGAGCAACGGGAGCCGGTCGTTCGCGACAAGAACCCGAACGAGATTCTTGGCTGGCTCGTCGATCTGCACGCCGCAGGCCTTGATGAACAGCTCCGCCGCGTCGGTACGGGACAGGGCGGGATTCTCGAGCGCGCGCCGCAGAACGGGGTCCTGAATGAACTGGGCCATAGTCCTGAGATTGCGGCTCCACAGGTCGAATGTGTTGCCGGTGCGGGCCAGTTCGAACAACGCACGCGCGTAGGGCCTGGCTAGGGTAGTCAATTCTGACATGGGCGCGTCTCTAGATCCGGGCGATCAGCTCATCGAGTACCTGGCGGTGCACAGCCGGATCGATCTCCTTCTTGATGACCTTCTGCGCGGCGTCGATGGCGATGCCGGTGACCTCCTTGCGCAGCTGTTCGCGCACCTGATTCACGCCCTGCTCGATCTCGGCCTGAGCCATGGCCTTGATGCGCTCGCCCTCTTCGCGAGCGACGGTCTTGGCCTCGTCGAGGATCTCGCCCGCGCGCCGTTGCGCCTGGGTGATGATCTCGGCCGCCTGCTGCTTGGCGCCACGCAGGGTTTCGCTGGCCCGCTCTTCGGCCAATTCCTGCTCGTGTCGACCACGCTCAGCCGCGGCGAGCCCCTCGGCAATCCGGCGCTTACGGTCGTCGAGCATCTTCAGCATCGGGTCCCAGAGCACGGCCCGAATGAACCAGATCAGAATGGCGAAGACCAGCATCTGACCTATCAGTGTGGCGGTGATGTTCACGACAGTTCCCGCTATTGGTTATGGATCGACTGAAGCCCTGCGGAATCAGCCGCCGACAGCAGCCTTAGCCGCACCGACGAACGGGTTGGCAAAAATAAACCACATCGAGATACCGAGGACGATCATGGGAAACGCCTCCATAAGACCGCCGGTGAACAGCATCTGGCCGGTGAGCTGCGGGCGCATCTCAGGCTGGCGAGCGATGCCTTCCATGAACTTCGAGCAGATCAAGCCCCACCCCAAGGCGGAACCGAGACCAGCCGCAGCCAGAATGATGCCGACGCCGAGCGCGGTATACGCGTAAATCATGGCAAGTTCAGCAGGACTCATGATGAGGATCTCCTTGATTAGAAGTTGATTAATGAGAGGGGTTTCAATGGTGCTCGTCGGTCTGATGGGCGAGACCCAGGTAGACAATCGTGAGCAGCATGAAGATGAATGCCTGCAAGCTGATCACCAGAATGTGGAAGATGGCCCACAGCGTGCCGAGTACAACCTGTCCGAACATCGCGAAAACCGAGAATGACAACAGGGCAATGAGCAAGAAAAGGAGCTCGCCCGCGAACATGTTGCCGAATAGACGAAGAGCAAGGCTGACGGGTTTGGCGATCTCCTCGATGGCCGTCATAACGATGTTGACGGGCACGGCGAACTTACCGAACGGGTGGAACAGGAACTGCTTGAGGTAGCCCACCGGACCCTTGACCTTGATGTTGTGGTAAACGATGAGCGCAAACACACTCAGTGAGAGGCCAAAGGTAACATCGAGGTTGGTCGTTGGGACAACCTTGAAGTAGACGTGATGCGGATCGGCGCCGAACCAGCCCGCTACGTTGGCGGCCAGGGCCGGGAGCAGGTCGACGGGCAACAGGTCCATGGCGTTCATCAGGAACACCCAAACGAAGATCGTTAGCGCCAACGGGCCGATGATCGGGTTCGTGCCGGGGAAGATATCCTTGATCTGCTGATTGACGAACTCGACGATGGCTTCAATCAGATTTTGCAGACCGCTCGGATTGTCCGCGCTCAAGTTCTTGCCGACGCGCCAGGCGACAAACCCGAAGACACACGCGAGCACGACACTCCACAGGAAGGCATCGACAAAGAAGGCACCGAAGTCAATGATGGAGGCTGGCTTATGCGTCTGTGGATCGCAGCCGATGCACCAGTTGGTCAGGTGGTGCTGGATATACTGAACGGGGTTTGAGGAGATTGGCTCTTCTACGTTACTCACGTCAATCCTCTCGATTCTGCTCGTTGCGGGCGCCTTGCCCCGAGGTCAGGTATGCCAGCTGCGCGATGCCGAAAGTTGCCAGGAGCGGTACGGCTTCCAGCTTCAGCCAGCCAAGACCCAGACCCAACATGACCAACACGAACACGAAGCGCTGGACTGCATTGAAATACAGCGCGTAGGCGCCGTGTTTCGCATCGACTTCAGCCAGTTTGCCTGCGTGTTCGACACGCCGGTTAAGCCACAACGTGTTGACGAACGCAATGGCCCCCCCGTACAGGGCGCCGGCCAGACCCCGTGTCTGAAGGTAGAACACTGCGATGAGCGTAGCTAGGACGATCAGCGCCGCCTGAGTCCAGAGCAGGCGAATGTGCATGACTCGGGTTCCATTAGCTGGTGAGGCGGCCTTGCTCCGGCTTCGTCAAAGTCCCCAAAGCACGCTGCCAGAAGCGCGGGCGCAGTATAAGGACCGAGTTAGAGGTGGTCAATAAAATGCGCCCGAGGCGTTTGGCTACTTAATGTGTGCCAGTATGCCATCGAGTTCGTCGAGGTCATTGTAGTTGATGACGAGCTTGCCCTTGCCCTGCTGGTTGTACTGGATCTCGACCTTGGCGCCGAGGCGGTCGGCGAGGTCCTTCTCGAGGCGCAGGATGTCGGGCGAACGCACGCGCGCAGGGGATTCGGTGCGCGCTGGCGGATTTTTCAGCAGGTTGACGTAGCGCTCGGTCTCGCGGACCGAGAGTGACTTCGCGACCACGTGCTGCGCGGCCTGCGTCTGCACCTCACCCGACAGGGCGAGCAATGCGCGCGCATGGCCCATCTCCAGGCGCCCTTCTTCGAGCAGGCGTTTGGTGGGCTCCTCGAGCTCCCTCAGGCGCAGGAGGTTGGTTACCGCTGCACGGGAGCGCCCCACCGATTCGGCCGTCTGCTGGTGGGTCATGCCGAACTCGTCGATAAGCCGCTGCAGAGCGTTGGCCTCTTCCAGCGGATTGAGGTTTTCGCGCTGGATGTTCTCGATCAGCGCCATAGCGGCCGCCGCCTGATCGGGGATCTGGCGAATGACGGCTGGAATTTCGCTCAACCCAGCGAGCTGGGCAGCACGCCAGCGGCGTTCGCCCGCGACGAGTTCGTAGCCGTCGCCGACTGGTCGCACCACGATCGGCTGCACGACACCCTGCGCGCGGATCGAGTCGGCGAGCTCCTGCAGGGACTCCGGATCGATGCGCAGGCGTGGCTGATACTGGCCGCGCTGAATCTTCTCCAGTGGCAGGTCGCGCATGGCGGCGCTGTCTTTCGCCGTGTCGCGCAGCCCTGCGGCAGCGCTCAGCAACACATCCAACCCACGGCCCAAGCCCGGTTTTTTCTGCACCATGATCGGCTAGCCTGTTACGCTGCTCTGCGCGCGCGCCCCCTGGCGCCGCAGCATCTCACCAGCCAGCGCGAGGTAGGCGAGTGCGCCGCGGGACTCGCGGTCGTAGTGCAGCACGGGCGTGCCGTGCGACGGCGCTTCGGCCAGGCGGACATTGCGGGGGATGATGGTGTTGTAGACGCGGCTGCCGAAGTGCTGCGTGAGTTGCTCGGAGACATCGTTCGACAGGTTGTTGCGCGGGTCGTACATGGTGCGCAGCAATCCCTCGACCTCGAGGTTCTCATTGACCGAGTTGCGGATGTCCTCGATCGTCTTCATGAGCGCGGTGAGCCCTTCCAGTGCGTAGTATTCGCAC
The DNA here is from genome assembly GCA_964430355.1 of uncultured Thiotrichales bacterium. GTDB lineage: Bacteria > Pseudomonadota > Gammaproteobacteria > UWMA-0217 > UWMA-0217 > CAYSFW01. The sequence goes on from CAYSFW010000089.1 coordinate 12,398, forward strand.
TGCATCGGGATCAGCACCCCACTGGAGGCGACCATGGCGTTGACGGTGAGCATGTTCAGCGATGGCGGACAGTCGACGAGAATGAAATCGTAGTGGCCGATGACCGGCTCCAGCGCCTTGCGGAGCTTGAACTCGCGGCCGATCATGCTCATCAGCTTGACTTCGGCCACCGTCAAGTCAGCGTTGGCCGGCAACAGATCAAAGCCCCAATTTTCAAGCCTGACCGTTGCGCGGGCGACCGTGGCCTCGCCGAGCAGTACATCACAGCAGGAGCTCACAAGGCCGTACTTGTCCACCCCGCAGCCCATCGTCGCATTGCCCTGCGGATCGATGTCGATCAGGAGCACGCGGCGCTTGGTGGCCGCGAGCGAGGCCGCCAGATTCACGGATGTCGTGGTCTTGCCGACGCCGCCTTTCTGGTTTGCGATCGAGAGAATCTTGGTCATCGCTAGGTCGAGATCAATACCAAGTGACGTTCCGCGTCGAGCAACGGCACCTGCAAGCGTTCGACCCGACAGACGCACGTCCGTTCGATGTGCGTGAGCTCGCTGGCAACCCATCGACCCTTCATCGCGAGCAGTTGGCCGCCGGGTGCAACGAGGTGCCTCGCACCTTGCAGGAAATCCTCGAGGCTTGAAAAGGCCCGGCTGACCACCCGAGCGAACGGCTCAGCGGGGCGGTAGTCCTCGAGGCGCGCGTGGACCGGCTCGACGTTGGCGAGCGCCAACTCTATCACCACCTGACGGATAAAACGAATCTTCTTGCCGTTGCTATCGAGCAGGAAAAAGCGTCTGTCGGGCTGCGCAATGGCGAGCGGGATGCCGGGCAGCCCCGCGCCTGTGCCGACGTCGAGCACGCGCTCCCCCGCAAGGAAGGGCGCAATGCTCAGACTGTCGAGGAGATGGGTGCGGACCATCGCCTCCGCGGTATCGACGGAGGTCAGGTTGTAGGCGCGGTTCCAGCGCCTGAGCAGCGCGAGGTAGTCGATGAGCCGCGCAACCTGCGCTCGGTTGAGCCGCATGTCGAGCCTGGCCAGGCCTTGCTCGAGGAGGGCTACTGGCCGCGCGCCGAGCGCATCGGTCCCGGTGGTCGTCAGGCGCACGCGCTCTTGAGCTTCTTCAAATGAATGAGCAACAGCGAGATGGCCGCGGGCGTGATACCCGGGATGCGCGAGGCCTGACCCAGTGTCTCAGGGCGGTGCCGGCTCAGCTTCTGGCGGACTTCGTGGGACAGGCCGACGACGTTGTCGTAGTCGAGATCGGCGGGTAGCGCCGTCGCTTCCTGCGCCTGGACGCGGTCGATGTCATCGAGCTGCCGGTTGATGTAGCCCTCGTACTTGACCTGAATCTCGACCTGCTCGGCCACATCCGCACGCTCGACGCCGGGGCCCGCCGCCTCGAGCTGCATGAGCCGGGCGTAGGAGACCTCGGGGCGCCGGAGGAGCTCCTCCAGGCGGTACTCCTTTTGCAGGGGCGCACCGAGGATGGCCGTGGCCTCGGCGTCGCTCACCCGGCCTGCGTGCACCCAGGTGTCGCGCAGGCGCTCGCGCTCCCGCTCGATGGCCTCGCGTTTCTCGGCAAACAGGCGCCACTGCGCATCGCCGACCACGCCGAGGCGCCGGCCGATCTCGGTCAGGCGCAAATCGGCATTGTCCTCGCGCAACATGAGCCGGTGCTCGGCGCGGCTCGTGAACATGCGGTAGGGTTCCTGCGTGCCCTGCGTGAGCAGGTCGTCGACCAGCACGGCGATGTAGGCCTCGTGACGCGCAGGCGTCCACGGCTCGCGGCCCTGAATCTGCAGCGCCGCGTTGATCCCGGCGAGCAGACCCTGTGCTGCGGCCTCCTCGTAGCCCGTCGTGCCGTTGATCTGCCCGGCGAAGAACAGGCCCGAGATGGCCCGCGTTTCCAGCGAGGCGCGCAGGTCCCGGGGATCGAAGTAGTCGTACTCGATGGCATAGCCCGGGCGGGTGATGTGGGCGTTTTCGAGCCCGCGGATGGACCGCACCAACGCGAGCTGAACATCGAAGGGCAGACTCGTCGAGATGCCGTTCGGGTAGACCTCGTGGGTATCCAGCCCTTCGGGCTCAAGGAAGATCTGGTGACTGTCCTTGTCCGCAAAGCGCACCACCTTGTCCTCGATCGACGGGCAGTAACGCGGGCCAATCCCCTCAATGCGGCCGCTGTAGAGCGGCGAGCGGTCGAGCCCGCCGTGGATGATCTCGTGAGTGCGCGCATTGGTGTGGGTGATGTGGCAGGCAACCTGGCGCGGGTGGTCAGCGAGGCTGCCGCGGTAGGAGAACACCGGTGTTGGCTCGTCGCCGGGTTGCGGCTCAAGCTTCGAGAAGTCGATGCTGCGTGCATCGATACGGGGTGGGGTGCCGGTCTTCAGCCGACCGACACGCAAAGGCAACTCGCGCAGACGTTCGGCGAGCGTGAGCGCCGCCGGATCACCCGCGCGTCCGCCCCGGTAATGGCTCTCGCCGATGTGGATCTTGCCGCCGAGGAACGTCCCGACCGTGAGCACCACGGCGCGGGCCAAGAACTCAAGCCCCATCTGCGTGCGCACACCGGCAACGCGCTCGCCGTCGAGCAGCAGGTCATCCACGGCCTGCTGGAACAGTGTGAGGTTAGGCTGGGTTTCTAGTATTGCGCGGATCGCCGCCTTGTAACGCTGACGGTCAGCCTGGGCGCGCGTGGCGCGTACGGCCGGCCCCTTGCGGCGATTGAGGATGCGAAACTGGATGCCCGCGCGATCCGCCGCCAGCGCCATCGCCCCGCCGAGCGCGTCGATCTCCTTGACCAGATGACCCTTGCCGATGCCGCCGATGGCCGGATTGCAGCTCATTTGCCCGAGCGTCTCGATGTTGTGGGTCAGCAGCAACGTGCGCAAACCCATGCGCGCAGCCGCGAGCGCGGCCTCGGTGCCGGCATGGCCGCCACCGACCACGATCAATTCGAAGGATTCCGGGTAACGCATCGCACAGGATGAGATCGAGTGAATCAACCGAGAATGGTAACGTGATTGACAGCGCGCTGACAGTATGGCCGCGAACGCGCTGGCTATTTGCCGATGCAGAAGGACGAGAACACGCGGTCCAGCAGGTCTTCGGTAGTAAACCGCCCGGTGATCTCACCAAGCGCATCAAGCGCGAGGCGCAGCTCCTCTGCCACGAGTTCCCCGGCCCGCGTCGTCTGCAGTTGCTGCTCTGCCCGTTCGACGGCTTGTTGGCAGCGTTGCAGGGCGTCGAGGTGTCGGCTGCGCGCCATAAAGCTGTCCTCCTGCAACTGCTGGTAACCAACCTGCTCGAGGAGCGCCTGGCGCAAGGCTTCAATGCCGGCCCCCGTGCGTGCCGAGAGGTAAATCCGCCCGTCGTGAAGGCCGGGACAGCGTTCGGAGAGATCAATCTTGTTGCGAACCTCGAGGATCGCCACCCGAACGGGCAGCCGCCGGCGGATCTCCTGATCCTCGCGCGTGTAGCCCTGCGTGTCGTCGATGAGGTGCAGGATCACGTCGGCGCGCTCGATCTCTCGCCAGGCGCGTTCCACACCGATGCGCTCCACCGGGTCGTGGCTCTCGCGCAGGCCCGCCGTGTCGATCACATGCACCGGCAAACCGTCGATCTGGATGCGCTCGCGCACGACGTCGCGGGTAGTACCTGCAATGTCGGTGACGATCGCGGATTCCACGCCCGCGAGCGCGTTGAGCAGGCTGGACTTGCCGGCGTTGGGCCGTCCAGCGATGACGAGATGGATCCCCTCACGCAGCAGACTGCCTTGCCGGGCGCGAACGAAGATGCGCGAGAGCGTCGCCAACAGTCGTTCGAAGCGGCGCGCAACTTCGGCATCCGCGAGAAAATCGATCTCCTCCTCCGGGAAATCAAGCGACGCCTCGACGTAAACGCGAAGTTCGATCAGCTCCGCGCGCAGGTCATCGATCGCACGGGAGAACTCACCCTGCAGCGAGCGCAAGGCGCAGCGTACCGCCTGGGCGGTGCCGCTATCGATGAGGTCGGCGATGGCCTCGGCCTGCGCGAGGTCGAGCTTGTCGTTGAGAAAGGCCCGCTCGGAAAACTCTCCTGGGCGGGCAATGCGGGCACCGAGGGCAACGCAGGCCTGCAGCACGAGGTCCAGCACCACGGGTCCGCCGTGGCCCTGCAGTTCGAGCACGTCCTCGCCAGTGAAGGAGTGCGGCGCGGGAAAGTACAGGGCAATGCCCTCGTCAAGCACCTCGCCACTCTGCGCGTAAAACCGGGCGATGGTGGCGTGGCGGGGCCGAAGGGGCTTCCCGACGAGTGCATCAGCGATCGCGCGGACTTTCGGCCCCGACAGGCGTACCACGCCGATCCCCCCCCGTCCGGGAGGAGTGGCGATCGCGGCGATCGTATCGCGCGCCAAAGCCATCAACGACTCAACTAGCCTTGGTCTCTTTCCCGAGACGGTGAGTGATCCACCCTTGTTGGGCAATCGACAACAGGTTGTTGACGAACCAGTACAACACAAGACCCGCCGGGAAGAAGGCGAAAAACACCGTGAACACGAAGGGTAGCGCCATCATGACCTTCGCCTGGATCGGGTCCGGCGGCGGCGGGTTGAGTTTCTGCTGGATGAACATGGTCACGCCCATCAGCAGCGGGAGGATGAAGTACGGGTCCTTGATCGAGAGATCCTTGATCCAGAACATCCACGGCGCCTGGCGTAACTCGACCGTCTCAAGCAGAACCCAGTAGAGCGCGATGAACACGGGGATCTGAATGAAGATCGGCAGACAGCCGCCCAGCGGGTTGATCTTTTCCTTCTTGTAGAGATCCATCAACGCCTGTTGCTGGCGTTGCTTGTCGTCACCGTAGCGTTCTTTGATCTGCTGGAGTTTCGGCGCGACCGCGCGCATCTTGGCCATCGAGCGGTAGCTCATTTCCGATGGCTTGTAGAAGACGGCCTTGATGAGCACGGTCAGGAGGATGATCGCCCAGCCCCAGTTGCCGGTCCAATCGTGGAATAGGCTGAGTAGCCAAAACAGCGGCTTGGCGAGGAAGGCGAAGATGCCGTAGTCCGCGGTGAGTTCGAGGCCGGGCGAGAGCGCCTCGAGGTCCTTTTGGAGTTTGGGTCCGACGTAGAGTCGCGCGCGAAGCTCGCCCGTTTCACCTGGTGCAATCGTTATCTCAGGCGAGAGCAAACCGATGATGTGCTCCTGGCTACCGCCATCAAGCGTATTCTTGGTGTAGACCTGATTGACATCATCCGGGCCGTTGGCGAGCAGGGCGCTCAGGAAGTAGTGCTCAGTGATGGCGGCCCAACCGCCCTTAAGGTCGAGATTGAGCGGTTTCTTCGCGAAATCGTCGAATGAGAGTTTCTCGTACTTGTCTGTGTAGTACGCCGCACCGGTGTAGGTGTAGACGAACATCGACGACTTCGACGCATCCACCGGCCCATGACGCAGCTGGCGGTACTGTCGGCCCGTCCAGGGCGTCGCAGAGCCATTGCGTACGGTGTAGAGAATGTCGATTAGGTAACTGCCACGGCGGAAGACGTAGGTTTTGGTGACCTCTACGCCGTCGGCACTGCGCCAAGTAAGTGGCACGCGCAGTTCGTTTTCGCCTTCGCCGAGCACAAAGCGCCCAGCGCCGACCTCAAACGTTGCATGGTGTGTCGGAGCCCGCGCTGCGCCGTCAACCGCGAGCAGGCCGCTCTGTGCGATGTAGGTCTTGGGCGGGCGGCGCAACAACTGCAAAGGTTCATTGCGACGCTCGATACTGATCGGGTAGGCGGGCAACCAAGCCTCTAGGAGATCGCCACCTTTATCGCCCATCGTAATACGCAGCACGTCGGTCGAGACTTCGATGGTGCGCGTGGCACCGGCGCCTGTGGACTCTGCCCGTGCTTCGGGTGGAGTTCCCGGGGCTCGCGCCGCGGGGTTCGGCGTATCGCTTGCGGGTTCTTGTATCGACGCTTGCGCCGGCGCGGGCGCAGACTGGCTCGCCGCTACCGGGGGTGGAGCGTGCTTCGCAGCCTGGTCCGCCATCCAGGCCTGCCACAGGAGGAAGCCGACAAAAACGAGGGAGAGATAGAGGAACGTTCGCTGGTTTTCCATACGGTTCACGGCTGTGGGTAGAGTCGTGCTCGCTCGTCGGGTTGCGCGTCGCGCACCTCAGGTCGACGAAGCTTACCCCATTCTTGAACGAGGAGCGCGGTTAGTTCCGCGTTGCTCAGACCGGCAGCGGCCTCTTTGGCAATCACGATGACGTCGGCATTGATGAGGTTGGCGGCGACCCTGCGGAACGATTCCCGGACGATGCGTTTCACGCGATTACGCACCGTCGCCCGCCGAATCTTGCGTTTGGCGACGACGAGCCCCAGGCGAGGGTAGTCTGCGGCGCCCCTGGCGATCAGTAAGGTGAACGCGCGGGTGTGCCGCACACGCTTGTCTGACTGGAAGACGCGCTCAAAGTCAGTGCGCTCCAGCAGGCGGAGAGTCTTCGGGAAGTGCTGGGTCAGCGTCTCACCCGAGCTGGGTCGGGCGTTACGGCGTGAGACGGGCTCGCCCTTTGGCGCGACGCGCGCTCAAGACCTTGCGGCCGCCGACCGTGCGCATGCGGGCGCGGAAGCCGTGGGTTCTGGCGCGACGGAGCGTGCTGGGCTGAAAGGTACGTTTCATGGTTGGTCCTTCCTTATCCGCGGCAAGTCATGGGGTTGAGCGAGGGCGCGGATGCTACCGTCTCGTCGAACCGCTTGTCAATCGCAGGAAAAGCCGAGTGTCGGCGTTTCGCAGACCTTGCTCGACTTGTGTATATTCGTTCGTCCCGTCCTCCCACTTTCAGCCGTCGCAGTCCATGAGCACGCTCTGGCAGCATTGTTTGCGTTTGCTTGAAGCCGAACTGAGTGATCAGGAGATGAACACCTGGATCCGCCCGCTGCAACCCGTGGAGGAGATGAACACACTCCATCTGTACGCACCCAACCGGTTCGTACTGGATTGGGTCCGGGAGAATTTTCTTCACCGCATCGGTGAGATCCTGCTCGAAGTCACGGGCAATCCGTCGTTCAAGGCACTGCTCGAGGTGGGCACGCCCAAGGTCAGGCAGGCTCCACGGCCGATGATGGAGACCGCACTCGACAGTGCGCCCTCGTCGATGGGTTTTTCCAACAATCTCAACCCGGCCTTCCGCTTCGAGAATTTCGTTCAGGGCAAGTCAAACCAGCTCGCGCGCGCCGCCGCTCAGCAGGTCTCGGAGTCGGTCGGTACGGCCTACAACCCGCTGTTTATCTACGGGGGGGTGGGGCTTGGCAAGACGCATCTGATGCACGCGGTCGGCAACCGGATTCTCGAGTTGAATCCGTCGGCGAAGGTCGTTTACCTGCACTCGGAGCGGTTCGTCGCGGACATGGTCAAGGCGTTGCAGCACAATGCGATCGATCGCTTCAAGGGGCATTACCGATCGCTCAATGCGTTGCTCATCGACGATATTCAGTTCTTTGCGGGCAAGGAGCGGTCGCAGGAAGAGTTCTTTCACACCTTCAATGCACTGCTCGAAGGGCAGCAGCAGGTCATCCTCACCTCCGACCGGTATCCGAAGGAGGTGGACGGGTTGGAGGAGCGGCTGAAGTCGCGTTTCGGCTGGGGCTTGACTGTTGCGATCGAGCCGCCGGAGTTTGAGACGCGGGTTGCCATCCTGCAGAAGAAGGCCGATGAGGTCGGCGTGGATCTGCCGAGCGATGTGGCGTTTTTTATCGCCAAGCGCATCCGCTCCAACGTGCGGGAGCTCGAGGGCGCGCTGCGGCGGGTGATCGCCAACGCGCGCTTCACCGGCAATGCCATCGACCTCGAGTTCACGCGGGAGGCCTTGCGGGACCTCTTGGCGCTGCAGGAGCGGCTTGTCAGCATCGAAAACATTCAGAAGACCGTGGCGGAATACTACAAGATCCGCATCGCGGACCTTTTGTCTAACCGGCGCAGTCGCTCATTGGCCAGGCCACGGCAAATCGCGATGGCGTTGTCGAAGGAGTTGACCAGTCAGAGCCTGCCGGAAATTGGGCAGGCCTTCGGCGGCCGGGATCACACGACGGTACTGCATGCCTGCAAGAAGGTTGTGCAGCTGCGCGAACAGGATCCTCGGATCGAAGAGGACTACAAGATTCTACAGCGCACGCTCTCCCACTGAGTGTCGGCGCGGGCTTCCGTCAGGCTATGCGGGGTTTCCGCCGCTCGCCGAGTGGCGTTGGAAGCTGTGGGCAGCGCTGTAGATAGGTTGTGGGGGTCAGGTGGGGGAATCGGGGGTCGATAGTTATCCACAGTTCGTCCAAGCCAGATTCAGCATGGCTCAACAGAGTATGAGGCGCTGTTTTTTGACTAACATGTCGATTAATAAAAATATTTATAGGTTTTCCGCAATCAAGGGCTGTACTTATAACAGTTAAGATTTCTTAGGTTATGTACTTATACTTATAGGAAATCTCAGACTAACGGTGTCGATTAATGAAACTGAACGCCACAAGTGCGGAACTTCTGGATGGTTTGCGTCAAGTCATGGGGGCGGTGGAGAAGCGCAACACGATGCCCGCTCTGGGGCACGTGCTTGTTACCGCATCCCCTGAGGGGCTGACGCTGACTGGCACTGACCTCGAGATCATGCTCAAGGCGAAGGTTGAAGGTAGAGCCAGTGAGCCGTTTAAGGCGTTGCTACCGGGACGGAAACTGTTCGAGATCTGCAAGACGCTACCAACTGGCAAGGACATTGAGATCAGTGTGAGTGGGCTCAAGGCGACGGTGGCCTCGGGAAAGAGTCGCTTTACGTTGGCCTGTCTTGAAGCGAACGACTTTCCACTGCTTGAGCACGGGGAGGTTTCGGCGCAGGTCACGGTCGCGAAGGCGCGGCTGCAGAGTCTGCTCAGGCGCACCGCGTTCGCCATGGCCAATCAGGATGTCCGCTACTACCTTAATGGGTTGCTTATGAAGCTCGAGCCGGAGCTCCTGACGGTGGTGGCGACCGATGGTCACCGGCTTTCACTTAATCAAGCCGAGGATCGGTTTGACGTGGCGGATTCACTCCAGGTGATCGTACCTAGAAAGGGTGTCGCGGAAATCGACCGACTGCTCGCAGAGCTCGGGGAGCGCGTGGAGATACAGTTCACGGCTCAGCATATCCGGATTGCCTCGGAGCGGGTGGAGTTTACCTCGAAGCTGATAGACGCCCGGTACCCGGACTACGAGCGCGTTGTGCCGACCGAAGCGCCGAGTCGGTTGGTTGCCGATCGTCGGGCGCTCAAGGAAGCGCTGTCGCGGGTTGCTATCCTGTCTAACGAGCGGTATCGGGGCGTGCGCCTTTCGCTTTCGGGGGGAACCGCGAAGGTCGAAGCCCACAACGTCGAGCAAGAGCAGGCGGAGGAGGAAATTGACGTCGCCTACGTGGGGGAGCCGATGGAAATCGGCTTTAACGTACAGTACCTGCTCGATGTATTGGGTGTTATCGAAGGCGACGAAGTTGAGATTCAGCTCAAGGATGCGAACAGCAGCATGTTGGTTCGGGACCCGTCGGATCCGCGAGCCCGGTATGTCATCATGCCGATGAGGTTGTAGCAGCCAACGCATGTCTTCATGGGGCTAGAGAAGCTGAGAGCCGTCGGTGTCCGCAATTTGTCACCGTTGGCGGTTGAGTTCTCGAGTGGCCTCAACATCCTGTATGGCGAGAACGGCGCAGGAAAGTCGTCCGTGCTGGAGGCCATCGCCATTCTTTCTCGAGGCCAATCGTTCCGTGGCGCGCGGGCTCGGGATGTCATTCAGCGTGGCATGTCGAGCTTTGAGGTGGTGGGTGTCATCGGCCGCGATGGTCGGCAAATTGTCATTGGTGTTAGGGGTGCTCCTTCGGAAGTCTGGGGTCGGATAAACGGCGTTGATGCGGCGCGCAAGGCGTCGTTGTCGGAGGCATTTGCAACGCTCGTGTTTGAGCCCCGGTCGGTCGAGCTTGGCGTGGGTCCGCCAGAGGTGCGGCGAAGGGTCCTCGATTGGGGATGTTTCTATCATGACCCGGCGTTTTATCCCGTGTGGGGTCATTATGCGCGAGTGCTTCGTCAGCGCAATGCGTGGCTGAGGCGGTTTGGGAGTGGGCACTCGACGGCCACGGACGAGCTGAAAGTTTGGGACCAGGAGCTTTCTGCTGCGGCCGCGAAGCTTACCGATATCAGAAGGCGGTACGCAGGGTTGCTCGCGACCATACTGGAAGAGCGAAAGGGTGATGCGCGAATCAGCGACCGGTGGTCTGTAGCGTTTAGGCAAGGGTGGCCAGAAGGGGTGACGCTCGGTGAGGTGTTGGCGGGGCAACGCGCGGGCGACCTCAAGGCGGGCTACACGCGCTACGGGGCGCATCGCGCCGATGTCGTGTTCCGGCTTAATGATGAGCTGGATGCGAGTGCCGCCTCTCGTGGTCAACTCAGGACGTTGGCGGTTCAGGTGCTGGTTGCGCAGACGGCTTTGTTTCGATCTGTGCATGGTGTTGCGCCGACCTTGCTTGTTGATGACCTTGGGGCAGAGCTCGATGATCGCAGGCTTAATCAAGCTATTCGTTGGTTGCTTGCCAGCGAGGCGCAAGTGTTCGTAACGAGTGCACAGCCGATGCGGCGACTCGCCATGGATGGGGCAGTCACCCGAATGTTTCACGTGGAACAGGGGCGGGTGACAGAAGTGTTATAATGCACGACCCCCTTTACGTGTTACCCAAGGACATGAGCGCCCAACCAAACCAGTACGATTCATCATCCATCAAAGTGCTCAAGGGGCTCGATGCGGTTCGCAAGCGGCCCGGCATGTATATCGGGGACACCGACGATGGAACGGGTCTCCATCACATGGTCTTCGAGGTCGTCGACAACGCCATCGATGAGGCCCTCGCGGGATACTGTACCGAGATCGTTGTCACGATCCACTCGGATAATTCCGTCAGCGTCCTCGACAACGGGCGCGGGATTCCCGTCGACATTCATCCGGAGGAGGGGCGATCGGCCGCAGAGGTCATCATGACCGTGCTGCACGCTGGCGGAAAATTCGACGACAACTCCTACAAAGTATCCGGTGGTCTGCATGGCGTCGGCGTGTCGGTCGTGAATGCCCTGTCCGAGGAGTTGTTCCTCACCATTTACCGCGACGGCGAGGTCTATAAGCAGACCTACCGGCTTGGGGTCCCGGATGCCCCGCTGCAGGCGGTTGGAGAAACGACGCGCCGTGGAACCAAGGTTCAGTTTCGCCCATCGCCCTCGATCTTTTCCGACACTGAGTATCACTACGACATCCTTGCCAAGCGTCTCCGGGAGCTCTCGTTTCTCAACTCGGGCGTGCGCATTGTGTTGCGCGACGAGCGCACCCCGCGTGAGGACATCTTCGAGTACGAGGGTGGAATCGTTGCGTTCGTTCAGTACCTGAACCAGAACAAGACGCCGATCCATCCCAGTGTCGTGTACATGAACACGGAAAAGGACGGTATCGCGGTTGAGGTTGCTCTACAGTGGAACGATTCCTACCAGGAAAACATCTTCTGTTTTACGAACAACATCCCGCAGCGCGACGGTGGCACCCACTTGGCCGGATTTCGCGCCGCGTTGACCCGGACACTCAACCAGTTCATGGAACAGGAGGGCATCACCAAGAAGCACAAGGTGGCTACCTCCGGTGACGACGCGCGAGAGGGGTTGACGGCTGTCTTGTCGGTCAAGGTGCCGGATCCCAAGTTCTCCTCGCAGACCAAGGACAAGCTCGTGTCCTCGGAGGTGAAGGGGGTTGTCGAATCGACCTGCAGCGAAAAGCTACAGGAGTTTTTGCTCGAGCATCCCGCCGAGGCCAAGGTGATCGTCAACAAGATCATTGAGGCCGCTCGCGCGCGTGAGGCGGCCCGGAAGGCGCGCGAGATGACGCGTCGCAAGGGCGTACTCGATGTGGCGGGCCTGCCCGGCAAGCTCGCTGACTGTCAGGAAAAGGACCCGGCGCTCTCGGAGCTTTATCTTGTCGAGGGTGACTCCGCTGGTGGCTCTGCCAAACAGGGTAGGGATCGTCGCACGCAGGCCATCCTTCCCCTGAAAGGCAAAATCCTCAACGTCGAAAAGGCGCGCTTCGACAAGATGCTGTCATCCGCAGAAGTCGGTACGCTGATTACCGCGCTCGGCTGCGGCATCGGAAAGGATGAATTCGATCCCGACAAGCTCCGCTACCACCGCATCATCGTCATGACGGACGCGGACGTGGATGGGTCGCACATCCGGACGCTGCTGCTCACGTTCTTCTACCGGCAGATGCCGGAGCTGATCGAACGTGGCCATGTCTACATCGCCCAACCCCCACTCTACAAGCTCAAGCGCGGCAAGCAGGAAATTTACGTCAAGGACGATAATGAGCTGAATCGCTTCCTGCTCGACGTCGCCCTCGATAACGCCCGACTCATCACCGGTACGAGTGGGAAAGACCTCGCTGGTGACGACCTGCGCGACCTGATGACTCGGTACCAGCAGGTCAGTCACAACCTGCAGAGGCTCGCGCATCGCTACCCCATGGAGATCCTGAAGGCGATGCGTTTCGAGCGCCCACCGGTCATGAGTCCCGTCTTACAGGCCGAAGCCATTCAAGACTGGCTCGACCGCGTGATCCAGCGGGCGGCGAGCGCCTCCGCACCGAGTGTTCGCTACCACGCCACCGCTCGCCGTACGGACGAAGGTGGTGTCGAGGCGCACATCGTGCGGTGGGAACACGGCAGCGAAGGACATTACTTCCTCCACGAGGACTTTTTCACCAGCCACGAATTCAGGCAGCTAGTGGGTCTCGCCGAACAGGTCCATGACCTGCTTGCGGAGGGCGCCTACGTCCAGCGCGGTGAGCGCCGACAAGCAGTTGTGGATTTCGGTGATGTGGTGGATTGGCTGGAAGGGGAGTCCCGCAGAGGCCTTGCAATCCAACGCTACAAGGGATTGGGTGAGATGAATCCGGAACAGCTCTGGGAAACCACGATGAATCCCGCGACACGTCGCCTACTGAAGGTCCGCATCGAAGACGCCATTGGCGCAGATCTCGTCTTCACCACCTTGATGGGCGATCAGGTCGAGCCACGCCGAGACTTCATCGAATCGAACGCGCTCGCCGTATCCAATCTCGACGTGTGAGCAGCCAGGCATGACAACCAACCCTCTGCTCGATATGCAACGCCTACCGGCGTTCCAATTCATTCGGCCCGAACATGTGGAGCCCGCGCTAGAGGAAGCGCTCAGCGCGTGCCGAGCCGAGCTCGACCGGTTACTCGATCAACCCGAACCCACATGGGACCGAGTCGTCGTACCGTTCGAACGCATGCAGCATCGATTGGCCAGTATCTGGTCGCCCGTGCGGCACCTGAATGCGGTGCTGAGTTCCGACGAACTGCGAGACGTCTACAATCGCTCACTACCAAAGCTTTCGGAATACCATACCGAGCTCGCGCAAAATCGCCGGCTATACGAGGCTTACAAGGCAATCGCAGAGCGCGCCGGTGACAGTCGCCTGTCGTCGCTCCAGCAGCGTGTGCTCGGCCTTGCGCTGCGAGACTTCCACCTCGGAGGCGTCGATCTTCCGGCGGATGCCCAACAGCGTTTCAAAGACATCAGCCGTCGACTGACCGAGCTCGGTGCGCGCTTCGAGGACAATGTCCTCGACGCCACGGGCGCTTGGATTGAGCCGGTGGAAGACCCCAGCGAACTCCAGGGCCTTCCTGAGCACGCCCTCGCCTTGTTGGCTAACGCAGCAGCGCAGCGCAACCGTTCAGGATACGCACTCACACTAGATTTCCCGGATTACCTCGCGGTAATGACACACGCCGATGCGCGCGCCGTTCGCGAGCGCCTCTACAAGGCCTACACCACGCGCGCATCCGATCAGTATTTCGATACCCGCTGGGACAACGCGCCAGTGATGGAGGAAATCCTCCGCCTGCGGCATGAGTTGGCTGGCTTGCTGGGCTACGAGAACTACGCCCAATATTCGCTCGCCAACAAAATGGCTTCGACGCCCGAAGAGGTCATCGACTTTTTGCGCAGTATCGCCCTTCACGCCAAGCCTTTCGCACTTAAAGAGAAGGCCACGCTCGAGGCCTTTGCTCGCGACACACTGGGCTACGCTACCATAGAACCCTGGGATATTTTGTATCTAACTGAAAAGTTTAAAAAAAATCACTTTGACTTGACGCAGGAAGCCCTTCGGCCCTACTTCCCGCTGGAGCGGGTGCTTTGGGGCATATTCGCCCTCCTCAAGCGCCTGTTTGGCATCACGGCCGAAGCGCAACCGGGCGTGGAGACTTGGCATCCCGACGTGCGATTCTTTGAGCTGCGCGACGCATCCGGGGAGCTTCGTGGTCAGCTGTTCCTCGACATGTACGCGCGCCCCCGAAAACGATCGGGTGCCTGGATGGATGAGTGCAGAGGCCGGATGAACCTCGATGGGACTGAAGTCGTCCCCGTGGCCTATCTCACGTGTAACGCCGCACCACCCGTCGGCGACAAACCAGCGCTCCTGACCCACGACGAGGTGGTGACGCTGCTTCATGAGTTCGGCCACGGACTCCACCACCTGCTCACCCGGGTGGACATGCCAAGTGTCGCTGGTATCAGCGGCGTGGAGTGGGACGCCGTCGAGCTTCCGTCTCAGTGGATGGAGAATTTCGCCTGGTACCGCGAAGGCCTTGAACTCCTCTCAGCTCACTATCAGACCGGCGAACCGCTACCCGAAGCACTGCTTGAAAAGCTGCTTGCGGTAAAGAAGTTCCAGACAGGAATGCAGTTCGTTCGCCAGCTTGAATTCGCCCTTTTTGACATGCGTCTGCATGCGGAGTACGACCCCGACCTTGGAGCGCGGATCCCGGAACTGCTCGCTGAGGTTCGCGCCGAGGTGGCTGTGTTCGAGCCCCCTGCCTACAACCGATTCCAAAACACCTTCTCGCATATCTTTGGCGGGGGTTACGCAGCGGGCTACTACAGCTACAAGTGGGCCGAAGTCTTATCGGCGGACGCCTTCGGCCGGTTTGTCGAAGCGGGCATCCTCAGTCGAGAGGCAGGCGATGCGTTTCTGAAAGAGATCCTCGAGGTCGGTAGTTCCCGACCGGCGATCGAAAGCTTTGTCGCGTTCAGAGGCCGAGCGCCGCGAATCGACACGCTTCTCGTGGAAGCAGGCTTTAAGGGCGTGCAATGAAAATCGCCACCTGGAACGTGAACTCCCTGCGGGTACGCCTACCGCAAGTTCTGGAGTGGCTCGAAGCCACGCAGCCCGATGTCCTTGCACTGCAGGAAACGAAACTTCCTGATGAAGCGTTTCCGGTCCAGGACTTCACGGCCCGGGGTTACCACAGCGTCTATGCGGGCCAGAAAACCTACAACGGCGTTGCGATCTTGTCGCGCCGGCCGATAGACGCCATACAGAGTGGCATCCCGGGGCTTGATGACCCCCAGCGCAGGATCCTTGCCGCAACGATCGATGGAATCCGCATCCTCAACCTCTATGTCGTCAACGGTCAGGCCGTCGATTCGGACAAGTACGCCTACAAGCTCGATTGGCTGCGCAAGGTGACGGACTTCCTTGCTGAGGACGTAAAGGCGCATCCTCGATACGTCGTGCTCGGCGATTTCAACATCGCGCCCGAGGACCGGGACGTCCACGACCCCGCCGCCTGGCAAGGAAAAGTCCTCTGTTCCGGCCCGGAGAGAGACGCTCTGAACGCCATCCTTGCGCTCGGCTTTCGCGACACCTTTCGTCTGTTCGATCAGCCCGAAGCGACCTTCTCGTGGTGGGACTACCGCGCTGCGGCATTTCGCCGCAATCTCGGCCTGCGAATTGACTTGATACTCGCGAGTCCGCCGATGGCCGAGCGCTGCAAGACGAGCTACATCGACAAATCCCCGAGGAAGCTTGAGCGTCCCTCGGATCATGCACCGGTCGTTGCGGAGTTCGACCTTTGAAGTACCGTGATCTGCGCGAATTTATCGATGCCCTGGAGGCGCTGGGTGAGTTGCGGCGCATCCGCGTTCCTGTCGATCCTAATCTCGAAATCACCGAGATCAGCGACCGTGTGCTGAGGTCGAACGGACCCGCCTTGCTTTTCGAACGCGTCAAGGGTTCGAAATTCCCTCTGCTCGCCAATCTGTTTGGCACGCCGCGTCGTGTAGCCCTGGGCATGGGCGCCGAGGATGTCAGCGAATTGCGAGAGATCGGAAAGCTGTTGGCATTTCTGAAAGAACCCGACCCGCCGAAGGGACTAAAGGAAGCCTGGCGCTCCTTACCGATTTTCAAAAAGGTACTCGATATGGCCCCGAAACAGGTCCGAGGCGGCCCGTGCCAAGAGATCGAGATTGCCACATCCGACATTGACTTGGCGGAGTTACCCATCCAGACCTGTTGGCCCGGTGACGCAGGGCCCCTGATCACCTGGGGATTGGTCATCACGCAAGGCCCGGACCGGCCGCGCCAGAACATGGGCATCTACCGGCAACAGGTCATCGGGAGGAATCGCGTGATCATGCGCTGGCTCGCCCACCGAGGCGGCGCGCTCGACTACCGCGAGTGGTGTGTGAAGCGCCCGGGCGAGCCCTTTCCCGTTGCTGTTGCGCTAGGGGCCGATCCCGCGACGACCCTTGCGGCGGTCACGCCGGTGCCGGACACCCTCTCCGAACACGCGTTTGCTGGACTCCTGAGAGGCGCGCGTACCGAGCTCACTCAGGCTAGACTCAGCAACCTTTTGATCCCAAGCACGTGCGAAATCGTCCTCGAAGGCTTTATCTACCCCGGAGACACCGCGCCCGAAGGGCCGTTTGGTGATCACACCGGATACTATAACGAGGTAGAAAGCTTCCCGGTCTTCACGATCGAACGCATCACGCACCGCAGGAATCCCATGTACCACTCCACCTACACCGGCAGACCGCCGGATGAACCCGCAGTCCTCGGTGTTGCGTTGAACGAATTGTTCGTCCCCCTGCTCCAAAAACAGTATCCGGAGATCATGGACTTTTACCTGCCGCCCGAGGGCTGCTCCTACCGACTGGCCATCGTCGCCATGAAGAAGCAGTATGCCGGTCACGCCAAGCGGGTCATGATGGGAGTGTGGAGTTTTCTACGTCAGTTCATGTACACGAAATTTGTCATTGTCGTGGATGACGACATCGACATCCGAGATTGGAAGGATGTCATTTGGGCCATGACCACGCGCATGGACCCGGCACGCGATACGCTGCTCGTTGAAAACACACCGATCGACTATTTGGACTTCGCTTCCCCGGTTTCCGGTCTCGGTTCGAAAATGGGACTGGATGCAACCCACAAATGGCCGGGCGAAACAAATCGGGAATGGGGCCGTGCGATCCGCATGAGCGATGAAGTCAAGCGGCGTGTCGACGCCCTCTGGGATCAACTGCAGATCTGACGGACGCGCTTGAAAATCATAGACGGATTTCTGCGGCTGATCGATGGTTATGAGGGCCTAATCGTTGGCCTAGGCGCGCTCTCGGCCCTCACCTTCATCGCCTCGATCCTGTTGATCCCCTGGTTGATCATCCAGCTCCCCACCGACTACTTCACGGACCCATCTCGGCACGTCAGCCGCATGCACCAGCAACATCCGCTTCGCTATTTCGCGATTCGTGTGCTAAAAAATTTATTGGCTTCGGCCTTGATCCTCGCCGGGATTGCCATGCTGGTCCTGCCCGGACAAGGCCTGCTGAGCATCTTGATTGGCCTGTCCATCTCCGACTTCCCGGGCAAGTACCGGGTCGAACGATGGCTCGTCGCAAGACCCGGAATCTTCAAGGCTATCAATTGGATACGAAAACGTTATAAGAAACCTCCAATATGTTATCCTATCCACCTATGAAGCGGGGCAAATCACTCACACTGACATTCGTTCTGGCGGTCGGGTTGACTTCTGCTTGCACGACCGCGCCGATGCGCGTCGGTGGCAAGTCCGCCGAATACTGGAATAATGGTGTCGAGGTCCGCAGCGTGCTGATGCGGCACTTTGAAAACTGGGAAGGTGTGCCCCACCGCTACGGTGGCACAGATAGGTCGGGTATTGATTGCTCAGGTTTCGTTCAACTGGCCTATCGGGATTTATTCAACGTGAACCTCCCACGTAGTGCGCGCGACATGAGCCGGATTGGTGAAAGCGTAGGGCTCGATGAATTGCGAGTGGGAGACCTGATGTTCTTCCGAGGCGCATTCAGCCCGAATCACGTCGGTATTTACCTGGGTGATGGCACATTCCTACATGTTTCATCATCCAAGGGCGTTACGCGAACCCGGGTCGACGACAGTTACTGGCGGAAATATATCTCCAGCGCTCGGCGCGTTCTTGGCTGACACAGCCGTTGTCGCAATCTCGAGCACGTGGGCAGCTTTTGCGCACGAAGCGTTTCGACGTTGCGCCTCTCGGCGCCGCCGGCCGTGCTGCGCAAAGCCCCTTCGGGGCTGGCCAAACTGCGACGCGGCTGTTAGGTACGTTGAGGGCATCGCGGAGTAGCGGGTTGTCGATCGGCGCCGCCGTCGTCCTGCGTCTAACCAGGGCCTCCTTTCCACACGCTTTGGTAACTCCCAATACAGCCCCAAGCGCGCCTGGCCACTGACCCCATCCAAGAGCGCATCGGCCTGAAAATCCAACGCGCTGAAATCAGTGACCCACCGCAACAATAGGCTGCATTGTGCCCCGCGCAGTATTAGACGCGGCGTACGCCGCTTCGAAAATTATACGAGCCCGGCTTGGTGAGTTGTGCCTCACCGCCCGAGTTGACCGACCAGATATCTGAAGCCTTCCTTGTAGACCTTTTCGGCTTCCTCAGTTTCTTTCAGGTTTTCATGAAGCTGCGCTAGCGCCTCGAACGTCTCTGCGAGCGGCTTGAGCTTTAGACTCTCCCTCAGCAATGACAGCGCTTTGCCCCAAAGACCAGCTTGGGCGCTGATACGTCCAGCACTGCATAGCAGCTCGGCACTGCGTGGCTTTTCCCGCAACCAGGCGTCCACGAGTCGCAGCGCCTCGTGCGGGTTGGTGAAGTGAAGCGCCCCGTAAGCGAGTGCCAGGTCGTCGTCCCAGCGTTGCGACAAGGTCGCGCGAAGCAACGATTCCGCCTGCGCCGATTCACCCATGTCGTTGAGCGCCAACGCGTAGCGTCGAATCAGGCGTGGATCTTCCCTTTCTGACTTGGTCAGAGATTTCCAAACGCGCTGGATGTCTCCGAGCGCGCGCCGCTCTCTGGCCTTATCGATCTCTGCCTGGAGCACATCGAGGCGCATCTTGGCGAGCTCCTCGGGTTCGACTGCTGAGTTGCTCTCGAGCTTCGGGAGGAGTTCAGCCAGTTGGTCCCAGTCTTTGAGTCGATGAAACGTCCTTGCCAGCAACTTGGCCACCTGTGGGTGCTTGGGGTCGACCTCCCGTAGGTGCCGTAAGGTTGCCATCGCCTCTTCGTACTGCCCCTGACGCATCTGGAGGTCGGCTTGCGCGAGCCCAACGGCCATGCGCGCCTTGGGGTCGGACACGCTCGCCAGTCGCAGATACTCATCCCGCCGGTCGGTAGCGCGCTGGCGCTGTGCAACCTGCGCCGCGGCTAGATAGTTGAGTACCGGCGCATCGCTGTGTCGCGCGGACTTCACGAGCAGCTTCTCCGCTTTGCCCCAACGCCCCTCGGCCATGTCGATAAGGCCCTGAAGGAAAGACCGGCGCGCCCGCGCGAGCGAGAGGCGACCCTGCAGCCGCTTGAGCCCCCGCGGTGAGCGCCAGACGAACAGTACCGCGCGGATCACCACATACAACAGGCCGAGGGTAAGTAGCGACAGTACCACGAAATCGACCAGCGGCATCTCCACCGAGACGTTGCCGTAACTGAACAGGAAATACCCCGGCTTGCTCACTGCCAGGTGGGCGACTAACGCCGCGACCAACAAGACGGCGACGATAAGAATGAGCAACCTCATGGCGCGCCCTCTACCGCAGGGGCGCTGCCCCCCTCGCCGCGCTCCCCGGTTGCCTCCAGCATTGCGCTGAGCTGGGCGATGCTTGCCTCGAGTGACGGGAGTGCCGAGAACGGATTGCTCTCGCGCAGACCCCTCAGCTCGGCCAGTAGCGGTTGCGAGAGACGTGGTTCAAGCATCGCGGCGACCCACTGCTCCATCGCCTGGACTTCCCGTTGGTAACCCGGGAGATCCTCCTGCAGTAGCGCGAGCCGCAGGGACTCGAGCCGCAGCCGCAGCAGGTTGTATGCCTGTTGATCCACGGTGTTGCGGGCCAGCGCGTTGAGCGCATCGTCGTGCCGGATAACCCGAATCCGCTCGGAAAGCCCTTGCGTCAACCGATCGAACCAGCTTTGCGCTTCACTGGGGGCTGCCACCTCAGCAGGCGAAGCGCTGGCGGGTGCACTGGCCTCCGCCTCACCGCGCGCACTGGCGCTCGGCAAGGCCTGCAGGGCAGATATCAACGCCTCGAGCCGCCCGAGGACCGCAACCGGCTCGGTACGCTTGTACTGCTTCAGAATCTGCAAATCCCGCTGGATCGCCTGCCGGATCGGCGCAAGCGCGGGATCGGCCAGTTGGTCGAGCCGCGCGAGCGCACTGCGCGCGGCGACCTGCGCGGTGCCGACATCGCGCATGTAGCGCAGCCGATCCTCGGCCGTGCGCAACAGATACCGAACCTCGGCGAGCACCCATTCGCGCTCGGCCCAGTGCGCCTGCCCCCGCAGCTGGCTGAGCTGTGACTCGAACCGAGAGAACCGCTCGAGCGCGGCCTGCTCACCCTCCGCCACTGCCTTGACCGCAGCGTCCATGGTCGCCAACCGTTCATCCAGCCCGGTGAGTACCTGCTGGTGCTCAGTGCGCACCTGCTCGAGGCCTTGCTCCAGCGCTGACTTCGCAGCCTGAAGGGGCATGAGGATGGACACGTAGGCGTAGCCCAGCGCACCGGCGACGGCGAGCGACAGCAACAGTGCGAGCAGCCCGAGCCATCCCCCGCGGCGCGAGGGACTGGGCGGTGGGGCGTTCACCGATGGGGCGTCCGTGTCGGTATTTGCCGGTTGCGCGTCTGTGGAAGGGGCTTCCTTGGTTTCTATCATTATCGGGATCTCAAGTTACGAGCCCAGTCACACAGGCCCTCGAACATGGATTCATCGCTGGGATTGGCCACAACGATTGGGGGCATTTTAAAGCCTAACCCGCGTGCCGTCTCGCCGATACGTGGGGCCCCTGCCACGACACCGAGCGCCAGTAGCCGCTCCCGCGTCGGCTCGGGCGTCATCGCCACCAGGTTGGCAAGACCCTCCGCGCTGGTGGCCGTGAGCACATCCAGGCTGCCTTCCGCGATGCGCTGGGTGACCGCTGGATCGAGTGAATCGGGGCGGCGCCTTGCATAAACATCAGCGACGGAGACCAGAGCACCACGAGCGCGCAATGTAGCGGCAAGAAGGTCTCTACCCTCTCCCCCGCGCACGAGAGCCACGTGCCACCCGCGCACATTGGCCAGCTCGGGGAGCGCGAGGAATGCTTCGCTGTTGTAGGGGCTAGCGGGCACGAGGTCGACAGCGAGCCCGAGCGCACGCAGCGCACCCGCCGTCTTTTCGCCGACCGCGCCGATGCGCACGTGCGCGCACGACTGACGTGCTGCGACGACCGAAGGCCCAGCGATACGCGCGGCATTGGCGCTCACGAAAATCGCGAGATCGAGCGTCGCAGCGGCGCCTTCGAGCGCGAGAAGCGAGGTGCTGTCGCCGCTCGCTACGATTTCGATGGTTGGCTGCAGGACTGCCTCGCCACCCGCCACTTCGACCATCTGGCAAAACGCGGCGGCCTGCGACGCAGGCCGCGTCACCAGGACCCGCAGCTCCGCGAGGGGTAGCGGGTTGCCGCTGTTGTCAGTGGCCATCATCCAAGTCTGGTGCGGCAGGATGCAACCCAAGCGCCGCGAGAACGCTATCTGCCCCCATCGCGAGCAACCGCTCGGCAGCCCGCTTTCCGATAGCCTCTGCTTCATCGGCACGCCCCTGCTCCTCGACACGATGCACGGTGGTGCCGTCAGGCGTGCCCACCAGCCCGCGCAGATGCAGCGATGCACCGCTGAACTCGGCATAGCCGGCCACTGGCACCTGACATCCCCCGTTGAGCCGATGGTTCATGGCACGCTCGGCGGATACGCGGAGGGCGGTGCTCTTGTCATGAAGCGGCGCGATCAACTCGAGCACCTCTGCGTCACCGGTACGGGTCTCGATGCCGATGGCACCTTGGCCGATGGCCGGGAGACTGTCCGCAGGCTCGAGAGTCGCCGTGATGCGCTCGCCGCACCCGAGGCGCTTCAAGCCCGCGGCGGCGAGCACGATGGCGTCGAAGTCGCCGGCATCGAGCCGCTTGAGGCGCGTGTTCACGTTGCCTCGCAGGTCGAGGATGCGCAAGTGCGGGAAGCGGGCTAAGAGCTGGCAGGCACGCCGCAAGCTGGAGGTGCCCACACGCGCGCCTTCCGGCAGTGCGTCGAGCGAGGCGTACTGCAACGACACGAACGCATCGCGCGGATCCTCACGCTCGAGGATGGCCGCGAGCTCAAGGCCCTCAGGAAAACTCATGGGTACATCCTTCATCGAGTGCACGGCGAGGTCGGCCGTACCCTCGAGCAGGCCCTGCTCGAGCTCCTTGACGAACAGCCCTTTACCGCCAATTTTAGCCAGAGGGCTGTCGAGGATTTTGTCGCCGCGCGTGACCATCGGCACGAGCTCCACACGCAGCCCGGTGTGCAGCGCGCTGAGCCTCGCGGCGACATGTTCGGCTTGCCAGAGCGCCAGGGGACTCTGCCGGGTTGCGATACGCAGTGTTTTTTCGTGCATGGTCGGGACGTGGTGGTCGCGGGAGTTGCCGCAATGTTAGCAAGTTATGCGGCACTGCGTGTGCCACGTCCGGCCCTGAGGTCGCCGTGGGGGAGCTACCCTGCCTCACGCCCTGGGCCGACGGCTGTAAGAGGTACCGTTCGCAGCTCGGGTGCTCGCCGCGCACGAGCGCCCGCTGGTCGATCTTGAAGAGCGCTGCGAAGGCCCGATGGGCCTCCTCGTATGGAGCCAACCGCTACGGGTTCTTCAAATAGCGGCGTACTTCTGAGACGTGACGGCGACTGATCTCCAAGCTATCCTTGATGTCGGTCAGAACCAGGATGAAGCGTCCCTCAGGCGTCTTGTTCATTCCGGCGACACGTGATTTCGCAACGAGCGCGTTGCGGTGGATGCGCATGAATCCCTCAGCGAATTCATCCTCCAGGGCCTTGAGCGGCTCTTCGATGAGGACCTCGCCGCGCGAGTGGCGAACGGTCACGTACTTTTGGTCTGCCTGGAAGTAATAGACGTCGCTGATCGGAATCAGCTCCAAATTGCCACGCACACGTGCGCAGATGTGGGTGCGCGACTTTTGCGCGGGCCCTTGTAGCTGCGCCAGCTGTGCGCGGTTGAGCTTCGTGGCCTTCTCCAGCGCCTGCAGCAGCTTCTCCTGCCGGATCGGCTTCAGTAGGTACGCAACGGCCTGTGTGTCAAAGGCTTCCAACGCGTGCTCGTAGTAAGCGGTCGTGAAGATCACGGCGGGCGGCTCCTCCATCTCGGAGAGGTGGCGAGCGGCTTCGAGGCCGTCCATGCCGGGCATGCGGATGTCCATGAGTGCGATGTCGGGCTTGTACCGCTCAGCTGCCCGAATCGCCTCAAGGCCATTCGTAGCAGTCGCGCAGACGCGGTATTCCGGCGTCCCGGACAGCATGCTGGTGAGGCGATCGATTGCTGGCCTCTCATCATCCACGATTAGAACATTCATCTTCCTTACCTCAACGTCTTCGGTATCTTGAACGATACGGTGTAGCTGTCCTGGGTCACCATGATGTTAAGCTGACCCATCTCTCCGTAGGCTAGCTGCAAGCGCTGCCGGATGTTTTCCTGAGCGATGCGGTTGCCCTTGTGGTGTCGCTGGTTACCCTGCATGTTGCTAGGGTTGGAAACCTTGATCTCGATGGCGTTCTCGAGATTCTGGATGCTGATCGTAACCGTACCGCCCTCGGTGAGCGGCTCGATCCCGTGGTAAAGCGCATTCTCCACCAGCGGCTGTAATGTCAGCGCGGGGATTTCCACGTTGTAGTTGACGTCGGGCGAGATCTGCCAGTCAACGTTCAGTCGTTTGCCGAGCCGATGCTGCTCGATGCTGAGATAGCCGCGGGTGACGTTGATCTCCTCGCGCAATGTCAGAAAGTTCCGCTCCGCGAGCGATACGCGGAACAGATCGGCCAGGTCCTCGACAGCCTGCTCGGCCTGCTCCGGGTTGCTGCGCGTGAGGCTCGCGATCGTGTTCATGCTGTTGAAGAGGAAGTGCGGCCGGATGCGTGCTTGCAACGCCTGAACGCGCGAGCGCGCCTCGGCTTCAGTGTTGGCCTTCCACTGGTGCTGCACGTAGAAATAACGCAGCATCACCGCAGTGACGATGGCGCTGATCAACAGGCTGCGAATCGTGAAGTGGCCGGTGGTCGTCGAGTCCTGTCCCGGGAGATAGAGGTTGTGCACGACCCAGTTGGAAGCCACAGAGAACGCCAGAGTGACGGCGAGGATCAAGCCATAGGCCAGGTACGCCGATGCGAGCGAGCGCATGCGATTGAGCCGTTCCCGCACAAAGCACAAGATCGCGACTGAACCGAGCGCCACCCACTGTATGAACAGTGACGTCAGCGCAAGCCGGTTCCAGAATCCCTGATCACCCAACCCTTGCCCGAGCGTGAGAATCAGCGCGAGCAGCTCGGCGGTCAGAATGACGAGGAACACGTTGTGTGCATTGCAGAAGTCCGGCAGGAATCCCTCTACCGAGCCCCTCCGCAAAGTGGTTGTTTCACCAGACAATTTCAGTACGTCCTGTAGGCTTGCTCATGGCAAGTTAATCATGTTCACAGGCTGCGTCCAACTCAAGGGGCAGTGTTATACTCGGGTCACATTTCCGTGTGTCCCATCGCGAGTTTTTTGAACCCTGTCCATGAGAAAAACAAGCTCCGATCTGTGGGGTGGGCGCTTCTCTGAGCCCACCGATGCCTTCGTGCAGGCGTTTACCGCTTCCGTCTCGTTCGATCAAAGAATGTACCGACAGGACATCCGCGGTTCGCAGGCGCACGCGCGGATGCTGGGGCACGTGGGGGTGCTCACTGCGGACGAGGTCTCGAGCATCGTCGACGGGCTCGACCGCGTGCGAGAGGAGATCGAGCGTGGCGAATTCGTCTGGTCCGTCGCGCTCGAGGACGTACACATGAACATCGAGGCGCGACTGACGGAGCTCATCGGTCCAGTCGGCAAGAAGTTGCACACCGGCCGCTCGCGCAACGACCAGGTGGCGACCGATATCCGCCTGTACCTGCGCGACGCGATTGACGCGACGCGCCAGGAACTCGACAGACTCCGCGCGGCACTGCTCGATCTCGCCGAGCGGGAAGCCGCCACGATCATGCCAGGCTTCACCCACCTGCAGGTCGCTCAACCGGTGACCTTCGGTCATCACCTGCTCGCGTGGTTCGAGATGCTACAACGCGATGACGAGCGCCTGCTCGACTGTCGCCGGCGCGTTAACGTCATGCCGCTGGGCAGCGCAGCCCTGGCCGGCACGCCCTATCCCATCGATCGCCACTACACCGCAGCGCTGCTGGGCTTCGAACGACCCTGCCGCAACTCACTCGACGGCGTGTCCGACCGCGACTTCGCCATCGAGTTCTGTGCCGCGGCGGCGTTGCTGATGACGCACATCTCCCGCATGGCCGAAGAGCTGATTCTGTGGACATCGGCGCAATTTCAGTTCGTGGAGTTGCCCGACCGGTTCTGCACCGGCTCATCGATCATGCCGCAAAAGAAGAACCCGGACGTACCCGAGCTCGTGCGCGGCAAAGCGGGCCGGGTCAACGGCCACCTCGTCGCGCTGTTGACGCTGATGAAGGGCCAGCCGCTCGCCTACAACAAGGACAATCAGGAAGACAAGGAGCCGTTGTTCGACACGATCGACACGGTGCAGGGCTGTCTGCGCGCCTTTGCCGACATGATCCCCGCCATTCGCGTGCGCGAAGACCGGATGCGCCTGGCGGCGCAGACGGGGTTTGCAACCGCCACCGATCTTGCAGACTACCTCGTGCGCAAGGGCCTCGCGTTCCGCGATGCGCACGCGGTGGTAGGCAAAGCCGTCAAGCATGCGGCTGCGAAAGGCTGTGATCTCGCGGAGCTCCCCCTCGCGGAGTTACGAGCGTTTTCTGAGGTCATCGAGACAGACGTCTATGACGTGCTCACTTTAGGTGGCTCGGTGTCCAGTCGCAGTCACTTCGGCGGTACCGCGCCGGAACAGGTGCTCGAGCAAGTGCGGGCAATGCGAGCGTTACTCGGTGGAATCCAGGCATAGACCGGCTGTACCCCACTGACAGTAGGGATGTGCGGCGAAAGATGCGTCAACGCACCCGACGCCCTTCGCTGAATACCACTCGACCAGAAGCCCGCGGTTCGCTCGGCAGCCCGCTCGCGGACCCTCGCCAGACCGTTAGAACTCCGCTGGCAGCCGCACCTAATGCGGCCGCAACACTTGGGTGTTGCCGTATGTAGATCGAGATAATTCGTCGCATTGCTCGCCAGATCGCTCCGTGGACCGGCGCGCTCCGCAGCCACGTTGAAAATACCGTGGCGCCACCAACGAGCTAGAATATTCTAATTATCAAACCGCGATTTTTGATGATATAATTTTTTGATGTTGCGTCCAAAAACACGGCGCAACAGTCCGTTGCTGATTGATTTTCCAACCACCAAGGGTTTACTGGAGGAAAGCATGAGATCAAAAGTGCTGCTCAGCACTGTATCCGCGCTTGCTGCGTTCTCGCTGCAGCCTGTGCAGGCCGATGTGTCGACGACCAAGGTGATCGCCGCCAACTGTGTGGTCTGTCATGGACCGGACTCCGGCGCGAAGGCCATTCCGCCGATCATCGGTATGAAGGCCGCGGACATCGAAAAGTCCATGATCGAATTCAAGTCGGACAAGCGCCAGGCAACCATCATGAACCGGATCGCCAAGGGCTATGACGACGCGCAGATCAAAGCGCTCTCGGAATACTTCTCCAAAATGAAGGCAGCGAAATAAGGAGCCCGTGACATGTCCAACTTCAAACGTCGTGACTTTCTGAAACTGATGGGTGGTGCCGGCGCGCTGGGTGGCTTCGCAGCGTTGACGGGTTGCGCAACGACCGAAACGACGGGTGGCGCGGCAGCGGGCAAAAAGGCAGGTCCGGCCAACGTGGTCGTGATTGGTGGCGGCTTCGGTGGGGCCACGGCTGCCAAGTACGTGAAGATCTTCGATCCCAGCATCAACGTGACGCTGATCGAGTACAACAAGAAATACCACACCTGCCCGGCTGGCAACTGGTACCTCGGCGGCCTGCGCGACATGGATTCGCTGACCCAGACCTATGACAAGCTCGCGAGCAAGCACGGCATCAAGGTCGTCCATGACTGGGTCAGCGTGATCGACGCAGGCTCCAAGTCAGTGAAAACGGCAGGTGGCGACACCATCAAGTACGACCGCCTGATCGTCTCACCCGGTATCGATTTCAACTTCAAGGCGGTCGAAGGCTACACCGAGGCTGACGAGAACATCGCGCCGCATGCCTGGAAGGGTGGTCAGCAGTACGAAATCCTGCGCAAACAAATCATGGCCATGCCGGACGGTGGCGTGTTCTTGATGGTGGCTCCTCCCAACCCGTACCGCTGCCCACCTGGGCCCTACGAGCGGGTTTCGATGGTGGCCCACTACCTCAAGGAGCACAAGCCCAAGTCCAAGATCATCGTGCTCGATGTCAAGGACAAATTCTCGAAAGAGGGCTTGTTCAAGGCTGGCTGGAAGACGCTGTACGGGTTCGGCACCGACAAGAGCATGATCGAACTGGTGCAGGGTCCGAACGCGAAGGTGACCAAGATCGACCTCAAGGGCAAGCAGGTCCTGGCTGGCGAGCTGGGCGATCCCGTCAAGTTCGATGTCCTCAACTTCATCCCGGCACAGAAGGCAGGGCGGCTCGCTGAGGCCTCCGGCCTGACGAACGACAAGGGCTGGTGTGACGTCAACCAAAAAACTTTCGAATCGAAAGTCATGCCGGGCGTGCACGTCATTGGCGATGCTTCGGTGGCCGGCGCGCTGCCCAAATCGGGCTTCGCCGCGACATCTGAGGCCAAGGTCTGCGCAGCGGCCATCGTCTCCATGCTGCAAGGTAAGGAGCCGGTGACGCCGAGCTGGGTCAACACCTGCTACAGTCTGGTCGGCCCCACCTACGGCATCTCCGTCGCGGGGGTGTACGCACTGGACGAAAAGGGCGTGATTGCCGACGTCAAAGGCGCTGGTGGCGTAACGCCAGCGGATGCGAAGAACTTCGAGACCGAAGCGTTCTACGCGGGAAGCTGGTATCACAACATCATCGAGGACGCCTTCACCTAGTGTGAGATGCCGATCCACCGATACCCTCCCCCCACGCAGGGGAGAGGCGAGTTGGCGGACGCCTTGGTAAACATCTAGCAAAATAGCCGTCGCGGCCCCCGTGGCGGCTATTTTTTGGGGCAGTGACCGGTCAACGCGGAACGTTAGAGCTCACGAGCAACGCCCCGGGTATGCACAACTGAATCGCCGCGGCGATGTCGAGACACCTGCGTTGCGTAGGGTTGAAGGACACCCAAAGCAGGTTGAGCCGGAGATTGAGGTCGGCGAACACCACGCTATGCCCGAAACTCGCGAGCGCGGCTTCGAGTTTGACGAGCTGGCATCGCTGGTCCCGGAGGCTCATGCGGTTTAGGCCGGGTAACAACATCATGAAATCGGCAAGCAATACCCCGTCGTCAGCGCGCGTTGGAACGCGCTGCCATAAGGGCGCGGTCGCTTTCCACCGACACGTTCTACCCACCTCCTGCCGGGGCTTTTTGTGTTCATCATCATCGCTTCGCATTCCTCGAGCATAACGCCTTCATGCCTTGCAGCGGAGAATCCGCGCCCATCGTGGCGTTGCCGCCGAAGGCGAATACGCTGCCTTTACTCCTCGCGCAGTGTGTAAATTCAGCGGGCGAAGAGGCGACGACGGATTAGGTGATCGACGCTGAGTTTTCCCGGACCCCCAAACAATAGTGGGATGAACATGACGAGATAGATCAACGGTAGCTTGAAACCGTTGTCGCACACGTTATAGCCGTGACCCGCGTGGACGCTCGCCCAGGCGACCAAGGTAAGCCCAATCAGCGCAACGCTCACGACCCGGGTGCCGAGACCGAATACGAGTGCCACGGGTCCAACGAGTTCCAGCCAGGTTGCGAGTTGCCAACTAACATCCACGGGCAGCAGATTGAAGGGGAACGGAAACTGAGCCTGTATGCCGCCGAACCAGTTCGTGCCGCGCAGCTTGGCCAGCCCTGATTCCCAGAACTCATAAGCCAGTAGCCAGCGCAGACCTAATGGACTAACCCATAGGTGGACTCGGTCCAGCGTAACGACTAGCCAGCTCACGAACATGGCACCCACTCTCCCGCCCTTCGGCGTGCAGCGTTACCCGGTCGACGTGAGGGGAGCGTGGATGTCGGCTTAAGTGCAACACCGAGACTTCGACGGCCAGCTTCGGCACGGTCCCCGTACTGAGATACGAGCACCGCAGCCCACCGGATGCAAGTCGTTACTTCCGCTTCTTCGGCCTGCCCGTCTTGATGACCGGCAGCTCGCCCACGAGCGTGACGACCTCGTCCGCCGACATCCGGGCGAGCAGGCCGATTCCGGCGCGAATTAGCTCGCTCTTCTTGACGCTGACACCGCTTGCGAGGCAGGCCGCCTTCATCGTAGTGATCTGCTCATACTCGCTCTTCGGCATGGTAAAGCTGTCGCGCACGACCTTCACCTTGGCGGGCTTCACCTTTTTTTGCTTGCCAGCCTTACCGCCACGTTGCTCAAGCGACGGGCTCTCATCGCTGGTGGCTTCCCCGGCCTCTTCGGTGACCGCGGGAGTGGGGGTCGGTTCTTCGACGACGTTAGGGGATTCCGGCGTCTCTTGCATAGTCAGCAACCTCTCCGATTTCCTGGGGATTAAACGATATAAACAGTATATATCGTTTTTGGGCAAGAGATTTCGATGACCGTCGAAAAAATCTGGCTATCTTTTACACGCCGCTCAGAGCCCAGGTGGCGACCAGTGGCCGGAGGTTGGCCGAATGCACGAGGCGTCGTCCAAGCGGAACGGACCGACTCGCAGAAGCCCGCGAACGGAACTCCGGATGACGTAGCCCAGCGTTTGACGTGCGGTGCTGAGATGCAGCAAAAGGTATGGCCCAGGCTGGGCGGGCCGCTGCGTTCCTAGCGCCCCGCTGCCCGCCTTTCGTAATGGGCAATCAGGGCGTAACGCCCGGGGAGGTGGCGCATCCGCAGCACATCACCCTCACGGGCCGCGAGCTTCTCGAGATGCGCCGGGAGGTCGGGTTGCGGGTGTACGTGGAACCAGTCGAGCCAGGTGAGTAGCGATTGGCGAAACCAGCCCGGCATGGCTGCCTGGTCGGAGAAATCGACGATGTGCAGCTGTCCCCCAGCGTCCAGCATGTGCACGGCGTGCTCGAGCGCTGTGCGCCAGTCGGGGATCATCGACAGCACGTAGGAAAACAGGATGTGATCGAAGGGCCGGCTCAGACCGAAATCGACGTGGCTCGCCTGTTCGGCGAGGCCCCAGCGTAGCCGGACGGGCACCCGATCCCGGCGTTTGTCGAGCTTGCGCTGGGCCGTCTCCAGCATATTTGCCGAGGCGTCGATACCACACAGCAGCGCACCGCTGTCGCGTTCGGCGAGCTTGATAAGGTTGCGCGCCGTGCCGCAACCGATCTCGAGCAGGCTCTCGCTGGCGCCGAGGGGGATTTCGCCGAGCACCGTGTCGCGCCCGAACAAGTAGTACTTGCGCGTGAGGTCGTAGACGTACCGCTGATAGCGGTACTGGCGATCCATGCTGCTTGCGGCGTCCACGTCAGTCCGCCATGCGGTAGAGGTGGAATCCGCCATAGATCGCGGAGCGATCCCGCTCAAACAGCGCCTCGGACTGCGCCTCCTCGTAGACGAATCGGCTACGTAGCTTGAACGGCAGGGCCGTCTCCAGCGGCGAAGCCGAGCCCGCCGTGCGGAACACCAACCGCGTGCCCGGCTTACCTACGCGCGCGATCTCCTCCCACAGATTGCACAGCACCTCGTCGCTCATCCAGTCCTGGGCGTCGAGGAACACGAAGCGGTCGTAACGCTGGGCTGGCTGCGCGCGCAGGAAGTCGATCAGGGAGCCCAAGTGCGTATCCACCTTGCCGAGCTGCTCGCGGATCAGCGCGTGGTTTTCGGCCTTGAGGTAGTCGGGGATCGCCTTGCGCGCGGCGTGATCGTAGCTGTGGCTGAATGCCTGCCACGCGAAGTAGTTGTCCGTAACCGGGAAGGCGCAGGCCAGCTTCGCGACTCGCGCCCGGTACTCGGCTATGGGGTTGCCTGCGGCGTGCATGGCCGCGTACTGCTGCGGCGGAATGCCAAGGCTGTAGACGGACATCGGCAGCTTGCCGAGGAAGCGCACGATCGCGCTGTCGAAGAACGGCGCGATGTGGCGCTCGAAGACCGCACGTTGCTCATCGAGACTCTGAGCTTGCAGAAGCTGGGCAGGGTCGTGGCCGGTCCGCCGGCCCAGCCAGTGCAGGAAGCGCATGAAGTAACCAAAGCGCGTGCGGCGATAGAGGCCGTCGCGGAACAGATTGATGCGCAACCGCCCCAGCCGGTCGCGTCCGCTCCAGAAGGCGCGCAGACCCTCGTCCAGATTCGGCTCGATGTAGTTGCGATAGTTCTCGACATTGCCAGGCCGGTCGGCGTGGCCAAAGAAGTCGTAGAACGCCGCGTGGTCCGGTAGATACGCGAGTGCCGCCAGCTTCAGGCGGGTCAGCGCCATGTGGTAGGGGTTGAGGTCGATGGCGGTGATGTGCGCCGGCGAGGCGGTGAGGTAGTTCAGGACGTTGCACCCGCCCGAAGCGATGGTCAGCACATGGCTGTCGGCGTTGAGCTCGAGCGCCTCGATATCGACCGCGGGGTCCTCCCAGATCTGGTTGTAGATGAAGCTGTTGAACCAGAAACTGAAAAGCCGCTGCTGCAGCCCCATCAGCGTGGTAGGTGCATCCTGGTGCACCGCGTCGCGCAACGCCTCGGCGTGTCCCGTCATGGTATGACCTCAACTTGGGTTAACCGGCACAGCCTACCGGCTGAGTGTGACGATTGCGTTTCAGCATGGACATTCGCGCGGTCGCCGGCCCACGGTGCTGGATCAGAGGTGTCTCCGGTAGAGAGCGGCCAGCCGCGCGGCCATGCGCTCGGCGGACCACTCCGCAGCGTAGGCTTTGGCCTCCCGCGCCAACGCCTCGCGCCGCGGCCGATCAGTAAGCAGGGCGCAGAGTGCCTCGGCGAAGGCTTCGGGCGCATCGGGGGGCGTCAAGCAGCCGCGCCCCGCGCCCAGAATGTCGCGGGTGCCCATGGCCGCGAGTGCGACCACGGGCAGGCCGACGGCCATCGCTTCGAGCAGGACGAGCCCCTGCGTCTCGGTGCGCGAGGCGAACACGAAGGTATCCGCGGCCGCGTAACAGTCGCGAAGCGTCGTCTGTCGGTCCAGATAACCGAGGAACGCCACGTTCGGTTCGAGCCCGAGTGCCGCCACACGCGCGCGCAGCGACTCGACTGCCGGGCCCTCGCCGGTGATCAATAGCAGCAGCTCAGGTATCGCGCGCCGGGCGTTTGCGACCACCTCGAGCAGAAAGCCGATGTTCTTTTCGTGTGCCACCCGCCCCACGTACAGGGCCACC
Source organism: uncultured Thiotrichales bacterium (assembly GCA_964430355.1). GTDB lineage: Bacteria > Pseudomonadota > Gammaproteobacteria > UWMA-0217 > UWMA-0217 > CAYSFW01. Next base: position 45,247 of record CAYSFW010000089.1, read on the forward strand.
GGCCGCCCGTCATCGATCCCGTGGTCCCGGCGGAAACGCCTTCCGTCGCCCCCCTGGAATTGCCCAAGCGGTATGCCGGTCGGCAGCACGTGCATCGGCACGGTCACACCATATGCCGCGAGCCGGTCGCGCATCGCCGTGGAGGGCACGACGACCCCATCCAGGGCGTTGCACTGGGTGCGCGAAAACCGCCGCGCCAGACGCTTGAGCCAGCCTGCCGGCACGAGCGGCGCGTAGTGGTAGAGGTATTCCTCGAAGAAGGTGTGATAGGTCGCCAGTACTGGCCGGCGTGCGCGGCGCGCGCTCTCGAGCCCGGCGTAGTGTGCGAGGAAGGGTGTCTGGATGTGCACCAGGTCGCAGTCCGTGGCCGCCGCCCGCACCGCCTCGCGCAGCGCCCGCCAGCGCATCAGCCGGTCCTCGGGATCGAGGGGCAGGCGATGCGCCGGGATGCGCGTGACGAGCGCCTCGTCGGCTTCCGCCGCATAACGCGGCACGACGAGCCGCACCTCCACATCCTCTGCGGCCAGCGCGGCCCTAAAGGTTTCCATGGACGTCGACACCCCGTTGACGCGGGGGAAGTAGACGTCCGAGACCATCAGCACGCGCATCAGGCGGCTTCGCGTCCCGAGGACCTCTCGGTTTCACCGATGGCGTCCCGGTGCACGACCAGTCGCTCGGGAGAGGTCGCCCGACCCGCGCCGTCCCAGTCCACCAGCTCCAACCGCCCGTCCGGGTGCTCGACGACAGCGGTGCAGGAATCGACCCAGTCGCCGCAATTGACGTAGGTGAGGCCCTCGACTTCCTTGATCGCGGCCCAGTGAATGTGGCCGCAGATCACGCCGTCCAGACCGCGGTGGCGGACGTTCTGGATCACGGCATCCTCAAAGTCGAAAATGAACTCGACCGCGGTCTTCACCTTGCGCTTGGCATAGCCGGCCAGCGACCAGTAGCCCGGCCGGCCGAACTGGCGCCGCAGCCACGACAGCCCGACGTTGAGGTGAACCAGCAGGTTGTAGGCCACATCCCCAAGTACCGCCACCCAGCGGTGATAGCGTGTGACCTGATCGAAATCATCGCCGTGGATGAGCAGGAAGCGCCGCCCGTCGGCCGTCTCATGCACGTACTCCCGCTCCAGGCGGATGTCGCCGAAACTCACCCCCGTGTACTCGCGCAGCGCCTCGTCGTGGTTGCCCGGGATGAACACCACCTTCTCCCCATGCCGGGCACGCCGCAACACCTTCTGAATCACCGTATTCTGCGCGCGGCTCCAATGGATGCCGCGGCTCATGGCCCAGAAGTCGACGATGTCCCCGATGAGGAACAGGTGCTCGGATGAATACGTGCGCAGGAATTCGAGCAAGCGCTCGGCCTGGCAGGCGCGCGTCCCGAGATGGATGTCGGAGAGAAAGATCGAGCGGACATGTGGCATGAGCGCAATCCTGCCGATCAAGTGTGACAGGAGAATGACGCCCGCCGGGCTGGGACACAAAACTGCAACTGAACTGCACTACCCTTGGTTGGATGAGCGTCAACACACTGGCCCAACCTTGCGCGGACTGAGCGACCAGATCATCCCGCAGATCGAGTCGTTGCTCGAGGCCATCGAGCGCCTCGAAGCGGACTACGCGACAGATGTCGCCGCGACGCACCCCCTGCATCGCGAGAGCGCGCGCAACCTGCTGCACTACCTGGCACTGCGCCAGCGCGACATCCGGGACCTGCAGAACCAGCTCGCCTTGCTCGGCCTGACGCGCCTGGGCCGCGCCGAGGCGCACGTGCGCGGCACCCTCGAGGCGGTGTTAACCGCACTGCACGCGCTGTCCGGGCGGCCTGCGCCACGCTTCGAGACCGAGAGCTGCACGATCGCAACGGGCAGGCAGCTCGTCCAGTCGCACGCGCGCTCGCTGTTCGGCCCCGCCGAGCGGGCGCGCGGCCCACGCATCATGGTGACCATGCCGTCGGATGCAGCGACTGACACATCGCTGATCGAGGGCCTGCTCGAGGCCGGCATGGACGTGATGCGCATCAACTGTGCCCACGACGACGCGGACGCCTGGCTCGCCATGATCCGCAACCTGCGTGCGGCGGAACGCGCGAGCGGGCGGTCGTGCAAGGTCTACGCCGACCTGGCCGGACCCAAGCTGCGCACGGGCGCGTTGCCGCCGCTCGGACGCATGATCCAACTCAAACCGCTGCGCGACGTTTGGGGGCGGGTCGTCACGCCAGCCCGTGTCTGGCTCCATGGCGGTGAGCCGGCCGCGTCGGACGTACCGGCTGACGTGGCAGCGCTGCCCGTGACGCCCGCGCTGCTCGCGCAGATCGAGCCCGGCGACCGGATCGAGGTCGATGATTCCGGTGGCGGCACGGCGCGCCTGACCCTCGAACGGTCTCATGGTGCCGGGTGGCTCGCCACCGCGACCCGGCATGTCCACATCCGCGAGGGCGCGGACTGTCGCCTCAAGCGTGGCGATACGCTCGTCGATCGCTGTGTGGTGCGAAATCTGCCCGAGATCACCCTGCCGCTGCTGCTCAAGGCCGGCGACCGGCTGCGTCTCGTCAAGCCGGACTGCACGGGCGCCTATCCACAGTTCGATGCCGACGGCCGCCTCCTCAAGCCCGCCGCGATCCCATGCACCCTCGCCGTGGCGTTCGATGCGGTCAGGGCCGATCACGCCGTCTGGTTCGATGACGGCAAGATCGGCGGCCGCGTTCTGCACAACCACGGCGACGAAATCGAAGTGCTCATCACGAACGCCAACCCGAAGGGTGCCAAGCTCCGGCCGGAAAAGGGCATCAATCTCCCGGACACCGACCTCGACATCCCCGCACTGACCGCGAAGGACCTCGCCGATCTCGAGACACTCGCTCCCCACGTGGACATCATCGGGCTGTCCTTCGTGCGCGACCCGCGCGACGTCGAGCACCTGCACCGCGAACTCGGCCGGCTCGATGCCGCGCACCTCGGCACCGTGCTCAAGATCGAGACCCGCCAAGGCTTTGAAAACCTGCCCCGCATCCTGCTCACGAGCCTGCGCCGTCCCCCGGTCGGGATCATGGTGGCCCGGGGCGACCTGGCGGTGGAAATCGGCTTCGAGCGCCTAGCCGAAGTGCAGGAGGAAATCCTCTGGCTGCGCGAGGCTGCGCACGTCCCGGTCATCTGGGCGACACAAGTCCTGGAGACCATGGCCCGCCGGGGCGTGCCGACCCGCGCCGAAGTCTCCGACGCCGCGCTCTCCGTACGCGCCGAGTGCGTCATGCTCAACAAGGGCCCCTACATCGTCGACACCACGCGTTTCCTCGACGACATCCTCACCGCCATGACCGAACACCGCGCCAAGAGCCTGCCGATGATGCGCAGGCTCTCGGTGTCGGAACTCTGAGCGCCAGCGAAATTTGTACTAACCTTCGGGAGCCGGCCTGCGTTTGGCGCTTTGCTCGCTTTCACGCGCCGCACCAGAACATAGCGCCCCGTCATCCGTTCTCGGCGTGGCGCAGACAACAGGCAGGCGAACCCAAACCGCGCGTTTAGCGCCTCATCACCCAAGGAGCCTGTGAACATGTCGCAACCCAGCCAGACCGCCGCGGCTCAAGCCCCGCGCGGTGGATGTCGCACGACCGCTACGGTTTTCATCACGTTAGTCTGCCTGCACCCGGCAGCCGGACGCGCAGATCTGGCGAGCGATGTGCTCGGCGCGTGGAAGCTCATCTCCCACCAGTCGACATTCCAGGGCCAGACCTTCGACGCCCACGCCGCACTCCTGCAACAGCGGCCGTGCGCTGCCGACATCGTCTACGAAATCAAGGCCGACCGTTCATTCCGCCTGAACGCTGCAGGCAGCGGTTGCGATGAGCCATACAAACGCGCGCAAGAAAAGCTCTACGCCAAGACACAGTGGAAGCTCGAAGGCGACCGGTTCACGACCTCCGCGACCCAATTCGCGGTGGGCCAGACCTACACCGTCAAGGTCGAAGGCAACCGCATGACCCTGGTCGGCACCGACGGACAAGGGACACTGGTCTACCAGCGCAAACCCTGAGGGTAGAAGGTCGAAGGAGATGGATCGAGTGAAGATGGCGCGCCCTAGAGGATTCGAACCTCTGACCTCAGCCTCCGGAGGGCTGCGCTCTATCCAGCTGAGCTAAGGGCGCCTGGGTGTGGACCTGCACACAGCCCGGCGAGCCGGCGGCCTGCGTGTAGGGCGGGAAGAATACTGCAACTTGCGCGTCGGCGTCCATGCGCGCGGGGTGTCGAGCCGGGGGGCTCGGGGGTTTACGGCATGGGCGTGGTGTTCAAGTGCGCGGGCGCAAAATCCGTGTCCTTGTCGTTGCAGGGCCCGTTTCTGGCCAATGTCGGTCTGCGGCGACCGTCGGAGCCGGCCAGACCCTCGCAGGGATCGACGCGCGCTGATGCGAGCGCCCCGAAGGTCGGCGGGTTGATTACAATACCCATCAGATCCATCGCCGAGGTCCTGCATGAGCGCTGCCGATTTGCCGAAGCCGAAAATCTGGAGCGGCCTGCTTCGGCTCGCGCACTGGAGCCTCGTGGTGCTGGTGGCGGGCACGTTACTGACGGCGCTGGAGATGCGGCTGGAGCCGGCGGTGAGTGTGCGCTTCGGCACCCTCCATGTTGTGCTGGGGAAGCTCTTGTTCCTGGTAGTGGCGCTGCGCGTGGCGCTACTGTTCTTCGGGCGCGGCAGCGATCGAATCGAGGCGCTGCTGCCCTCCCGGTTGCATCTGCGCGCACTGCTGTTTGCCCCGCTGATGTGGCTTGCGCAGCTCGTATTCCGGCGTGATCCCCGGCGGTTGGAGGCGATGCTCCCCGGAGGCACTGCGCCGCGCGGGGTCCGGGAGATCTTTCGTTACTTCTACACGGTGCGTGGTGAAACGCCGCCGGCGGGCGCGCATAGCCCGCTGTGGGCGCCGTATTACCTGCTCATGATCGCGCTGCTGCTCGTGGTGTCGTGGTCGGGTCTCGCCTGGCTGAATGGTGAAATGCTCGAGCCGACGACGGTCGCCGCGGTACACGCGTGGAGCGCGTGGGTGCTGTCCGCGCTCGCCGGTGCGCACATCGTGAGCGTGCTGTTCCACGACTGGCGTTACGCCGACTGCGGCATCTCCGCGATGATTTCCGGTTACAAGCCGGTGCCGGCGGAGCCGCAAGCCCCGCCAATGCCGGAGCCCGAGCCCCCTGTGCTCCACCTCCCCGAGGCTGACCCCGGCACGCCGACAATCCGCACGCGCTTTCAGAACGAGCTGATGTGAAAACCTGTTGCGCGCGGGCGGGTGCGGTTGTCACGCGCGTGGGGGCCATCTAAAGTCCGGCCATGCAACTGACCGCGCTGGAACAGCTTCAGTCTTTCATCGCCGAGCTGCGCGCGCGTCACCACGCGGTGACGCAGGGTGTGGACGAGTCGCTGTCGCTCGTGCTGGCCGACACCGTGCTGCTGCACGCGCTGGTGCGGCCCCGGCTGGCGGAATTTCCGCGCGAGGTGGTGGTGATCGGCCCCACGCAGACCGGCAAGAGCACGGTGGTGAATGCGATCCTGGGGCAGACCGTGGCGGAGGCGAGCCCGCTCGCCGGCCACACCCGTCACCCCCACGGCTTCACTCGCCAGCCGGTGACCACGGCGCCGCGTGCGGCGGTCGACAGTCTGCTGCCGGCACTGCGCTTCGCCACGCCGGAGACGTTCGACCCCGCTGAGCCTAACGCCTACACGCTGCGCAGCATCCCCGTGGCGCAGCCGATCACAGCCGAGCCCTGCATCGTCTGGGATACGCCCGATTTTGACTCCGTGAGTGCCCGTACCTACCGCTACGCTGTGCCGATGATGTGCGGCATCGCCGACGCGATCGTGGTCGTGGTCAGCCGCGAGAAGTATGCCGATCAGTCCGTCTGGGCGCTGCTGCGGCTGATCGCGCCCTTGCGTCGGCCCCTGATCGTCTGTTTGAACAAGAGCTTGCCCGAGGTGGAAGCCGCCCTGCGCGAAGCCATCACCCGCAAATTCGAGCAGGAAGGCATCGCCCACAGATACCTGCTGACCCTGCCCTGGCTCGCGTCCCATGACGGTGGCGACCTCATTCAGCATCCCGACGCCGGGGCCCTGCGCACGGCCCTATCCGCCGCACTCGAAAGCCGCCCGACCTGGGACGACCCGCAGGTGCTTGGGGCATTTCTGCGCCAGCACTGGGCCGAGTGGGTGGCGCCGCTGCGGGCGGAGCACGCGGCAGCCGCCCGCTGGCGTGCGCTGGTCGATGCGCAGACCGAGGCGGCGCTCGAGCGCTACGCGCATGACTACCTGCAGCAACCGCTTTACGACCAGACCTTGCAGCTCGCCATCGCGCGTCTGCTTGAGCTGCTGGAGATTCCGGGCGTGGCGACGGCGCTCGCGCGCGTGCGTCAGACCGTGACCTGGCCTGCGCGCACGCTGTGGGGCTACTTCAAGGGGCGAGCGGCGAGCCGCGCCGCCCCGGAGGTGGACGAGGAAGGCCGTGTGCTCACCGAGATCGGCCATCACCTGCTGCTCGAGTTGCAGCGCGCGGCGGGAGACACCGACGATGGCGCAGAGGCGGCGGCGGTGTGGTGGCGCGAGCTCCGACAGCGGCTTCAAAGCCATGAGGCGGAGCTCCGCACGGCGGTTCAGCAGGGGCTGGAGGCCCATCGCCGGGCGCTCGCGCCGGCCCTCAAGGCCGCTGCCGAACGCTTGTACGAACACCTGCAGGCGCACCCGGCCACGCTCAACAGCCTGCGCGCGACGCGCGTGACGGTGGATGCCGCTGCGATAGCGCTCGCGCTCAAGACTGGCGGCCTAGGGCCCAACGACCTGATCTTTGCCCCGGCCATGTTGGCCTTCACCTCGATGCTCACCGAGAGCGCCGTCGGGCGTTACATGAATCGCGTGGCCGACGAACTGCGCGAGCGCCAGCGCGAGTTGGTCCGCCAGCACCTGCTCGACCCGTTGCGCGATCGGCTCATCCAGCTCGGCGAAGGCTTCACCCACCCGGGCCTCTATCACCTGGCCCCGGAGCGTCTGGCTGCCGCCGAGCACGCGCTGCAGGAGCTTGTCTAGACCATGCGACCGTCCCTCAACGAACTCTACCAACGCGTGCATGAGTGGGTCGGCAACCTCCGGTCCGCCGGCTGGCTGACGGAGACCGACGCCCTGGCGCTGGAGCGCGTCGAGCATCGGCAGGTCGAGCAGCTGTTTCGCGCCCAGTCCGTGCGGCCGTTGATCGTCGCGCTGTTCGGCGGAACGGGCGTCGGCAAGAGCAGCCTGCTCAACCGGCTGGCGGGTGAGCCGATCGCGCGGGTCGGCGTGGAGCGGCCGACCTCCCAGGAGGTCACGCTCTACCTACACGAGGACTTCAAGGGCAACCTGCTGCCCGAGGAGCTGCCCACGCGCGGCACGCGCATCGCCTGGCACCATGACGAGCGGCGGCGGCTCATCGCCTGGCTGGACATGCCAGACTTCGACAGCACCGAAGTCGCGCATCGCGAGCAGGTCGTTGCCTGGCTGCCCTACATCGACTGGCTGATCTACGTCGTCAGCCCGGAGCGCTACCACGATGACTTGGGATGGCGTTTCCTGCGCGAGCGCGGTCAGCGGCACAGCTGGCTGTTCGTGATGAACCACTGGGATCAAGGGGTGCCCGCACAACTCGACGACCTGCGCCGCAAGCTCGTCGCTGAGGGTTTCGCCAATCCGGTTGTGCTGCGCACGAGCTGTGGCGTGGCGCTCCCGGACGACGAATTCCACGCCCTAGAGGGCACCATCCGGGCGGCATTGCGCACACACGGGCTCGAGTTGCTGCAGAAGGTCGGCGCGCACGCACGCGCTGGCGATCTACGCGACTATTTGGCGCAGATCGGTGCGCGGCTCGGCACACGGCCGCAGTGGGAGGCCATGGGTGCCACCTGGCGCACTGCGGCGGGCGAAGGGGTGGCGGACCTGCGCGACCAGCTCAACATGCAGTTGGCCGCGGCGCTCCAGCACTTCGCAGTCGACCCGTCGGCATTCGACCGCCTGCTGCGAGCGCGGGGTGCGGCGGGTGAAGGCAGTCCGCTTACCCAACTCTGGCAGCCCCGCAACGACACACGGATCGCCGACATCCACCTCACCCTGGTGACCCGCCTGCAGCAGGCCGGCCTTCCGCATCGCCCCGCGGCCGCCTTGCTCGAGGGATACGCTGCACGGCCCCCGTCGCGCGTGCGCGAAAGTCTTGAGGCGGGGCTTCTCGCCGCGATCCAACGTCCGGGCGGTGCACTGCAACGTCACCTGCACCGGGTCGCCGGTGGACTCACCTGGGCGCTGCCGCTGATCGCGGCCAGTTGGGTCGTCTATCACGTCGTGACAGGTTTCTACGCGGGCACGCAGGGCCAGCAAGCGTTTCTCGGTCTCGATTTTGCCGTGCACAGTGGCCTGTTGATCGGTCTCGCCTGGCTCGTGCCGTGGCTCGGCCGGCGTGCGACCAAGCCCTCGCTCGCCGCCAGCGTCGACCAGGCGCTGCGCAGGGCGATTGATGAGAGTGCCGACAAGCTCACCGCCGATTACGCGGCGTTGTGGCAACAGCAGTTTTTGGCCTGGGAAAACCGCGCGGCCGAGCACCAACGGCTTACCGACGCCGTCGAGGTGGTGGCTGGTCAGCTCGCGCGCGTGCCCGACCAGTACCAGCGACGTGCGTAGGTGTCGCCAGCTTGCCGCTGCGAAGGCGAGCGCTCAGAATGCTTGGCAACGATCCGGCTAACCGAAGCCCATGCTCAAGGAACAGTTCGACTCGCTGATCGAGGCGACCAAGGCCGCCTGCCGCAGCTGCTACGGCGAACGGCTCAAGGCGCTCGCACTGTTCGGCTCTGTGGCGCGCGGCACGATGCGCTTCGACTCGGATATCGACCTGCTGTTGGTCGTGTCGCCGCTACCGGATGGGCGGATGCGGCGCATGGATGAATTCCGCGCCGTGGACGAGGCCATGGCCGGCGAGCTCGCCCGGGCACAGGCGCTGGGCATCCACACCTCCCTGTCTCCCGTGTTCAAGACGCCGGACGAACTGCGTCAAGGCAGCCTGCTGTTTCTTGACATGATCAACGAGGCGCGCATCCTCCACGACCCAGAAGGCATGCTCAAGGCTTACTTCGCCGATCTCGGCGCACGTTTAAGGCAGTTGGGGGCGCAGCGGGTGCAGAAGGCTGGCGGGTATTACTGGCTGCTCAAGCCGGATCTGAAGCCAGGCGAGGACTTTTCGCTATGACCAAGAGCGGACTGGCGCGCAGCTATCTGGAAAAGGCGACCATGCGCGTGCGGGTGCTCGAGGTCCTTATGGAGCTAGGCGCATACTCCGACGTCGTGCGTGAAGCCCAGGAGCTGGTGGAGTTGGCCTTAAAAGGCATCCTGCGCGAACTAGGCATCGATCCGCCCAAATGGCACGATGTCGGACCCATTCTCGTGGAGCGGCGCGAACTGCTGCCCGAGGCCGTGCGCGGCGAGGTCGACCGTTTGGCTGAAATTTCCAAGTGGCTCAGGAAGGAGCGCGAGTTTGCCTTTTACGGCGACGTCGACTTCATTCCCACCGAACAGTACACGTTGGCCGATGGGCAGCGCGCGATGGCCGATGCGCGATTCGTCTTGGAGCAGGCGCGCGCCGTGATCGGTGGGGGCTGAAGGTGCCAGAACGCCCGGCTCGCCGCCCGCGCCGAGCAGTCTTGCGCTTTCAGTCGGCCGCCTGGTCACCGGGTGTGGCGGGTGGCCCGGGTGGTGGTCTCGGCGCAGGCGGTTCGCACTGCGCGGGGCCCGTGGGCCGGGGCGTGCGGCTACGCCCGCACGGGGCCGAGTTCCTCAAGCAATATCGAGTCAGCGGTCATGCCGTCGGGTTTGGGCAGACCCATCAGGTGCAACACGGTCGGCGCGACGTTGCTCAGGCCGCCACCCGTCGCGAGCCGCCAGTAGGAAGGGTCGACCACGAGGAAGGGTACCGGGTAGGTCGTGTGTTGAGTCTGCGGTTCGCCGGTGCAGGGGTCGATGTACTCCTCACAGTTGCCGTGGTCGCCCGTGAGTACGACGGAGTAGTTGTGGGCAACTGCGGCGTCGAGTACGCGGCCGGCCTGCGCGTCGAGTGTGGCCACGGCCTTGTGGATCGACTCGCGCATCGCGGTGTGGCCGACCATGTCGCCATTGGCAAAGTTGACGAGGATGAAGGCATAGCAGCCGACTTCGATGGCTTTGATCACGGCATCGGCAACGGCCTCGGCGCTCATCTCGGGCTTCAGGTCGTAGGTGGCGACCTTGGGTGAGTCGATCACCACACGATCCTCGCCGGCGTGCGGCGGCTCGCGCCCGCCGTTGAAGAAGTAGGTCACGTGGGCGTACTTCTCGGTCTCCGCGCAGTGAAACTGCTTGTAGCCGGCAAAGCTGATGGTCTTGGCCAGGCTGTGTTTGGGGCGCTCCGGCGGGAAGGCGATCGGCGAGAGGAGCTTTTGATCGTAGGCGGTCATGCACGTCACGGTGATCGGGTCGAACACGCCGCGATCGAACTCCGTGAATTCCTGCAGCCCGAGCGCCAGCGCGAGCTGCCGCGGGCGGTCGTTGCGGAAATTGAAGAACACGAGCGCATCGTCCTTTTGGACGGTCTCGGCGCCAGGCAGGATCATGGGCTCGAGGAACTCATCGGTCTGGCCCTTCGCGTAGGCCTCGGTGATGCCCTCGCGAGCGGTGGGCACGAGCGTCCCCACACCGTGCACGATCAGGTCGAAGGCCCGCTTTGTGCGGTCCCAGCGTTTGTCGCGATCCATGGCGTAGTAGCGGCCGCTGATGGTCGCGATGCGTCCGCCGGCCTCCGCGAGCCGCTGTTCCAGTGCGTCGAGGTAACCGACGGCGGCCTTGGGCGCGGTGTCGCGACCGTCGGTGACCATGTGCACGACCGGTGCCACGCCGTTGCGTGCGCACAGCGTGATCAGGGCGTAGAGGTGGTTGAGGTGGCTGTGCACCCCGCCGTCGGACACCAGCCCGACGAGGTGCAGCGGGCGCCCGCGGCGCTTGGCATCGCCAATGGCGTCCAGAAATACGTTGTTGGTGAAGAAACTGCCGTCGGCGATGGCATCGTCGATGCGTACCAGGTCCTGGCGGATGATGCACCCGCACCCCAGCGTGAGGTGCCCGACCTCTGAGTTGCCCATCTGCCCAACCGGCAGACCCACGGCGCGACCGGATGCCTCGATGGCGGTATGCGCGTACTTCGCGAAGTAGGCGTCCAGCTTGGGTGTCGGCGTTTCGTAGACCGCGTTGTTGATTTTGCTCGGGTTTAGCCCGAAACCGTCGAGAATGATGAGCACCGTCTTGCGGCGAGGGACCTGGCGTTTTTCCTGCATTTCCGTTCTATGACAAAGACTTAAGCGTTGACTTCGACGCCATTGTACGCGAAACGGCCACAGCGTGGGGAATGACCCCAGCCAGGATCATCCCTCGTCGATCGGTCGGGGCGGCTTGATGATGCGCAACGCAGGGTCGTCAAACGAGGGGGGAATGTCCTCCGCAGGGCTTGGCGGGGCCGCGCCGGCCGCGGCATCGGGTTCGTCTGATGTAGCGGGCGCGGGGGGCGGAACCTCCCGGGGCGTGGGTAAGCCGGGGGGATCAGAGCCGTCGCTCGGACTGGGCTCTGCCCCGTTGTTCAACGCGCGCTCGGCGGACTCCGCGCGGTCGAGTTCGGCCAGCAGTTCCTCCTCGGTCAGGGGGCGGAAGGGCTCGACTTCGTCAACGTGTGCCTCGGCAGCATGCGCCGTGCTCGCGGCCCCGGCCGCCGCGACGACGGGCACCCCCGCCTCGGACGCACCGGCAGCCGTGCGCTGGCCCGGTATCGTGTGGCGTGCGATGACCAGTCCCAGCTCAAACAGTGCCCACATCGGCACGGCGAGCATGATCTGCGAGAACACGTCGGGCGGGGTGAATATCGCCCCGATCAGGAACGCACCGACGATCACGTACCGCCGCGCGTTGGCGAGGTCGTCGACCGTGGTCACACCTGCGAGCACCACGAGATAGGTCGCCACGGGCACCTCGAAGGCGATGCCGAAGGCGAGGAACAGCACGAGCACGAAGTCGAGATAGCGGTTAATGTCGGTCATGACCGACACGCCTTCGGGTGCGGTGCTGGTCAGAAAGCCGAACACCACCGGCATGACAATGAAATAGGCGAAGGCCATGCCGACGTAGAACAGCGCGACGCTCGACGCCAACAGGGGCGCGACGAGCCGGCGCTCCTTGAGGTACAGGCCGGGTGCGATGAACGCCCAAACCTGGTAGAGCGAAAACGGGATGGCCAGCACGAAGGCCAGCACGAAGGCGAGCTTGAACGGGGTGAGAAATGGCGTGGTGACGTCGATGGCGATCATCGAACTGCCTGCTGGCAGATGCCGCAACAAGGGACCTGCAAGGGCCGTGTAGAGCTTGTTCGCGAACGGGGCGAGCACCACGAACATGGCCAGGGTGGCGAAGACGATGCGCAGTACGCGGTCGCGCAGCTCGACGAGGTGGGCGATGAAGCCCATCTCCTGTGGATTGTCGGCGTTCGGTCGCTCGCTGGCCATGCGCTACTCGGGCCTGGGCCCGGCGGGCTTGTCGGCGACCGGCGCAGTTCCTTGCTCGCTCGCAGGTTCGGACTTGTCGCCAGGCAGTGCCTTGACGAGGTGTTCGGCCTCCTTGAGCGACTTTTCGGTCTCCACGCGGGTATCCGTCAGCATCTGCTTGAGTTGCTGGATTTCATCGTGCTGCTGGTTGAGCAGGCGCTGTAGTTCGTCGGTACGCAGCTCGCGCTCGACGTCCCGCTGCACGCTTTGAATGAAGCGCCGCGTCCTGCCGAGCCAGTAGCCGGCTTTGCGTGCAAGCTCGGGCATGCGCTCGGGGCCGACTACGATCAGCACCACGAGGAAGATGAGGAGCAATTCACCGAACGATAGTTCGAACATCGGGGTGTGCTGCTAACCGGCGCCAGCCGTGAAGCGCGAAGACCACGGCAGCGTGCAAGGCGGATGGCAAGAGATCATGCGCCGCGCGTCGACCGTGCTGCCTGGCCAGATCCGACCTCGGTCAGCCGCTATGATCGACAGGATACACATGTCAAGTCGGGCAGCAAGCGGACCACGACCGCAGGCCCGAGCGCGCGGACTCGGACGACGGGCACGACGAGCCGAATCAGACCTTGTCGCGCTCCTTCACCTCACCTTCGATGATGCGTTCGGAGGTGTTCTTGATCTGCTTGGCCTCAGTCGGTTCGTTTTCGGCCTCGCTCATCGATTTCTTGAAGTTCTTGATCGACTCGCCGAGGTCGCTGCCCAGCGTCTTCAAGCGCTTGGTGCCAAACAGCAGGACAACGATCAGCAACAGGACCAGCCAGTGCCAGATGCTACCAATACCCATACTCGCCTCATTGGTGTGTGGTCGGAGTGGCGACGGCTACCTGCAACGCCGCGACTACCCTTGTGTTTGGAGCGCCAGCGCTACTGCTCGTCCCGCTGCGCTTTTTCGACCAGGCCAGACAGGCCGAAGCGCCTGGCCAGTTCCTCGAGCACCTGTTCCGGGCGCAGGTTCATGTACGCCAACAGGATCATGCTATGAAACCATAGATCCGCGGTTTCATAAATAACCTTCTCTGCTACGCCATCCTTGCCGGCCATCACGGTTTCGGTGGCCTCTTCGCCGATCTTCTTGAGGATCCTGTCGAGTCCTTTGGCGTACAGCCCGGCGACGTAGGAGGCATCTGGTGCGGCTTGCTTGCGCGCTTCGAGTACGTCGGCAAGTCGGGTGAGGATGTCAGCGTGTTCGTTCATTCGAAGGGGTTGCCGTTCATTGCAAGCGTCTCCAGGGTATCGGGTGGAACGCGACAGGCCCTCTAGCGAGCCGTTCGAGACTTGCGGCCAGCGGGCGATCACGCTCCGTATCTTCGATGCACCGCACGTCTGTGCTCGGTGCGCGACCTGCACTGCGCCGCGCCTCAGCGCATGGTAATGCCTTGTGCAGCCATGAACACCTTGGCCTCCTGGATTGTGAACTGGCCGAAGTGGAAGATGCTCGCGGCCAGCACGGCATCCGCGCCCCCGATCGTCACCCCATCGGCAAGGTCCTGCAGCGAGCCGACGCCACCGGAGGCGATCACCGGGATCTCGACGGCGTCCGAGATCGTGCGCGTGAGCTCAAGGTCGAAGCCAGTGCGCGTGCCGTCGCGGTCCATCGACGTGAGCAGGATCTCGCCCGCGCCGCGCCTTGCCATCTCCCGCGCCCACTCGACGGCGTCGAGCCCGGTGGGCTTGCGCCCCCCGTGGGTGAAGATTTCCCAGCGTTTCGGCTCGCCCTCGGCACTCACGCGCTTCGCATCGATGGAAACGACGATGCACTGCGAGCCGACCTTGGCTGATGCCTCGGATACGAAGTCCGGGTTGAACACGGCCGCGGTATTGATGCCCACCTTGTCCGCACCCGCGTTTAGCAGGCGCCGGATGTCCTCGATCTTGCGAATCCCGCCGCCGACAGTCAGCGGGATGAATACTGTCTCGGCCACGGCCTCGACGACGTGGGCCATGGTGTCGCGCTCATGCGCGCTGGCGGTGATGTCGAGAAAGGTGATCTCATCGGCGCCTTCAGCGTCGTAGCGCCGCGCGATTTCGACCGGATCGCCGGCGTCGCGGATGTCCACGAACCGAACGCCCTTGACCACGCGCCCGTTGTCCACGTCGAGGCAAGGGATGATGCGCTTGGCGAGCGTCATTGACGCCGCCCCGCGTCTTGGGTGATTCGCAGGGCCTCACCGAGGTCGATCGTGCCCTCGTACAGGGCGCGGCCGATGATCACGCCACTGATGCCCTCGTCCGCTACGGCGAGTAGTCGGCGGATGTCCTCGAGGTTTGTCACGCCGCCCGAGGCGATGACCGGCACCCGCACGGCGCGCGCGAGCGCGACGGTGGCCTCGATGTTGACGCCGCGCATCATGCCGTCCTTGGTGATATCGGTGTAGACGATCGCGGCGACCCCGTCCTGCTCGAAGTGGCGCGCCAGGTCGGTGACGTCGTGGTTGGAGAGCTTGGACCAGCCGTTGACCGCCACCCGGCCGTCCTTTGCATCGAGACCGACGATGATATGACCCGGAAACTCAAGGCACAGGTCGTTGACGAAATGCGGTTCGCTCACCGCCTTGGTGCCGATGATGGTGTACTGCACGCCATCGTCGAGATACGCCTGCACGGTGTCTTCGTCACGAATGCCGCCTCCCACCTGGACGGTGAGCTGTGGATAACTCTTGACGATGGAACGGATGACCTTGTGGTTTTTCGGTGAACCGGCGAACGCCCCGTCAAGATCGACGATGTGCAGCCGGCTCGCGCCGACGGCGACCCAACGGCTGGCGACTGCGACGGGGTCATCGGAGAATATCGTCGCTTCCTCCATGCGCCCCTGGCGCAGGCGTACGCACTTGCCTTCCTTCAGATCGATCGCCGGTATGAGTTCCATGACTGTCCCGCTCGGTTTCTCAGGTTTTCCTCTAATGCTCGCTGCCATCCCAGCCGATGAAGTTGCGCAGGAGCTGCAAACCGACCTGCGCGCTCTTCTCCGGGTGACACTGTATGGCGAAGACGTTGTCGCGCGCGATGGCCGAAGTGAACTCCAGCCCGTACCGGGTGGTGCCGACGGTCAGCCTAGGGTCGGCTGGATCCACGTAGTAGCTGTGTACGAAGTAGAAGTACGCGCCGTCGTCGATGCCGCGGTACAGCGGGTGCGGTCGCGTCTGGTGGATGCTATTCCAGCCCATATGGGGGATTTTGAGCCGTTCGCCGCCGACTTGCCCGGGAAAGCGGCGCACCGTGCCGCGGAACAACCCCAGCGTCTGCGTGCCCTCATTTTCCTCGCTCCAGTCGAGCAGCGCCTGAAGGCCCATGCAAATGCCAAGAAACGGTTTAGATTGCGTGCTTTCTTTGATGACGTCGAGCAATGCATGCTCGCGCATGGCCCGCATGCAGTCGCGCGCCGCACCCTGCCCGGGAAACACGACTCTGTCGGCGCGCAGGATATCACCGGCGTTGTCTGTCAACCGGACAGCGACATCCCGCCCGCCCACGTACTCGAGCGCCTTGACCACGGAGTGCAGGTTGCCCATGCCGTAGTCGATTACCGCGATGCGCTGGGTCATTCGCTCGCCGCCCCGCCGTGTGTGTTACAGACAGCCTTTGGTGGAGGGCATGATGCCCGCCATGCGCGGATCGGGTGCCACGGCAGCGCGCACGGCGCGGCCGAACGCTTTGAAGATCGTCTCGGCGATGTGGTGCGCGTTGCGCCCGCGCAGATTGTCGATGTGCACCGTGGCCTTCGCGTGGTTGACGAACCCCTGGAAGAACTCGTGAATCAGCTCCACGTCGAACGTGCCGATGCGGCTCTGTGTGTAGGTCGCGTGGTAGAACAGGCCGGGGCGTCCAGAAAAGTCGATGACCACCCGCGAGAGCGACTCATCGAGCGGCACGTAGGCATGGCCGTACCGCGCGATCCCCTTCTTGTCCGCAAGCGCCTCGGCAAAGGCCTGGCCAAGGGTGATGCCGGTATCCTCCACCGTATGGTGGGCGTCGATGTGCAGGTCGCCCTTCGCCTCGATGGTGAGGTCGATCAGCCCGTGACGCGCGATCTGATCGAGCATGTGCTCGAAGAACGGTATGCCGGTGACCAATTGGGACCGCCCCGTGCCATCCAGATTGATGGCCACGGAGATCTGGGTCTCCAGCGTATTGCGCACGATTTCAGCGGTTCTGGGGTTCATCCCGGTTGTAGATCTCTCGGAAAGTATCGATCGAATACAGGCCGTGCCTCACGAGCGGGTCGGGCGAGTGCGGTGCTTGATGACGTTATCAAGATTAAGGCGCTTTGGGCTGGCTGCGGAAGCCATCGTGAGGGTTGGACGGGTCATACATGCCAAAATCATAGCATGGATCAAGCATGGCTCTGCGGAGGACATTGTAACCAAAAGGTCACAGGGCCGTCGTTGGTCAGCGTGACCTGCATGTCGGCGCCGAAGACGCCGGCGGCGACCTCGGGGTGCAGGCGGCGCGCCTCCGCGAGCAGGTAGTCGAACCACCGCCTGCCCTCATCGGGCGGAGCGGCCTTGTCAAAGCTGGGCCGCCGACCTTTGCGCGTGTCGGCGGGCAGCGTAAACTGCGGCACGAGCAGCAGTCCACCGCCGGTGTCCTGGACGGAGAGATTCATCTTGCCCTGCGCGTCCGCGAACACGCGATAACCCAGGAGGCGCTCCAGCAAGCGCCGCGCGGTCGTGGCGTCGTCCCCGCGCTCGACGCCCACGAGCACCATCAGTCCCCGACCGATGCGCCCGACGGTCTCGCCACCGATGTCGACGCGCGCTGCGCTCACGCGCTGGAGCAGGCCGATCATCTCAGACGGCTTGCCATCTCATCCGTCGCGCGCACGAGCGCCGCGGCGATGCCGGGCTCGGTCGCGGAGTGGCCGGCGTCCGGGATGATCTCGAGCCAGGCCTGGGGCCAGGCCCGGTGCAGCGCGTAGGCTTGATCGACGGGACACACCACGTCGTAGCGACCGTGTACGATGATGCCCGGGATCTTGGCCAGTCGGTGTGCGTCCTCGAGCAGCTGGTTGGGGCGCATGAACGCGTGGTTGACGAAGTAGTGGCACTCGATGTGGGCCAGGGCGAGCGCGAAATGCGGGTCGGCGAAGTGATTGGCCACCGCGTCGTTGGGCCGCAGCGTCGCCGTGCGCCCCTCCCAGAGCGACCACATCTCCGCGGCACGTAACCGCGCGGCCTCATCGGCTCCGGTGAGGCGGCGATGGTAGGCGTGCAAGAGATCGCCGCGCTCCGCCACCGGGATCACATCGAGGTAGTCCTGCCAATAATCGGGGAAAACCCGGCTCGCGCCGGCCTGGTAGAACCACTGGATGTCCTCATCCCGGCACAGGAAGATGCCGCGCAGAATCAGCCCGCGCACGTGCTCCGGTACGGCTTGTGCGTAAGCGAGCGCGAGGGTAGAACCCCACGAGCCGCCGAAAACGACCCATCTGTCGATGAACAAGTGTTCGCGGATGCGCTCGATATCCCTGATCAGCGCCTGCGTGGTGTTGTGTTCCAGCCCCGCGTGAGGCGTCGAGCGCCCGGCGCCGCGCTGGTCGAACAACACGATGCGGTAGCGCTCCGGGTCGAAAAAGCGCCGATGGAACGGCTCGCAGCCGGCCCCGGGCCCGCCGTGCAGAAACAGCACCGGCAAGTCCCGCGGATTGCCACACTGTTCCAGGTACAACCGATGCCCCTCGCCGACGTCGAGCAACTCGGTGTGGTATGGGCGAATTTCGGGGTACATGCCGTTGCCTTCTCCTGGAGGTCACCTGCGGGCTTGCATCGCATTGTACCGCCCGCATAATCGCAAGCACCATGAATGCCTTCGCCAAACCGACGCGCTCGCTGCTCACCGCCACGGGGCGGGCGCTCGTGGATTTCCGGATGCTGCGTGAGGGCGACCGGGTGCTGATCGGACTGTCCGGCGGCAAGGACTCGCTCTCACTGCTGCACCTGCTCGCGCACTTCCAGCGGCACGCGCCGGTGCGCTTCGAGTTTGGCGCGGTCACCATCGATCCGCTCACCGCCACCTACTCGCCTGCGGCACTCAAACCCTACCTCGCCTCCCTCGGCGTGCCCTACTTCTACGTCGAGGAGCCGATCGAGTCGCTCGCCCAGTCGCACATGGACAACGACTCCTACTGCGCATTCTGCGCCCGCATGAAGCGTGGCCAGATGTACCGCACCTGCCGCGAGCAGGGCTACAACGTGCTTGCGCTCGGGCAACACCTCGACGACCTGGCCGAGAGCTTCCTGATGTCGGCCTTTCACGGCGGACGCCTGCAAACCATGAAGGCCCACTACCGCATCGATGAAGGCGACCTGCGCGTGATCCGACCGCTGGTCTACGCCCGCGAGCGGCAGACACGCGACTTCGCGCAGGCCGCCGGGCTGCCGGTCATTCACGAGAACTGCCCGGCGTGCTTTGCCACGCCGACCCAGCGTGAACACATGAAGCGGCTGCTCGCCGAGCAGGAGCGCGAAATCCCGCACCTGTTCAAAACGCTGCGCACCACGCTCTTGCCCCTGATGCGCCAGGGGTTGCCCGACGCTGACCGTGCGTGACCGGCTCGTCATCGCCCTGCTGAAGTCCCTCGGCCGCCTGCCGCTGCGCTTCAACCAGCGCCTCGGCCGTGCGCTCGGTGACCTGGCGTGGCTGCTGCGGGTGCGCGAGCGCTACATCGCCCAGACCAACCTCGCGCTGTGCTTCCCCGAGCGCGATGCCGCGTGGCGTGATCGCATGGCTCGGGAGAGTCTGCGGGAGATGGGCGCGGCGATGCTCGAAGCCCCACGTCTGTGGACGCTGGGGCGCGAAGGCATCCTGCAATGCCTCGAAAACCCGGAAGCCTTGAGCGAGTTGCAGGCGCTGTTCGGGCGCGGCCACGGGCTCATCGTCTCGGCGCCACACCTCGGCGCCTGGGAATACGTGGGCCTGATCGTTGCCACCGCAGTACCGATGACGAGCCTGTTCCGGCCGTCGAGAATGCCGGCCGTCGATGACTTTGTGCGCGCCGGGCGCATCAGCGCAGGGGCGAACCTCGTGCCGACGGATACTCGTGGCATCCGTGCGCTGGCCAAGGCGTTGGCGCAGCACGAATGTGTCGGCATTCTGCCAGACCAGGAGCCGCCGCTCGGCAACGGCGTCTACGCCGAGTTCTTCGGTGTGCCTGCCTACACGATGATCCTTCTGCCGCGGCTCGCGGGACGCCATGCGACGCAGGTGGCCCATGTGGTTGCCGAGCGCCGTCCGAACGGTCGTTTTCGCCTGCACTATCGCCTGGCATCGCCCGAACTGGGTGATCCGGACCCCGTGCGAGCGTGCAGCGCCTTGAACCGCGATCTCGAGGCGATGATTCGCATCCTGCCGGAACAGTACAACTGGATTTACAAGCGGTTCCGCGAACAACCGGATGGGCGTGACCTTTACCGAGCCTCGGAGGCGTGAGCAGCAGCTCGGTCGACGGTCTGCGTTGCTCTCGATGGTCTGCATCCTCACCACTCGAGTTGCCGACCGCCTGCGGTGGCGCTAGCCACCCGTAAGAACTCCGTCACATTTTCGTCACACAAGTCCCTTAGACTGCCGGGCGGATTTCTGTCACGGGAGCACACATCAGATGTTTTCACGAGCATTTCTCGCTGTTTCGGTTGCCAGTTCACTGCTGATCGGAGGCTGCGCGACGGCGCCAGAGCAACCTGCGGCCGACAAGGCTGCACCCGCAGCCAAGACCGCAACGCAAAAGTCGGTCGAGCTCTACGAGGTGGTTCATGATGGCCGCATCTATGTTTTTTATGACTTGAAAGACTATCGCAGCTTCCTCAAACACATGGAGGCACCCTATCGCCTGACCCGAATCGGCGCAGGTCCCGCCGGGGAGACGGTGGTGTTCGGCCTCACTAGCAAGGATAAAGAAAAAACAAGCGGTATTCCGTCGGTTGATCTGTTCGACGGCAAGATGAAACTCGGCGACTCCGATGCCTTCTACGGGGAGATGCGCAAGGGCGGTCGTATCTACGTCTTCAATGATTACAAAGAAATGCAGGCGGTCCGCCAGTTCGGTCACCCGAACTACTCCTACACGGAAATCGGCGCTGGGCCGGCGGGTGAGACGGTCGTCTACGTGCTGCGCAAGAAAGATGCCGAGAAAAAGCCCGAGGCATTGATCAGCCAGTTCAAGGCGAAGAACGCTGGGTAACCCAAACTACCGACTGTCGCGGCCTTCAACGGAGGCCGCGCATCTCCGATCCACGAACAAAAGCGGTGTGGGACCGGTCAGGGGATGATGGTCGTCAGCCCCAGCAGTTGCCACATCTGCATGCCGCCGCGGTAGTAGTGGATGCGTTCAGCGGGGTAGCCGAGCTTGAGTAGGGCATGGATCGCGCGAGGCGACTGATTGCACCAAGGACCGTTGCACCACAGTACGATATCCTTGGCCTGGGTGAAATCCCAGTCGTCGTTTTTCAGCCTGCCGTTGAGCAGCCCTAACTTTTCCAGCGAGCGCACGACGACGTTGACCTCACCCCGCTTGCGCACGCCCAGCTTGTAGAGGGCATCGACCAGTGCCGGGTCAGTGGGGGCGGCCTCGAAGACGGTAAACGGGATGTTGACCGACCCGGGTATGGTCCCTTTCTCGTACCACGACGGCAAGCGGGCATCGATCAGCACGCCCTTGCCGGTCAGCACTGGGCCCTCCAGGAAATCGAACACCTCAAGTTCCGAGACCGTCTCGACGCCGGGCGCCGCGCTGTTTGGCTGGATGCAGAACGGCGGGCATTTGCGCGAGGTTTTCGCGAAGCTCCCTGTAATCGAGTGATCCTCGTTCTGGATCCGCTCGACACGGACGACTTGCCCATTGTGCACCGTCTCAAGGCTATCCCGTTTCTCATCGAGCTTGATCTCAAGGGCGGTGGCCGGTGCCATCGCGAACACCACCGTGGCGGCGGCAAGCCAGCGTAACAGACTGCGGACAACCATCGCTCGTCTCCTATTTGCTCAAATACTGCTGCTTGATTTCCTGCCGTATGTACTCAGCGTCAGGGCGGGTCGTGTAGGCCTTGTAGACCCGTTCCTGCCGCTCGCCGTCCAGTTTTTTGTAGAACGAGTAGCTGCCGAAGTACTTCTGCTCCAGGTGTTTCTCGAATTCCGCCCGCGATAGCCCCGGCGGCAAGCTGCTCCCGGAACTGGCTCCGGGTGAAGCAACGCCACGCTCTGCGCTGGCTTGCCCTTGGGCCGTGTTGGGGTCGACCTTGACCGCGCTCGCCTCCTTCTGAAGGCTGTCTAGGTAGGCGTCCGCAGCCGATATGCCGGGCATAAGCGCCAGGCAGATCCAGGGGCAGAATCGCAAAAGTCGTCGCATGGTGCTCCACCCGGATTAATCCATCGTCGGGACGGGCTACTGGCGTAACGCGGTCCAACGAGCCCATATCGGCAAAGGAGAATAGCCAGTTTGGTCAAACAATATTGTGATTGGAGACGCAAACCTTCAGCGATTGTCTATTTATGTTAACCAGTTCCGCCGACGGCCCAGCCAATGAACGGTTTGCACCGGTGATTCTCGCGGTGGTTCGTGTCCGGGGGTTTGCGGTGCTCGACTTTCAGGTACAAGACCGTCCCGCTCCGACATGAGGAGTCTCCTGCCACGAATCACACACTTTGCGGACGATCCAATGGTCCACGGCATCTCGCTCGAAGATGGCGGTGAAGCGCAATCGGTTATCGAAAAATCGCCACGTCTAAAGCATCATTGCGCCCAGCCAAGCCTGTGGCCGCGGCCTGCGGGGCTTTTTGAGACTTTCCAAGATGAGCGAGTGGTTATATGACGGCTGAATTCCTGAGCGCCCCTTACCTTTTGGCGGTGCTGCAGATCATCGCCATCGACATCCTGCTCGGCGGCGATAACGCGGTGGTGATCGCGCTCGCCTGCCGCAAGCTGCCGGAGGCACAGCGCAATCAGGGCATCCTGTGGGGTGTGTTCGGAGCGATTGCGCTGCGCATCGTGTTGATCTTTTTCGCCTTGCAGCTGTTGGCGCTGCCTTTTCTCAAGGTTGTGGGCGCGGCGCTGCTGCTATGGATTGGCGTCAAGCTCTTGCAGCCGGAGCAGGAAGACGGGCACGCCCACATCGAGGGGAGCGCGCATCTGCTTGGCGCAATCAAGACGATCGTTGTTGCCGATGCGGTGATGAGTCTTGATAACGTCATTGCGGTTGCGGGTGCGGCCAAGGGCGATCTTGGGTTGGTGATCTTCGGCATCGTCATCAGCATTCCCATCATCGTCTGGGGCAGCAAGTTCGTGCTCAAGCTCATGGACCGCTTTCCACTCGTTATCACCCTGGGCGGCGCCCTGCTCGGCTGGATCGCCGGCCACATGCTGGTCACCGATGTTGCAGTCACCCCTTGGCTGGAGGCGGCGCCGCACTGGCTGCATTACGTGACCAGCAGCGTGGGCGCGCTCTTCGTGGTCGCCGTCGGCACGTTGCTCGCACGACGCGCGCCGCGGCCCCACGCGCCGGTCGTCGAAATCGCGATGGATGACGGCCCGTCTGATCGCAACGTTTGAGGAGAGCGAAGTCGATGCGCAAGATCCTGGTCCCCGTTGACGGTTCGGAGCACGCACTGCGCGCGCTGGCTGAGGTCATCAAGCGCCACGCTGCGGGGGAGGCGCTGGAGGTCCACCTGCTCAATGTGCAGATCCCGGTCGAATCGGGGTATGCGCGGATGTTCGTGAGCCACGAGGACTTGCAGGAGTACTACCGCATGGAGGGCAAAGAGGCCTTGCGTGCGGCGCGTGCGCAACTGGATGCCGTGGGCGTGCCCTATACAAACCACGTAGCCGTGGGCCATGTCGCTCAGACCATCGTGGACTTTGCCCGCGAGCGCGGCTGCGACGAGATCGTCATGGGCACGCACGGCAGGTCGGCATTGACCCACCTGTTGTTGGGTTCCGTGGCGAGCGACGTCAGCCGCAGCAGCGAGGTGCCGGTCACCTTGGTCAGGTGACCCGTGGAAACAAGAAGGCCCCGCGTAGCAGGGCCTTGAGGAATCGCCGGCAGGACGAACGAAGCCGTACCCCATTCGCCCCCTGACGCTTACTTCAGCTTCGCAAGCGCCTGGTCGACCACTTTCTTCGGCAGCGGGATGTAGCCATCCTTGACGACCACTTCCTGACCTTGCTTGGAGAGCACCATCTTGGCGAATTCCATCACCATCGGATCGAGCGGCTTGCTCGGGTCCTTGTTGATGTAGACGTAGAGGAAGCGCGACAGCGGGTAGGTTCCGCTGATGGCGCTCTCTTGCGTCGCTTCGACGAAGGCCTCGCCCGCCTTGTTGGCCAGCGGCACGGCCTTCACGCCCGTCGTGGTGTAACCGATACCGGAGTAGCCGATAGCGTTCGGAGAAGCGGAGACGGACTGCACCACGGAAGCCGAGCCGGGTTGCTCGTTGACGTTGTTCTTGAAGTCGCCCTTGCACAGCGCGTGCTCTTTGAAGTAGCCGTAGGTGCCGGACACCGAGTTGCGGCCGAAGAGCTGGATGGTTTGATCAGCGAGCGAACCGGACACGCCGAGCTGGCTCCACTTGGTGATGTCTTCCGTGCCGCCACACTTGCGCGTGCTGGAGAAGATCGCGTCAACCTGCGGCATCGTCAGGCCCTTGATCGGGTTGTCCTTGTGCACGAACACGGCCAGCGCGTCGATCGCAACCGGGATGGCGGTCGGCTTGTAGCCGTACTTCTTTTCGAAGGCCTCGATTTCCTTGTCCTTCATCTCGCGGCTCATCGGACCGACGTTGGAAGTGCCTTCGGTCAGCGCCGGCGGCGCGGTGGACGAACCAGCAGCCTGCACCTGGATGTTGACGTTGGGATAGTTGCGCTTGAATTCCTCCGTCCACAGCGTCATCAGGTTGGCCAGTGTGTCCGAACCGACGCTGGAGAGGTTGCCGGAGACGCCCGAGGCCTTGGTGTAGCTGGGCAGACCCGGATCTACCTTAGCTTCGGCGAAGACGTTGCCCACGGCAAGGCTCAGCACGCTCGCAAGCAGCACTTTCTTGGCATTGAACATTGATCGAATCTCCTAGTAAGGATGTGGTGAAACCCGACGGCCGCGATTATGGGGGTGTTGTGTGACAGTTATGTGACGAACCTCAACTGCAAAGGGGGCTCGCTCGATTGGGAACGACAGCAACGCAGGGTTAGGGCGCGCGGAATACCCGCTTTGTTGCGTTGGTCCGAGCGAATGCGACACGCGGGCGGCTTGATGCTCAACCCGCGACCAAGCTTGCCTGGGCGGGGATCTCGACGATGCGTGCCTGCGGAAAATCGCAGACAAACGTGCTTCCTTTGCCCAGTTCGCTGGTGATGCGCAGCTCGGCCTGATGGCGCTCAAGCACGTGCTTGACAATGGCCAGCCCCAGCCCAGTGCCGCCGCTCGCGCGCGAGCGGCCAATGTCGACGCGGTAGAAGCGTTCCGTCAAGCGCGGGATGTGCTCCGGCGCGATGCCGATGCCGGTGTCCTCCACCTGGAAGTGGCCGCCATGGGTGTCACAGTACCAGCGCACCCGGATCGCTCCACCTGCGGGCGTGTAACGCACGGCGTTGAACACGAGATTGCCGAACGCGCTATGCAATTCCTGCGGGCAGCCGCGCAAGCCAAAGCGGCTGTCCGCTTCGACGGTGACGCGGTGGTGGTGATCGGGACTCAGTAGCTGCGCCTGGCGCGTGAGCGCACGGGCGATTTCCGTGACATCGACCACCTCTTGTGGTGACTGTTGCGGCGTGGTTGTCTCCAGCTGACTCAACATCAGCAGATCGGTGACCATGCGTTGCATGCGCTCGCTCTGCTCCTGGACTTGTTGGAGCATGCGCCGCTGCGCGTCCGGTATCGCGGGGTCGGCCGCGAGCATCTCGGCGTAGCCGTGGATGACGGTGAGCGGCGTGCGCAGTTCGTGAGAGACGTTGCCGACGAAGTCCCGGCGCATGGCCTCGAGTCGGTAAAGACGGGTCATATCGCGGGCGGCGAGCACCTTGCTCTTGTTACCGTAGGGCACGACTTGGATGTGCAGGATGGTATCGGCGCGCACGGGCGATTCCAGCACCAGCGGTTCGTCGAAACGGCCGCCTTCAAGGTAAGTGCGGAACAGAGGCTTGCGCATGAGATTGGTGATGGGCCGACCCACGTCGCGCGCGGTAATACCGAGGAAGGTCTCGGCCGCCGCGTTGCTCCAGACGACCGCATTGCGTTGGTCCACGACCACCGTTGCATCGGGCAGCGCTTCGCTGAACTGATTGAAGCGGCGGATGAGTTTCTGCACGCGCTTCTTGCGCTTGCGCGACTTGCGGCTCTGCTCGTAGGCGACCTGTGCGATCTCCTGCCAGATGCCGGTGAAGCGCCTAGGCTGATCGTGCCGGCCGAAGCGATACCAGTTGGAGAAGCGGTAGAGCTGGTAGAGCTGATAGACGAGATAAGCGATGAGCCCCGCGACCATGAAGCCGACGGGGCGGTCGAACAGCCAGCCGAGCAGCAAGGCGACGGCGGCGACCGAAAGACCCCGCCAGAGCTCCGTCCACCAGGAGGCGTACATCGATCAGCCGCGAGGCGCCGGTTATGCAGGCTCCGGGACCGAGAACCGATAGCCGGCGCCGCGCACGGTTTGGATGTAGTCGTCGAGGCCGAATTCGCGCAGCGCCTTGCGCAGGCGCAGGATGTGTACGTCTACGGTCCGCTCCTCCACGCAGGTGCTGCGCCCCCACACGTTGTCGAGCAGCTGGTTGCGGCTGTAGACGCGCTCGGCGTGCTCCATGAAGTATTTCAGTAGCGCGTACTCCGTTGGGCCGAGCTTGACGGGCTCGTCGTTGACCAGCACGCGGTGGCTCTCCGGCACCAGCACTAGCTTGCCGAACTCCAGCCGGTCCACGCCGCCGAGCGGCTGAAAGCGTCGCAGCACGGCCTTGATCCGCGCCACCAGTTCCCGCGGCGAGAACGGCTTGACGATGTAGTCGTCCACGCCGGCCTCGAAACCGCTGAGCCGGTCCGACTCCTCGCCGCGCGCGGTCAACATGATGATGGGAACTTCTCGGGTGTACTCATCGCGGCGCAGCCGACGCGCGAACTCCAGGCCGCCTAGACCCGGCAGCATCCAGTCCAGGAGGATCAGGTCCGGCAACTCCCTGTCGATCTCGGCCATGGCGGCCTCAGCGTTCTCCGTGGCAACCACTTGAAAACCGGCGGAGTTCATCGCGTAGGCGATCATGTCCCGGACCGCTGGTTCGTCCTCGACGATGAGAATGTTGGCGTTACTCATCGCGAATACCTCGAAGGATCGTTGCGTCGGCGGAATCATAATGGAATTTGCCGGGCGCAAACCACGGGGGCGTTGCCGCAGGCTCGGTGGGGATAATCGGTGGGGATAAGTTGTGACCTGTGTTAGATTCTGTGGATTAATCCCCCCGCCGATCCGTGCTACGATGGCTAACATATTGAATCGGCGATCAAATTAGGAAGTTTCATGAGCCGCTTGGCAGCCTATCTCGGACCGTCCGTCGCGTTGGCGAAATTCTTGCTCACACCCGCGCGCAGCCTCGTCCGGCAGGCAAGCGTGCTGGTCGAGAGCGACGCCATGCCCGACGTCGAAGGCTACGGCTTCGGCTGGTACAACGGCTCGCGCCCCTTCCGCTACGCGAGCACGCAGCCGATTTGGACCGATCCCAACCTCGTCGCGCTCTCGGCCTCGATGGAACGCAAGCTCTGGTTTGGTTTCCTCGGCGGCAGCAACTCCGTCGTGCACTACGGCAGCGCAGACACCCAACCACTCACCGACGAGTTCATGCTGTTCATGCACGAAGGGGTGGTCGAGGATTTCGCACACACCCTGAGGCCTTACTGCCTGCGCTACCTGCGCCCGGAGATCGTCGCCGAGATCAGCGAAAATACCGAATCCGCCTACCTGTTCGCGATGCTGCGCCAGCGCCTGCGCGATTTTGACGAGATCAGTGTTGAGGGTGCATTGCAGAACATCCTCGCCACCCTTCAGGTCACCCTGATCGATGTGCAGACGCGGCTGAACATCGTCGTCTCCGACGGCAGCCGGATCATCGCGGCGCGCTACGCCATCCGCGGCGACTGTCTGCCCCTTCACTACGTCAGCGACGATCCCGCCTTCCCACTGCACAGCCAGCTCGTGGCGAGTGAGCCCCTGACCGACCATGCAGGTTGGCGTTCGATCCCGCCGAATCACATCCTCATTCTCGACCCGGATGCCGAGCCCGACTTGCGGCACATCTGACGTCTGGCGCCCCGCGGCCATGCACGGGGTACGCATCGTGATCCTCGCGGCGCTGTGCGCTTGGACATCCGGGCTGCGTGCCGAGGACAAGGCACTGCCGCCCATCGATGCCGAGGCGACCTCGAGCGCAGGATCGCCAGCCCCGGCACCCGCCGCGCTCATCGAGCAGACACAGACGAAGCTGCGCACAAGCCTAAAGAAGACCGCCGACTGGCTCGACGGATTCTTCGGTGACGAGCGCACGCTCGAGGAGGCCGATTTCACCAACGGCCGTCTGTCTTTGACCACCTCGATGGTGGAGGGCGAGACGCCCACGACGGGCCTGGACCTGCGCGGCAAGCTGGTTCTGCCGCGACTCAGCCGGCGCGTGCAACTGGTGTTCGAAGGGCGGCCGGACGAGGGTGATGTCATCGGCCTGCAGAGCGAGCAGGCCAGCGCGTCCCTGCGGGTGGTCGCGCGAGAGAAGGATCGCAACCGCATCATCGTCGATGGCGGCGGCCGCGGTGGCCTGGCTGACCCCAGCCTGTTTGTGCGCGTCCTCCAGCGGCGCACCTGGGAACACAAGGGTTATCTGCTCCGTTTTACCCCTTACGTGCTCTACGACTCGGACGACGGCCTGGAGGTCTCGCTGCGCGTGGACCGGGATCATCTCATATCGAACGGGGATTTCACCCGCGTCACCACCAATCCGCGCTGGTTCAAGGAGCGGCCCGGATACCGGCTGGACCAGAACTTCACGATCGTGCGCCCACTCTCCGAAAGGCGCCTGATTGCCCTCGACTGGTTCAACACCCTGCTCACCGAGCCCCGCTTCGACCTCGACGTGAGCCAGGTGCAGGTGCGGCATCGCCGCGCCATCTGGCATGATCAGCTGTACTTGGAGTTCGCCCCAGGCTTGCGTTTTACCGCGGCGCTCGATCACCGTCCGGAGTGGACCTTATTCGTCCGGCTGGATCTATCGCTAGGGCCCTGAGGCGTATAACCCTGGTGCAACGAAACATCACACGCCGCCGCCGGCCGAGCGGCTGACCCCGCGGGTGCCCAGGCCCTTCGACCCCAGTGGCCCGACGATTCCTTCGTCCACGCCGTGTCCTTGGTGGACAATAGGGGGACCGACCGTCTCGAGGCCAGCCCTTATGATTGACGCCACGCCCTATCTTTTGGACCTTGACCGCATCGTCCGCCTGGCACTGGACGAGGACATCCGCAGTGGTGACCTCACGGCGAGCCTGATTCCCCCTGCGACCGAGGCCCACGCGACCGTGCTGCTGCGCGAAGCGGCGGTGATCTGCGGGCGGCCGTGGTTCGATGCGGTCGTTGCCGGAGTGGACCCCGGCATCCGCATCGACTGGCATGTGGCGGAGGGTAGCGAGCAGCCGGCGGGCACGCTCATCTGCGAGTTGCGCGGCAACGCGCGAGCGTTGTTGACGGCCGAGCGCGCCGCGCTGAACTTCCTGCAGACGCTCTCCGGCACGGCGACACAGACCCGCCGCTATGTGCGTGCGCTCGAGGGCTTACCGACACGCATCCTCGATACCCGCAAGACCCTCCCAGGCCTGCGCCTTGCACAGAAGTACGCCGTCGCCTGCGCGGGCGGCAAGAATCACCGGCTCGGGCTCTACGACCAGGTCTTGATCAAGGAGAACCACATCCTCGCCGCGGGCTCCATCACCGCCGCCGTGGCCGCCGCGCGCCAATGCTATCCGGCGGTGATCATCGAGGTGGAGACCGAGAACCTGCGGGAGTTCGATGAGGCGCTGGCCACCTCGGCGGACATGATCATGCTCGACGATTTCAGCCCGGACGAGATCCGCGAGGCGGTGCGCCGCAATGCCAGACGCAAGAAGCTCGAGATCTCCGGCGGGGTCACGTTGGAGACCTTGCGCGACTACGCAGCGCTCGGCGTGGACTACATCTCGAGCGGCGCGCTCACCAAGGACGTAAAGAGCGTCGATCTGTCGATGCGCTTTGTTCTGGACGCGCCGTTGGCCGACGATGGCTCGTGACCTGACTGGGTAACCGGGCGGGTGTGCCGCCTAGGCCACCTGCTCGGGGATCTCGTTGGCGGTACGTGCGATGCGGTTGTGGTCGTCGACGTACACCAGTTTCGGTCGGAAATTGAGCGCTTCGGCCTCGCTGAGTTGCGCATAGGTGCAGACAATGACGATGTCGCCCACGCGCGCCTTGTGCGCGGCCGCGCCGTTGACGGAGACCACGCCACTGTCGGCCTCGGCGCGGATCGCGTAGGTTGCGAAACGCTCGCCGTTGGTGACGTTGTAGATCTCGATGCGTTCGTACTCGCGAATGCCCGCGGCGCGCAGCAGGTTTGCGTCGATGGCGCACGACCCTTCGTAATCCAGCTCGACGTGCGTCACCCGCACGCGATGCAGCTTGGACTTGAGTAGCGTGATGATCACCTGTGCGCCACCGGGCTCGTTACTGGAAGGGTGCGCTCGATTATGGGGTAACCCTACCCCGACTTCAAATTGATCGGCAGGCAGTCGATCAGGCGCACGGCATTGAGCCACACGGCGGCAAGGATGACGAGTTGATCGTCGCGCGGCAGGGACTGTTCCAGGGTGCCTGCGTGGCAGATCCGCAGATACTCGGGCTGAAAGCCGGCCTGGCGCAGCAGCTTGTCGCCGTGCTGCTCGAGCACGCGGTGATCGAAATCGCGCGAGCGGATCGCACGTTCGATGAACGTCAGGACTTTGTACAAGCGGGGCGCGATGTTGCGCTCCTCGGCGCTGAGACGCCCGTTGCGCGAACTCATTGCCAGGCCGTCGGCTTCGCGCTGCGTGGGCACCGACACGATTTTCACCGGCAGGTTGAGGTCAAACACGAGTTTGCGGATGACCTGCAGCTGCTGATAGTCCTTCTCACCAAAGATCGCGATGTCGGGCCGCACGATGTTGAACAGCTTGGTGACGACGGTAGCCACACCAGTGAAATGACCCGGCCGGTACTCCCCTTCGTGCCGCTCACTGATGCCCGTGACCGTCACGCGCGTGCCCTCATCAGGGGGGGCGGGGTACATGTCCTGCACTTCGGGCGCGAACAGGTATTGAACCTTCGCCTCGCTCAGCATTCGTGCGTCGCGCTCCAGGGTGCGGGGATAGGCCTCGAGGTCGGCTGCGCGGTCAAACTGCAGCGGGTTGACGAACACGCTCGTCACGACGCACTCCGACAGCACGCGGGCGCGTTCGACCAGGGCCATGTGGCCGGCGTGCAGGTTGCCCATGGTGGGCACGAAGGCGATGCTGCGGCGGTTTTGCCGCTCGCCGCGCAAGGCAAGCCGGAGTTGTTCCGGGTTCTTGAAGACCCTCATCGCGCTGGTTGGTCCGCGGTCGCTGCGAATTCAGAGAAACAGGTGGTCGGATGAGGGAAACGCGCCGGATTTCACCTCGTACACATACGCCCCAACCGCGTCGGCCAGCCCCTCGCGCCCAGCGAGAAAGTCTTTAGCGAACTTGGGGATACGCCCGGCGGTGAGGCCCAAAATGTCGTAAGACACCAGAATCTGGCCATCGCAGGCCGCACTCGCGCCGATACCGATGACCGGAATGCCGAGATTCGCGGCAATCTCTGCCGCCAGGGGTTCGGGCACGCACTCAAGCAGCAGCACATCGGCTCCGGCGTCCTCGAGCAATGCCGCATCGCGCAGCATGGCGTCGGCGTGATGATGGTCGCGGCCCTGCACCCGGTAGCCGCCGAGCTTGTGGATGAGCTGGGGTTGCAGGCCGAGGTGCGCGCACACCGGCACGCCGTGCTCGGCGAGCTTACGGACGATCTCCACCTGACGCGCGTCGCCCTCCAGCTTGACCATCTGGGCGCCCCCCTCCTGCATCAGCCGCGCCGCGCTCCGCATCGCCTGTTCGGTCGAGGTGTAGCTCATGAACGGCATGTCCGCCATCAGCAGCGCTCGGGAGGTGGCCCGCGCCACGCACTGACAGTGATAAACCATGTGCTCCAGCGTAACCGGCACCGTCGTCGGGTGGCCCTGCACGACCATGCCGAGCGAGTCACCGACCAGGATCACATCGACCCCTGCGCCCTCGAGCAGCGCTGCAAAGCTCGCGTCGTAGGCCGTGAGACAGGCGATCTTCTCTCCGGCCTGCTTCATTTGGCGCAGGCGGGAGACCGTGATGCGGGAGGATCCTGCGTGCGTGCTCATGGTGTTTCGCGCCTCCAATCCACGTGTCCGAAGGGGGCCTTCAACCGTCGGTGGGCAGCGGGTTGAAGAAGTTGCGTCCGCTCTTGATGGTGCGGATCTGCGTGAGTAGCTGCCCGTAGTCTTCATCATTATGCGCGAAATCGATCTCCGTCGCGTTGATGATCAGTAGGGGTGCGTCGTTGTAGAAGTGGAAGAAGCGCGCATAGGCGCCGTTGAGCTGCTCGAGGTACGCCGGATTGATGCCGCGCTCGAAGCTTCGCCCCCGGTGGATCAGCCGTTTGAGCAACACCTCCACAGGGGCTTGCAGGTAGACGACCAGATCCGGCGTCGGCCGCTGCAGCGCAGTTCTGTCCCAGACGCGTTGATAGAGCTCGAACTCCTGCTCGTCGAGCGCATTTTCGGCAAACAGACGATCCTTCTCGAGCAGGAAGTCCGTCACCCACGAAGCGGGCCCGGCCTGTTGGATCGCCTGTATGGCATCGAGGCGCGACATCAGGAAATGCAACTGCGTGTGCAGCGCGTATTGCCGCGGGTAGGTGTAGAAACGCTCGAGAAACGGGTTTTCCTCGGCGCTCTCCAGCAGCGGGTGCGCCTGCAGGTCTCTCGCGAGGCGCTGGGCCAGCGTGGTCTTGCCGACACCTATGGGGCCTTCGACGACGATCAGACGGTGCTCACTCATGCCCTAGCTCCAGGCGTGTCAGGGTTGCGGCGGAAAATCGCTCGCGCAGCGCAGCGAGCGGCCCCAGGCCGGGAATGCTGAGCCCTGCGGGCGCCACGTCGCAGAGCGGCAGGATCACGAAATCCCGTTCGCCCATCCCCGGGTGGGGTAGGTGCAGCCGGGCGTGGGACAGGCTCAACTCGTCGTAGAGCAGCAGGTCGAGATCGAGTGTGCGTGCCCCCCAGCGGGTCCCGTCGCGCATGCGGCCTTGCGCGACCTCGATGGCATGCAGGGCGTCGAGCAGCGCCAGGGGTTCCAGCGTGGTCTCAAGCCTCGCGACGGCGTTGACATAGTCAGGTTGATCCTGCGGACCCATCGGCCGGTTACGGTAAAAGGGCGAAACGGCCTCGAGGCGGGATTGCGGCAGGCCCCCGAGAGCGCGGCAGGCCTGCCGCAGTTGCGCCGCCGGGTCGTTGAGGTTGCTGCCGAGCCCGATGTAGGCGGTCGCCACGGCGACGCCCTAGCTAGTGGCCTCGGCGGGCTTGCGGGCGCGCCGCCGCCGGCCGGAGCGGTGCTTGCCCTCGCCTTTGCCACCTGGGGCGGTCATGGTGCGCCGGGCGTCGGGACTTGCGGCCTGAAACTCGGTCCACCACGCGCACAGTTCCCGCAGGTCGTCCGCTTCGCCGGATGCCGCACGTAGGCACAGAAAGTCATAGGCGGCCCGAAACCGGCCGTTTTCCAGCAGGCGCGCCGGGGCTAGCCCCTTGGTCTTGCGCAGGCGCGCCTGCAGCGTCCAGATCTCCTGCGACTGGCCGCTGTAACGGCGCGGCATCGCAACGTGGCGGCTCTGCGCGCTCACCGCCTCGCGCCCAGCGATGAGCAGCGCCTCGTGCTCGCTGAGCCCCTGCGCGAGCAAGGCGTCGCGGCGGCGCAGCACATCGCCCCAGAGC
Source organism: uncultured Thiotrichales bacterium (assembly GCA_964430355.1). Lineage (GTDB taxonomy): Bacteria > Pseudomonadota > Gammaproteobacteria > UWMA-0217 > UWMA-0217 > CAYSFW01. The sequence goes on from CAYSFW010000089.1 coordinate 78,900, forward strand.
ATCACTGCGATCATGAAGGCGGGATTCACGGGCTTGCCCTGGCGGACGCGGACGTCGGTATTTTCGAGCGCCGCAGCGATGAACCAGCCGAGCTGCTCGCCGCCCTCGGCGTTGAGTGCGGCCTCGGTGGCGGGGAACAGGTGCTCGAAGAGTTGGTAGTGGCGCAACAGTTCGAAGGTCTCGTGCGCAAACCCGCCGTGCAGGAGCTTCAGGACCTCGTCGAACAGCCGCGCCGCAGACGCCTCGCCGAGCAGCCCATGCAGTGCGTGGATGGCGTGCTCGGACTCGCTGTCGAGCCGGAATCCGAGCTTGGCCGCAAAGCGGACCGCCCGCAGCATCCGCACCGGGTCCTCGCGGTAGCGGGTGTCGGCATCGCCGATCAGCCGCAGCACGCCTCGCTGCAGGTCCTCGTAGCCGCCGGTGTAGTCGATGACCGAAAAGTCGCTGATGTCGTAGTACAGGGAGTTGACGGTGAAGTCGCGCCGCCAGACGTCCTGTTCCAGCGTGCCGTAAACGTTGTCACGCACGATCCGGCCGTTCTCCTCGACCTCTGCCTCGTCGTCATCGTCCGCGTGGTCGTGGGGTGCGCGGAATGTCGCCACCTCGACGATGTTGCGCCCAAAGTGGACGTGAGCGAGCCGAAAGCGCCGCCCGATCAGTCGGCAGTTGCTGAACAGGGAACGCACCTGATCCGGGAGGGCGTCGGTGGCGACATCGAAGTCCTTGGGTTCGCGCCCGAGCAGCAGGTCGCGCACGCCGCCGCCCACCAGACAGGCACGGAACCCCGCTTCATGGAGGCGATAAAGCACCTTCAAGGCATTTTTGTCGATCTGCGACCGCGAGATGCAGTGTTCCTTGCGGGTGAGGATTCGGGGTGGGCTTGCCGCCGTCATGCTGAAGTCGATGGATTCATTGGGGTCATGCGCGTTCGGGCGGCTACAGGGCCAGCGTCCGGCGCGTCAAGTTGCGGATTCTAGCACCAAATCCCGCCGTGGCGCCGGCTGGCGTAGCCTTGCTGCGATGCGACGCGCTGGCGGTAAACTCCGTCCGTTGAATGCCTTGGAGCCGTCGGATGAACCCGTTAGCGAAACGCGTCGCGCGAGCCGTCGCAGCCCTGTCGTCCGCCGAGGGCGTATGGGTGCGGTCGGCTGCGTGCCGCCGGTGTGGCAGGTGAGGGCCCCGCGTGCGCGTGCTGATCGTTTCCGACACGCACGGTGAGATCGACTCGCGCATCGCTGCGCTGGCCTCAGCCTGCGATCACGTGCTGCACGCGGGCGACATCGGTCACCCCGATGTACTCGCTGCGTTGCGGCCGCGGGTGGGCGTGCTCGCCGTGCGCGGCAACAACGACGTGCCCCGCAAGTGGCCGCAGGAGCACCACGGTGCGCTTGGTGCGATCCCCGCGCAAGGGACATTGGCGCTGCCAGGCGGGCTCGTGCAGGTCGTCCACGGTCACACGATTGTCCCTGCGGCGGCACGTCATCACTTGTTGCGGGACCGCTTTGCGGACGCGCGTGCGGTCGTCTACAGGCACTCCCATCGCCTCGTGGTCGATACCGAGGCATTGCCCTGGATTCTCAACCCGGGTGCTGCAGGTCGGGAGCGCACCTTTGGCGGCCCTTCGTGCCTTGTGCTGGAGGCTGATGTCAGCGGCTGGCGGGTGGAGGCGCTGCGCTTTCCGCTGGTGCGTCGGGTGTGAGGGGCGCGTTTCAGCCGCAACGCGGGGTGTTAGGATATACGCAACTTTCACATCGCCACCGCTGCCCCATGTTCCCGAGCACGCCTCGTCAGTTTGTTGCCCCGGCTCTGGTCGCGCTCGTGGCCCACGCGGCGGCCGCAGGCACGGCGCGCAGCGTCGATCCCGCCTCGGGGCTCGAGACCTGGGAGACGCAAGGTAAGGGCCTCGCGGTCCGCTTGACCCAGATCAGCCCCGAACAGGCGCAGGCGTTCTTCGAGGCGCGCGGCTTTCCGACCGAGCGCGCGCGGCACTACGCGCGCGACTGCGTGTTTATGACCGTGGTGCGCAACACCGGCACGACACCCGTCGAGCTCGACCTCCGCCGGTGGCGGTATCAGCCTCGCGGCGGCGAACCCCGGCCGCTCAAGGTCAAGGAGGAGTGGCTCAGCGAGTGGGATGCGCGCGGCATCGACCCAGCAGCGCGGATCGGCTTCGAGTGGTCTCAGTTTCCGACCACCCAGACCTTTGCGCCAGCGGACTGGAACCAGGGCATGACCACTTACGCGCTGCCCCGCGGGGCACGCTTCGACCTGATCTACGAATGGCAAAGCGGAGATAAAACGCATGCGGGAAGGCTGGCAGGCGCGCGCTGTGCGCGATCAGAAGAGGCAAAGTAAGCTGATGGCCCGGGCGCGGTGGATCGCGGCGGCGTCCCTGTTGTGGGTGGGTGTGATGAGCGCCGCCGCGGCGGAGTCGGGCGCCCCCGCACTCGCCCGTACGCTGAAGGAGATCGCCAAACCCGGCCAGGCGCCGGCGCTGAAGCTCAAGGACATGGACGGTAAGACGCATGACCTCGCGGACCTCAAAGGCAAGGTCGTGCTCATCAACTTCTGGGCGACCTGGTGCCCACCCTGCCGGCGCGAGATGCCCTCACTCGAGCGTTTGGCGCAGCAGCTCAAAGGGCAGCCATTTCAGGTGCTGGCGGTGGATGTCGGCGAGGATGCCGAGACGATCTTCGGCTTTCTCGGGTCACTGCAACCCCCGCCGAGCTTCCCCATCGTGCTCGATGCCGACAGCAAGGTCGTGCAAAGCTGGCCCGTGCGGGGCCTGCCGACGACCTTCGTCGTGGACAAGCAGGGTCGGCTTGCCTTCAACGCGATCGGAGGGCGTGAGTTCGACGATCCTGCCATCCTCAAGCAGTTGCGGGAGCTGATCGCGCAGCCCTAGGGGGGCGCTAATTCAATGGCTGCGCGGGCGGATCGTCGCATGGTGTGGTGCTCGCTCCTCGCCCATCTGCTTGATATGTCTTGTCGCTGTGCTCCGTGCGCCCTGCGATCCATCCCACTCGCTCATTGAACCAGGGTTTCCGTGGCAGAGGCAGCTTGGTGCAGGGAGCCGCTTTGCTCGTCCCTGCCGTTGCCGCCGTGTGCGCCACAATGGAGCGTCGGAGCCCTCAGTTCGGGTGACTGTGCACTGTATTCGGCCTGAAGGCCATCGCCTCGCCGAGCGCCGCGCGCAGCCGGTCGATCCACTTCGCATACCCTTGGGTGCTCAGATGCACGCCGTCGAGGAAGTCCCCGGCGACCATCCTGCCCTCGGCGTCGGTGAACAGGGCAAAGGTGTCGACGAACACGCAGTTCGGCCGCGTGCGGCACAGCGCCCGAATGACCGCGTTGACGGGCACGATGTCAGCCGGCACGAGTCGGCGGCCACGGGTGCGGTCGGCCGGCATGATCGCGTTCCACACCAGCGGCGTGTCGGCGGGCAGCCGCGCAAGCAGCTCGCGCAGGCTCGCCTCGGTGTAGGCGAGATCCTCGGTAGGCAGATTGTTCACGCCGATCTGCAGCACGATTGCCCCCGCGCGGTGGAGTGATTGGTAGGTCGTTACCTGGTCGGCGAGTTGTTCGATGAGCTGGCCGCCGATGCCGAGGTTCACGGAATTCGGCGCCACGGCGGCGGTCGCAAGCCCCTGCGTGATGCTGTCGCCTAGAAACACCACCGCGCCTGCGGGGACGTGGTCGTCCATCCAGCGGTGATAGCGCAGCATGTTGGTGAAGTGCGGCAGCACCTTGGGGCTGTTGTCGATGCCGACCCGGGCGACCAGGTCATTGAACCGCTCGGGGCTTACCACGGCCAATCCAACCAGGGCGTGGAGCAGTAGGATGTAGAGCGCGGCGAGCGTCAGGCGGATGCGGCGTGTCATGGGCCGTTCGGGTAGATCGATGACTGTCCGACCCTTTGCCACATCGCGGGCCATTTGGCAAGGTCGGGCGGCGTGTTTTGCCAACGCCTTCACGCGCGGAGCGGCGCGCCGAGCCCGGTGGTGAGGTAACGCAGGTAGTCTTCGAGGATCAGCGCGTGGTCGAAGGCGAGCACCCGGCCGGGCGCGGCGGGGTCGACGATCGCCACGGCGCGCGCATCGTCTGCGGCCTGCGGCTCACCCGTCGCGCTCGCGACGTAGACCGCGCTGATGGTGTGCCCCCGCGGGTCGCGCGCGGGGTTCGAGTAGCACCCAAGCAATGCCTCCAGGGTAACGTTTAGCCCGGTTTCTTCGTGGGCCTCGCGCACGGCCGCACGCTCCAGTGTCTCCCCGACATCGACGAAGCCGCCCGGCAGCGCCCAGCTGGGCGGGGGGTTGCGCCGCTCGATGAGCACGATGCGATGGCCCCGGTGCGCTAGGCGGATGACGAGGTCGACGGCCACGAGCGGCGTGACGGGGCGTGGCACGGTCAGTCCTTGCCGGTAAGTTGGCGGATCTTCTGACGGTCGCGCCCCGACGGGCGGTGCTCGCTTGGCACCATGCCCATGCGCTCGAGCCGGCACTGTTCGGCCGCGGCCTCGCGGCGCAGTCGGCTCGCCTCGGTCTCGGTGTAGAGCGTCTGGGCGACCTTGGCAGGCCCGCGCTGCTCGGCGAGCGCCTGCACGATGACCACCATCGTCTCGAAGCCGCGCCGCACCTCGAGCACGTCCCCGACACGCACGGCGCGCGCCGGCTTCACGCGCTGGTCGTTGACGTGCACCTTGCCGCCCTCGATCGCCTCCGTGGCGAGCGCCCGGGTCTTGAAGAAGCGCGCAGCCCACAGCCATTTGTCGAGGCGCACGCGCCCGGCGTCGGATTCACTCATCGCTCCACGGCCCCCGTCAGACGCAGCGGATCGAGGAGCCGCTCGAGCTCTGCCCGGGGCAGGGCCGTCAGTTCCTCGGCGACGTCGATCACCGGCCGGTCCTCGGCCAACGCACGTTTCACGATGCGCGCGCCTTGCTCGTAGCCGATGAGGTTGTTCAGCGCGGTCGCCACGACGGGGTTGCGCGCCAGGGCCGCCTGGAGGGTCGCGGCGTTGATCTGAAAACCGGCGATGGCCTTGTCGGCGAGGTGCTCGAGCGCGTTCGAGAGCCACTCGACACTGGTGAGCAGGTTCCGCGCCACCACCGGCAGCATCACGTTCAGCTCGAAGTTGCCCGATTGACCGGCGAGGGTGACGGTGGCGTCGTTGCCGATGACCTGCGCGGCGACCATGCACACCGCCTCAGGGATCACCGGGTTGACCTTGCCCGGCATGATGCTGCTGCCCGGCTGCAGTGCGGGCAGGGTGATCTCGCCGAGACCGGCCAGGGGGCCCGAGTTCATCCAGCGCAGGTCATTGGCGATCTTCATCACGGCGCAGGCGAGCGTCTTGAGCCGCCCCGACAGCGCGACGGCGGCATCGAGGCTTGCGATGCCCGCGAACTTGTTCGGCAGGGGGCGGAAGGCGAGCCCCGTGAGGCGCTCGAGTTCGCGGCAGACGCGTGCATCGAAGCCCGGCGGTGCATTCATGCCGGTGCCGATGGCCGTGCCGCCGATCGGCAACAGCCGCAGGCGCTGCAGGGACTGCGCGAGTTCGACGCCGACCGCCTCGAGCTGCGCCGACCAGCCAGACAGCGCCTGGCCGAAGGTGATCGGCAGTGCATCCATCAAGTGCGTGCGCCCCGTCTTCGCGACCCCCGCGAGCTCAACGGCGCGTTGATCGATCACCGCACGCAGGTGCGCGAGCGCCGGCAGCAGCCGTTGGTCCACGCCGAGCGCGGCGGCGACGTGCAGAGCGGTGGGCATCACATCGTTGGAACTCTGCCCGCGGTTGACGTCGTCGTTGGGGTGGATGCGTTCGCCCAGGGCGCGGCTGGCCAGCGCGGCGATCACCTCGTTGGCGTTCATGTTCGTCGAGGTGCCCGAGCCGGTCTGGAACACATCGACGGGGAACTGCTCGTCGTGCACACCCGCGGCGACCTCGAGCGCAGCGTCGCGGATGGCCGCGCCCCGTGCTGCCGGTAGGTCTGCAGTGGCAACCAGGGCAGTCGCACAGGCGGCCTTCACCAGTCCGAGCGCGTGGATCAGCGCCCTCGGCATGGGCTCTCCGCTGATGCGAAAGTTCTCGATGGCCCGCTGCGTCTGCGCGCCATAGAGCGCATCGATCGGCACGGCAACCTCGCCGAGGCTGTCGTGTTCAATACGAAATTGCGAGGTACTCATCAAAACCTCCACCGCAAGAACGCCCTCTTGTATAGTTTGCGCTCTCCACGCCGACCCCGGGTAGCCGCATGCAACTCTCCGTGCTCACCGCCATTTCGCCCATCGACGGCCGCTACGCGGCGCAGACCGAGCCGTTGCGTGCGCTATTCAGCGAGTATGGTCTGATCTACCACCGGGTGCTGGTCGAGATCCGCTGGTTGCAGGCGCTCGCCCGGGCGCCGCAGATCGCCGAGGTGCCCGCCTTCAGCGCCGAGGCACAGGCGGCGCTGGAGGGCATCCTCACCGGCTTCTCGATCGACGACGCGGCGCGCGTGAAGGCGATCGAGCGCACCACCAACCACGACGTGAAGGCCGTCGAGTACCTGCTCAAGGAAAAGATCCAGGGGCAGCCGGAGCTCAAGCGCGTCGGTGAGTTCATCCACTTTGCCTGCACCTCCGAGGACATCAACAACCTCGCCTACGCACTGATGTTGCAACGTGGCCGCGACGAGGTGCTGCTGCCCGCCGCCGAGACCGTGACCGCGCGCTTGCGCGAGCTGGCCCATGCGTTGGCCGATCAGCCGATGCTCTCGCGTACCCACGGTCAGCCCGCCTCGCCGACCACGCTCGGCAAGGAGCTCGCCAACGTCGTGCATCGCGCCGAACGCCAGCTCGCGCAGATACGCGCGGTGCGGCTGCTCGGCAAGATGAACGGCGCAGTCGGCAACTTCAACGCGCACCTCGCGGCCTACCCAGAGGTCGACTGGGCGGGCTTCACCCGGGCGTTCGTCGAGTCGCTCGGGCTTGCGTGGAACCCGTACACGATACAGATCGAGCCGCACGACTCGATGGCCGAACTGTTCGATGCGATGCGCCGATTCAATACGATCCTGATTGACTTGGCCCGTGACGTGTGGAGCTACATCTCGCTCGGCTACTTCAAGCAGAAGGTCGTCGCAGGCGAAGTGGGCTCCTCGACCATGCCGCACAAGGTCAACCCCATCGACTTCGAGAACGCCGAGGGCAACCTCGGCATCGCCAACGCGCTGCTCGAACACCTGTCGGCCAAGCTGCCGATCTCGCGCTGGCAGCGCGACCTCACCGACTCCACCGTGCTGCGCAACCTCGGTGTTGGCTTTGCCCATACGCTGATCGCGCTGAAGTCGCTCGCCAAGGGCCTGAACAAGCTGGAAGTGGACGCGACCCGCCTCGCCGCCGACCTCGACGCGAACTGGGAGGTGCTTGCCGAGCCGATCCAGACCGTCATGCGCCGCTACGGCATTGAGCAGCCGTATGAGAAGCTCAAGGCCCTGACCAGGGGGCAGCGCATCGACGCCGAGGCACTGCGGCGCTTCATCGACACCCTGGAACTGCCGGAGCCCGAGAAGGACCGGCTCAAGGCGCTCACACCGGCGACCTACACGGGCAACGCCGCGGTCATGGCGCGCCAGATCTGACGCCGTGGATGACCGCCCGCTACGCTTGCTCGGGGGCCTGACGGCCTCGGAGTTTCTGCGCGACTACTGGCAGAAAAGACCCTTGTTCGTCCGCGGCGCGTGGCCGGATCTCGCTTGCCCGATCAGCGCCGAGGAGCTGGCCGGGCTCGCCTGCGAGGAAGAGGTGACCGCCCGGCTCGTGCAGGAGCGCCACCGCAAGCAGCCCTGGCTCGTGAGCTACGGCCCATTCGACGAAAAGGTATTCGCACGCCTACCGAAGACGCACTGGACGTTTCTGGTCAACGACTGCGAGAAGCACGTCCCCGAGCTGCAGGCGCTGGTCGAGCCGTTCCGCTTCATCCCGGACTGGCGCATCGACGACCTGCAGATCAGCTATGCGGCCGATCAAGGCAGCGTGGGACCCCACTACGATGACTACGACGTGTTCCTGCTCCAGCTCGAGGGCCGCCGCGAGTGGCGCTTCGGTGCCGCGCCGCTCACCGACCTGAGTTGTGTGGACGGGCTCGATCTGCGCCTGTTGCGGCATTTCGACGCGGATACGGTGGTCGTCGTGGAGCCGGGCGATCTACTGTACCTGCCGCCGCGTGTCGGTCACCACGGCATTGCGCAGGGGCCGTGCATGACCGCCTCGGTAGGCTTTCGCGCGCCGGCGCATCGTGACCTCCTGCATGCATTCGCCGAGGCACTGGTGGCGCGCACGCCGGAGGACCACCGCTATGCCGATCCCGACCTCGCACCGCGGGCCAGCAGCGCGGAAATCACGCCAACGGCCGTGCACAAATTCCGGCAGACGATCTCCGCCCTGACAGCGATGACCGATCGCGAGTTTCGCGACTGGCTGGGCTGTTACCTGACCGAGCCCAAACTCGAGGTCGAGCGGCCCGAACAACCCCTCGATGCGCAGCGATTCACGCAGTGGCTCGGTGAGGCCGACGCCGCACTCGCCCGTAACCCACGCACGCGCATGGCCTTTTGCGCCGATGAGGAGGCCGTGGTGCTTTACGTCAACGGCGAATGCCACGCGCTGCCCGCCGCGTTCAGGCAGGACGTCGAGGTGCTGAGCACAGCGGGCACGCTGCGCCCGTGGCAGCTCGTGCACCGCGACGCCCCGGAGCTGCAGGCTGTGATTTATACTCTCGTGTGTGCGGGTGCCCTGGAATTCGGTGATGGCGGGGGCGGATTGGTCGGTTCGTGACGCGGTCTGGTCGAGCGACGCGGAGGCGTTGTTGCGCGTGAGGCTGGCCGTGTTCGTGAACGAGCAAGGCGTGCCCTTCGAGCTGGAGCAGGATGGAGACGACGAGCACGCCATTCACGTGCTGGCCGAGACCCTGCGTGGCGAGCCCATCGGCACGGGGCGTCTCCTCAGCAATGGCCACATCGGGCGCATGGCCGTGCTGCGAGACTACCGCGGGCAGGGCGTAGGCTCGGCCATGCTGCAGTGGCTGATGGCGCAGGCCAGATCCCGGCTTGGGTTGCAGCAGGTGTTTCTGAACGCCCAGGTTCATGCCTTGCCCTTCTACGCCCCGCACGGTTTTACGGCCGAGGGCGAGGTCTTCGACGACGCCGGTTTACCGCACCGGAAAATGCAATGTTCTATTTGACAGGGTGTTGAGAAAGAGACTGCGGGATGCGGCGACCTGTGTCGTGCCTGAGCAGTCCTCGCTACGTTTTTCAACGCCCTGATGGCCACCCGGAGGTGGCGGACATGGATAAGTCTCACCACGAACCTGACCACCCGAACGCCGACGCTTTCGAAGACCTTGGCGAGCGGACCCTGACCCTCGATTCGACGGACCGCGCCCGCGAGGCCGTGGCGTATTTGCTGCGCAACGCAGCCAGTGAGGTCGTCATCCTGAGTCACAACCTTGATCGCAGGCTGTTCGATGACCCTGACATCCTGGATGCCGCGCGCCGTTTTCTGGTGCCGCAACATCACACGCTGCGAGTGCTGGTACGCAGCAGCCGGGATCTGGTGAGCCGCTCCCATCGCCTCATGATGCTAGTACCGCGGTTCCCAGAGCGGTTCCTGATTCGGCAATTGCACGCCCGCGACCGAACGGTCAGCCAGGTATACGTCGTTAGCGACGGCGTCGGTGTCCTGCACAAGCCAGTCGCCAGTCAGCGTCAAGCCCGCTTCGGTGCGCACAACCCATGGTTTGCGAAGCGTCTGCAAGCGGAGTTCGAGACCCTGTGGAACCGGGCGGAGGCCGTCACGGAAGCGCACAAGCTGGGGCTGTAGCACCGCCCTCGTCCATCACAACCCGAGGGCGTCGTCGTTGACCGCCAGCACCAGACGGACGGGTTTGCGCTCGCCTGAGTCATCGCGCACCAGTTCTGCCACGGTTTGATGCACACGGATGACGTATTCACGGGTCTGGCGTGGCACATGCCGCTGGACATCCTCCCAATTGTCACGCGGGTTGCCCGCCTTGGCGAGCGCAGTGGCGATCCGGGCGTAGCCGGCGTTGTAGCTGGCCAGCATCAGCAGAAAGCGCTTTTCGTCGGAGAGGCCGCGTTGCTTTCGCCAGCGGTCGTAGAGATACCGGTTGTAGTAGATGCCGGCGGCGATGTTCCATTCCGGATGGGAAAGGTCCTTGTCCCTGAAGAAGGGATTCTGTTTCTGGATCTCCTCGAATGTCGTCCGGCGTATCTGCATCACGCCGACCGCGCCGCGCTCACTTTGTGAGTCGTGTTCGAGCCGGGATTCGACGATGGCTTGAGATTTGAAGATCCGCCAGTCGACTGCGTCGCCAAAAAATTTTTGCGTGTATTTTCGGAAAAGCCGGTCGTACTTGATCGCATCGAAATCCACGGGCGCCGCAGGCTCGACCGCCGGTGGCGGCGTGACCGGCTCAGCGACGGGCTTGGCGTCGGCGGCGACCAGTCCAGCACACAACAGCGCTAGCGCGCCGCTCAGGACTATGCTCTGCATGAATAACCTGCCTCTTCGTGTTCATTCTTATGGCCCCTCCTCCCGAGGCCAGGCAAAAAATGCGACCTTGGCTCTGGCGGCCAGGTCCGCGCGTTTCATCAAGACTCGATGGCCCTGTGTCCCAGACCTCTTGCGCCGTCCTGGACGATCCCCAAGGCGGTGTGCGACAGTACTCTTCGACACGGCTGCCGAGTCTAACCCCAAGTCCCCGCGCAAGATACGCGTGCGTCAATAAATTGACACGTTTCCCAGATCTTCTGTCGTCGCAGGACGGCGCCTTCGTGCGGGGCGTACACTAGGGACCCAGGAAAACCCCTATATACTGATTTACTAATATACGGTTTTCTGTCAGAGTCAGGCAATTGCGCCAGGCGAATAATCGGCAAAATTTCGGGCGAGCGCCCGTTTTGACCGTGATGCTCTGGCCAGCGAGAGGATTTTGAGGTAAGCGAACCATGTCCAGCCCAGTTAGCGAAGTTCATCGAGAGGCTACCGACAGCCGCACCAAGATCGCAGGCCTCAGTGCCTTGCTGGGCGCGGGGATTCTGTTTCTGGTGGCGGCCAATGGGTTTTTCACCTACTCAGGCGCGCTGCTCTACGTGCAGGAGACGGAGTACGCCATCCTTTTCGCGATTGCGGTGCAGTTTGCGATTGGCGCGAGCCTGCTTGCGTTACCATTCGTCCGCGGTCTCGGCAAGCTCGCGATGTTGGTCGTCTACGTCGCCGCACTGACACTCTCGACGCTGTCAGCGTTTACCTACGTCTACAACGCCTCATTGCCCGAAAAGCGCGATGTTCACGCCCTCGGCACGGAGGCCAAGGCTTTGATCTCGAATAAACTCAGTGATGCGCTCCAGCAAGAGCGTACGCGTATCGATGAGGAGCGTCAGAAGCTCGAGCGTTTGTCCCGGGGCGTCGAGGAGGAGGTCCGGCTGGGGCTGAGCTCGGGGCTTGGGCCGGGCAAGGGGCCGGAATACTACCGTAAGCTCGAGGAGTTCCAGACGCACAAGACGCTCATGGAGGGCGAAGAAAAGCGGTTCAAGAATGCCCAGGCGATCGTGGCCGAAATCAAGGGCAAACTTGCGCAGGCCGAAACCCCCGCGCTGCGCGACGAGCTGATCGTGCTGTTTTCCAGCCTGCGGGTGGAACTCGGTGATCCACAGGCCAAGGAGGCCATTTTGCGCACCACCCAGGAACACCTCGGTGTGCTGAAAACGCCGGTCGAACGGGCCTACGATGCTGTTGTGAACCCCGACCAGTTCTCCATCGGCGTGGTCGTGAGCGCGGTGTGGGCGGCCATGTTCGACCTGATCGCCCTGTTTCTGGGCGTGATCCGCTACTACCTGCTGCGCCCCAGCCGCTCGATCTTCCACGCGCTCTACGAGGGACTCGCCGGGTTCTACACCTTCCTGCTGAAGCTCGCGCACCTGCGCAGCGACGCGCGCGGACGCTTCCAGCGGGCCGCGGCGATCAACGGGCCTGCGCTCAATTCCACCGAAATGCATGCATTTGCTACGTACCTGCTCGCAGGCAGCCAGCTCTCGCAGGATGAGTCGAGCAATGACCCGGTCGAGCCTTTGCGCACGCTGCTGAGTCATGTCGAGCCGCTCGCGCTGGAGAAGTCGAAGAACAGCGTGGGTATCCGCTTCGAGCAGCTCGAGGACAAGCCCCGGCTCAATCCGCTGCTGGCGATGCTCATCCAGAGCGGGGTGCTGATCAACGACCGCGAGAACCGCTGCTACGTGCTCAATCCGGCGACGGACATGGCGCAGAAGGTGCTCGTGTTCATCCGCATCGGAATGAAGAACCAGCCGGAGCAGATCGACAGCATGCGTTTCTTGCTGCAGGGGCGGGGTCCAGTAGCCGTCGGGGCACCGGCGGCGTTGTGATTGCCCGCGCAGTCGGTGGAGTTGTCCCCTCACGGGACCGGTGACGACGCGACGGGCGGCTTGATGAAGTTTTGTAGGTCCGCGAAGTTGCGCACCCAGGGGCGTACGGCACGCAGCGCGGGGGGGAGTGCCTCCAGCGCCGCCGTCGCCTGGGCGATGTCGGCGTAGTCCCCGACGATCAGGTTGTAGCGTGTCTCGTTGTTGCGCCGCTGTGTGAAGTAGGCGGCTGGGTCGCGGCGCGGGAGCTTGCCGACGTGGGACTGGAAGGTGCCCAGATCGGCGGCGGAGAGGATCTGGATGGTGTAGTGCCGCGGGGCCCGGCCCATGATCCACTGCTCGTCGAGCAGGCCCTCCCGCTCAGGGTCGAAAATGCCGGGGGCGGCAGGTTGCAGGAGGCGCTGAGCGCGCTTGGCCTCGGCCGAGTTCGGGTAGGCACTTTCGAGCTTGGCGACGTAGTCCTGCAGCCCGGCCGTACGGCGGTTGCGGTGTTCGATCTCGGCGCCGAGCAGCAGGGTCTGCGCGTTGTGCGTGGCGACCTGGAGATAGCGGTTGAGGTAGCTCTCCGCGAGCCCGACCTGGCCCTGGTCGAAATACAGCCGGGCGAGCTGAAACAGCGCGACGGACTGGTTCGGCTTTTGCTGGATGGCTTGCTCGAGAAAGCCCCGCGCACTGTCAGGCTGACCGGCGCGAAGGGCGCACAACCCCGCGTTCACGTAGGCCACGTCAGGGTTGCGGTTGCCTGGGGCCTGGGCCGCGAGCAGGAACTGGGTCTGCGCATCCTTGAATTCCCGGCGTTCGCAGAGGAATGTGCCGTAGTTGTTGAGGATCAGCGCGTCCTGTGGTGCAAGTTGGAGCGCGCGGCGGAAGTGCTCACGGGCAGCCTCTGGCCGATCCAGGCGTTGGCTGGTCAATCCTAGCAGGTTCTGAAACTGGGCATTCTCCGCGTCCTCCCGCGCACCCTGCGTTGCGGCCTGATGCGCTTCGACGATCTTGCCCTGCCGGTAGGCAGCTACCGCACGTTGCAACAGGGGTTCCGTGCCGGCGTCCGAGTCCAGCGGGCCGCGCGGCCCCGCGCAGCCTGCGAGCGCGGCTACCAGAACCAGTAACGAGTAACGCATCATCATCCTGTTTCGCGATTGCACGGAGCGGCCAACTATACCCGATTTTCCTGGCCGCAAGGTTTCAATTCATTACAGCCAGTGGCTACACTTCGCAGGCTTGAGTTCAGGATCGCGCCGCGCACATGTTCACCGACGAAGAGGAAAGGATCCGTCAAAAGCTCTACGAGCTGGAGCGGGAGCACCGTGATCTCGACGACATGATCGGCCGTCTCAACGAGGCCATCTACGTCGATCAATTGCAGATGCGGCGGCTAAAAAAGCGCAAGCTGATGCTGAAGGACGCCATCGAGCGCTTGCGCAGTCAGCTCATCCCCGATCTGGACGCGTAAGCGTCCGCGCGACCCACCCCGCCCATGCCGCATATCTGGCTTGCGCTGTCAGCGCACGGATACGGACATCTCGCGCAGGTCGCGCCGGTGGTGAATGCCTTGCGAGACCATATTCCCGAGCTGCGCCTCACCGTCCAGACCGAACTGCCCGAAACCCTGCTGGCTGACCGCCTGGCCGGACCGCTCCGCCGGGTGGTGCTCGCGGGCGATGTGTCCCTGCCCATGCGTGGGCCGACCGCTGTCGCCTGGGACGAGGTGATTGCGGCCGTCCTGGCATTCCACGAGGACTGGCCACAGCGGCTCGACGCGCAGGCGGCGCTGTTGCGAGCGGACCTGCCCGACTGTGTCCTCGCCGATGTGCCTTACCTGCCGCTGGTAGTGGCGGCGCATCTCGGTGTGCCGGCGGTTGCGTTCTGTTCCTTGAACTGGGCGGACATCCTGCATGCTCATCGGCAGGCCGCCCTGGCGCTCGGCGCGCCCATCGCCGTCATGCGGGAGGCTTACCAAGGGGTTAGCTGTTTCATCCAGCCCGCCCCATCGATGCCGATGCCGTGGATCGATCGTCGCCATGGCGTGGGTCCGGTCGCCCAGGTGGGCGGAAGCCGCCGGACTGAGCTCTTGCGCGAATTCGGGCTGCCACCTTCTGTCCGGTTTGGCGTCGTTAGTCTTGGGGGCATCGCCGATACCGGCGTCGCGCACTGGCCAGAACTCGAGGGCGTGCATTGGATCGTGCCGGACGGCTGGAGTCTGCGCCGGGCGGACCTGCATCCCGTCGGCAGCCTGCCATACCCCTTCCGCGACGTCCTGGCCTCGGCGGACCTGCTCGTGACCAAGCCGGGCTATGGCAGCTACGTCGAGGCGGCTTGCCTCGGCCTGCCGGTGATTTCGGTGGCGCGGGATGACTGGGCGGAAACCCCGTATCTGGATGCTTGGCTGCAGTGTCACGTGCCGCTGCGCAGCATTTCGCTCGCGGACTTTCGCGCCGGGCGACTCGCGGCCGAGGTCGCCGAGCTGCTGGCCGCGCCGCGAGCACGTGCCATCGAGCCGACCGGGATCGGCGAAACCGTGAACCTGCTCCTGCCCTATCTCGCGCGGCAATAACCCCGGCTGTGGCGTCAGTACGCCAGGTTTGGCGGTTGGCGTCGCTATACTTGCGGCTCTCCGCAGTATCCCTAACGGCACGCCCATGACCCAGACGCCCGAAGACCCCTGGCGCGCAAAGCTCACGCCCGAGCAGTACCGCATCACCCGCGAGTGTGGCACCGAACCCCCGTTCACCGGCAAGTTTTACCGGCATAAGGCATCGGGTACCTACCACTGCGTCTGCTGTGATGCGCCCCTGTTTCGCTCGACCGAAAAATATGACTCCGGCTCCGGCTGGCCGAGCTACTGGGCTCCGGTCGCACCCGAGGCGATCCGCGAACTCAAGGACACCAGTCACGGGATGATCCGTGTCGAAGTGCGGTGCGCGCGCTGCGATGCCCACCTCGGGCACGTCTTCCCCGATGGTCCGCAGCCGACTGGCCTGCGCTACTGCATCAACTCTGCCGCGCTGGACTTCCACGCGCAGCCGTGAGGTGTCGTTTGGGGCGAGTGGCTTTGGTTCATCCTCGGCACATGCTGGCGATGCCGGGCGCTGTAGCCATCGACGCGATCGGGCGGCTGACAACGCAATGCCGCGGCGCTTGCGCGTGGCTCGGGTGTTGTGCGCGGCCCAGCCTGCGCGGACACGCGCCGATCGCTCGGGTGGTTCGGGTAAACTAACGTGCCTCCTCGAGACCGAATCTGGACCCCCACTGTGGACATGCCCCTGCGCCGCACCGAGGCGCCGCACACCGAGCGCAACGACCGCGAGAACATCCGGCGCATGCTGCCGTATGTGTGGGATTACCGCGGGCGGGTGTTGCTGGCGCTCGCCGCACTCATGATCTCCAAGCTCGCGATGGTGGCAGTGCCCATCGTCCTGAAACACATCGTGGACAGCCTGAGTGTGCAGAACGCGGGCGCGATGGTGTTGCCGCTCGCGCTGGTGCTGGGCTACGGGGCGTTGCGCCTGGTGAACAACGCCTTCGGCGAACTGCGCGACGTGATCTTCGCGCGCGTGCGCTATCACGCGATGCACCGCCTCTCGCGCGAGGTGCTCGCGCACCTGCACCGCCTGTCGCTGCGCTTTCACCTCGAGCGCAAGACCGGCAACATCACCGCCGACCTGACGCGCGGCGCGCAGAGCGTCAGCTCCATCCTCAACTACCTGGTGTTCAACATCCTGCCGTCGATCGCCGAGTTCGCGCTGGTGGCGATCTATCTGTTTTCGGCTTACGCCGTGGAGTTCGCGGCGGTGACCTTCGCGACGGTCGCCATTTACGTGGCCTTTACCTTCACCATCACCAACTGGCGCATGCACTTCCGCCACGAAATGAACCAGCTCGAGTCGGAAGCCAATGGCCTCGCGGTAGATAGCCTGCTCAACTACGAGACGGTGAAGTATTTCGGCAATGAGCGCTACGAGCTCGAGCGCTACGACCGCACGCTCGATCGCTGGGAGCAAGCCGCCGACAAGAGCCAGAGCACGATGTCGCTGCTCAACTTTGGGCAGGGCGCGATCATCGCGATCGGGGTCACGCTCATCATGCTACTGGCTGCGCGCGGCGTGACACAGGGCACCCTCACCATTGGCGACCTCGTGCTGGTCAACACGATGATGCTGCAATTGTTCCTGCCGCTCGGCTTCCTCGGCATCATCTACCGCTCGCTACGCTACGCGCTCGCGGACATGGATCAGGTGTTCAAGCTGCTCGCGCGCGAGCCGGAAATCGTCGATGCGCCCGACGCCAAGCCGCTCGAAGTCCGTGCCGCCGAGGTGCGCTTCGACCACGTGGACTTTGCCTACCAGCCGGATCGCCCGATCCTGCACGACGTGAGCTTCGTCATCCCGAGCGGCAAGAAGGTCGCCGTGGTGGGCCCTTCCGGTGCCGGCAAATCCACGCTGGCGCGGCTGCTCTACCGCTTCTACGACGTGAGCGGCGGGCGGGTGCTCATCGACGGACAGGATGTGCGTGCGGTGACACAGGAGAGCCTGCACGCGGCGATCGGCATCGTCCCGCAGGACACGGTGCTGTTCAACGACACCCTGCTCCACAACCTCCAGTACGCCAACCACAACGCGAGCCGCGAGGACATCATCGAGGCTGCGCGGATGGCCGACATCCACGACTTCATCGTGGCGTTGCCCCAGGGTTACGACACACTCGTCGGCGAGCGTGGCCTGAAGCTCTCCGGCGGCGAGAAGCAGCGTGTGGCGATCGCACGGGTGATCCTCAAACGCCCGCGCATCATGATCTTCGACGAGGCCACCTCGAGTCTCGACACGCATTCCGAGCAGAACATCCTGACCGCGCTCGCGCGCGTCTCGCGCGACACCACGACGCTGGTCATTGCGCACCGCCTGTCGACTATCGTCGATGCCGACGAGATCCTAGTCATGGACAAAGGGCGCATCGTGGAGCGCGGCACGCACGCCGCCCTGCTCGCGCACGATGGGCTCTACGCCCATCTCTGGCAGTTGCAGCAAGCCGAGCGCGAGGCGGAGGATGCCGCCGACGCCTGATCGGCGCACCTGGGGGCATCGCGCCCTTCGTTTCGGCGGTCGATTGCGCTAGCCTAGCCAGTGCTGCGTTTGGGGAAAGCGCACCAAATTTGTTGGCTGCAGCCCGTGAGTGTCTCTAGATTGGCCGGGTTGCAATCTATACTTCATGTTAATTCGCGCGATTTAGGGAGGGCTGGCCATGCGAATCCATCCACTGCGTACCGCGGCGATGGTCACTGCCATCTGGCTCGGGGCCTCGGCAGGGGCGTTGGCCCTGACCACCGAGCAGGAACTCTACCGGCAGGCCGTGCAAGCCCAGGAGCGAAAGGACTACGCCACGTTCAATGAGCTCAAGTCGCGCCTGCAGGACTACGTGCTCCTGCCCTACCTCGAGTATGCCGAACTGGCTGGCCAGCTCGACGACACGCCACGTGTCGAGGCGTTCATCCGCAAGCATGCCGACAGTTACCTCGGCGATCGCTTGCGGCGGGCTTGGCTCGCGCGCGTCGCCACCCAGGGCCGCACGGACCTCGTGCTGCGCTACTACAAACCGGAACGGGACAAGGACAACACCGGCCTGAGGTGCCATTACCTTCACGCCAAGGTGCTGGGCGGGGCTGGGGCGGCAGTGCTCGACGAGGTGCAATCGCTGTGGATGACCGAGAAGGCGCTGCCCGAGGCCTGTGATGCGCTCACCGACGACCTGGATCGCGCCGGGCGGCTCACGCCGGAGCTGCTCTGGGAGCGCATCCGGCTCGTCATGAAGCGCGGGAATCTCAGCGTGGCGCGCGCGCTAGCCGTCCGACTGCCGGAGGACCAGGCCGACCTCATCAAGCTGTGGGCCAAGGCGCAGGGTCAGCCGGACAAGACGCTCAGCGAAGCGCTGGCCTGGCCGGACACCGCGCGTCACCGCGACATCATCGTGCACGCCGTGCGCCGCATGGCGAAGAGCGACTATCGCGCGGCGCGCGAGCGCTGGGACGGCCAGATCAAGCCCAATTTCAAATTTACGAGCCGCCAGGCCGGGGAGGTCGAACGGGAACTCGCGCTGCGCGCAGCCTGGCGCCACCAGCCCGAGGCCAACGAACTCTACGCCCGCATCGTCGACGACGCGCTGGACGAAGAAGGGCGTGCCTGGCGCATCCGTGCGGCGTTGCGCTCGCAGGACTGGAAAGCCGTTGCCCGTTACGTGGATGCCCTGCCCGAAAACGAACGTCGGGACGAACAGTGGCGTTACTGGCGCGCGCGCGCTGCGGAGGCCCTCGGCCAAGGCGAGAAGGCGAATGCCCTGTACGGCGAACTGGCGCGGGAGACCAGCTACTACGGTTTCCTCGCCGCCGAGAAGCTCGACAGGCCCTACACGATCAACAACCTGCCTATCGTTAAACCGGAGGAGGAAAAGCGCGTTGCCGAACTTGCCCGCCAGCCGGTGTATCAGCGCATCCGTGAGCTCTACGCGCTGGGCATGGAAAACGAGGCTTACCAAGAATGGAATCACGAGCTTGCCAACAATCTCGACGATCTCGGCAAGCGCGCCGCGGCGCGGCTCGCGCACGACTGGGGCTGGCACTTCACCGCCATCATCAGCGCCGGCAAGGCCAAGCACTTCGGCGATCTCGCCCTGCGCTTCCCGCTGCTTTACGAGGAACAGGTCACCCGGGCTGCACAGAGCCAGGCGCTGCCCACGAGCTGGGTATACGGCGTGATCCGGCGCGAAAGTGCGTTCCGTGAAACCGCGCGTTCATCCGCCGGAGCGCTCGGCCTCATGCAGCTCATGCCCGCGACCGCCGCCATGGTCGGAAAGAAGATCGGCTACCCGAAGCTGCGCCGCGAAGACATCACTGAGCCTGAGACCAATCTGGCGCTGGGCACGACCTACCTGCGCGGCGTCTATGATCGCTTCAACCACGAAGCGCTCGCCACCGCCAGCTACAACGCAGGCCCCGGACGCGTGAACCAATGGCTGCCCGCGACCGGCGAACTCCCTGCCGACATCTGGATCGACACCATCGTCTTTACCGAGACGCGCGACTACGTCAAGGCCGTACTCTTCTACAGCACCATCTTCGATTGGAAACTCAACGACGGCGTCGTTCGCTCCCTGGGCAGCCGATTGCAGCCCGTTCGCGCGGTCGGCACGGTAGAAATCGCCGCGGCCGACGACGAACGCGAAGAGGCGGAAAAGACGGAAAACTAGGGCGCACCCGATCAGCAAACGATGCCGGGCTGGATGCCGGCATCGGGCGGACCTCGCCGCTCACTGCTCGGTTTCTGACCGCCCTCGTCGCTGCGAGCCCTGTGCGAGGGGTTCGCCAGTTCTACCTAAGCTGCGTCCTGTGGGCCATCGCATCGAGGTCTCGATCCTCTGCCTGCCGGTTTGTGCGCTCGATACGCATCGGCGACGCCATCAGCGTGCCGATGATCCAACGTGTGCCGCCAACACGACGGCAGCGGCTTGGCCGCCTATGGATTGGTAGAAACGAACCGCGCTATCCGGCCCTACTCCCTGAGCGCTGCCACCCAGCAACCGGC
The DNA here is from genome assembly GCA_964430355.1 of uncultured Thiotrichales bacterium. GTDB lineage: Bacteria > Pseudomonadota > Gammaproteobacteria > UWMA-0217 > UWMA-0217 > CAYSFW01. The sequence goes on from CAYSFW010000089.1 coordinate 98,910, forward strand.
CCCGGCGATGGCGAGTGCCCAAGAGAGCCATGGCAGGCCGAGCCATTCGGGTTGTAGGGTGGACTCAAGGGTGAACAGGCCGCCGACGAACAAGGTGGCGCCGATAATGAGCAGATTGTTGCGGCGCAGGCTGCGCCGCAGCGTGTGCTCGAGTCGGCGCAGCTCCGGTGAGCGGTACTCGCCAGACCATTGGTTGCGTGCGGCCTTGTGCATCACGTCCTGGAGCAGCACCGGGGTCTCGGGGAGTCGTTCGAGAAAGCGCGGCAGGTGGGTCTTGAGTCCCTTGACCAGCGAGCGCAGGCCCACCTGCTCGTGCATCCAGCGCTCGATGAACGGCTTCGCAGTGGCCCACAGGTCCAGATCGGGGTAGAGGTCGCGGCCTAGCCCCTCGATGTTGAGCAACGTCTTTTGCAGCAGCACGAGCTGCGGCTGCACCTCCATGTGGAAACGGCGCGCGGTCTGGAACAGCCGCACCAGGAAGTGGCCGAAGGAGATTTCCTTCAGTGGACGCTCGAAGATCGGCTCGCAGACGGTGCGGATGGCGGACTCGAAGTCGTTGACGCGCGTCTGCGGCGGGACCCAGCCGGATTCAACGTGCAGCTCCGCGACGCGCTTGTAGTCGCGCCGGAAGAAGGCGTAGAAGTTTTCCGCCAGGTAGCGTTGGTCGCTGGGCGTGAGCGAGCCGACGATCCCGAAGTCCACAGCGATATAGCGCGGCGCCTCGGGACGTGTGATGTCGACGAAGATGTTGCCCGGGTGCATGTCGGCATGGAAGAAGTTGTGCCGAAACACCTGGGTGAAGAAGATCTCCACGCCGCGCTCGGCGAGCATCTTCCTGTCGACCTGCGTTTCGCTCAGCGAACTGATGTTGCTGATCGGCACGCCGTAGATGCGCTCCATGACCATCACGCGCTCGGAGGTCAGATCCCACTCCACACTTGGCACGTACAGCAGTTCCGAGCCCTCGAAGTTGCGCCTGAGCTGCGAAGCGTTCGCGGCCTCGCGCATCAGGTCGAGCTCGTCGGTGATGGTCTTTTCGTACTCCTCGACGAGCTCAATGGGTCGCAGCCGACGGCCTTCCGGCCAGTACTTTTGCGCGAGCCGGGCGATGATGTAGAGCAGTTCGATGTCGCGCCGGATGATCTTCTCGATGCCGGGCCGCACCACCTTGACCACCACCTGCCGGCCGTCCTTGAGCACCGCGGCGTGGACCTGGGCGATGGACGCCGACGCCATCGGTTCGGTCTCGAAGGCTGCGAACACCTCGCCGACCGGCTTGCCCATCGCCTTTTCGATGATGCGCCGCGAGAGCTCGCTCGGAAACGGCGGCACGCGGTCCTGCAGTTTGGCCAGTTCCTGGGCGAGGTCCGGCGGGATGAGGTCGCGGCGGGTCGAGAGCATCTGGCCGAACTTGATGAAGATCGGCCCGAGGTCCTCCAGCGCGCGGCGCAACCGCACGGCGCGCCCAACCTCGCGGGAGCGAAACCAGTTCCACGGCGCGAGGTGATAGAACACGCGCAGCGGCCGGAACAGGTGGATGGCGAAAATGAACTCATCCAGCCCGTGACGCAGGAAAACCCAGTTGATGGTCATCAGGCGCAGCAGGCGCCTGAGGCTTTTCATGGCGAGGCGTCCTTCGTTGCCAGTACACGCTCGAGCCGTTTGATGCGCGCCTCGAGCCGGTCCGCGGCGAGCCGCAGCTCATCGACGTTGGCGATGAATGACTCGATCTCCGATGGCGCGGGCAGTACGCCGGATTCCTCTTGCAGGTACTCCGTGGTGTCGCGCCGCAGACTCTCCCCCGCTCCCGCAGCCCAGCGCTGGAAGGCGCGCACCGCGTTGCCCAGGCGGTGCGCGGCAAAGTCGCCGAGCACGCGGCTCGCTTGCTCCTCCCAGTCCACCTCGAGCTGCTTGAGCACGTCGGCGAAGCGCTGCACCAGCCGGCTGTCGCCCTCGATCGTCACCTCACCGCTGGCGAGCAGGGGTGTTGGCTGGTCGGTGCGGGCGAGCCTGGCCAGCGCGAAGGCGCTACCGCTCACGCGGCAATCCGGCTCGCGCTCGCAATGGGAGGCAAGCGTCATCGCGCCGGCGCGTGGCAGGCAGTTCAGCGAGAGCGGCGGCAGCGTGCAGTCGAAGTGCAGGCATTTCCCCTCGAATTCGCCCAGGCGGGCGGCGATCTCCGGGTCCAGTGCGAGGTAACGGTTGACGAAGCGCTCCAGCGCCGCGGTGAGCAGGTCGTCGGCCATCGGTCAATCCAGCGCGTAGCCCCGGTGCAGCGCCACCACGCCGCCTGTCAGGTTGAAGTAGTCGCAGCGTTCGAAGCCCGCCTGCTCCATCATGGCCTTGAGGGTTTCCTGATCCGGGTGCATGCGGATCGACTCGGCCAGGTAGCGATAGCTCGCGCTGTCATTGGCGAGCAGCTTGCCGAGCAGCGGCAGCGCGGTGAAGGAGTAGGCATCGTAGACGCGGGCGAACATGGGACTGATCGGCTTGGAGAACTCGAGCACCAAGAGTTTGCCGCCGGGCTTCAGCACGCGGCGCATCGACACGAGCGCGGCATCCTTGTCGGTGACGTTGCGCAGGCCGAAGGCGATGGTGACCACATCGAAATGATCGTCGGGGAACGGCAGGCACTCGGCGTTGACCTGCGCAAAGCGCAGATTGCCGACGATGCCGGCGTCCACCATCCGCCGGCGTCCCTCGGCGAGCATGGAGCTGTTGATGTCGGCGAGCACCACCTCGCCGCTGGGGCCGACCTGCGTGGCGAACTGGCGGGCGAGATCGCCCGTGCCGCCGGCGAGATCGAGCACGCGCATCCCCGGCCGCACACCCGCCTGAAGCACCGTGTAATGCTTCCAGAGCCGGTGGATGCCGAACGACATGGCGTCGTTCATCAGGTCGTACTTGCGGGCGACGGAGTGGAAGACGTCCGCGACCTTGCGCGCCTTCTCCTCGATGGGGACTTGCTGGTAGCCGAAATGGGTGGTGCGCGGGGGTTCCTGCATCGGTCGGTCCGGTCAGTGGGTCTGTGAGAGAGTCTACCGCAGGCGGAGATCGCGGCGGCATTTCGGGACCGCAACGGGACGAGGCGCCGATTCACGGCGCCTCGTCGCGCCTAACCCGCGGCCCAGGCGCAAGGCCCGTCACGCAGACGGGGTCTCGCCCCGGCGCCGATCAATGGCCGAGCGCGCTGTACGAGTCCTGGACTTTACGCGTGTACCCCGCGTCTTTCAAACGCTCGAGATAGCGCTTCCAGTTCTGCTCCTGGTTGATGGCGAGGTCATACAGGTACTCCCAGCTGTACATGCCGGTGTTGTGACCGTCGTCGAAGACGAGCTTCACGGCGTAGTTGCCGACCGGCTCGATGGCCTCGATGGTGACGTTCTCCTTGCCGAGCTGGAGCTTTTCCTCGCCGGGCCCGTGGCCCCGGACCTCGGCCGATGGCGAGTAGACACGCAAGTATTCGCACGAGAGCTTATGGCGCGAACCATCCTCAAACTCGATTTCGAGGATGCGGGACTTCTGGTGCAGATTGATTTCGGTCGGTCTCATGAGCGGATTCCTTGGCGTCTTGCGAAATGATGCAACATCTTTGTAGCCGGTGGGTGCAGCGTCAAGAATCGCTCGGGCGCGCTGGGCCAACTCCGCGCCTCGGTGAAACGCGGGGGACGCCGAAGCAGACGCTGCACACTCGCGACCGGAGGTGTCGAGCACGTATCCAGCCCCGGCCAGTCTCCCACCGCGGGGGCGCGGCCCCACTCAGTCCCGAACGCCCAGCGCGGTGCGGATCGCTGCGTCGCCCACGATCGGCGCGCGGCAGGTCATCCCGGTGCAGAGGTAGGCCACCCCGCCCGGTTGGGGACGTTTCTCGGCGAGCGACGGCGGTAGTGCGGCGTCGTCTTCCGGGATCGCGAACACGAGCCACGAGGGGTCGTAGCTTGCCCCGGCGCCGACTAGCCAGCCGCGCAGTGTGGCCTCGTCGCCGCGCAGGATGCAGAGCGTGGGCGGTTCGAGCTGTTCCTCGACGGCATCAAGGGCCGCGCAGTGCAGCGACGGCGCCTCGCCGATCCAGGGTGCGGCCGCCTCGACTGTGCGCCGGGCCGCGTCGAGGTAACGCTGTTCGCCGACCAGCCAGCCCAGACGGGCGAGCGCAAGCGCGGCAAGGGCGTTGCCATTCGGCAGCGCCTCGTCGGCGAAGCCCTTGGGGCGCTGGAGCAGGGTCTCGTGGTCATGGGCGGTGAAGAAGAACCCGCCTTGCTGCACATCCTCGAAACGGCCGAGCAGCACGTCTGCGAGCTGGACGGCGAAGGCGAGGTCTACGCTGCGCCAGCGGGCCTGCAAAAGCTCCAGGATCGCGTCGATGAGCATCGCGTGGTCATCGAGGTAGGCGGCCAGATGCGCGCGCCCGTCCTTGTACGTGGCCAGCAGGCGCCCGTCGCGCCAGAGCTGCATGCGGATGAAGTCGAGCGCGCGGGTAGCCGACTCGGCGAGCTCGGGTCGGCCGAGCCGCCGCGCGGCAATCGCCATACCGCGGATCATCAGCGCGTTCCAGGCGGTGAGGATTTTCTCGTCGCGGCCGGGCCACACGCGCTGTGTCCGGGCTGCGAGCAGCGTGCTGCGGGCGCGGTCGAGCGTGGCGCGTACCTCAGCGGGTGAGAGGCCCGTTTCGCGGGCGAGCGCATCGACATCGACGCGAACATATAGGTGCCACAGCCCTTCGAAGTTCGGTGGCTGGTCGAGCCCGAAGTGGCGGCTGACGAGCGCGAAAGCCTCGGGCGCGAGCAGCTGCCTCGGTTCCACTGGGTCCCAAACGTAGAACTTCCCCTCGACGTGCTCAGCGTCGGCGTCCATGCTGGAGTAATAACCCCCCTCGGGCGACTGCATCTCGCGCAGCGTCCAGTCGGCCGTCTCCGAGGCAATGCGCGCAAACAGCGCCTCACCCGTCGCGGCGTAGGCCTCGGCGTAGAGCGCGAGCAGCGGGCCGTTGTCATAGAGCATCTTTTCGAAGTGCGGAATCATCCACCGGTCATCGACCGAGTAGCGGCAGAAACCGCCGCCGAGCTGGTCGTAGACGCCGCCGAGCGCCATCTTGCGCAGCGTGAAGGTGGCCATGTGCAGGGCCTGCTCGTCAGGGTGCCCGCCGCGCGCCGTCTTCGACCAGTGCCGCAGCAGCCGCCCGAGGTGGGTGGGGTGCGGGAACTTGGGCGCACGCCCAAAGCCGCCGTGGGTCCGGTCGAAGCTTTGCGCAAGCTCGCCCCGCGCCATGTCGAACAGCGACGCGTCGAGACGGACCGGCCCGGCCGGTGCCACCGACAGGCTGTCGAAGGCATCGAGCACAGCCGCGCTTTGCCCGGCGATTTCGTCAGCGTGCGCGTGGAAGTACGCCGCGACCCGCTCGAGCAGGTCGCGAAAGGCGGGCAGGCCATGGCGCGGTGCGTCGGGAAAGTAGGTGCCGCCGAAGAACGGGACCTGCCGGTCCGGCGTCAGGAACATCGTCAGCGGCCAGCCGCCGGGGCGGCGCGCGAGCATCTGATGCGCGAGCTGATAGATCTTGTCGAGATCGGGGCGTTCCTCGCGGTCGACCTTGATGTTGACGAACAGACGGTTCATCACCGCGGCGGTCGCCGAGTCTTCAAAGGACTCGTGGGCCATGACGTGGCACCAGTGGCATGCGGAGTACCCGATCGAGAGCAGGATGGGCTTGTGCTCGGCGCGGGCTCGGGCGAGGGCCTCCTCGCCCCAGGGATACCAATCGACCGGGTTGTCGGCGTGCTGCTGGAGGTATGGGCTGGTTTCTTGTGCGAGGCGGTTGGGCATGGCGGAGTCCGGTGCGGTGTGTTGCCCGGACTATATGCGTTGGAATCCGCGAGGGCTGTGAACCCGAACCATCCCGGGGGTTATACTGCCAGCCCGATCACGCGCACGCACCGCCCCGACCATGACCGAATCCCAGACCCTGTTTGCTCCGCTCCGGCTGAAAAAGAACGAGGACCGTCGCCTGCGCCAGGGGCATGTCTGGGTCTACAGCAATGAGGTTGATGTCGAGAAGACGCCACTCAAGCCGCTCGCCCAAGGTCAGGTGGTCGAGATTCTGGACCATCAGGGGCGCGCCCTCGGCACCGGTTACGTCAACCCGCACTCGCTGATCTGCGCCCGGCTGGTCAGCCGCGATGCGCGGCACCCGTTCTCCCCGTCGCTCATCGTGCACCGGCTGAAGGTTGCATTGTCGCTGCGCGAACGGCTCTACCCGACACCGCACTACCGCCTCGTGCATGGCGAAGGCGACGGCCTGCCGGGGCTTGTTGTCGATCGCTACGGGCCGGTGCTGGTCGTGCAAGTGACCACCGCAGGCATGGAGGCGCAGCTCGATGCGATTCTCGAGGGTTTGCAAAAGGTGCTGCGCCCCGAGGTCATCGTCCTGCGCAACGATGGCCCGATGCGCGCGCTGGAGGGGCTGGAATCCTACACCCGCACCGCGCTGGGCGAGGCCCCGGAGGAGCTCACGGTCGAGGAACACGGCGCGCAGTTCAGCGTCTCGCTGCAGGCGGGCCAGAAGACGGGCTGGTTTTACGATCAGCGCGACAATCGCCGCGACCTCGGACGCCTGGTGCGCGGGGCGCGCGTGCTCGACGTGTTCAGCTACGTGGGCGGTTGGGGCATCCAGGCTGCGCGCGCCGGCGCCCGCGAGGTGCTGTGCGTGGATGAATCGACGCGCGCGGGCGAGTACGTGCTGCGCAACGCCGAGCGCAACGGGACGCCGCAAGTCGCCTTCCGCGCCGGCGAGGCCTTCGCCACCCTGCGTCAGCTGCGCGAGGCTGGCGCGGAGTACGATGTCGTGATCGTCGATCCGCCGGCCTTCATCAAGCGCAAGAAGGACTACGACGCGGGCCTGGAGGCTTACCACCGCCTGAACCAGCACGCCCTGCAGGTGCTAGCGCGCGACGGGTTCCTGATCTCGTGCTCCTGCTCCTACCACCTGTCGCGGGAGGTGCTGGTGCAGCAGATCCAGGCCGCCGCGCGGCACCTGAACCGAACCGTTCAGGTCATCGCCCACGGTTACCAGTCCGCCGACCATCCCATGCACCCGATGATTCCCGAGACGGGTTACCTGAAGGTGGTTTACCTGCGCGTCACGCGCGACTGATAAGATACGCCCCATGCTGACTCATCCGCACATCGACCCCGTCGCCCTGGCTATCGGGCCGTTCAAGATCCACTGGTACGGCCTGATGTATCTGCTCGGCTTTCTCGCCTTCTGGTGGCTCGGCAAGCGCCGCGCGCGCCGCGACGACTCCCCCATCGCACCCGATCAGGTCGGTGACCTGCTGTTTTACGGAGCGCTTGGTGTGATCCTCGGCGGGCGCATCGGCTACGTGCTGTTCTACAACTTCGGGCAGTTCCTCAACGACCCGGCGATGATCTTCCGCATCTGGGAAGGGGGCATGAGCTTTCACGGCGGGCTGCTCGGGGTGTTGCTCGTCATCCTGCTCTACGCCCGGAAGCTCGGCACCGGCTTTTTCAACCTTGCCGACTTCGTGGCACCGATGGTCCCGATCGGGCTCGGTACGGGGCGCATCGGTAACTTCATCAACGGCGAGCTGTGGGGCCGAGCCACGGACTTGCCCTGGGGCATGGTCTTTGCGCACGCCGACGATCTGCCGCGTCACCCCTCGCAGCTGTATCAGGCGTTCCTCGAGGGCCTCGTCCTGTTTCTCGTGCTGTGGATCTATTCGTCGAAGCCCCGCCCAACCATGGCGGTGTCCGGCCTGTTCCTCATCGGCTACGGTCTGTTCCGCTTTCTGGTCGAATTCGTCCGTGAGCCCGACGCGCACATCGGCTTCGTGGCGCTGAACTGGATGTCCATGGGGCAGCTTCTCAGCCTGCCGATGATCGTCTTCGGCATCCTGCTCATGTTCCTTGCCCACCGGGCCAGGCCGGCCCGGCAGACGGCATGAAACAGTATATCGACCTAATGCGCCACGTGCGCGACCACGGCGTGCGCAAGCAGGACCGCACCGGCACCGGCACGCTGTCGGTGTTCGGCTACCAGATGCGCTTCAATCTGGCCGATGGCTTTCCGCTCGTCACCACCAAGAAGCTGCACCTGCGCTCGATCATCCACGAGCTGCTGTGGTTCCTGCAGGGTTCGACCAACGTCCGCTACCTGCGCGAAAACGGTGTGACGATCTGGGACGAGTGGGCGGACGCCGAAGGCGAGCTGGGGCCGATCTACGGCTACCAGTGGCGATCCTGGCCCGACGGAAAGGGCGGGCACATCGACCAGATCGCGCAGGTCGTCGATCAGATCCGCCGCAACCCGGACTCGCGCCGCCTCATCGTCAGCGCCTGGAACGTGGCGCAGATCGACGCGATGGCCTTGCCTCCCTGCCACGCCTTCTTCCAGTTTTACGTGGCCGAGGGCCGCCTGTCCTGCCAGCTCTACCAGCGCAGCGCCGATATTTTTCTCGGCGTGCCGTTCAACATAGCCTCCTACGCCCTGCTCACCCACATGGTGGCGCATGTCACCGGGCTCAAGGCCGGGGAGTTCGTACACACGCTGGGGGACGCGCACCTGTACCTGAACCATCTCGAGCAGGCGGAGCTGCAACTGTCGCGCGAGCCGCTGCCCTTGCCGACGCTGCGCCTCAATCCGGCGGTGCGCGACCTCTTGGCCTTCCGCTTCGAAGACATCGAGCTCTTGAATTACCAAGCGCACCCGCACATCAAGGCGCCCGTGGCCGTCTGACTGCCGCCGATGTTGATCTCCCTCGTCGCTGCCATGGACCGTAACCGCGTCATCGGCGCGGGCAACCGCATGCCCTGGCACCTGCCTGCCGACCTCAAGCACTTCCGGGCGCTTACGATGGGTAAGCCGATCGTCATGGGCCGCAAGACCTTCGAATCGATCGGCGGCAAGCCGCTGCCTGGGCGCCTCAATATCGTCCTGACACGCGCCCCCGGATTGAAGGCCGAGGGCGTCAGCGTGGTCACGAGCATCGCCGAGGCACTGAGCGCCGCAGGCGGTGCCGAGGAGCTCATGGTCATCGGTGGCGCGGAGGTCTACCGCCAGTTTCTCGCGCTGGCGCAGCGCGTCCACCTCACCGAAATCGATGCCACCTTCGAAGGCGATGCGTACTTCCCGCAGCTGCCGGCGGACCAGTGGCGTGAGGCCGACCGCCAGACCGTGCCCGCTGACGAGCGCAATGCGTATACGATGGACTTTGTCGTCTACGAGCGACTCCCAAGCTGACAGGGTGTAAAAATACGCCCGCTGAGTGCCTGTGCGGTGGCGCAGATCGCGTCAAACTGTGCGTTGACGCCGTGTAAGCTGCGACTTTCACTCGGGGCATCCACCGCCGATCCCCTCGGCCCCAACCTTCGACGGTTCCCGTTCACGCCTGGCCAACGGCTCGGCGATGTGCGCCTCGCCTGAGCCCCCCTTGGGTCGTTCTTAAGCACCCGGTTAACAACGTTTGTCACGCCGCCAGGGTGCCAGCGGTCATTTGAGCCGCCTGAGCGGCACACCCGGCGACAGCCCTGGAGTGAAGCAGTTACCCGACGGGCCTGAGGTGCTCGGATAACGTGTATGCGACGTTCGCACAACATGTCGCGCGCCCATGGAAAAGAACGAAAACAAGGGTTTCAACATCATCGAGCTACTTGTCACGCTGGCCGTCGCCGCGACGCTCGCCTCTTTGGCTATCCCAAGCTTCCGCTGGATGGTGCAGAACAACCGCGTGGTCACGACCACGAACTCGCTGGTCTCTGCGCTGCAGATCGCGCGCAGCGAGGCGATCAAACAGGGGGTCGAAATCGACGTGGTGTCCCGAACCGGTGACTGGCAGGCGGGGTGGCGAGTCGGGCTGGACCTTAACGACGACGGTGATTTCGACGACGCCGATGAAGCAGTACTGCAAAGCTGGGATGCGCTGGCCGAAGGCGTCACGGTGAGCATGGCCGATCCGGCGGTTCACTATCGCCCGAACGGGCGGGCCGACAGCGCTGCCGTGTTCGTCGTGTCACCCCAGGATTGTCCGAGCGGCCAACTGCTGCAACGGCAGGTGGGCGTGGCGCTGACGGGTCAGGTCAACTCCGTGCCGGTGGCCTGCCCATGAACGGCCGACGCGCGATCCGAGGCGCTCTGACCTCTTCGCACGTCCAGCGCGGGGTCACGCTCATGGAGGTTCTGGTCACCATCCTGATCCTCGGTATTGGCCTGATGGGGATGGCGAACCTGCAGATCATGAGCCTGCGCAACACGATGACCGCTGACCGCTTCAACCTGGTCAACGGTCACCTCGCCAGCATCGTCGAGCGGATGCGGGCGAACGCCGTCCAGGCGCGGGCCGGCAACTACAACATCGCGCTCGAGCAAGTGCCGGCCGGTTCCGGTCAGGTCCTCGCCGACCTCGTCGCGTGGAAGGGCGAGCTGGCCGAAAACCTCCCTTCTGGCGATGGCGCGATCGACTGCGCGGCCAACGGGGTGTGCACCATCACCATCCGCTGGATCGGCAACACCGAGACCGAAACGGCCGTGCAGTACACGACGCAGACACTGCTATGAATCTCCCTTCGCTTCGTCCGCGCGACCAGGCGGGTTTCACGCTCGCCGAACTGATGATCTCGATGCTCCTTGGCCTGCTGTCGATTGGGGCGGTGCTCAAGATGTATCAGGTCAACGGGCAGACCTACCGCACGCAGACCGCGGTTTCCGCCCTGCAGCAGAGTGCCCGGTACGCCTTCGACTTGCTCTCCTATGAGCTGCGCATGGCCGGGTTCACGGGTTGCAGCAACCTCGACGTCGTCACCCCCAACGTGCTGGCCACGAGCGCCCCGGCGTGGCCGGCCAACGAGGTCGGGCAGAGGATTGCAGGATCCGAAGGCGCTTCCGGCGCCACCGATACCCTGTCGATCGCCCGGGGCAGCGGCTGCGGCGCACAGCTGACGACGGCCATGTCGAGCGCCAGTGACATCCTGCGGGCGGAGGATGCGAGTCTCTGCAACTGGTCGGCGGGTGCGCTCCTCATGGTCACGGATTGCGAGGCCGTGGACGTGTTCGAGGCGACCTCGATCAGTACGGCATCCGGCTCGACCCACATCAGTCATGCCGCCTCGGCCAATACCTCGGCAAGCTTTTCCAAGGCATTCGGCACCGAGGCGCAGGTGATGTCCCTGGAACTCAACAACTTCAGCATCGCGACGGCGCCGAGCGGTGAGCCGGCCCTGTTCCGCAACGGCGAGCCGGTGGTCGAGGGCATCGAAAACCTGCAAATCCGTTACGGCATCGACACGAACGCCGATCGCGCCGTGGACCAGTACGTCGCGGCCAACGCCGTCACGGACTGGAGCAGCGTGCTCAGCGTCGAGATCAACCTGCTGCTGCGCACGGCGCAGGACAACCTCGCGCCGGAACCGCAGACCTACGTCTTCGCCGGCACCGAGACCACCGCAACTGACCGACGTCTACGGCGTGCTTACACCCACGTCGTGACCCTGCGCAACCGGGTGATTTGAGGAGACGCGGATGACCCCTGACTTGCAACGACCCATCGTCCCGCGGTCCCTGCCGCAGCGGCAACGCGGCATCACGTTGGTCATCGGGCTGATCATCCTGCTCGTGATGACCATGACGGGACTAGCTGCCGTGCGCGCCGTCACGCTCGAAGAGCGCATCGTCGCCAATGAGCGGGACCGCGCACTGGCCTTCCAGGCGGCCGAGGCGGCCGTGCGCGACGCCATCGAGTGGCTGGAAATACAGGCCGGGCCGCCTACGCCCAGCGTCAACGGTAACACGGGTGTGTGGGAGACCGGGGTCATTACCATGGCCCGCCTCTTTGAGCCTGACTTCTGGGACGACACGGCGACGCTCGTCAGCTATCCGGAAACAGCGGGCCTGGCGCCCGTTGCGGGTGTGGCTGAGCAGCCGAAGTTCATGATCGAGCAACTGGCCTTCGTGCCGGACGACAACGACCCGGCCACCATCGCGGCACGCCGCGGCGTTTTCTTCTATCGCATCACTTCCCGCGGCATCGGGGGCACGGTCACGGCGCGCTCCCTCGTGCAGGCCTTCCACCGCATCCGCTACTTCTAGACGGACACAGCCATGAGCCAACCAACACTCCACCGCATGCTCCTCCGCGCCTTGTGGTTTGCAACGGTCGCGACGCTGATTCCCGGAACCGGTGTCGCCGCTCTCAATATCAGTCACACGCCGCTCTTCCTCGGCGGGCAGCAGGCGCCCCTGACGCTGCTCGTGATGGGGCGCGACCACAAGCTCTACTACGAGGCCTATAACGACGCCTCGGATCTGGACGGCGACGGGGATCTCGAAGTCCGCTTCAAGCCGTCGATCGACTACTACGGCTATTTCAACAGCTACGCCTGCTACGACTACAATGCTGCTTCGAAGCGGTTCGTTCCAGCAGCGGCGACACCCGACAAGACCTGCTCCGGCAAATGGAGCGGCAACTTCCTGAATTACCTGACCATGTCCCGGATGGATCTGCTGCGCAAGGTGCTCTACGGCGGCTACCGCAGCGTGGACACCGCGACCGAGACCGTGCTTGAGCGGGTCTACATCCCGCAGGACGCGCACAGCTGGGGCAAGGAGTACACGAGCAAGGCGGTCGACGGCTTTGACATCGCCAAATATACGCCGCTCAGCGAGCCAACGGCGGGCAGGCGCCATTTGTTCGCCAACACCACGCGCTTCCACGATACCAGTCAGCTCCCTCTGCTGCGTGTGGTCCAAAACACCCAAGCGCGGGTCATGGAGTGGGTTAGCAAAGAACGTTTGGTTGCCGAGTCGTCGACCTCAACCGGGCTGACGTTGGCGCCCACGGACTACGTCGTGAGGGTCCAGGTCTGCAGCACCACCGCTACAGAAACCGACTGTAAACGCTACCCAGCCGGAAATTTCAAACCCGTGGGCCTGCTCCACCAGTACGGTGAGAACGACAGCATGTACTTCGGGCTGTTGACCGGTTCCTACCAGAAGAACACCTCGGGCGGCGTGCTGCGCAAGGCGATGTCCTCGTTCAAGGATGAGGTTGATGCCAACAACGGGCGCTTCACGAGCACCATTGGCATCGTAAAGACCCTCGACAGGTTACGAATCACCGGTTTCGGCAGTGGATACGCTTACAACGACAACTGCGGCTGGATTACCACGAAACCGATATCAGAAGGCGAGTGCCGCATGTGGGGCAATCCGATTGCCGAGATGATGTACGAAGGCCTGCGTTATTTCGCGGGCAAGGCCAAGCCGTCGAACGAGTTCAAGATCAATGCCACGGGCAATGACGACGCAGCGCTCGGCCTGCCGCTTGCAACCTGGAACGATCCGTACGACACGACCAAAGGCGGCTTCAAGGAGTGCGCCAAGCCCTTCGAGCTGGTCATCAGCGACATCAACCCCTCCTTCGACACGGACCAACTGCCGGGATCGGTGTTCAACAGCATTTCGACGGACCTTTCCGGCATGAACGTGGCCACTGCTGCGGCGACGATCACGGTGGGCGAGCCCGATGCGCTGGGCCTGCATTTCATTGGCCAGTCCGGCACGCACTACGACGGTGCGCCTTCCGCGAAGATCGTCGCCGGCTTGTCATCAATCCGAGGGCTGGCCCCCGAGGAGCCAACCAAGCAGGGCGGCTACTATTCGGCCAGTGTGGCCTTTCACGGTAAAACCAAGGATCTGCACTCCGCACCAGGCGATCAGAAGGTGGAGACGCTCGCCGTCACCCTCGCTTCGCCTTTGCCGAAGATCGAGATCCCCGTCGCCGGTCGCAAAGTCACGCTGGTGCCGTTCGCAAAATCTGTCGCGGGTTTTGGCATCAGTCCCGACGCGAGCAAATTCCAGCCGACCAATCAGATCGTCGACTTCAATGTGACGCAGGTCAGCAATACGAACGCTGGCAACAAGGACACCAGCGTCAACGGCGGACGCCCGTACTACCGCTTCTCGATCAATTTCGAAGACGTCGAACAAGGTGCTGACCATGACATGGACGCCATCGTCGAATACACGATCGCAGTTACCGAGGATGGCAAAATCCGGGTCGCGCTCAATTCCACCTATGCCGCTGGCAGCATCGTCCAGCATATGGGTTACGTGATTTCGGGTACGTCCGCGGACGGAACCTATCTCGAAGTGCGCGACAAGGACACGTCGGCCGCTGCTGACCCCGACTACTTTCTTGACACACCGCCCGGCGTAACGCCAGGCTCAGCAGTGGCTTGGCAAGACCGCCAGGCGCTTCCGCTGCAAACCGAGCGCGTGTTCACCCCGAGTGACACGCCGGCAGCCACATTGCTCAAAGACCCGCTCTGGTACGCCGCGAAATGGGGCGGCTTCAAGGATCTAAACGGCAACGGCCTGCCTGATAAGGGTGAGTGGGACTCGCGCGTCGCGGGTTCGCCGGACAACTACTTCCTGGTTACGAACCCGGGTGAACTCAATAACCAGCTCGCCAAAGCGTTCTCCACCCTGGCGGACAAGGCCACATCGGGTTCCGCCGCTGCGGTCAACGGCCTGTCCACGCGCACGGCGACCACGGCCTTCCAGGCGATTTTTGATGCCAAGGACTGGTCGGGCGACCTGCGTGCGTTCAAGCTCAACAACAACGGCACGCTCGGGGACATCAAATGGAAGGCGAGTGACCAGCTCAAGAATGTGAATCCGGACAGCCGGGTCATCTTGACCTATGACCCCAAAAAGGGCGAGGGGGCGCCGTTTCGCTGGGTGAAGCTCGCGCCCGAGCAAAAGCGTGCCATCCGGGAAGGCGACGGTGCCGATGATCCAGGCGTGAAGCGTGTTGCCTACCTGCGTGGTGACCGGACGGATGAGGGTTCCACCTACCGCAAGCGCAGTTCGCTGTTGGGAGATGTGGTCAACTCCGCGCCCCTATACGTCGCCGCTCCATCACCGTACAACCGGGTCGAAGCCGCGGAGATGTCGGCATACAACTCCTTCGCGAGCGGCTTTGCGGGACGCACGCCAATGGTATTCGTCGGGGCCAACGATGGTATGTTGCACGGCTTCAACGCCAACACGGGAGCCGAGATCCTGGCCTTTGTCCCGAATGCAGTGTTCGACAATCTGCCCAAACTGACCAAGCCGGCCTACGATCACGAGGCCTTCGTTGACGGGCAGTTGACGAGCGCCGAGGTCAAGCTGGCCAAAGGCGGATGGAGCACCGTGCTCGTCGGCGGCCTCGGAGTTGGCGGCAAGTCCGTGTTTGCGCTCAACATCACAAACCCGGCAGAGTTCAAGGAAAGCAATGCCAAAGACCTCGTGCTTTGGGAGTTCACGGATGCCAACCTGGGGCATGTTTTTGGCAAGCCGGTCGTCACGCGCCTGCGCGGGGGCAAGAATGCCGTGCTGTTTGGTAGCGGGTACAACGCCGGGGATGGTAGCGAGCCCGCCCTGTATATCGTTGATATCGACACCGGCTCCCTCATTCGGCGCATCCCGGTGTCCAACGAGTTTTCCGACAATGCGATTGGCCAGATCCGCGCGGTCGATCTCGACGACGACAATGTCACCGACATCGTGTTTGGCGGTGACCTTTACGGCAACCTGTGGGAGTTCGATTTGACAGGTTCGACATCGGCAGACTGGAGAGTGACCCGCGCAGTGGATGGCAAGCCGGCTCCCGTGTTCGTTGCGAGAAATGCCGCGAGCCAGCGCCAGCCGATCACCGCGGCACCCATGGTGCGCAAGCACCCGCTCGGGCGCGGCCTGCTGGTGTTCTTCGGCACCGGCAAGTACCTCGAGCAGGGCGACCTGAACGACACCCAGGTCCAGTCACTCTACGCCGTCTGGCTCAATGACAACCTCAAGGATGGGGCGCTCGAGGCGGAAGGCGTCGAAGTGCTGCGCAGCCAACTGCTGGCTCAGGACATCCTGTTGACTGCGACAGACGCTTTCAAAGGCAAGCATGCCCGCGTCACGACCAAACACAAGATAGACTGGTCTACGCACAAGGGGTGGTATATCGACCTCGACACCGAAGCCGGTGAGCGCGCGCATCAGTCGCCCTTCCTGCGCGGCGGGCGGGTAATCTTCGCTACCCTGACACCCTCGGCCGACACGTGCGCCGGCGGCGGCAGCAGCTGGTTGTATGAGTTGGATTTCGCCTCGGGCAGCCGCCTTAAGACCACGCCGTTCGACTACAATGACGACCGCTCGTTCAACACATCCGACCATGTGACAGTAAACTGGGACGAGAACGGTGACGACAAGGTCGATTCCAAGGATCGTGTCGTTGGCAGCGCAATCCGCCTTGACGATACGGGCATTGCCTTTTTGGACGGCGGCTCCGTCCTGATGCACCAGGATCACGAGCTCAAGTTGCTGGGCACCTCGGTGGGCGGTGTTCAACCGGTCGGTGAGTCGGGCGCCGTCACGCCGCCGACGACCTGGCGTCAGCTCCAGGAGCCCTGACCATGCAAATCACTTTACCGGAATCGACGCCAATGGACGCGCACGCGATGCAACGCGGTTTCACCCTGATCGAGCTGATGTTGACCCT
This sequence comes from uncultured Thiotrichales bacterium, assembly GCA_964430355.1. Classification (GTDB taxonomy): domain Bacteria; phylum Pseudomonadota; class Gammaproteobacteria; order UWMA-0217; family UWMA-0217; genus CAYSFW01. The sequence goes on from CAYSFW010000089.1 coordinate 115,445, forward strand.
GGTCATCATCGGTATCCTGGCCTCGCTCGCCTACCCCTCCTACCAGGAGCAGGTGCGCAAGGGACGGCGCACCGATGCGGTGGTGTCGCTCAACCGGGCCGCGCATACGCTGGAGCGGTGTTTCGCAACGAATCTGACCTACGACGACTGCCTCGTCGGCACCGACAGCAGCGGCAACGAAGTCCGCACGGCCGTCGGTGCCGGGGCGGCCGTCTCGGTGCCGTCAGGTGAGGGTCTGTACACCGTATCGATCCGGTTGCCAACCGCGACCACCTATCAGCTCAGTGCCGCACCAGCGCCCTCGGGCGTCATGGTGGGTGATGCGCGCTGCGGCACCTATTCGCTCGATCAGACCGGCACGAAAACCGTCAGCGGGTCGGGCAAGGTCAGCGACTGCTGGTAGCGCTGCTCGCGCCAGGGACGCGCTGATGGGTTCGGTCCCGCCCACCTTAGCGGGGAGCGGATCAGGGTTAGTGGGTAACTGACTGATTCAGAAATTCTTTTCCCTTGCCCCTCGGCCTCTCCCAGAGGGTGCGGCGATTCAATCAGCGCTTCCCGACGACGCTACTGCAATCTCCACAACCTGGGCCATATGCCCGGTGATGACCGCCCTGACGTCATATCGATCCAGCCGAAAGCCGTAGCGGCGCCCATCCTCGGATCCGCCCCGATAGGCGGGGCGGGGGTCTGTGCAGAGCAGTGCCGTGATGAGTGCGTGGAAGTCCAGGCCGCTCGCGGCGCTTGCGGCCGCGCACTGCGCAAGCGCGGCGTCGGACCATACCACTTCGAGCCGCGTAGGGGGCGCCTCGTCCGCGAAGCCGCAGACGGCGTCGGGAATCGCGTCCGTGTAGGCCACGTAAGGCTTGATGTCGAGCACCGGCGTGCCGTTGAGGAGATCATGGCCCCGGATTTCGAGCTGCACGCCGGCGTCGGTGGCGTTGACACCAACCAGGCGCACCGCCGACAGGCCGATGCGGTTTGGCCGGTAAGTCGCTCGGGTGGCAAACACGCCAACGCGCGCATTGCCGCCGAGCCGCGGCGGCCGCACGGTGAGCGAGGTGGATTCCGCTGTGATGGCGTGTAGATGGAATATCACCCAGAGGTGGGAGTAGGCATCCAGGCCCCGCACGGCCTCTGCGCGATCGTAGGGCGGGAGCAGTTCGATGATTCCGGGGACGTCCACGAGCCCGGGTTGGCGCGGGATCGCAAATTTCTCACGAAAAGGCGAGCGCACGATCCCAATGGGGCGGATGTCGCTGTCGCTGAACGTTGGCATGTGCGCGATCCTGTCGCACGGCGGCGTGCAATGCAATGCTGCCACGGCAGGCGTGTCTTGGACTAAACAGAAGTTTTCTGGGTGTTTCTGGATTTCCTCTGAAGAAATTCCATTTCCTCGCAATATTTGGTCATTAAGCCATTTATATTCATATAGTTAAAATTTCTAATATACGCTGTCTATCTTGACCTGAAGGTGCCCCGATGAAACTATGAATGGCCCCATGCCTGCGATTTCCTGGACTGGATTCATCATAGGTTAATAAATTCACATTATGGGCGTCTCGCAACTCCAGCCGATCCGCGACCACCTGCACAAATGTATCGTTGGACAGGAGGCGCTCATCAACAGCATGCTCGTCTGCCTGCTGAGCGATGGCCACATGCTGCTCGAAGGCATGCCCGGGTTGGCGAAGACCACCGCGGTGAAGGCGTTGGCCGATGCCATCGAGGCGGATTTCCACCGCATCCAGTTCACGCCGGACCTCTTGCCTTCGGACTTGATCGGCACCGACATCTTTCTGCAGGACAAGGGGGCGTTCGAGTTTCGCCCCGGACCGATCTTCCACAATGTGCTGCTCGCTGACGAGGTGAACCGCGCACCGGCCAAGGTGCAGTCGGCGTTGCTCGAGGCGATGGCGGAACACCAGGTCACGGTCGGGCAGCGCACCTACCCGCTCCCGGCGTTCTTCATGGTGCTGGCGACGCAAAACCCGATCGAGCAGGAGGGCACCTTCAATCTGCCCGAGGCGCAGCTCGACCGGTTTCTCATGCATGTCTGGGTCGATTATCCGGACCGCGAGCAGGAGTTGCGCATCCTCGCGCTGGATGCGCGACGCCAGCGCGAACCGGTCCCGCCGCCGGCCGAGAAGCTGCCGCTGGAAACGCTGTTCCGCCTGCGCGAAGAGGTGGCCGGGGTCTATCTCGACCCCAAACTCAACGAGTACATCGTCGATCTGGTGATCGCGAGCCGCCAGCCCCGGCTCTACGATGTGGATCTCGCGCGCTGGCTGCGCTTCGGCGCCTCGCCGCGCGCCTCGATCGCCTTGGCCCGCTGTGCGCGTGCCCAGGCCTGGCTGGATGGCGATGCCTACGTCGCGCCCCACCATATCCAGCAGGTCGCGCCGGAGGTGCTGTGCCACCGCATCCTGCTCACCTTCGAAGGGGAGGCCGATGGCATCACGGCCAACGACGCGGTGCGGCGGTTGCTGGAGATCGTGGCGATTCCGTAATCCTCCACGCAGCAGATTCCATGCCCTCGCTTCGCCCCCAGCTCGACGACCTCCTCGAGATCCGACACCAGGCCCGCACGCTGGGGCTTGAGTCGCACCACCTCGTCAATTCGGCGCTCGTCGGGTTGTACGCATCGGCCTTCAAGGGCAGCGGCCTCAATTTCGACGAGACCCGCGAATACCGCGAGGGGGACGACATCCGCAACATGGACTGGCGGGTGACGGCGCGCACCGGCCGTCCACACCTCAAGGTGTTCCGCGAGGAGCGCGAGCGCAGTGTCATGTTCTGCGTCGATCAGGGCCCGCACATGCATTTCGGCACGCGCGGGACGTTCAAATCCATCCAGGCCGCGCGTGCGACGGCGCTGCTCGGCTGGTCCGCGAGCATGGCCCACGAGCGCGTGGGCGCCCTGCTCTTCGGTGATCCGACCCACGAGTACCGGCACTTCCGGTCGACGCGCAGCCGCCGGGCCCTGTGGCGCACGCTGCATGCCCTCACTGAGGTCACCGCGCGCGGAGCGGCTGACCCGGCCTATCTGGGCCACGCCCTGCAGCGTCTGGAGCGCGGCCTGCACGCCGGGTCCGTCGTCTTCGTGATCGGTGCGTTCGATGTCGAGCCGGGTTCGATCGAGCGCGTGCTCGGCGGCCTGCGTCAGAAGCACACGCTGGTGCTGCTGCCGGTCGACGACCCGGCGGATTTCGAGCTGCCGGCGATGGGCAAGGTCGTCTTCAGCGGTCCCGATGGCCGTCTGCTGGAGGTCGACACCAGCGACGAGGAAGGCCGCCGCCGCTACCGGGAGGACTGGGAGCGCCGCCGCGGCGACCTGCGTCGGCTTGCGGGGCGGCTCGGCATCCCGCTGCTGCCGATTCGCACGGATGTCGATGTGCACCGCGCGCTCACCGCCGGACTGCGCGAACGGATCTCGCGACGCAGGCTCAATTGATGGACGCCGTCTCCCGCCTCAGTGACATTCGCGACCTCGACCCCGTGAGCTGGTGGCCGCCCGCGCCCGGCTGGTGGCTGGTGCTCGCCGGTGTGCTCCTGCTCGCCTTCGCTGGCTATGCGGCGTGGCGGCGGTGGCGCGATCGGCGGCATCGGTGGCGGCGGGATGCACGCCTGCAGCTCGTGGCGCTGCGCCGATCGTTGCGCGCGGGCGATCCCAAGGCCGTTGCCGGCGAACTCTCGCAGCTCATCCGCCGCATTGCCATGGCCCGCTGTGGGCGCGCAGCGTGTGCGGGCCTGACCGGATCGGCCTGGCTCGCCTGGCTCGGCGCCCACGATCCCCAGGGCTTCGACTGGCCGCGCGAGGGGCGCGTCCTGCTCACGCTTCCCTATGCCCCGCAGGGCAGCGAGGCGGACCGGAGGTCGCTGCGTCGCTTGCTCGCCGCCTTGCGCCCCTGGGTCGAGGTCGAGTCCAGCGCGGGTACGGCACTCCCCGCGCGTGGGCCGTTCTGGCGCCTGCGCACGGGCACCCTCGCCCAGACGCCGCCATCGGGCTCTCCAGCCAAGGTGAGACAGGTTTGAAGATGAGGACCCGCCGCGCACTCAACCGCTCACCGAGCCCTGCCGCAGGCCGGACACGCCCAGCCCGGCCCGCATCAGGAAGCTCGATCGCGAGGCGATCCGTCTGAAGGCATGTTCAGTTTCGCCTCCCCTTGGTTTGCCCTGCTTTTGCCGCTGCCCTGGCTGGTGCGCCGTTTCTGGCGGGCACGGGCCCGCGAGGCGGTCATCGACGAGGCGGCGCGCACGACGCTCAGGCATCCGGCGCTGCGTCACCTGGAGCGGGCGTTCCACACGGTGGAGGCGCGCGCCTCATCGGCCGACCGTCGGCGCGAGGCCCTGCTGTGGCTGGTGTGGATCTGCGGCGTGCTGGCGCTGATGAACCCGCAGTGGCTCGAATCACGCACCGAGACGCGCACCGCGGGCTACGACCTGATGCTCGCGATTGACGGATCGCGCTCGATGGAGGCGCTCGACTTCAGTTCTGGCAACCGCCAAGTGACCCGCATGGCGGTGGTCAAGGGCGTGATGGACCGCTTCATCGAGGCACGCAAGGACGACCGCATCGGGCTCATCCTGTTTGGCGACCTTGCCTACGTCCTCTCGCCGCTGACCGCGGACACAGCGGCGGTGCGCCATCTGCTCAGCACCGCCGAGACGCGCATGGCGGGCGACGGCACCGCGATCGGGGATGCGATCGCGCTCGGCACGAAGAAACTCCGCGAACGCCCCGAGGGGTCGCGCGTGCTGGTGTTGATCACCGACGGCGAAAACACGGGCGGGCTGCTGCCACCCGATGCCGCGGTCGAGCTTGCCCGGCAGTTCAAGGTGCGCATCTACACCATCGGCGTAGGCAGCGTCGGCCTGGTGCCGATCCGGGAGAACGGCCAGCTCGTCATGGAGCGCATGGGCATCGACGAGCCGTTGTTGCAGCGCATCGCCGCGCAGACCGGGGGTGCGTACTTCCGGGCCACCGACGAACGGGCGTTGAACGAGATTTATCAACGCATCGACAGCCTGCAGAAAACCACGGTCGAGACGCGCACGCTGTGGATCCCGACGACCCTCTACCGCTGGCCGCTCGCGCTGGGCCTGTTGGCGCTCGCCTGGCTGGGCGCTCACCCGGATGGCAACCGGCGGCGCTGGCGGCGCGGGAGGGCAGCGGCGTGACCCCGGGCTTCGCCTTCGCCGAACCTGCCTGGCTGCTTGGGTTGTTGCTGCCGGTCGCGGTGTGGTTCTGGCTCCGCAGCTCCGCCCCGGCGCCCCGCCAGACTGAAATCGCGCGCTACGCCGATGCCCATCTGCTGCCGCACCTGAGTGGGCAGACGCGCGCGGAGGGGCCCGCGCACCAGCGTTGGTTCGTGTTCTGGGCGCTGGCCTGGACACTCGGGGTGGTCGCGCTCGCCGGGCCGCGCTGGGATTTCCGCGAGGAGCGCCTCTACCGCCCGGCCAATGATCTCGTCGTCGTGCTTGACATATCCCGCTCGATGCTCGTCGACGACGTGAAACCCTCGCGTCAGCAGCGCGCCCGGCAGGAGATCGAGGACCTGATCAACCTGCGCCCGGAAGTGCGACTCGGGCTGATCGCCTTTGCCTCCACCGCGCACGTGATCGCGCCGCTGACCGAAGACTACGCGGGCATCCTGCATACCCTGCCCTCGATCACGCCGGAGCTGGTGAGCCTCCCCGGCAGCCGCCTGACGGTCGCGCTGCGCCAGGCGGAGTTTCTGATCGCCGCCGACCCTGACAGCCGCGGGCGGTCGATCCTCGTGGTGAGCGATGGCGACATCGCCGACTCCAACCTGTTTGCCACCGTCGGGGCGCTGCGGCAGAAAGGCATCACGGTGCACGCCCTCGGCATCGGCACGCCGGCGGGGGGCAGCGTGCCGGGCGCGGAAGGCCAGCCCCTGCTCGATGCACGGCGGGAGCCGATACGGTCCGCGTTGAACGAGGCGGTGTTGCGGGCGATCGCCCGCGAAGGCGGCGGGCTGTACGTGGTCGCGAACTACCAGGACGACGACATGCGCAAGCTGCTCGCCGCCGTCGCCAGCGCGGGCGCGGGCGCGGGCATCCAGCAGGACGAGGGGCGCGTGCTCATCTGGAACGAGCGCTACGGACTGCCGCTTGCCCTTAGTCTGATGTTGCTCCTGCCCTGGTTTCGCAAGGTCCAGCGCCGGGGTGCGCGATGAGGTGGGCGGCAAGCCTCGTGTTGGCCTTGCTGCTCGCCGTCACCGGCGTGGTGTGGGGCGACTGGTTTCAGCGCCAGGACGACCTTGCGCGGGAGGCGTACCGGTCGGGCGACTACGCGACCGCGGCGAGCACGTTCGAAGACCCCTATCGGCGGGGGGTGGCGCTGTATCGCGCCGGCCAGTACGAGGAGGCAGCGCATGCGTTTGCCAGCGTGACGCGCGAGGCGGTCAAGCTCGATGCGAAATACAACTTCGGCAACGCGCAGTTCCAGTTGCAGCGCTTCGATGCGGCGATCCAGGCCTACGAGGAGGTGCTGAAGGCCGATCCCAGCCGCGAGGACGCGGGACGCAACCTCGCGCTCGCGAGATCACTGACCGGCGTGAAGGAGACCGAGAAAGACGCGCCACCGCCGAAGCCCGAAACGAAGCAGCCCGCGCCAGAGCAGGACCCTGAGACGCAGACGATGCAAGCGCCTGAGAGCCACTCGTCCGAACAGCGCGAGCAACAGGCCCAACAGCCGCAATCCCAGCAGCAACAGTCCCAGCAGCAGGGCGGGGCGCAGCCGTCGGCGGAGTCGGCGCAGGCGCAGTCATCTGCTGGGCAGAACACCTCATCGACGGGGGATTCGTCGGATGCGGCGTCGGATCGGTCCGATTCGAAGGCGGGAGAGCGCTCCCGGGCGGCTGACGCTGACGACACGGCGCAGACCGAAAAGGCCGGCGATCAGCAGGACAAAGCCGGGGGACAGTCCTCCGGAAAACCCGAATCCAGTGACGCCTCGCGTCAGCGAACCGAGAGCGCGGAGCAGCGCGGCCAGGCACGCGAGCGGCAGTCGCGGGAGGCCGAGTCAGCGAAGTTCAGCCACGACGAGCGGGCGGGGGAAAGCCAAGCCGAGCCGCAGCGCAAGGCCGGCGCCTCTGAGTCCGAGCCCCGTCGGCAGGATGGTACGGCAGCGCACGAGGCCGCCGAGCCCCGGCCAGATGCGCCACTCCGGAAGCCGGAGGGCACCGAAGGACGGGCTTCAGGCGGCGAGCGGGACCGCCAGCAGTCCGGTGCCGGCCGTGAAATGCCGCGCGAGGTGCTGGAGGCGGCAGGCCGGCACCAAGCGGAGCGCGAGTCGGGCCAGCACGCAGGCGAAGCGAGGCAGGCCAGTCCGTCATCGCCGCCACGGTCGGCCGCCGCTTCGCCGGAGGCGCCGGGCACCTCCTCCGCTGCGGTGAAAGAATTCACGCAGATACCGGGTGAGAAAGGCGGCGGAGCGGACCGGTCCGAGGCGACTTCAGCGGGCGAGCAGCCGTTGCCTGCATCGAACCCTGCCTTGATCGAACTGCAGTTGTCGCAAGTCGAGGCCAACCCGACAGCCCTGCTCAAGCGCCAGTTCCAGTGGGAGGAACAGCGCCTGCTGCGGGAACAGGGCGGGTACTTTTTCGAGTCGCGGCCTTGGTGATCCGCCGGGGCACCGTGCGACTGCGGACTGCACTTGTAACGTGGATCGGCCCATCGTGGGACTTGAGGACATGAACTTGGGAGGTGGCACCAGTTGAAACGCAGGAATCGTTGCCGGATGCGTGCCTTTGTCTGGGCGGGCATCCTCCTCGTGTACGGTGCGGGATCGGCCTGGGGATTCGGCTTTGGCGGGAGCAGTCAGGGTGGCTCGGTGTCGTCCGGCACGCCGGCCGGACTGGACGGGCGCGAGGAGGGGCGGCGGGGTGATGCCGCCTCGGCCCTCGGCATCGGCAGTGGTGCTGCGCCGGTGCCGGGTGGCGCGGTGCGGGACCGGCTACCACCCCTCGGACCTGCTACCGCTCCCGGTGCTGCACCCCTGCAGTACCGCAACCCGGGCGTCCAGCAGCCCGCGCTGAGCCAACAGCCGCCGCGCGTCGAAGCGAGCTTGAGCGCGAGCCGCCGCCACGTGCAGCAGGCCGTCGTCTACACCGTGCGTGTATTTAGTGCCGGCAACCTCCGCACGGTGCGCTTCGCGCTCCCGAAACTGCCCGAGTTTCAGGTGGATACCCTGGTCTTTGGCAAGACCAGCGAGCACTGGGAAGGCGCGCGCAAGGGCTACGTGACAGAGTATGTCTACGCCCTGACGCCCCTCAAGGCGGGGCAGATCCGCGTCCCGCCTGGGAGCGTTTTCGGTGAGTTCTCGGATGCGGGGGGTGCCGCCCGGCACTTCGAGATCGCTGCGGGTGAAGCGCTGACGATCGACGTGCAGCCACCCGAGGCGGGTGTCAACCCGTGGCTTGTCGTCGACTTCCTGCGCACCCGGGTCGAGTTCAGCAAGGCCGAAGCCATCGCGGTGGGTGAGCCAGTGACACTGACCATCACGCTAGAGGGCGAAGGGGTGAGCGCGGCGCAACTGCCGTCGATCGCCAGCAGTCTCAAGCTCGAGGGCGCCAAGGTCTACCAGGAGTCCAGCGACCTGAGCACGACCCTGGCGCCGGGGCAGCGGATGGTAACCGGCAAGCGCGTCGAGCGCTTCACCGTGATCCCGGTCCAGGCGGGCTTCTTCGCGACGGATGACATCGTGGTCCCCTGGTGGCATGCGGGCCGGCAGAAGCCGGACCGGAGCATCCTGCGCTTCCCTGCCCTGCAGGTCAGCGCAGCGGCGGTCCAGAGCGAGGCCGACGTTGCCCCAGCGCCCGCCGTCGCCGCGCCCGCAGGCGGTGGCGCGAAGCTCATCGGCCTGCTCATCATCGCCACCCTCATCGCCGTACCCTACGCCACGTACTGGCTGCTCAGCATCACGGGCTGGTCGGTGCCCGTCCGTCGCGTGGGGCGCAACCTCTACAACGCGCTCGGCCTCGCCGGGCAGCAGGGTAACGCGCCGGCGCGCCCCGCCGTCGTGCTCTCGCCCGCCTACTACGCGCGCAGTGCCTTGCAGCGCTTCGTGCAATGGCTGCCCACGCCCTACAAGATCTGGTACTGCGTGCGCCGCCTCGAGATCGAGGACGACCCGAGCGACTGGTGCCAGCTGTTCCAGCTCTACTCGACTAAGTACCTGGACCTCCCGGTCAATTCGCCCATCCTCCAGATCGCCGACAAGCTCATCGAGGTCAATCCCCGCATCCGGGAGGCGCGCATGATGCAGCTTGTCGACGAGATCGAAGGCTGCAAGTACGGCGGCACGCCGATCGAGTTTGAATCCTGGAAGCGGCGCTTCCGCGAGGAGACGCGCCCACCGTGGCTGCCGTGGCGCCGGACACGCCGCGAGTCGCGCAACGCCCTGCCCGAACTCAATCCCAGACGGTTGTCGAATCGCTGAGCGTGCCCGTCCGGTCGGGCTCAGCGCAGGGCGTAGTTCAGCGGTAACGTGAAGGTCCACTCGGAGCGGGCGATCTCCTGGGGGAACGGCAGCTTGCCGTCGATGCTGCGCACGGCCTCCAGCGCGGCGTGGTCGAGGATGTCGCTGCCGGACCCGGAGACGATACGCACGTCGCGGATGTCGCCGTTGCGGCGCAGCGTGAACTCGACCTCCACCTGCCCCTCCTGCCGCAGACGGCGTGCCTGGCCGGGGTAGTGCTTGTTGGCCTCGATGGCGCTGCGCAGCGCGGACTTGTACTCGAGCTCCGCATTGCGCACGCGGTCGGGGTCCACCGTGGGTGCCAGCTCGCGCGGCGGTGGCTCCGGCTCGCTGCGCGCTGGAACGGGCGGGCTGTGTTCGGGCTCCGCGAGGCGCGGCGCGGCTTGCTGCGCCGCGGCGAAATCGGTCATCTGCGGCGGGGTGCGGAGCTTGGGTGGAGGTGCCTCCCGGCGCGGGGTGACCGGTTTCGGCTGGGGCCTGGGGGCTGGCTTCGCCAGCGGGGGCGACTGAGGGACGGTGGCGGGCGCAGATGCTACCGGCGGTGGAGCGGGTTGGACCGCGGGTGCTGGCGGCTGTGGGGCAAACATCGCCAGATTCAGCGGCAGCGCCTGCGCGGGCGGCGTCATCAGCTTCGGCACGTAGGCACCGATCGCCAGCGCGAACGCGAGGGCGCCGAGATGTACGAGCGCCGAGATGCCGAGGGCCGGGCCGTGTGTGCCCAGTCTCATGATCCGCCCTTGACCATGATCGAGAGCCGGTCGAGCCCGCGCGCTTTGAGCAGGTCGATCACGGTCACGAAACGCTCGAAGCGGGCTGCGCGATCGACGTAGAGCAAGATTTCCGTGCTGCGCTCCAGTGCGCTCAGGCGGGTGGCGAGCCCTTGGGGCTCGACGGCTTCACCCCGGTAGGTGTACTTGCCTTCCCCATCGATGGTGATCTCCACCGGGTCGCGCAGTTCGGTGCGCTCGGTGCTGTCGGCCTCCGGCAGATCCAGCGTGATCTTCTCCTGGGAGATGAACGTCGCCGTGGTCAGCACGATGGCCAGCAACACCAGCATGATGTCGATGAACGGGATGACGTTGACCTGGTCGAAGCGCTTCATGCCGCGCGCCGCTCCCGCCAGCGTGCCGTGAGGACCTCGACGCGGCGCAACAGTGCGTTGTAGAACAGGATCGACGGTATCGCGACCACCAGCCCCATCGCCGTGGCCTTCAGCGCAAGCGCAAGGCCGAGCATGATCGCCGCCGGATCGATCCGGCCACCCTGCCCCAGATCGTAAAAGGTGATGAGGATGCCCAACACCGTGCCGAGCAGGCCGATGTAGGGCGCGTTGGCGCCGATCGAGGCGATGGTCGTCAAATGCGCGGTCAGGGCCACGTTGAGCGTGTCGGGGTGGGTGAACTCGTCGATGCGCACACGCGCGTAGAACAGATAGCGCTCGACGACGAGCCAGAGCATGACGAAGCTCATCAGCCCGAGAGTGCCGAAAACCGCGTAATCCAGGTATTGCTTCAACAGCTCCACGATCAATCCTCCGGTGGCCCAGGAAGCGGGGGCTTGCTCCGCGTCATTGTGGCCCGAGGCGTACGGGGTGCCACAACCGCATCGTCATTGTATCGACACAGCCCTTACACGGAAGTGGTGGCAGCGTCCTCGTCGCGAGGATGACATACCGGTACCATTCGCTGCGCCGGCGTTCATTTCATTCACAAGCATTCGGACGGAATGAAACGCGTGGTTGTGTTGCCCACTTTTCTCGTCACTGCGCCTCAAAAGGGAGTCGTCCGCCGTGTTTTCAGCGTTCCGGAAAGGAAGGGAGGAGGCTGAACGTCTCGCCCGTGCGCACGAGGCCGCCGTGGCCGAGCTTCGCGAGTTGAAGGCCAAGGTCGCAGCCATCGACCGCGCGACCGTGCGGGTGGAGTTCGACCTCGAAGGCCGGATCGTCGCGGCCAACGCGAATTTCCTTCAACTCTTCGGCTACGGCCGGGAGGCGCTGCGCAAGCTGCGTCACGCGGACCTCGCCCCTGCCGAGCACACTGCGGGTGCGGCGTACCGCGATTTCTGGAGCCGCCTGCGCCGCGGCGCGGTCGAAGCCGGCGAGTTTCCCCGCCTCGCGAGCGGCGGACGGGAACTCTGGTTGCGCGAAACCTACAGCCCCATCGTCGATGCGAGTGGCAAGCCCAGTCGGGTCCTCCTGCTGGCCTCCGACATCACAGACCAGAAGCTCGCCGCGCACTATGCCGAGGCGCAGGTCCGCGCAATCTCCAACGCACTGGCCGTGGTCGAGTTTTCGCTCGAAGGCGTCGTCGTGGATGCCAACCCCAATTTCCTCGCGATGTTCGGCTATACCCGCGAGGAGGTTTGTGGCCGGCATCATTCGATGTTCGTCGAGCCTGCTTTGCGCGAAAGCCTGGACTACAAGCAATTCTGGCACCAGCTCACGCGCGGGCGCCCCCAGGCCGGTGAGTTCAAGCGCATCGGCCAGGCGGGGCGCGAAATCTGGATTCACGCGAGCTACAGCGCCGTGCTCGACATGCACGGGCACCCTTGCCGGATCGTCGAGCACGCCTCGGATATCACTGCGCAGAAACTCGAGGCGGCGAATTTCCGCGGTCAGATCGCGGCGATCGACAAGTCGCAGGCCATCGTCGAGTTCGACCTGAGCGGACACGTCATCGCGGCGAATGAAAATTTCCTAGGAACGCTCGGTTATTCGCTCGACGAGGTCCGTGGGCGGCATCACCGCATGTTTGTCGATGCGGCGTACGGCGATAGCGAGGCCTATCGAGAGTTCTGGGCGCGACTGGCGCGTGGCGAGTTCGTGGCCGGCGAGTTTCGGCGGGTGGCGAAGGGCGGCCGTGAGGTCTGGATCCAGGCGAGCTACAACGCCATTCACGACCTCAACGGGCGGCCTTTCAAGGTCGTTAAGTACGCCACGGACATCACACCGCAAAAGCGCTATCAGACCGTCGTGGAAGGTGCGCTGGCCGAGACCTCGCGGGTGCTGTCGAGCCTGGCAAACGGCAACCTGGACGAGCGGTGGCAGGGTGACGTCGAGCCCGCCTTCGCCGAGTTGCAGGCCAACCTCAACGCCTGCGCCCGTAACCTCGGCAAAGTGGTGAGCACCGTCAAAGTCGGCGCGGATCACATCGAGCACGCCGCCGATGAGATCGCGCACAGTATCCGGGAGCTCAGCGAGCGCACCGAGCAGCAGGCGTCGTCCCTGCGTGAGTCCGCCGGACGGATGGATCAGCTAACCGACACGATCCGCCGTAACGCCGACAGCGCCGCGCGAGCCAGCGAAATCGCGCGCGAAGCCCGCGAGCAGGCCGTGCGCGGCGGGACCGTCGCCGGTACGACGATCGCCGCGGTGGCCGGCATCGCGGAGTCCAGCAAGAAGATCGCCGAGATCATCGGCGTGATCGACGGCATTGCTTTCCAGACCAACCTGCTCGCACTGAACGCCTCGGTGGAGGCGGCCCGGGCGGGCGTTCATGGTCGCGGCTTCGCGGTGGTCGCCGCTGAGGTGCGCCACTTGGCGCAGAGCAGCGCGGCTGCCGCACTCGAGATCAAGGCGCTGATCGAACAAAGTGGGCAGCGGGTGAACGAGGGGTCGCGGCTGGTCGAGGAGTCGGTCTCTACGCTGTCGAGCATCGTGAAGGCAATCTCCGACGTGAGCGAGCTCGTGGAGGACATCGCCGATGCGAGCCGCGAGCAGTCGGTCGGTGTGCTGACGGTCAACAGTGCGATTGCCGCGCTCGACCAGGTGAACCAGCGCAATGTCGCCCTCGTTCACGAGTCCTCCCGCGCCAGCGCGGCCATGGCTGAGCAATCCCGAGAACTTACACGATTGATGACGTTTTTCGCCCGACGGGAGACCGATGCGGCGATGCCGAGCGTGGAGGCGGCCCCGCGGCTCGAACGGCGGTCCGCCTCACGCCCATGGAGCGGCGTGTCACAAGGCCAGCGTGCGGTGAATGATGGCGACGGTAGTGCTGCGTCGTGGGTTGGTCAGCGCGGGGGCTGAGCGGCGGGTCTCGTGTCTCACCCGCAAACCCACCTCACGGCCTATCGTGCGACGCCGCCGAAGGTACCAAGGCCTTCTGAATCTGCATCATCCCGGGCAGATGGCGGGCCACGACGATAGTCCAGGCGCCAGGTGCGGGGGCGGTCTCGAGGGGTGTGCCCTGAACCAGCGCGTTCAACACCGGGCGCGGGTCGCATGGCCACGCGACGCGGTACTCGGCTTCATCGCCCAGCTTTGCGCGCAGCATCGCGTCCTCGAAGCGGGCGACGGCTGCCACCAGTGGGTCCGGGTGGTCGTGCATCGCTGCGAGAAACCGGGAGCCGGTGATCTCAATAAAGTGCGCCGGGCCGGAGCGGCGCAGGTCCGCCGCCACGGTGGCTTCGAACAGGTCGAGGCGCTTAAGGAGCGCGGAGGTCAGCGGACAGTAGCGCTCGATGCGCCAGGCATGCCACCACGCGACGACCTCCCGCGCTACCTCGGCTTGCGCGGAGCGCGCGACCTCGCGAACGTGCGCATCGGCACTGCGTGGCTGCTCTCCTCTGAGCAGGGCCTTCATGCTCGCTTGGTACGCCGCAAGGTCCATGGTCAACCGAGCCGCTTGGCCAAGTCGGCGAGCTGCCCGGCGATGGCCTCCGCGCCGACGAACGGCACCGCCTCGGGCATGATTTCATAAGTGACGGCCCGCAGGTCGGGGCAGCGCGGCCGGACGCGATCAAGCCATTCCAGCGTGGATGGCCGCAGCAGACGCGAGTGCACATCCAGCCAGTAGCCGTGGTGCTCCACGCCGCAGGCGACATGGATCTCGACGACGGATTGCAGGTCCAGCTCATCGAGAAAGGCATCGATGTCGAGACCCAGATTCGCCTGGTCGCATTCCAGGTTGAACAGATCCAGCAGCAGCCCGCAGCCGGTGCGCTCTGTCAGCGCGTTCAGGAACGCAGCCGGGGCGAGCGTGTTGGGAGGGTCTGGCAGCAACGCCGCGACGTTCTCGATGAGAAACGGCCTCGGGAAGCGGCGCTGGATGCGCTCGATGCGCTCCGCCACCAAGGCGAGTGTTCCGGCATCGCGCGGCAGCGTGAGCATCGCCCCGAGAAACTCCCCGCCGACGGTCGTGTAGCCGAGGTGCTCGCTATGCCAGGTGACGTCGAGGTGCGTGAACAGGTGGTCGAGCAGCCGGAGGTAGTCTTCCGACAGGCCATCGTGCGAGCCGATCGACAACCCCACGCCATGCGCGATCAGTGGCCGCTCGGCTTGCAGCTCGCGCAGCTCCGCGACCACGTCCGGATCCAGCCGGACGCCATCGGCGTCCCGCCGCGCGAAAATGTCAGGAGTGATCTCGATGTAATCGATGTGAGGAAGGACGCGGTGCAGCAGCGCCGCATCGCGTCCCGAGTAGGTGAACGCCAAACCCGCCGACACGGGCCCAGCCCCGCCAGGCGGGCGCGATCAGCGAATCACGGCGACGTCGGCAACGCCGGGAATATCCTTGAAACGCTCGAAGATGAGCCGGTCGCGCACGCGGAACCGCAGGTCGATGCCGCTCAGTCCGCAGGTCGTGCAGCCGTGCAGACCGATCACGCGGTCCAGCAATTCGTGCAGGCTCTTCGCTGCGATACCCTCATCGACCGTCACAGCCACCGTCCCCGGACGCAGCTGCCCCAGACCCAGACTCGCCACGGCGCGTGACTCCAGCGCTTTCTCGTCTGACATAACCTTGCTCCTTGACGCTCGAAACCAAGTTGATTGGGCAAACCCCGCGCGGTCCGGCAGGCTGAACGGGCCCACCGGCCCCTGCGCGTCTGGGTGGTATAGCAGAGGATTGTTAAATATCAATAACAATTGAGGACGCGGGCAGCGACCCCGACCCTACGCGAGGTGCAGTCTGGGCCCGATTGCCCCGACGCCTTGTCCTGGCGCTTTCGCGTCTCCTGTGCGGTTACGCCATCTGGCCCGGCGAACAGCTCGGCGAGTTGCGTCTTGGCCGAGCACCCCTCGCAATGCTTAGGGACCTGCTGATTAGTCCGTTCCCTCTCTGTCCCGCTTGCGGGGAAAGGGTTAGGGTGCGGGGTAATTTGCTGAATCATCGGTAGTTCTCCCTCACCCCCGCCCCTCTCCCAAAGGGATAAGGAACTAAATCTGTGCTTCCGTAGCAAACACCCTGCTCGCTGCCCTGGATTCGGGCCTGGCCCAACAGCCGTTGCGCGGAAACGTTGCATCAGCGGCTCGGCGGATTTGAAAGGCTAAGCGGTTGGGCGCGGCCAGCGGTGGGATGGACAGTCGAACCACGGCCGCGAGGCGATGGGATGGCCTCACCGCCCCGCGCGTGCCATCACGGATGAAGGGGTGTTAGCTTGACCGCCTGTTCCGCGGCCCGCTGCCTTCGACGTTGCCGCGTTCAAATCCGGAAGCGGCAATCCCGTCCACCTCCTGCTGGGGCAGAAGCTGCGCCTGATACGCCGTCCCCCGGCTTTCGATCTGTCCGACGAACGCACGCAGGTGATTGCGCGAACCTTTCAGCAAGTTCGCATACGCCATGGCCAACTGAGGTTGTCCGCCGGCCCCGTCGATAGACTGTTGCAGCCCCCGCATATCCAGTTCTTCAATGAAAGCGCCCACTTGCAACGCCTCCTGCGGAGACTGGGAACCGCGCTCCACCAGTTGCTGGTACAAGTCGGCCAGCTCCGGATTCGAGAATGCGCCTACGCTGTCATCCGTAACCGGGTCCGCAAGGCCGTACATCGCGAGTTGCCGGGCCATCGTATCCATGTGCTGCTGCTCCGACCTGGCGATATTGTCGAAAGATCGGATCCCCCATTGCTCACCCAGCGTCTTGTACACGTCGCGCGCCAGTTTCTCTTCCTCGCGGTTATATCTCAGGGTTTCCGCCTGCTCGGCGGTGAGTGGTGAAACGGCGTTGGAAGTGGGCGGATTGCCTTGCGTTGACTGGCTGCGAGCGGGGGTCGTACTACCGGTCTGCCATTGTTGGAGCAGCTTGTTGACGAGCGGCGCCAACTGCTGGAAACGCGGGCTGCTGGATAGGGTCTGCTGGAACCTGCACTGGCTGCCTTGTCGCGCTGCCCGGTGCGCATCCGCCGCCATTGCACTGGAGTCATACCCGTTGCAGGTAGGGCGAGAGATCGTGTTCGTAATGTACTCACTCCTGGGTCTAGTCGTTCGCGCTGTAGCGTCGCGCGAAAGTAGCCTAGCCCCCGCCCACGTGCGGCTGCAATGTTTTTACCCCGCTTCGAACAAAACGGCGCGACGGCGTTCCGCGCGTGTATTGGGGTGTCGCGCCCGGAAGTGTGCTGCCGCAGTCCGGGATTCGTGTCGGCGTGCACCTGCGCGTCGATCATCGCCGATTTGATAGGTTGCTCCGATGTTGTTACGAATTCTGCAACGATCGACTTGGGAACTGCTGATGCATTCGTTCCCTCGTCGCTGCAAGCGGGGAGAGCGTTACGGTGAGGACGTAACTCGCTGACTCAATTTCGCTTCTCCCTCACCTCTGCACCTCTCTCGAAAGGAGGCGGGATTCGATCAGTGGTTCCGTTACGAGTCGGCGTGCACGCCGTAGCGCGCCCGGTACTCGCGCATCCGGGCGAGCAGATCGCCCTGGTCGCCCTGCGCGTCGAGGTAGGCGATCAGCTCGTCGAGGGTCACGATATGGATGACGCGCAGCCCGAACTCCCGTTCGACTTCCTGCACCGCGGAGCGCTCGCCGTGGCCCCGTTCCTGACGGTCCAGCGCGAGCGCAACGCCCACCGGCTGCGCGCCCGCCGAGCGGATCAGCTCGATCGACTCGCGGATGGCCGTGCCAGCGGTGATCACGTCATCGACGATCAGCACCCGGCCCTTGAGCGGTGCGCCGACGATCTGGCCGCCCTCGCCGTGTGCCTTGGCCTCCTTGCGGTTGAAGGCCCAGGGGAGGTCGCGGCCGTAGTGCTCATGCAGCGCGCAGGCCGTGGCGCTCACCAGCGGGATGCCCTTGTAGGCGGGGCCAAACAACACGTCGAATGGGAGGCCGGACTCGATGATGGCCTCGGCGTAAAACCGCCCGAGGCGCGCCAGCGCCGCGCCGGTGTTGAACAGCCCGGCATTGAAGAAATAGGGGCTTACGCGCCCGGACTTGAGGGTGAACTCGCCGAAGCGCAGCACCTCGCGTTGCAGGGCGAGCTCGATGAATTGCGCGCGAAAATCGCTCATGGGGGGTAAAACCGGGTTGGGGTGGCAAAGCGCCCGGCACGGTGCCGGGGGGGTGCGCATTTTATCCCGGTTCGAGGGCGATGAACTCGATCTCGGTGATCGCGTTGACTTCGCGCTCGAGGTCGTCGAGCGCGTGGATCAGGGTGTCGGAGGCCTTCTGCAGGTCGGCGAGGGCGCGGTGCGCCTCGGCCCGGCGGTCGCCTCTCCAGCGCAGCGACAGGCCGAGGTGGCGGATCAGTGCGTTGTCGTCGGCTCGCCCAAGGTTTGCCAGGCGATGGCTGATGTCGTCGAGTGCGCCGAGCTGCCGCTCGAGGGCGCGGAAGGCCGGGAGGCTGCCGAGCGTCGATCGTGCATCGGCGTACCACGGGCCGAGGCGGTAGGTCGCGAGATTGATCGGGGCGAGAGGAGGGTTTGCAGCTATGGACTCGATCTGCGCCTGTGCATCAGCCTGCCATGCGAAGTGTGCTGCGCGGGCGCTGCGGATCTGTTCGAGGATTTGTCGGCGGTGCATCGGCTGAGACCTCCCATCCCTGTGGCGCTGGTTTTCGCCACCAGTGTAGCGCCTCGCGGGCGTGGCAAATTTGATACAAATCTCGATTTCCAAGGCGGGGTTGGCGGCGGCTCGAAAACGCCGGCGGGGCCGCAGAATCGCGTGCATGAAAAAGGGCGCCACGCGGGCGCCCCAAGGGTTGATTGACGGGAGAGACGATCAGGCGCTGTAGGCGCGTTCGCCGTGGGTTGTCGTGTCGAGGCCCTCGCGCTCCTCTTCCTGCGTGACGCGCAGGCCGATGGTGTACTTGAGGATCATGAACAGCACGAAGCTAGCCAAGCCCGACCAGACCACCGCGACGCCCACGCCCCAGAGCTGGCTCACGATCTGCGCGGAGCTGTATTCGGCGACCGCGTTGGTGGCGTAGTCGAACACGCCCGTGCCACCGAGCGCCGGGTTGACGACGATGCCGGTACCGATCGCGCCGACGATGCCGCCGATGCCGTGCACGCCGAAGACATCGAGCGAGTCGTCATAGCCCAGCATCTTCTTCAGGCTCGTCACGCCCCACAGGCCGGCCACGCCCGCAACCGCGCCGAGTACGATGGCGCCCATCGGACCGGCGAAGCCCGCGGCCGGGGTGACGGCCACGAGCCCGGCGACCGCGCCGGAGGTGACACCCAGCAGGCTCGGCTTACCCTTGATCATCCACTCCACGAACATCCATGCGAGCGCTGCGGCCGCGGTGGCGACGATGGTGTTGACCATGGCGAGCACGGCGGTGCCGGTGGCCTCAAGGTTGGAACCGGCGTTGAAGCCGAACCAGCCGACCCACAGCAGGGAGGCGCCGATCATGGTCATCGTCAGGCTGTGCGGGGTCATCGCCTCGCGGCCGTAGCCGATGCGCTTGCCGACCACGATCGCACCCATCAGCGCGGCCATGCCGGCGTTGATGTGCACGACGGTGCCGCCCGCGAAGTCCAGCGCGCCCTTGGAGAACAGGAAGCCGGCCGGGGCGTCATACGCGCTCGGGCCACCCCAGTACCAGACCATGTGGGCCATCGGCAGATAGACGATGGTGAAGAACAGCACGGAGAAGACGAGTAGCGCCGAGAACTTGATGCGCTCGGCAAAGCCACCCACGATCAGCGCGGTGGTGATGGCCGCAAAGGTGAGCTGGAACGCCATGAACACCATCTCGGGGATGACCACGCCCTTGCTGAAGGTTTCGACGGTCGTGGACGGATCGACGCCCGCCAGGAAGGCCTTGCTGAAGCCCCCGATGAAGCTGTTAAGGCTCCCGCCGTCGGTGAAGGCCAGGCTGTAGCCGTAAACGACCCACAGGATCGCGATCACGCAGAAGATCACGAACACCTGTGTGAGCACCGAGAGCATGTTCTTGGCGCGGACCAGACCGCCGTAGAACAGGGCGAGTCCCGGCAGGGTCATCAGGATCACGAGCAGGGTGGCCACCAGCATCCAGGTGGTGTCCCCCTTGTCGGGCACGGGGACCGCGGCGGCGGCTTCGTCGGCCCAGACGGACTCGGTCAGGCCCAGCAGGGCCAGCACTGCGAAAAACAATCTCAATCGCATGGTCGGGTTCTCCTCAAAGCGCCGCGTCGCCGGCTTCGCCGGTGCGGATGCGGATGACTTGTTGCACGTCCGAGACAAAGATCTTGCCGTCGCCGATTTTCCCGGTGCGGGCGGCCTTGGTGATGGCCTCGATGACCTTGTCCACCTGGTCGTCGCTCACCGCGGTCTCGACTTTCACTTTGGGCAGGAAGTCCACCACGTACTCCGCGCCGCGATAGAGCTCGGTGTGCCCCTTCTGCCGACCGAATCCCTTGACCTCGGTGACCGTGATGCCCTGAATGCCGATCTCGGAGAGCGCCTCGCGCACCTCGTCGAGCTTGAACGGTTTGATGATGGCGGTAATGAGTTTCATGCCGTTACCTCACAGGCTCAGAACGAGCGGGAAACTTTCAGCGTGACTGCGCCGTCGCAGTCGGTGCCCACACCCGCGGACGGACACACCGCTTCGTCGAGATCATTGCCCACGTAGGCCAGTTCGAAGCCGAATTTCGCGTACGTGGCGCTCAGCGCGATCTTGTAGTCCACGTACTCATCGCCCAGCAGCAGCTTCACGCCGTCACCCATGTTCCAGCCAACATGGAGCCCGAGGCTCAAATCCATGGGCAGCGCGATCGTGGCGCTCAGGTCGGGGTAGGACGCACTCTTGTCCGTGCCGAAGAAGTCGTTGGTGTAGGAGTACTTGAAGCCGAACATGCCATAGGTCGCGCCCACGTAGACCTCGGTGGTGTCGAGCGCCGGGTCGTAGCTGGAGTTCGGGTAGGCGTAGCGCAGCAAGCCGACGTCGAGGCTCAAGTCCTTGACGGGCGAAAACTTGTAGCCGCCGTAGATGTCGAGCTCCAGGCTCGCATCGGAGGCCCAATCCGTGACGCTGGACGCCCAGGTGCCGACATAGGCGCCGCTTTCGTGCGCGTAATCGAAACCGCCCTGGATCGCCGGCGCGCCGGCCGTCTGCGTGATGCCGCGGAAGAAATAGTCGGTGACAAGTGCGACGTTGCCGGTCACTTCGGCCGCTGCGGGGTTAGCGGCGAGCAGACCGCCAATGACGCCAAGGGAACCAGCCAGTGTGGTGAGACGAGATTTCATGAGATTTGGACTCCCGATGTGTTGCAAATAGGTCACATCTCGGGATTAGCAATCGTCGTGCCACTAATTAAATGCATGATATAATTGAATAAAATTAATTTGAGAGGCTCTCTGGTCGGCACCACTCGCGGATCTGCGCCCTGTTTTGGTGCGCCCCGTTTTCGCTCACGCACCATCATCGGGCCTGAGCGAATGCCCGCACAATTGCCTAAGCCGCATCAACAGAATCCGCTGTTGGTGGGATAATTCTCGGCTCTCCCGAAACACCAGCGGCAAGCCCAATCCATGATCGACCCGAAAGCCATCGACGACTTTGCCCGGAAACTCACCGGGCTCATGCCCGCCTCGGTCACGCAGTTCCAGGCGGAGATCGAAAAGAATCTCAAGGCGGGGCTGCAAGGCGTGTTACAGAAAATGGAGCTCGTCACCCGTGAGGAGTACGAAATCCAGGCGGCGCTGCTCGAGCGCACCCGTGAGCGCCTCGCCTCACTCGAAGCCCGCGTCCGGGCGATGGAAGAGAAGGTCCTGGACCGCCCGGCTTGACCTCGCTCGCTGCCGCCTTCAGCCGCGCCCAGCACGGCGTGGCGGCGCCGTTGGTGCGCGTCGAGGCGCACCTCGGTAACGGGCTGCCGGCGATTTCCGTGGTGGGTTTACCCGAGGCCGCCGTACGCGAGAGCAAGGACCGCGTCCGGGCTGCGATCGTGAATGCGGGATTCGAATTTCCGCAGCGCCGCATCACCATCAACCTCGCGCCCGCGGACTTGCCGAAGGAGGGCGGGCGCTATGACTTGCCGATCGCGCTCGGCATCCTGGCCGCCTCGGGACAGATCCCGGCGGCGCGGCTCGCGGAGTACGAGTTTCTTGGTGAGCTCTCGCTCGCGGGCGAGCTGCGCACGGTGCGCGGCGTGCTGCCGGCGGCGATCGCCTGCCGCGATGCGGGCCGCGGGTTAATACTGGCGCGGGATAACGCGGCGGAGGCGGCACTCATCGAGCGGCTCTCGGTGCTGCCTGCGCAACACCTGCTCGAGGTGTGCCGCTTTCTCACCCAAGGCGAAGGGCTCAGCCCGTACGCCGAGGCGCCGCCCCCGAGCACGGCGCGCTACGACGTGGATCTCGCCGATGTGCGCGGTCAGGCGCACGCGCGGCGCGCGCTGGAGATCGCCGCGGCTGGTCGCCACCACCTGCTCATGATCGGTCCGCCCGGCACGGGCAAGACCATGCTCGCCACCCGGCTCGCGACCATCCTGCCCGACATGAGCGAGGCCGAGGCCTTGCAGAGCGCGGCCATCGCCTCGATCAGCCACCAGGGCTTCCGCCTCGAGGCCTGGCGACGCCGGCCGGCGCGGGCCCCGCACCACACCGCCTCCGGTGTGGCGCTGGTCGGCGGTGGCGCGGTGCCGATGCCGGGCGAGATCTCGCTCGCCCATGAAGGCGTGTTGTTCCTGGACGAACTGACCGAGTTCGATCGTCGCGTGCTGGAGGTCCTGCGCGAGCCGCTCGAAACCGGCCACATCACCATCTCGCGGGCGAGCCGGCAGGCCGAGTTCCCGGCGCGCTTCCAGCTCGTGGCGGCCATGAACCCCTGCCCGCAGGGCTACGACTGCGACCTGCGCAACAACTGCCGGTGCACGCCAGAGCAACAGCGCCGGCACAGCTCACGGATTTCCGCCCCCCTGCTCGACCGCATCGACCTGCAGATCGAAGTGCCCAAGCTGCCGAAGGAGGCGCTGCGTGCCGACGTGCCGGCGGAGTCCAGCGCCACCGTGCGCGAGCGCGTCGTGGCCAGCCGGGCGCGCCAGCTCGCGCGGCTCGGCAAACCGAATGCCGACATGACCAACCGCGAGGTCGAGACGCATTGCCGGCTCGCCGAGCGAGATCAGGCCCTGCTCGATCAGGTGATGACCCGATTCCGTCTATCGGCCCGCGCCTATCACCGCATCCTCAAGGTCGCCCGCACCATCGCGGACCTCGCCGGTGCCGCGCAGATCGAGACGCCCCACCTCACCGAGGCGCTCAACTACCGCGCCATGGATCGCTGGCTGTCGACCAGTTCGTAGCGGTTGCTCGCAGGCAGCGTCTGCGGGGCTCAGGCGGAGATGTACTCGCGCAGGTGGCGGGCCTCGGTCTCGATCTCGTCGATGCGGTGCTTGACGAGGTCGCCGATGCTGATGACGCCCAAGAGCTCCTCGCCGTTGAACACCGTGATGTGACGCACGCGGCGGTTGGTCATCAACGACATGGCGGCGAGCACGTCGTCGTGGGGGTGGCAGCGGATGAGGTCCGCGTTCATCACGTCGCGCACGTGCAGGGCGTGCAGGTCGCTGCCGTGCGTGGCCAGGCCGTAGACCAGATCGCGCTCCGCGACGATGCCGAGCACCGTGCCCCCCGGGCCCAGCACGAGCGCCGAGCCGACGTTGTTATCGACCAGGGTCTTCGCCGCCGTGGCGATGCTGTCGTCATCGCGCACGGTCACCACGTTGTTGCCTTTCTTGCGGATCAGATCGATCAAATGCATGTCGGCACCTCGCGCTCGCGGTTGGGTGGGTCCGTCTCGCGCCGGCTTGTCCGGGCGTTTTGGTCAAGTATAGTCCGCGCCCGGTGGGGCGATGAGCGGCGCCAGTCCGAGCTGTGCCTCGCTCCAGTGGGCGACTTCGAGCAGCGCGTTGTCGTGCAGGAACGGCCCGACGATCTGCACCCCCAGGGGCAGACCGTGCGGCCCGAATCCGCTGGGAATCGTAATGGCCGGCACGCCAATCAGCGTCCAGAGTGTGCAGAACGCTGGGTCGCCGGTCTGCGTGAGCGTTGCGGGCGCCTCGCCAGTGGCGGGTGGGGTGAGCAGGGCATCGACTCGCGAGAAGACCTCCAGCAGCCTCTGGCTCAGCTGCAGGCGGCGGGCGTAGGCGTGATCGAGCGCTGCCTGCGAGATCGCCGAGCCCTCGTCGATCAACGCGTTGAGTGGTTGGCTGAGCCGCTCGCGGTGCACCGCCTGG
The DNA here is from genome assembly GCA_964430355.1 of uncultured Thiotrichales bacterium. Taxonomy (GTDB): domain Bacteria; phylum Pseudomonadota; class Gammaproteobacteria; order UWMA-0217; family UWMA-0217; genus CAYSFW01. Next base: position 139,333 of record CAYSFW010000089.1, read on the forward strand.
AGGCTGCGCAAGTGGCGCGCGCCCTCGCCGAACATGATCGTGCGGTGCAGCGCGTGGGCCTCGGCAAAGTCGGGCGGAAGCTCGAGCGTCTCCACCCGCGCCCCGGCTTGGGCAAGGCGCAGCGCGACCTGTTCGAGGTTGTCGCGTTGACCGGGTTCGGCCCTTTCCCACACCGGCGAGCGCACCACCGCGAGCCGGGGCGGTGAGTGCAACGGCGACAACGGTTGATCGGGGTTGCACCGAACCAGCGCGGCGACGGCGAAGGCGGTGTCATCGGCGTCGGAGCCGGCGAGGCAGTGGGCGGCCATCGCCACATCTTGCACGCTGCGCGCAAAGATGCCCACGTGGTCCAGCGCCGTACTGAACGGCAGGATGCCCTTGCGCTGGATCAGCCCCGCCGACGGCTTGAAGCCCACCACACCGCAGAACGCCGCCGGGCGGATCACCGAGCCGTTGGTCTGCGTGCCGAGCGCGAGCGGCACAAAGCCCGCGGCGACCGCCGCCGCCGACCCACTCGAGGAGCCGCCAGGCGTGTGCGCTGGGTTCCAGGGATTGGCCGTCGCGCCGGGTGTCAAGTACGCAAGTTCGGCCGTCACCGTCTTGCCGAAGACGAAGCCGCCAGCGGCCTCCAGCCGCTGCACCACGGCGGCCGAGCGGTCGGGCACGCGCCCGCGAAACACGGCCGACCCGTGCTCGGTCGGGATGCCGGCCGTGTCGATGATGTCCTTGACGGCGAAGGGCACGCCGTGGAGGTGGCCGCCGTGGCGATCGCGTGTGCGATCGGCCTGCCGCGCGCGTTCCAGTGCGGCATCGGCGTCGAACCAGGCCGAGGCGTGAATGTGCGGCTCGAGCGCCCGGGTACGCGCGAGGCACGACCGCACGTACGCCTCACTCGTCACCGCGCCCTCGCGCAAGCCCCTGACCAACTCGCCCAGCCCCAAGCGGTACAACGCTTCTTGCATGGCTGCACCTCCTGGCGCTCAACCTCGAGTTACTTGTATAGCACCGTCGGCAGCCACAGGCCGATCTGCGGCCAGATGTAGAGCAACGCCATCGCGATGACCTGAATCACCATGAACGGCATCATGCCGGCAAAGATCTGGCTCAGTGTCACATGCGGCGGCGACACGCCCTTCAGGTAGAACGCCGCCATCGCCACCGGCGGCGAGAGGAAGGCGGTTTGCAGGTTGAGCGCGACCAGCAGGCCGAAGAACAGCGGGTCGATGTTGAAGTGCTCCAGCAGTGGAATGAAGATCGGCATGAAGATCACGATGATCTCGGTCCACTCGAGCGGCCAGCCGAGGATGAAGATGATCACCTGCGAGAGCAGCAGGAACTCGACCGGCGTGAGGTTGAGCGACAGCACCCAGCGTTCGATGATCTCCTGCCCGCCGAGCAGGGCGAAGGCCGCGGAGAAGATGCTCGACCCGACGAACAGCCAGCACACCATCGCCGAGGTGCGGGCGGTGAGGTAGGCCGACTCGCGCAGGGTCGGCAACAGGTTCATCTGGATGACCGCGAGCACGCTCCAGATGCCAAAGGCCGCCATCGAGACCATGCCCAGCCACACCGGCGGTCCCGCGGCGCGCACCTCGAAGCGGTACAGTGCGAACCAGGCAATCGAGGCACCAAACAGCAGCCACAGCGGAAGCCACAGGGCGAGCACCCGCGCGCGCGTGCCGCCCGGTCTGCCCAGCAGCACGTAGAACGCGGCCAGCACGAAACCGCCCAGCGCGCCGACCGCCGCGGCCTCTGTTGGCGTGGCAAGCCCGAAGACGATGGTCCCCAGCACCGCGAGAATCATCAGCGCCAGCGGGAAGAACGATCCGAGCAGCATGCGGAAGATTTCGAGGCGCGGGAAGGTCATCCAGCCGTACACCAGCCCGATCAACGCCAGACCCAGCGCGAGCACGACCCAGTAGGCCGTGGGTGTCGTCAGGCGCGCGGGCGCGGCCGGCGACGGGGTGGCAGCGCCGCTCGCGGGGCTGGCCAGTGGTTCTGCGGGGGCCGCGCCGGGCGGTTCCTGAACCCCGACGGCGCCCGGTGGTTCCTGCAGGCCAGAGGCATTAGGGGGCTCGCGGAGCGCAGCCTCGGCCGACGGTTCGGTGACGCCCGCGGCATCGGGCGGTTCCTGGATGCCGGGTGCAGCAGGCGGCTCCTGCACCCCGGGTGCCAGCGCGAGGCCGCTGCTCGAACCTCGCGCCTGTGGCCCGTCTACTGCGCCCATCTCCTGCAGGCCGGAAAAATCGCCCTCGATGTCGGGTTTCGTCAGCGAGTGCCAGACGAGCCCCATGAGCAGAACAAACGTCAGCGCGGGCAGCAGCGTGGTGAACAGTTCGCCGGCGATCAGGCGGTGCGAAACGCCCGTGTGGCTGTGGTTACCTAGCGCCCGCAACAGGGCCGGCAGGACCCGCCGCCCGTGCGCCGCTTCGATCCGGCGGTTGTAGGCCGGCACCTCGACGGCGCGCTCGGCTGCGGGCAGCGGCGGCGCCGACTCGGGCTTGAGCTTCGCCACGAGCATCACGTAGAGCACGTAGAGCAAGGCGAGCAGGAGACCCGGGAAAAACGCCCCGGCGTAGAGCTTGACCACCGACACACCGGCCGTCGCGCCATACACGATCAGCATGACCGACGGGGGAATGAGGATGCCGAGGCAGCCCCCGGCGGTGATCGCGCCAGCGGAGAGCTTCACGCTGTAGCCCGCGCGCAGCATAGCCGGCAGCGCGAGCAGGCCCATCAAGGTCACCACCGCGCCGACGATGCCGGTGGCGGTGGCGAAGATCGCGCAGGTGACCAGCGTCGCCACCGCAAGCGACCCCGGCAGGAAGGCGAGCGCGAGGTGCAGGCTGCGGAACAGCTTTTCGATGAGGTTGGCGCGCTCGACCAGATACCCCATGAACACGAACAGCGGAATGGCGATCAGCACGTCGTTGGTCATCACGCCGTAGGTGCGCTGCACCATCAGGTCCAGCGTCTGGCGCGCGGCAATGTCGGAGTGCGTGCCGCCATAGGCGATCCAGGCGAAGAGCACGCCCATGCCCATCAGCGTGAAGGCGGTCGGGAAGCCGAGCATGATCGCCACCACCACCAGCGCGAGCATGAGCAGGCCGTAGTGGCCGTTGGTCATTTGGCCCCAGGGCATGATCCAGGCGACGGCGATGAGGATGATCGCCATCAGCGCAAAGCCGAAGCGCAGTTCCTTCTTCACGGGCGGTTCTCCTGCCGGACCACGTACTGGTCGAGCCGCGCGATGTCCTCGTCCTTGACGTGGACCATCTCCTTGAGCTTGTCGACGTCGACCTCCTCGACATCGGCGACCCGCGAGGGCCAGCGGCCATCGCGCAGGCAGATCACGCAGCGCACGATCTCCACGAGCCCCTGCAGCAGCAGGAAGAAGGCCGCCGCCGGGATCATGAACTTAAACGGGTAGAGCGGCAGCGGCTCTGGGCTGAAGGTCTGCTCACGGATCGCCAGCGACTCGCCGGCGTAGATCCACCCCGCGTAGGTCAAGGCAAAGACACCGGGCAGGAAAAACACGAGATACAGGATCAGGTCGATCGTTGCCTGCGTGCGCGGCGCAAAGAAGCCATACAGCACGTCCCCGCGCACATGCCCGCCCTGTGCCAACGTGTAGGCGCCGGCCATCATGAACAGCACGCCATAGAGCATGATCTGGCCATCCAGCACCCAGGCGTGCGGCGTGTTGAGGACGTAGCGGGAGAACACCTCCCAGGAGATCAGTAGGGTCAAGGCCACGATCAGCCACGCGAAGAAGTGACCCACCAGCGCGCTGACCTTATCGATGAACAGCAAGAGTTTTTGCATGACCGGGACTCAGGCGGCGAAACACAAAAAAGGCCGTCCAGTCCGTGACCAGACGGCCCGCCTTGGACCGATGGGTGCGCTTACCCCTTCGCGAAGAAGTGGTTGTAGGCCATCTTGTAATCGACGAGGGTGTCGTTCTGCCAGCGCGCCGCGCGTGCGGCGAAGGCACGCATGGAGTCCAACACCTTCTTGAACGACGGGTTCTCCGCACTCTTGGCCGCAGTGACCTTGTCCCAGATCTCGAGCTGCTTTTTCAGGATCGCGTCCGGGGTCTTGTAGAACTTCACGCCCTGCTGCTCGGCCATTTCCTTGTAGTCCTTGGAGTAGCGTTCGATCGCCTTCCAGGACATGTTGGCCGATGCCGCCTCCACGGCGTGCGCGATGATCGCCTTCTGGTCGGCGGTCAGCGCATCGTACTTTTTCTTGTTGAAGAGGATCTCGAACTGCTCGCTGCACTGGTGGAAGCTCTGCAGCATGCAGACCTTCGCAACATCCGGGAAGCCGAGCACGCGGTCGGACGAGGCATTGTTGAACTCGGCAGCGTCGATCAGGCCGCGGTCGAGCGCCGGGACGATCTCGCCGCCCGGCAGCGGGTTCACGGCCACGCCCATCTCCTTGAAGATGTCCACGGCGAGGCCGACCGTGCGGAACTTCAGGCCATTGAGGTCCTCAACCTTGCTGACCGGCTTCTTGAACCAGCCGAGGGGTTGCGTCGGCATGGGGCCGTACAGGAACGACACCACATCGAGGTTCAGGCCGGCGTAGATTTCCTCCAGCAGCTGCTTGCCACCGCCGAAGTAGTGCCAGGCGAGCACCATGTTCGGGTCCATGCCAAAGGCCGGGCCCGACCCCCACAGGGCGACGGCGGAATTCTTGCCGTACCAATACGCGACCACGCCATGGCCGCCATCGAGCGTGCCCTTGCTCACCGCGTCCAGGAGCTCGAACGCCTTGACGACAGAGCCGGCAGGCAGCACCTCGATGACCAGCTTGCCGTCGGCCATGTCGTTGACCCGCTGGGCGAAGTCGAGCGCGTATTCGTGGAAGATATCCTTTGCCGGCCAGGTGCTCTGGAAGCGCAGCTTCACTGGCTCCTCGGCCTTGACGATCATGGGAAAGCCCGCGGTCGCGCCGGCCACGGTCGCTGCTGCGGCGGCACCCAAGAACCTGCGTCTGGAGGGGTTCTCCGCGCGGGCTTCCGGGGTCGGGTTGGGGGTTTGGTCGGTCATGGTCCATCTCCTCGTTGTTGGTGGTGTTCGGTCGCGGGGAACCGGCCCCGCTGGCGGGACATCACGGGGGTATAGGAGGCGTTTACTGGCTTTCAACCGCGCCCAGGCAATCGGCATCGCTATACTCCGAGGGTCGCTTCCGCTGCGTCTCTCCGTCATGGTCACACCGTTCTGCCTCCCTCTCTCCTGGCCCTGTCTCGGGTGTTTGCGCCGTCGCCGGGGTGGGGGCCCGATCGGCGCCGCTCGCGACCGCAGGCGTAGCCTCGCACCGGACTGAACGCATGAGCCTTGGCAACGCGCTGGCCGAAAGGCTTGGACTGCTCCGCTCGCTCGCGATCTATCGCGGCATCCCGGGCCGTGCGCGGCGTTTGTGGCGTTTCTACACGCCCTGGGTCAAGCCGGGCGACCTCTGCTTCGACATCGGCGCGCATGTCGGCAACCATGCGTCGTGCTGGCGCACCCTCGGCGCGCACGTCGTTGCGCTGGAGCCGCAGCCGCGGTTCGCGCGCTACCTACGCCATCGCTTCGCCGGCGACCCGCAGGTGACGGTGCTCGAGGCTGCCGTGGGCGCGGTGCCGGGGCGCGCCCAGCTCCAGTTGAGCCCGCTCACGCCGACGGTCAGCACCCTTGCCGCCGACTGGGCGCAGCGCGTCGCACAGGCCGAGAGTTTTCGCCGCGTGCGCTGGGAGCCCGGCCCCGAGGTCGAGGTCACGACGGTCGATGCGCTCGTCGCGCGCTATGGTGTCCCTGCCTACGTCAAGATCGACGTCGAGGGCCACGAGGCCGAGGTGCTGCGTGGCCTCTCGCAGCCGCTTGCCGCGCTGTCCTTTGAGTTCATCCCTGCGACGATCGAAGCGGCCTGCGGATGTGTCGAGCGGCTCGCGAGCCTGGGCGAGTACCGCTTCAATTGGTCGATCGGCGAGCGCTACCAGCTGGAGGAGCCTGCGTGGCTGGGTGCCGCTGCGATGCGGGACCAGTTGGTGGGGATGGGGCGCGATGCGCCGTCGGGGGATGTCTACGCCCGCCTCGTGGACTGAGCGGCCTTATAGCGCGTCGAGCACGCGCACACTCACCTCGTGCATGGGGCCCAAGGCCTCGGCGGGGAGCTCGAGGCCCGGCTGAAATCCGGCTTGCTGCAAGGCCTCCAACAACGCGGCGTTGCGCGCGATGACGTGCACCGGCACCGTCCACGGCACGCCTTCCCCGGCGACGAGCGCGGGCGGCTGGTGGTCGCCGAGCAGGATGATGACCTGCGCGCGGTCGCGGGGCTGGCGGAGGTAGTCGGCAAGGAAGCGCAGCGTGTAGCCGATGGCTTCGACATAGGCCGGGCCAAGGTCGGTGAGCTCGGCTTCGCCAGCGAGCGCGGCAGCGGTCGCGTCGGCATCGAAGGGCTCAGCGCTGAGCAGGCGCGCCCAGTCGTGCTGAACGGGGGCGACGGGGCGGAACGGGATGTGGCTGGTGATGGTGGGGAACACGGTGAACCGTGGCCGGCGGCTGGGGACTGAGCCTTCGGCCGCTTCGAGCCGCGCGAGGCTGTACTGGTCGGGGATGCGCCACCAGCCGAACTCCGGACCCCGGTAATCGAGCCGGCGTGCGTCGTAGATCGTGTCGAATCCGTAGAACGCCCCTTCCGGCCAGTCGCCGCGCAGGCCGGGCATGAGCCCGAGCGTCCGGTAGCCACGTTCGGCGAAGGCCGTCACCCAGCTGCGCCGCGCGGTGGTCAGCAGCACGGCGTAGGTCTCCGCATCGCGAACTTCAGGCCCGGTGAGCCAGCTCGAGTGCGCGAGCCACGAGCCCCCGCCGAAGGTCGGCGAGGTGACGCGGGCGGTGACCGCCGCATGGCCGGTCTCGCGCAGCGCGGCGTCGAGCGTGGCGCGCGGACCGTGTAGCGCCTGCGCAAAGCGCGGCAGGTCGTGGGTCACGGCGCCGTAGGACTCGAAAAACACAAGCAGCACGTCTGCGCCGTCGAGCCGGGCGAGCGATGGCCGCAGGTCCGGGCTCGCGGGCAGACGCTGCGCCTCGGCCCGTCCGGTCCATGCGCCGATGAGGAAGGCCGCCTCACGGGCGTAGAGCGGTGTCACCGGATGGGCGAACCAGGGGGTGGATGCCAGCGTGCCCGTCAGGCTCGCGACGCTAAAGCCGGAGACCATGAGGCCGCCGAGTGCCCCGATCGCGATCCTCGCGCGGGGCTCGCGAACGGCCTCGCCTACCTGTCCCCACGCCCAGCGTAGGCCGACATACAGTGCAACGATGAGGATCGCCCCGGCGGCCACCGCGCCCGATGCAACCCACCACGGCAACGCCTGCGCGAGCATGGCTGCCACGTTCGGCAGGTGCTGGGTGTCCCAGTAAAGGTCGATGGGGCGCCCGTAGAGCGCTGGCGCAGTGACCATGGCATAGCGGCCCAGCGTGAGCCCGACGAAGCCAAGGGCAAAGGTGCGCAACACGGTGGCCGGCAACGCCCCGCGCCGCCTCGCAAGCCACGCCGCACTGAGCAGTGCGAGGCCCAGTTCGACGGACAGCGCCGGGGCCGGTGCGATCCACGGCGTTGGCCAGACGTTACGGAAAACCAGCGCCTGGTCGAGCATGAGCAGCGCGAGGGCGAGCGCCGCCCAGCGCCACGGGCTCAGGTTCGCCGCGGGCGCGGGGTTACTTGCGGATGGCTTCAAACTCGATGATCAGCGAGACCTCGTCGCCCACCCAGCCGTTCTCCACCGCATACATCATGCCGTAGGCACTGCGCTTGAAGCTGCCGCGGGCTGAGACGCCCATCACGTAGGGCTTGGCGCCGAAGGGATACTCGCCACTCTTGTTCCAGGTGGCCTGCAGGGTGACGGGCTGCGTCTTGCCGAGGATCTGCAGCTGTCCGTTGATGGTGAAGGTGCGCTCGCCGGTGCGCTGGCCCTCCGCCGCAGTGAAAACGAGCTTCGGGAATTCGGAGGCGTTCAAGAAGTCGGCGCCGCGCAGGTGGTCGTCGCGCTTTTTGTGATTGGTGAACACGCTCGCCGCGTCGATCTCGACCTTGACGTTCGACAACTGCCCGGTCGCCTCGTCAAAGGTGTAGGAGCCGCTCGCGTTGCGGAACATGCCGAGCACCTTTTGATAGCCGACGTGATCGACGAGGAAGCCGATGCTGAGATGTTCCGGATCGATCTCGTAGGTGGCGGGAGCGGCCCGCACGGCGCCGGCTGCGAGCAGGATGGCCAACGCACAGATCATCAGGACGGGTTGCCGCATGATTCAAGCCTCGCTAGCGGATGAGTGCCGATACAACCAAAGGACGTCGACGACAAAAGAGTAGCACAGGAAAACAAGCCCACCGTCGGCTATCCAGGCGCTCGTGGGGTATTCGAGGGCGGGCGCGAGGCTTGCGATCAGGGTGACGATCTGCACCACACACGCGGTTTTGCGGCGCTGGCTGGGAGGCAGTGGTCGCTGCAGCCAGGTGAGCCGCTCGCCGGCGGCGACGAACACATAGCGTAGCAGCCCAGCGGCGAGGACCCACACGCCCGCCTTGCCCGACAGCCACGCGAGCACGGCCAGCCCCATGATCAACACCGCATCGGTTTCCATATCGAAGCGCGCGCCGAACGGGCTGGCCAGGCCACTACGACGCGCGATCCAGCCATCCACGCCATCCAGCGCGACCACGAGGAGCGCCAGGCTGACCGCAAGGCTGGGTGCGGCGGGCGACGACGCGCCGATCAGGGCAAGCATCAGGCAGGTCAGGGCCAGACGCCCGAGCGTCACCGCGTTGGCCGCGCCGAAGCGCGTGTGCGGTGCGTGTGACGGCAGCCAGCGCGCAAACAGGCCCGCGATCGCCACGAAAGCGAACGCGGCCTGGGCGACGAACCACGACCCCAGGTCGAAAACGTTGGCCAGCGCGCTGCCCGCAGCGAGCAGCGCCAAGATCGCGGGCATGGCGTGCCAGGCGGCGGAGCGCCACAGCAGGCCATCGGGGCATGTCGGTTGTGGGTCGGTCATGGCGTACACTCGGGTGATGCCGGGGTGGGGAGGTGCTGATCCGATCCCATTCTCCCCCGGGTACCGGCGGCGTTGGCTGAAGTGTCTATTGAATCAAGGTTTAAGAACCACTGAGGGGTGTCGATGCGGCGTTGCGTGCCGTCAAAAATGGCCGTTCTTGATGGCTTGAGCAGGACTCTCAGGGCTGGGCTTGTGGCGCCGCTGCACGATTTATCGCAGCGCTCGGCGGCTGGGTGGGGTGCGTGACATGCCGAGCCAGGTCGTGTCGCAGATGATCGAGGCTGAGGCGTTCTGGATCTGCGAACCGGGTGTCGGAGAGCTGCGTCGCGAGACCCTCACCCCGCCACGCACGGACGAGGTTCTGGTGCGGACGCTGTTCTCGGGCATCAGCCGGGGTACGGAGAGTCTGGTCTTCCGCGGTGCGGTGCCGCCGAGCGAGTACCTGCGGATGCGTTGTCCGTTTCAGTCCGGAGAGTTCCCGAGGCCGGTGAAATACGGCTATATCAGTGTCGGACAGGTCGAGCTCGGGCCGCCGGAGCTTATGGATCGCGTCGTGTTCTGTCTGCACCCGCACCAGACGCGCTATATCGTTCCGGCCGGTGCGGTTGTGCCACTGCCCGCGGGCGTTCCGCCCAGGCGCGCCGTGCTCGCGGCCAACCTCGAAACGGCGTTGAACGGCCTGTGGGATGCGCAGCTGCTGCCCGGTGATCGCATCGCCGTGGTCGGCGCGGGCGCGGTTGGCTGTCTGGTTGCCTGGCTCGCAGGTCAGCTACCGGGTTGCGAGGTCGAATTGATCGATGTCGATCCCGCGAGGTCCACCGTGGCGGCACACCTTGGGGTCACCTTTGTCTCGCCCACGGAGGCCAGTGGCGATGCCGATGTCGTGTTTCACGCGAGCGGCAACCCCGCTGGCCTGAGCACCGCGCTCGGGCTGGCGGGCTTCGAGGCCAAGGTCGTCGAACTGAGCTGGTACGGCGACCGCCCGGTCGCGCTGCCGCTCGGTGAGGCCTTCCATGCCCGCCGCCTGCGACTGTGCTCGTCACAGGTCGGGGCGGTGGCCACCCCGCAGCGGGCCCGTTGGACGCACCGCCGGCGGATGGCGCTTGCGCTGCGCTTGCTTGGCGATGCGCGGCTCGATGCGCTCATCACGGGCGAGAGTGATTTCCACGACCTCCCCAGGGTCATGGCGCGCCTCGCGCAGGCGCCCGACGGCGCAATTTGTCACCGCATCCGCTACGGCGATTGACGATCAAAGGGGAAATTTTTCGGTCCGTTCGGGACGAACCCGCTGTTCTTGGTGGGGTTTCGGCAAATTGCATATAATCGCGACGCCCCGGGGCTGCCGCCCGGCAAACGCAACATCAAAGGTATTTCAGTGCACACCGAAGACAAAGACGTGATGGCCAAGCTGCTGCTCGTGCTCGGCCTGTTGGTGATCGTGACCGTAGTCGTATTCCTCGGTTCGCGGCTCCTGTCGGTCATCAGCGCCAACGCGACGAAGGGCGAGGACGGCGATGACTATCAGAAGCAGCGGGCTGCGCTTGTCGAGGAGCGCATCCAGAAGGTAGGCACCGTGCGCGCGGGCGTCGTGCCGAAGGGGCCGGTGGTGCGTTCCGGCAAGGAAATCGTCGAGGCGGTCTGCTCGTCGTGCCACAAGGCCGGCGTGCTGGGTGCGCCGAAGATCGGCGAGGCGGGCGACTGGGCGCCCCGGGTGGGGCAGGGCTTCGATGGGCTGGTCAAGTCCGCGATCGGCGGCAAGGGTTCCATGCCCGCGAAGGGCGGTGACTCGACCCTGCAGGACGACGACATCAAGAAGGCCGTCGCGTTCATGTTGAAAGAGTCTGGCCAGAAGGCGCCGGATGTCGAGTCCGCGCCGGCTGGTGGTTCTGCCGAGGCACCCGCGGCCGGCGGTGCCGCCGCGAGCAGTGCGCAGCCCGCTGGCAGTGCCCAAGGCGCCATGGCTTCAACCGGCGCTGCGGCGCCCGCAGCCGTGGGCGCCTCCGCCTCCGCGAAGGGTGAGCAGGTGTACAAGGCGGCTTGCTCATCCTGCCACGACCTCGGTGTCGCCGGCTCGCCCAAGCTCGGCGACAAGGCCGCGTGGCAAGCCCGGATCGGCGCTGGCGCGGAGTCGCTGTACCGCAATGCGATCAACGGCAAGGGCGGCATGCCCCCCAAGGGTGGCCGGCTCGACCTGGCGGATGCCGACGTGAAGGCTGCCGTGGACTTCATGGTGGCGCAAAGCCAGTAAGCGACGACCCTTCGTCCGTTCCACCCAAAGGCGCGCTCGTCGCGCCTTTTTCGTGAAAGCCCGTTCCGCGTCCCGCGGCTCGCTGCAACACTGTTCCCGCCGAGGGTCGCCACGAGCGCCTGAGGGACCGCACACGGCGCCATGTCACGCACCGCCGCGCCGCCAACCGCTGAGGCATGGCCTCCGGCATGCGGTAAGATCGGCGCCTTTCGAACCGAACCCCTGAGATTGCATGGACATCCATCAACGCATCGCCGCTGAACTCAACGCCCAGCCTGCCCAGGTGGCCGCCGCCGTGCGGCTGCTCGACGAGGGGGCCACGGTGCCCTTCATCGCCCGCTACCGCAAGGAGGTGACCGGGGGGCTCGATGACACGCAGCTGCGCCACCTCGAGGAGCGCCTGGGGTATCTGCGCGAGCTTGACGTGCGGCGTGCGGCGATCCTGAAGTCGATCGACGAGCAGGGCAAGTTGACGCCCGCGCTTCAGCAACAGATCGAGTCGGTGCTGACCAAGACCGAGCTCGAGGACTTGTATCTGCCTTACAAGCCCAAGCGGTGCACCAAGGCGCTGATCGCGCGTGAGGCGGGCCTCGAGCCGCTCGCGCTCGATTTGCTCGCGAACCCGACGCTCCAGCCGGAGGTCGAGGCAGCCCGCTACGTCGATGCGGACAAGGGGGTTGCGGATGGGCACGCGGCGCTGGATGGCGCGCGGCAGATCCTGATGGAGCGTTTCGCCGAAGACGCCGCGCTGCTGGCCAGCCTCCGCGACTACCTATGGGAAAATGGGGTGCTGAAGTCCTCGCTCGTCGAGGGCAAGGCGCAGGAAGGCCAGAAGTTCGCGGATTACTTCGACTACGCGGACCCGATCGCGAAGATTCCCTCGCACCGGGCGCTCGCGCTGTTTCGTGGACGTAACGAGGACGTGCTGAACCTGACGCTCGACGTGGAGCACGGCGACGGCCCGCATCCCTGCGAGGGGCGCATCGCCCAGCACGTCGGGGTGGCGGATCGCGGCCGCCCGGCGGATGCCTGGCTGCTGGAGACCGTGCGTTGGGCCTGGCGGGTGAAGATCGCCAGCAAGCTCGACGTCGATCTCAAGCTCAAGCTGCGCGAGCAGGCCGAGGCGGAGGCCATCGAGGTCTTCGGCCGCAATCTCAAGGATCTGCTGCTCGCCGCTCCGGCGGGTCCAAAGGTGTGCATGGGCCTCGATCCGGGGCTGCGCACGGGCGTGAAGGTCGCCGTGGTCGATGCCACCGGCAAGTTGCTCACTACCGACACGATCTACCCCCATGCGCCGAAAAATCACTGGGATGCCTCGATCGACCGGCTGGCGAAGCTCTGCGCGCACTTCGGGGTGAATCTCGTCAGCATCGGCAACGGCACCGCCTCGCGGGAGACGGACCGGCTCGTGGCGGACCTCATGCAGCGGCATCCGGAACTCAAACTGCAGCGGGTGGTGGTCTCGGAGGCCGGGGCGTCGGTGTATTCGGCCTCCGAACTGGCGGCCAGGGAGTTCCCGGATCTCGACGTCTCGCTGCGGGGTGCGGTGTCGATCGCGCGCCGCTTGCAGGACCCGCTCGCGGAGCTGGTCAAGATCGACCCCAAGGCAATCGGTGTGGGCCAGTACCAGCACGACGTGAGCCAACCGGCGCTGGCGCGCAAGCTCAGCGCGGTGGTCGAGGATTGCGTGAACGCCGTCGGCGTAGACGTGAACACGGCCTCCGTGCCGCTGCTCGCGCGGGTGTCCGGGCTCTCGCCGAGCCTCGCTGCGAACGTGGTCGCTTTCCGTGACGCAAACGGGGCGTTTCGCGAGCGCAGCCAGCTCAGGCAGGTGCCAAGGCTCGGTGAGAAGGCCTTCGAGCAGGCGGCCGGGTTCTTGCGCATCATGAACGGGGATAATCCCCTCGACGCCTCGGCCGTGCACCCGGAAGCCTACCCCGTAGTCGAGCGCATCCTTGCCGAGACCGGCAAGGACGTGCGTGCGCTGATCGGCGACGCCCGTCTGCTCGCGAGCCTCGATCCGGCCAAATTCACCGACGAGCACTTCGGCCTGCCGACGGTAAAGGATATCCTGCGCGAGCTGGAGAAGCCCGGCCGCGACCCGCGCCCGGAATTCAAGACCGCCACCTTCCGGGAGGGTGTGGAGACGATTGCCGACCTGCAACCGGGTATGCTGCTCGAAGGGGTGGTCACCAACGTCGCCAATTTCGGTGCCTTCGTCGACATTGGCGTCCACCAGGACGGTCTCGTGCACATCTCCATGCTCGCCGACCGGTTCGTGAAGGACCCGCGTGAGGTCGTCACCGCTGGACAGATCGTCAAGGTGAAGGTGCTGGAGGTCGATGTGCCGCGCAAGCGCATCGCGCTGACGATGCGTCTCGGGGATGCGCCGCAGGCAGCAGGCGGCAAACCCGCCGCACGCCCGCCGCGTGCCGAGGGCAAGGTGGCTCGTCCAGCCGAGAAGCCAGCCCAGTCTGGTGCCCTCGGCAGTGCGTTGGCCCAGGCCTTCGCCAAGGCACGAAAGTAGGTGACCGGGCGGATCGAGATCCTCCCCGTAGCGGGCCGTGTGGATGCGCGAGGTGTTGCGCTCGACTTACCGGCCCGTGCGGTGGCGTTCCTCGGGCGCATCGCCGCGCTGCATCTCGTGACCATCGAGCCCGGGGCCGTGCGCGGCAACCACCGCCACCGCGGGCGCCGCGAGGCGCTGCTCGTTCACGCCGAAGGGCCGTGGCGTCTGGCATGGCAACACGACGGAGAGCCGGCGCCGACTCGGCGCGATTTCCCCGGTCACTTGGCCTGCCTCGTGCTGATTCCGGAAGGCGTCTGGCACGCCATCGAAAACTGCGGCCCCACCGCGCTCGCTGCCGTGTCGTGCGCTAGCGCCGGGCCGACAGACGGTGACACCGACTGGCGGGCTCTGTGACGCCGTGCGCGTCCGCGCCAATTGTGCGCTGCTATCCTCGCGCTGCTTTTTTATCGACGTTCAGCAGCTACAGGAGACAGGTATGTCGCACAGGACTTGGTTATGGAGTGTTCTTGTCTTGGCCGGCACGGTGCAGGCCGCTGGCGAGGTCGGCGTGGGGTTGCTTGGTGGCACGGGCGGTTTCGGTGCCCAGGCGGCTTACCGCGTCAGTGACGAGCTCGGGCTTCGGGTGCAAGCGGCGCGGTGGAGCACGAGTCGCGATGAGGAGATCGACGGCACGGACTACAAGGCGGACCTGACGCTGGGTGCAGCGGGTCTGCTGTTGGACTGGCACCCGACGGGCGGCACTTTCCGCGTCACGGGTGGCGTGACCAAGAGCCTGTTCGACGCGAGCTTCAGCAACCATACCGGGAGCATCGAAGTGGGCGACCGTCGGTATTTTCTGAACGAGGGTAGCCTCACCGGCGCGGTCTCGTTCGGCACCGCGCCCTATCTCGGCATCGGCTGGGGCACGCCCGCGCGCAAGGGCCTGAGCTTCGTCGCGGACATCGGCGTGCAATTCCTCGGCTCGGCGGACGTGAGCCTCCGCGACAGCTCCAATACCGTCTCGCAGAGCGACATCGACAAGGAAATCGCGAACGCCGCCGGCGATTTCGACAACCTGATCTACCCGCTGGTCAGCCTCGGCATGGCCTACGGCTGGTAACCCTGCCTGCCATCGAGGGCAAACGCCGACCCAGCGACCAGGCGGGTGGCGCGAGAGCCTGCGCCACCCGCCGTTGGATGTACCTTGCCTCCACCCGATTTAGGGGAGCGGTGGCTTTACACGCTTCGACTGGCCGACCGCGGCTCGATCCGGGGCCGGCGCGTCGCTCAGATGCACAGCAGCAGCCGTGCCGGGTCCTCGACCATTTCCTTGATGGCCACCAGAAACTTCACGGCGTGCTCGCCGTCGATGAGGCGGTGGTCGTAGGACAACGCGACATACATCATCGGCCGGATGACGATCTGGTCGTTCACGACGACAGGGCGCTTCTCGATCTTGTGCATACCTAGGATGGCGCTTTGCGGCGGGTTGAGGATCGGTGTCGACATCAGCGAACCGAACACGCCGCCGTTGGAGATGCTGAACGTGCCGCCGGTGAGGTCGTCCATCGACAGCTTGCCCTCGCGCGCGCGGGTGGAGAAATCCACGATGGCCTGCTCAATCGCCGCGAGGCCGAGCTGATCGGCATCGCGGATGATCGGCACGACTAGGCCCCGGTCGGTGCTCACCGCAACCCCGATGTCGAAATAGCCGTGGTAGATGATGTCCGGTCCGTCGATGGTCGCGTTGACTTCTGGATAGCGCCGCAGGGCCTCGCAGGCCGCGCGCACGAAAAAGGACATGAACCCGAGCCGCACGCCGTGGCGTTTCTCGAAGGCGTCCTTGTGACGGGTGCGTAGCTCCATCACCCCGCTCATGTCGATTTCGTTGAACGTGGTCAGGATGGCGGCGTTGTGCTGGGCTGCGAGTAACCGCTCGGCGATGCGCGCGCGCAGCCGGCTCATGGGCACGCGCCGTTCCTCGCGAGGCTCGCTCCGGTAGCCAGGGGCCGACGCGGGCGTAGGCATCGGCTTTGCAGGCGCGGGACCGGGCGCCGGGTTGATGGGTGTACGGGCGACGTGCGTCGCCGCGTTGACGTCCTCCAGCGTGATGCGCCCCTTGGGGCCTGTTGCCTGCACGGCCGAGGGCTCGATGTCGTGCGCGTGCAGCGCGCGACGCACTGAGGGGCTCGCGTGCGTGTCGAGCACTGTTGCCGGCCGAGGCGCAGGCTGGGGTGTGGGTGCGCTGGCCTGGGGTTGTCCAGCAGCGGCAGGTTGTGCACCGGCTTCGATCTGTGCGAGGAGTTCGTCCGGTTTCACCACGGCGCCGTCGGCGCGGAGGATCTCCTGCAGCACGCCGTCGGCGGGTGCGGGCACCTCGAGCACGACCTTGTCGGTTTCCAGGTCAAGCAGGTTCTCACCGGCACGGACGGCGTCGCCGGGTCGTTTGTGCCAGGCGACGATGGTCGCGTCGGCAACGGATTCGGGCAACTGCGGGGTTTTGACGGGGGTCAGCATGTGGGTTCCTTACGCAGCGGGTTCGCCTCAGGTTGACAGCGCCTGATGGATCAGCGCTTGTTGTTGTTCCTTGTGGACCTTGAGCTTGCCAACGGCGGGCGCGGCGGCCTCCGGCCGTGCGACAGGGCGCAGATCCACGTCGTGCCCAAGGGTGCGACGGAGGTCGTCGCGCACGTTTTCCCAGGCGCCCTGATTGATTGGCTCCTCCTGGCACCAGATGAAGTCCGTGACGTGCGGGTACGGCTCCAGCTTGCGGATGAGTGGGTACTCCGGGAAGGGGTAGAGCTGTTCGATCCGCAGGATCGCGATGTCGTCAATCCCCCGGGCGCGGCGCGCCTCGAGCAGATCGTAGTACACCTTGCCGCAGCAAAGGATGATGCGCCGAACCTTCGCAGGGTCAAGGTCGTCGATCTCGCTGAGCACGGTTTTAAAATTGCCTTCCGTGAAATCACTGACCTGGCTGACGGCCAACGGATGTCGCAACAGGCTCTTCGGCGTGATCACGATTAGCGGCTTGCGATAACGGCGCAGCATCTGCCGGCGCAGCAGGTGGAACATCTGCGCCGGCGTGGTCGGCACGCAGACCTGCATGTTCTCCTGTGCACACAGTTGCAGGTAGCGCTCGATGCGGGCCGAGGAGTGCTCCGGCCCCTGCCCTTCGTAGCCGTGGGGCAGGAACATGGTCAGACCCGACATGCGGCCCCACTTCTGCTCACCCGAGGAGATGAACTGGTCGATGACCACCTGCGCGCCGTTGGCGAAGTCGCCGAACTGCGCCTCCCAGATCGTCAGCACCTCGGGCTCGGTCGTGGCATAGCCGTACTCAAAGGCGAGCACGGCCTCCTCGGAGAGCAGGGAGTCGATGACGGTGAACCGATTCTGGTCGAAGGCGATGTTCTGCAGCGGGATGTAGGTGGTGCCGTCGCGCTGGTCGTGCAGCACGGCGTGGCGGTGGAAGAAGGTGCCGCGGCCTGAATCCTGGCCGACCAGCCGCACGGGGTGCCCTTCGGTGACCAGTGCCGCGTAGGCGAGGCATTCACCCATACCCCAGTCGATCGGCTGGGTGCCAGCCGCCATGGCGCGGCGCGCCTCGATGATGCGGGCGACCCGGGGGTGGAGTTCGAAACCGTCTGGCACGCGGGTCAGTGCCTCACCGAGCCGCCGGAAGCGCTCCGGCGTGATGCGCGTGTCGGCGGGCGCGTCCCAGCGGTAGCCGATGAAGCGCTTCCAGTCCACGCCATAGATGTACTCGACGGCACTCACCGGCAGCAGGTGCGGCACGACGGGATCGCCCTTCTCCAGGCTGCTGCGGCGCTGCTCGATCAGGGCCTCGGCATCCAGGCGGGAGATCACACCTTCGTCCATCAGGCGCTGCGCGTAGCGGGCCCGCGTGGTCGGCAGCGCCCGGATCTTGCGGTACATCACCGGCTGCGTGGCCACAGGCTCGTCGGCCTCGTTGTGGCCGTGCCGGCGGTAACAGACCATGTCGATGACCACGTCCTTGCGGAAGCGCATCCGGTAGTCGAGCGCGATCTGCGTGACGAACATCACCGCTTCGGGGTCGTCGCCGTTCACGTGGAAGATCGGCGCGTTGACCATCTTCCCCACGTCCGTGCAGTAGTAGGTCGAGCGTGCGTCCTGCTGTGCGCTGGTGGTGAAGCCGATCTGGTTGTTGATGATGATGTGGAGGGTTCCGCGCGTGGTGAAACCGCGTGTTGCGGACATGTTGAGCGTCTCCATCACCACGCCCTGGCCCGCGAAGGCCGCATCGCCGTGGATCAGCACCTGCAGAACCTGGCTGCCGTCGCGGTCGTTGCGCCGGTCCTGACGGGCGCGCACCGAGCCTTCGACCACCGGGTCGACGATCTCCAGGTGCGAGGGGTTGAACGCCATTGCCACGTGGATCGGCCCCCCGGGGGTGTTCATGTCCGAGGAAAAGCCCATGTGGTACTTCACATCGCCGGTGCGGTCGCCGATCTCGATCGAGCCTTCGAATTCCTTGAACAACAGCGCCGGGGACTTGCCGAGGATGTTCACCAGCACGTTGAGCCGCCCGCGATGCGCCATGCCGAACACGATCTCGCGCACGCCGAGCGCGCCGGCGTTCTGCAGCAGGTCGTCGAGCAGTGGGATGAGGCTCTCGGCGCCTTCGAGCGAAAAGCGCTTCTGGCCGACGTACTTGGTGTGCAGAAACTGCTCCAGCACCTCGGCAGCGGTGAGCCGCTCGAGGATGTAGCGGCGCTGGTCGGCGGTGAATTCCGGGCTGCTGCGCACGCTCTCCAAGCGCTGCTGGATCCAGCGCTTCTCGACCACGCTCGGGATGTGCATGTACTCCGCACCGACCGACCCGCAGTAGGTTTGCCGCAGCTGCTCGTAGATGGCCCCGAGGGTCATCTCGGCGGGGCCGACCAGCGAGCCGGTATGGAATCGCGTGTTGAGGTCCGCTTGTCCGAGCTTGTGGTAGGCGAGCGTCAGCTCCGCGACCTCCACGCGCCGATCTTCCTCGAGCGGGTTGACCCGCGCGGCCAGGTGCCCGAGGAAACGGAAGGCGTTGATGAGCTGGAGCACGCGCACCTGCTTGTGCTCGTGGTCCGCGGCCACACGCTGCAGGGTCGTCTCGGGCATCTCCGGCAGCGGCTTCGGACGGTAGTCGCGAAAATGGGCGCGCGTGGCGACGTGCAGGGGTTTATCCACCGTTGCGCCCTGCTCTGCGGCGAGCGCCGCAAAGTACGACTGCCACTCGGCGGGGACGCTGAGCGGATCGCGCAGATAGCTCTCGTACAGCGCCTCCAGGTAGAAGGCGTTATCACCGTCGAGCAGCGACTCCGCGCGCTGGGCAGCCCAGCCGCGCGGCAGGTCGATCGTGGGGTTTTGAGTGCTCACGTCGCGCTCCTGCGGGGAACGGATGGTCCGGATTAGTAAATGATACGGTTATAAGGCATTGGCTGGGTCAATGCTCCCAATGATCGTGTGAGCATAGTTCAAGATCCTTCGGCAAGGTGCTGGACCATCGAGGGCGCAGGGCATTCTGATAAGATTCGGCGATGGAAGATGTCTCTGCTTTGCTCGATTCCCTCAACGCTGCCCAGCGCGAGGCGGTCTGCCTGCCGCCGGTGCCTGCGCTGGTGCTGGCTGGCGCCGGCAGCGGCAAGACCCGCGTGCTCGTGCACCGCATGGCCTGGTTGATCGGTGTCGAACGTGTCTCGCCGTATGCGCTGCTCGCCGTCACATTTACCAACAAGGCTGCCGCCGAGATGCGCGGCAGGGTCTCCGAGCTGCTCGGCATCGCGCCAGGGGGGCTCTGGCTCGGCACCTTTCACGGCATCGCGCATCGCCTGCTGCGCCAGCATTGGCAAGAGGCCGGGTTGCCGCAGCAGTTCCAGATTCTGGACAGCGACGATCAACAACGGCTGGTCAAGCGCGTGATCCGCAGCCTCGAGCTCGATGAGGCGCGCTGGCCACCCAAGCAGGCGCAAGTGTTCATCAACGCCCGCAAAGACGAGGGGCTGCGCCCGCAGCACATCGAGGAGCGCGGGGATGAGTACACCCGGCAGATGGTGCGCATCTACACGGCCTATGAAAATGCCTGCCAGCGCGCCGGGGTGATCGATTTTGCCGAGCTGTTGCTGCGCTCGCTCGAGCTGTTGCGCGGCGATGTCGGGCTGCGCGAGCACTACCAGCGTCGCTTCCGGCACATTCTGGTGGATGAGTTTCAGGACACGAACACCCTGCAGTACGCGTGGCTGCGGCTGCTCGCCGGCGAGGACATCCCGGTGTTCGCAGTCGGCGACGATGATCAGTCCATCTACGGTTGGCGGGGCGCGCGCATCGAACACATCCAGCGCTTCCCCACGGACTTTCCGGGCACACAGATCGTGCGCCTGGAGCAGAACTACCGATCGACCGACAACATTCTCGCCGCCGCCAATGCGTTGATCGCGCACAATCAAGGGCGCATGGGCAAGAACCTGTGGACGGAGGACAAGGCCGGCGAGCCGCTGGATCTGTTCACCGCCTACAACGACCACGAGGAAGCGCGCTACATCGGAGAGCGCATCCGCGCCTGGGTTGAGGGTGGCGGTTCGCGACGTGATGTGGCCGTGCTCTACCGCTCCAACGCGCAATCGCGGGTGCTTGAGGAGACCTTCATCGGCATGGGTATCGCCTACCGGGTGTACGGCGGCCTGCGCTTCTTCGAGCGCGCCGAGATCAAGGACGCGCTCGCCTATCTGCGGTTGACCGCCAATCCCGACGACGATGCCAGTTTCGAGCGGGTCATCAATCAGCCGCCCCGCGGCATCGGCGAGCGCACCCTGGAGCAGATCCGCCAGTTGGCGCGCGAAACCGGGCTGAGCCTGTACCGCAGTGCGACGCAACTCGCATCGGGCGGTGCGCTTGCCGCGCGGCAGACGGGTCCGCTGCGCGCGTTCCTGCAACGCCTCCAGCAGTGGACGGCGGCCGTGCAGGATCTGCCGCTGCATGAGGTGGTGGACTATCTCAATGAACAGAGCGGGCTGAAGGCCCACTTTGCCAAGGAAAAGGGCGAGGTCGGCACGTCGCGGGTCGACAACCTGGACGAGCTGGTGACAGCCGCACGGGCGTTCGCTTACGACGCAGAACGCGACGGCGAGATGTCACCTCGCGACGCCTTTCTCGCGCACGCCGTGCTGGAGTCGGGGGAGGGGCAAGGCTCGGCTAACGACGATTGCGTGCAGATGATGACGCTGCACTCGGCGAAAGGGCTGGAATTCCCCCTCGTCTTTCTGTGCGGCATGGAGGAAGGGCTATTTCCTCACCAGATGTCGCTGGATGAACCCGGGCGGCTCGAGGAGGAGCGGCGGTTGTGCTATGTCGGCATCACACGCGCCAGGCAGCAACTGGTGCTGACCTGCGCGGAGCGCCGCCGGCTGCACGGTCAGGAGCGTTACAACCTTCCTTCGCAGTTCCTGCGCGAGCTGCCGCCAGAGCTCGTGCGGGAGGTGCGTGCGCGGGCAGCGCAGCCGTTTGCGTCCCCTTTCGCCGGAGACAGGTCAGCGAGCGGGTTTGGCGCCGGCCTCGGTTCCGCTTCAAGCGGCGAGGGGATTCCGGTGGGATTGCGGCTCGGCGCGCGCGTCGCGCACGCGAAGTTTGGCCGCGGCGTGGTCACCAACACGGAAGGCAGCGGCGCGTCGGCGCGCGTGGAGGTGCGTTTCGAGGACTACGGGAGCAAGTGGCTCGTGCTGAGCTACGCCAAGTTACAGGTGCTTTGAGGGACGCTGGACAATGTTGGCGTGCCCCGCCAAGCTGCAATCCCATCGCCCCGCTGGCTGTTGGTTATGATGTTTTTTCGGCGGCAAAGGGTCCGCATGAACACCTCTGCTGCGCCCCTCACAACGTCGGTTGCCAACTCCAGCGGTTCAGCATGCCCCCGATGCGCCCGGGCGATTGGGGGGGGGTGCGCTCAACTCCCCAACGAAACCACGCGCCGGGCGTCGAACGCCGCGGCGAGTGCGTCATCAGGCCAGACCCACGTTAGCGCTGGGGCGATGCTTCCTGCCGTCTCGCGGACCCGTTGAGCCGCGCCGCGCCCAGCATGCCGAGCAGGCCGGAGGAGAACAACCACAGCGCGGTAGGCACCGGAACCGGAGTAGGCGGGCTCGCAATCTGGGCCAGCACTTCGTAATGGTGGAAGGCATCACCTGCCACGCTGGCGATGTTGACGAACGCGAAGTCGCGATACACGTACGGGCCGACCTCGTTGTTGAAGAAGTTCCAATTGAAACTGAGCAGCCCCCCGGAGGCCGCCGTGATCACGAACCGCAAGAGGGAGCCATCGGTTCCGGCCGCGCCGTTCGCATTGGTGTAGTCGCTGGTTGATGTGCCAGTGCCGATCATACGCAGCATGTGGCTACCCTCCGTCGGCGCAGCGCCAAAGATCGGGGCGTTGAGTACGCTCGTCCAGCCCAAGGTCGAGTACCCGACCGTGGTGCCGGTCTCGAAACCGCGGTTACCGGCTGCCGCGCCAAAGCCTACGGTGCCGCCGAGGTTGTCGATCAGCATCTCGGGATCGGCGAGCGTGTCTCCTTGGTTGCTCAAACCGATGGTGACTAGGGCGTCGAAGGTCTTGTCTGTCGGGAGATTGATCGTGAATGTCTGCCAGCCCGTCGACGGGCTGGTGACGAACTGGGTGGCCGCCAAACTCGGAACACTGCTGAATGTAAGAGTCGCACCGAGAGCGGCGGTTATCGCCTTGCCAAACGCAACTTGCATCGCCTACCTCCCCATAGCGGACGCGTGCGTGAGCGTCCGTCTGTTCGTCTTGACCAATAAGCCCGAAATATCTTGTTTTTGCGTGCGCTCATGCGCAGCCTATAAGTTGACTGTAAGCGCGAGATACTTAGCGTGCATGCCGACTACATAAAAGCGAGAGCCAGTTCACAATTTTCGAGCGCTTTTCTCTCCAGCCGGTTTATCGAGCCGACAAAGTCGGAACCCCTGGTGCGTAATCCCTGCAGCGCGAGCCCCTCCTACCTACTGGGATTCGGGAGCGCATTCACAAATCCGAAGCGAACGTCCAGAGCACGCGCAGTTCGCAGCTGGATTCATGCGTCAAACGGACTATCCTAGTTCCCGATGGTCGGCGCTTGATTCCGGATGAGCGGAGTTGCATCCGACAGCAAGCATATTGAATGCGGCTCTTGATGCGGAAGGGTAGCAGCCTAGCGGTTGCTAGACAGGCCATAGTTTTTAACGAGTTAGCTGCGGAACCTTTGATTGCATATTGCGTTTAATGTGCAATGTGCTAAAGTTGGTTTAAGTGCATCATCAGAGGACACGCTGAGGTGTGTCCGGGTAGGTACGGTGGGCGGGTTGGCGTCGAGGGGCAAGCGGGCGCGGAAGCCACGACTGGGAGGTACTGCCCGAGGTGCTTGGAGCCGGAACGGCTGCTCGCAACACAGACAGGTCAAAGAAAGCGGAGACGATTCAGTCATGCGACAAAAACACATTAACCATGCCGTGCGCCGTGCCATGACGGGCGCGGCGTTTGCGACGGCCTCACTGGCCTTGGCCGCAGGCGCACCCGCGGCCCGCGCAGCGGGGGGGTGCCCGGCGGACCAGACGCCTGTCGGACCCAACCTAATCAAGAACGGGTCTTTTGCCACCGCGATTGCGAATCCGAAGCCTAACTCATTTTTACCAGCGGGCACGGATCTGAATGACTGGACAAGCGGCGTGCCGTACACGGGACTCAACCGTTACCCGCAGGATTTTTCGGACGCCAATGACATCGGCACGGGCGGTTCGGGCGTCGCCGTCATGAGCGGTCATTTCACCGGCGGGCTGGAAAGCGGGGTCTATCTACTCGACCAGATAGCGTTCCCGGGCGATACGGTGAACGGCGTGCCCGCAGCGGCCAACTGGCTTGCCTACGGCGGTAAGACGAGCACGGCGCCCGTGCCGTCACTGATCTGGAGCCAGGCAGTCAGTGGGCTGGACACCAATTCTGATTACGTCATGTTTGGCTACGCGTCGAACGTGGTTAACCCGCCGTATCAGGGGACAACGGTTACGGGGCTTCAGGTTGTTCCGCCCAAGGTAGGCTTCAGGCCGCAGCTGAGCGGTGCGTTGCTTGGTGCAGTGACGGTGTGTGATAACACGATCACGCCGACGGGCAGTTGCGCTGCTGCGCTGAGCGACGTTTGGAAGCGGTTTGAGTTCACTTTCAAGCCGACGGCAGCGAATCTTACTCTCCAATTGCTGGACGATCAGATTCCCGAGGTCAACGGCAACGACCTGGCGATGACGCAGCTCAGCCTCTACAAGTGCCAACTGAGCGAGGCGGGCATCACCTTTCAGCCGGTCCTGCTGAGTTTTGGTGACGTGCGCATCCCCGCATCCAAGGAGCTGACCGTCACGATCCGCAATGCCGGTAATGTGGCGCTCAACAACCTCGCTTTCTCGATACCGGCCGGGACGAACCTGACCGGGGCGTTCGCGCTGGGCACGATGGGCAGCGCAACGCCGCACTGTGGCACGACGCTCGCACCGGGTGCGACCTGTACGGTTCCGGTTATTTTCAACACGAGCGCGTTCAACGCCGACACCGGCACGGGCGAGAAGCTCGGCAAGTTGCAGGTCACAGGGACCGGTATCGGTAGTGCGACCTCGACCTTCCTGCTAGACCTTCGCGGTACCGCCACGGCCGGACCGCCGAAGCTGAGCGCGGACAAGTCATCGCTCTCCTTCGAAACGGCGATCAACACCGCAAGGTCCGAGGTGGTGACGGTCACCAACACGGGCCAGCAGACGCTGCGAATCTCTTCGGTCGTGCTCGGCGCGGGTTCGGACTTCACGTTGGGTGGCAACACCTGCTCCGGCGCAGACCTCGCGCCCAATCAGCAGTGCTCCGTGACGGTCAATTTCGCCCCAACGACGACGGGCGAAAAATCCGGCACGCTGACGATCGCCTCGAACGACCCCGAAGGCGCGACCAAGACAATCACCCTGAGCGGGCGGGCGCTCAGTACGTTGCCAGCAGACGTGGATACCGACGGTGACGGCCTGACCGACAATCAGGAGGCCATCATAGGCACAAATCCGAACAACCCTGATACAGACGGCGACGGCATCCGCGACGGGGTGGAGGTCGGTCCGGACGTCAATAAGCCGAAGGACACCGACGGCGACCAAATCCCCGACGCACTGGAGCCCAATGACGTCGATACCGACGGAGAC
Source organism: uncultured Thiotrichales bacterium (assembly GCA_964430355.1). GTDB lineage: Bacteria > Pseudomonadota > Gammaproteobacteria > UWMA-0217 > UWMA-0217 > CAYSFW01. The sequence continues at coordinate 164,360 of CAYSFW010000089.1, forward strand.
GGATTCGCCAACTACAACGATCCGGACGACGACGGCGACGGCATTCCCACGAAGAACGAGGACGCCAACGGCGATGGTAAGCCGTGGAACGACGACTACGACAAGGACACCATCCCGGACTACCTGGAGAATAACAACTGGGATACGGACGACGACGGCAAGCCGAACTGGCAGGACAACGACGATGATGCCGAAGGCGGACCCACCGGTGTCGATTTCGTCTACGGCGAGGCTGGCCCTGACTACTGGCGTCCGTGGGGCTCCTGCGACATGAACGGCAAGGTGTCGGTAAATCCCAACCAGGCGGACGACAAGGACTGCATCCCGGACTACCTCGACGCCGACGAGACCAACCGCGCCGGCATGGCCGATGGGACGGGGGATTCGGACAGCGACGGCTATTCCGACAAGGCGGAGTGCCCAAGCTTCCCGGCCAATTGCCCGGATGAGAATAAAGATGGCACGCCGAATTACATGCAGAAGCCGAACCCAGTGCTGACCGGCCTACAAGGCGGCATCGGTGGTGGCGCGGCGGGTCTGCCGTGGCTGGCGGTGCTCGGCGGTGCGCTGCTGTTTCGCCGTCGTAGGGCGACGCAGTCGGCAATGCCGGCGCGCCGTCGCCTCCCACTCGCGGTTGCCGCAGTGGTCGCGGGTTCCCTGAGCCTGGGCACGGATGTCCAGGCCGAGCCAGGCCAGTTCTACATCGGCGCGGGTGCTGGCCAGTCTCGACTGGAACCCGACACCAATGGAACGTCCTTTTTCGTCGATGACAAGACCGATATCGGATACAAGCTGTTTTTCGGTTATGACATCACCAAGCTCTTCGGCGTCGAGGCGTTCTATTCAAAGCTCGGACAGGCGGGCATTGGCGCGCTGAGTCCATACCGTGGCGGCGAGATCGACTACAACATGTATGGCATCGGCGCCGTCGTGAACTTCCCGCACAACGGCCCCGGGGCTTCGCTGATCGGCAAGATCGGTGTGGCGGGCATGGACAACGACTCCGACTCCGTGCCGTACAGGAAGGTGGAGGATGTCCAGATCTACGGCGGCGTAGGCGCGGAGTACCAGTTCAAGCACGGGTTTTCTGCCCGGGCTGAGTACGAGTACTACGACGAGGACGCCCAACTTGCCTCCATCAGCTTTGTAAAGCGTTTCGGCGGCAAGCCTACGCCCGCGCCGGTCGTTGCCCAACCGAAGCCGGCGCCTGCGCCGGCCGCGGCTCCACCAGCGCCGCAGCCAGTGACGCCGGAGGTCATCGAACGCTTTAGCGGCGTGCTTGACGGCGTGAACTTCCATTTTGACTCGGATCGCCTGACCAATGAGGCAATGCGCATCCTCGACGGCGTTGCTGCGGAGATGGCCCAGTACCCGGAGCTGAAGGTCGTGATCGTCGGGCACACGGACAACATCGGTACGCCAAGCTACAACAAGGATCTTTCACTGCGGCGCGCGAAATCCGTCGCGCGTTACATGCTCTCCAAGGGTATCGACGCGAGCCGGATGCGCTACGCCGGCATGGGTGAGGAACAGCCGCGTGCATCAAACGCGACGAAGGAAGGCCGCGACCAAAACCGCCGCGTTGAATTCATCGCTCACGACGGAACCCAAGGGGCCTAATAACATCGTGTTATACCGCCCGAAGGGAGCCTCGCGCTCCCTTCGGCGTTTATGAGGCCTTTGTTCCCCACCTCCCAGCTGGCAGCCTTCTCCAAGGAGGAGGTCAGCCCAATGTCGACGCCACGCGGGTGAGAGTCCCGATAGCCCTCGATGCTATACTCTGCCGCCTTGCTCAAGCTCGGGTTCCGGACATGTCCGCTTACGACGTTTCGACTTTCCAGGGGCTGATCCACGCCCTGCAGGATTACTGGGGCAAACAAGGCTGCGTCATCGTCCAGCCCTACGACATGGAGATGGGTGCGGGGACGTTCCATCCCGCGACCTTCCTGCGCGCGATCGGTCCTGAGCCGTGGCGTGCGGCCTACGTGCAGCCCTCGCGGCGGCCGACCGACGGACGTTATGGCGAAAATCCCAACCGATTGCAGCATTACTACCAGTTCCAGGTCGTGCTGAAGCCGTCGCCGCACGACATTCAGGAGCTCTACCTCGGCTCGTTGCGCGCGCTCGGTATCGATACGTTGGTGCACGACGTGCGCTTTGTTGAGGACAACTGGGAGTCGCCCACGCTTGGTGCCTGGGGTCTCGGCTGGGAGGTGTGGCTGAATGGCATGGAGGTCACGCAGTTCACTTATTTCCAGCAGGTCGGCGGCCTCGATTGCCGACCGGTAACCGGCGAGATCACCTACGGGCTGGAGCGTATCGCGATGTACTTGCAAGGTGTGGACAGTGTGTATGACCTGGTTTGGACCACCGGGCCGCAGGGCGCCGTGACCTACGGCGATGTGTTCCACCAGAACGAGGTAGAGCAGTCCACCTACAACTTCGAGCACGCAAACGTGGAGGCGCTGTTCCAGCATTTCGCCACGTACGAGCTCGAGAGCACCCGGCTCATCGGGCTCGGGTTGCCCCTGCCTGCCTATGAGCAGATGCTGAGGGCGTCCCACACCTTCAACCTGCTCGACGCGCGTAAGGCCATCTCGGTGACGGAGCGGCAGGGTTACATCCTGCGCATCCGCTCACTCGCGCGGGCGGTTGCGGAGGCGTACTACGCGGCACGAGAGAAGCTGGGCTTCCCGATGCTCGCCGAAGTACACGGCAGCGCCGGTGAGCCGCTCGCGGCCCGCAGCGCGGAGGTGGCGTGATGGGCGAGCGCGCGGATCTGCTGGTCGAGATCGGCACCGAGGAGCTGCCGCCGAAGGCCCTCAAATCGTTGATGGAGCATTTTGGCGCGGAGTGCGCCCAAGCGCTCAGCGAGGCGGGCCTCGGACATCGCGCCGTGAAGGCCTATGCCTCGCCGCGTCGCCTCGCGGTCGTGGTGGAAGGGCTCGCGCTGCGGCAGCCGGACAAGGTGGTGGAGCGCCGTGGGCCGGCGATTCAGGCGGCGTTCGATGCGGAGGGCCGCCCCACGCAGGCCGCCGAAGGCTTCGCGCGTTCCTGCGGGGTCACGGTCGATCAGCTCAAGGTCGTGGAGCAGGGCAAGGGTCGCTGGCTGGCCTACGAGAGCATCCAGTCAGGCGTGGAGGCGAGGCGCCTGTTGCCGGCGCTGGTGGAGGCGGCGCTCGGGCGACTGCCGATCCCCAAGCGGATGCGCTGGGGGTCGGGAAGTGCCGAATTCGTTCGCCCGGTGCACTGGGTCGTGCTGCTGCTGGGGGATGAGGTGGTCCCGGGTAGCGTGCTCGGTATCCCCACCGGCGGCGTCAGTCGGGGGCACCGTTTCCATCACCCCGAGATTATCGAAATCCCTCACCCGTCGGCCTACGTAGAGCAGCTGCGCATCCAGGGGCGTGTGCTGGTGGACTTCGCGCAGCGCCGCGCGGCCATCCGCGAACAGGTCGAGTCCGCCGCACAGGCGGTGCAGGGGCGTCCGTTGATCGACGACGAGCTGCTTGATGAGGTCACCGCGCTGGTTGAGTGGCCGGTCGCGCTCGCCGGGCATTTCGAGGAGCGATTCCTTGATGTGCCGCAGGAGGCGCTGATCTCCACGATGCAGGACAACCAGAAGTATTTCCCGGTCGTCGATGCCGGCGGGCGACTGATGCCGTACTTCATCACCGTCGCCAACCTCGAGAGTCGCGAACCGCAGCGGATCGTGGAGGGCAACGAGCGGGTGATCCGGCCGCGCTTCACCGATGCGGCGTTTTTCTGGCAGCAGGATCGCAAGCAGCCGCTGATTGCGAGGCTCGAGCGGCTCAAGACCGTCACCTTCCAGCAGCGGTTGGGCACGCTCTACGACAAGACCGAGCGGATTGTGGCGCTCGCCGGGCAAATTGCTCTGGCCATCGACGCCGATGTGGCGCAGGCCGAGCGAGCGGCTTGGCTGTCGAAGTGCGATCTGATGACGGACATGGTTTTTGAGTTCACCGAGCTGCAGGGGATCGCAGGGCGCTACTACGCGCGGCTAGATGGTGAGCCTGACGCGGTCGCTGAAGCGCTCGATGAGCAGTACCGGCCACGCCAGGCGGGGGATGCGCTCCCCGTGGGCCGGGTGGGCCAGGCGCTCGCGCTCGCGGACAAGCTGGACACTCTCGTGGGGATCTTCGCGATCGGCCAGAAGCCCACGGGCACGAAAGACCCGTTCGGCCTGCGCCGGGCTGCGCTCGGCGTGTTGCGCATCATCATCGAGTGCGGCCTGCGGCTGGATCTCAGGCGGCTGCTCACGGTTGCTGCGGTTGGCCTGCGGGGCAGGGTGGACGCCGAGGCCGCTGTCGAGCCGTGTTTCGAATACATCCTCGAAAGGCTGCGGGCGTACTACCAGGACCAAGGTGTGCCTACGGATGTGGTGGACGCCGTGATGGCACTGCGGCCCTCGCAGCCGCTCGACTTCCACCACCGCGTGCAGGCGGTGGTGGCGTTTCGGGCACTGCCGGAGGCGGCAAATCTCGCCGCGGCCAACAAGCGCACGCAGAACATTCTCAAGAAGTTCGAGGGCGTCATTCCTGAGCGGGTCGATCCTGCCCTACTAATCGAGCCGGCCGAGCGGGCTCTGTTCGAGGCCATGAGCGCCCTGTCGGATAGTGTGTCGGCGCAGTTTGCGGCGGGGCAGCACACCGCAGCGCTGACGCAGCTAGCCCGGCTGCGCGAACCGGTAGACGGCTTTTTCGACGCGGTGATGGTGATGGCGGAGGATGCAGCGTTGCGCGACAACCGGCTGGCGTTGCTCAGCCAACTGGCCCGCCTGTTTTCGGGTGCGGCGGATTTGTCGCGCCTGACAGCGCCAGCGGCGGTTGGCGACTGACGTCGGCCATGAAGCTCGTGATACTCGACCGTGATGGCGTCATCAACGAAGACTCGGATGCCTACATCAAGTCGCCGTCGGAGTGGATTCCGATCCCGGGGAGCCTCGAGGCCATCGCCCGGCTGAAGGCGGCTGGCTACACGGTGGCCGTCGCGACCAATCAGTCCGGTTTGGCGCGGGGCCTGTACGACACCCCGGCGCTAGAGGCGATCCACCGCAAAATGGCTGTCCTGCTCGCGTCCATGGACGGCACGGTCGATGTGCTCGAATACTGTCCGCACGGTCCTGAAGCGGGGTGTGATTGTCGCAAGCCGAGGCCCGGGATGCTCGTGCGTATCGGGAAGCGGCTGGGTGTTTCGTTGCAGCGGGTGCCCGCTGTGGGCGACTCCCTGCGTGACCTCCAGGCTGCTGCCGACGTCGGGGCGCAACCGATACTCGTTAGGACCGGCAAGGGTGAGCGCACCCTGGCCGGCGGACACCTTCCGGCGGGGACGCTCGTGTATGCGGACCTTGCTGCGGTCGTCGAAGCGCTGCTCGCTGGAGAGCTTGCGCATGCGTGAGTCTCCGCTCATGCTGGGGTGGCTTGGCGTTCGCGCCGCGTTGTTTTGGGTCGTTCTGGCGCTTAGCACGGTGGTGTACTCGGTGCTTGCGATTGTCCTGATGCCCCTGCCGGCGGATACCCGCTACCGCATCATCATGACCTGGGCGAGCCTCAACATCTGGTGGCTCAAGGTCGTCTGTGGCGTGAATTACCGCGTCGAGGGGCGGGAGCATTTACCCAAGGGGCCGGCTGTCGTGCTCTCCAAGCACCAGTCTAGCTGGGAGACGCTGGCGTTTGCCTTCCTGTTTCCCCCGCAGGTGTGGGTGCTCAAGCGCGAGTTGCTGCACATCCCGTTCTTTGGCTGGGGACTCGCGGCCATGTCGCCGATCGCGATCGACCGCAAGGCGGGTCGCACCGCAATCGAACAGGTCGTGCGCCAAGGCACCGAGCGCATTCGCGCGGGGCGCTGGGTGGTCGTCTACCCGGAAGGAACGCGCATGGCGCCTGGCACCAAGGGCCGCTACAAGCTCGGTGGCGCCATCCTCGCCGCGAAGGCCGGCGTGCCCGTCGTGCCAGTTGCCCACAACGCTGGGCATTTCTGGCCACGTCACCAGTTCATCAAATGGCCGGGCACGATCACCGTCCGCATTGGGCCGGCCATCGACACGACCGGGCTGTCGCCCGAAGAAATCAATGCGCGGGCCGAGGCGTGGATTGAGGCGCAGATGGTGGAACTCGGGCACAACCCGCGCAATCTTCCGACCTGAAGCCCGCGCTCGTTCATCATCTCTGCTCTTGTTTCCGGGGTCGGATGCTTTTCACAGCCTCTGAACTGTCCGGCCCGAGTGGATCCGGTCTTTGTATAGATCCTTATAAATGTGTTCGATAAGAATTATCGAATTGCATTGATTCTGTCGGAACGTATCCTTTGCCGCGTTGATCGCAATTTGAGATTCCAACCCGAGGAACTAGAGATGGCAGTCAAGACCTACAACGCTGGCGTCAAAGAGTATCGCCAAACATACTGGATGCCCGAATACACCCCGCTTGATACCGACATCTTGGCGGTATTCAAGATCACTCCGCAGCCCGGCGTTGACCGCGAAGAGGCCGCTGCCGCGGTTGCTGCCGAGTCCTCGACCGGCACCTGGACCACGGTGTGGACCGACCTGCTGACCGACCTCGACTACTACAAAGGTCGGGCTTACGCCATCGAGGATGTCCCGGGCGACGACACCTGCTTTTACGCTTTCATTGCCTACCCGATCGACCTGTTCGAAGAGGGCTCGGTTGTCAACGTGTTCACCTCGCTGGTCGGTAACGTCTTCGGCTTCAAGGCCGTTCGTGCGCTCCGTCTGGAAGACGTGCGCTTCCCTATCGCCTACGTGAAGACCTGCGGCGGTCCGCCGCACGGTATCCAGGTCGGGCGCGACATCATGAACAAATATGGTCGTCCGCTGCTCGGCTGCACGATCAAACCCAAGCTCGGTCTGTCGGCGAAGAACTATGGTCGTGCGGTGTATGAGTGCCTGCGCGGGGGGCTCGACTTCACGAAAGACGATGAGAACGTCAACAGCCAGCCCTTCATGCGGTGGCGCCAGCGTTTCGACTTCGTCATGGAGGCCATCCACAAGGCTGAGCGCGAAACTGGCGAGCGCAAGGGTCACTATCTGAACGTGACCGCACCGACGCCGGAAGAGATGTACAAGCGCGCCGAATATGCCAAGGAAATCGGTGCGCCGATCATTATGCATGACTACATCACTGGCGGCTTCTGCGCCAACACGGGCCTGGCCAACTGGTGCCGCGACAACGGCGTGCTGCTGCACATTCACCGTGCAATGCACGCGGTCATCGACCGTAACCCGCACCATGGCATTCACTTCCGAGTGCTGACCAAGATCCTGCGTCTGTCTGGTGGTGACCACCTGCACACCGGTACCGTGGTGGGTAAGCTTGAGGGCGACCGTGCCTCCACTTTGGGCTGGATCGACCTGCTGCGCGAATCCTATGTCAAGGAAGACCGCAGCCGCGGCATCTTCTTCGATCAGGACTGGGGTTCGATGCCGGGTGCGTTTGCCGTGGCTTCCGGTGGTATCCACGTGTGGCACATGCCGGCGCTGGTCACCATCTTTGGGGATGACTCCGTACTCCAGTTCGGTGGCGGCACGCTGGGCCATCCGTGGGGCAATGCTGCGGGCGCTGCTGCCAACCGTGTGGCGCTTGAGGCCTGCGTCGAGGCGCGTAACCAAGGCATGCAGCTCGAGAAGGAAGGCAAGGAGATCCTCACCAAGGCTGCAGCTCACAGCCCAGAGCTGAAGATCGCCATGGAAACCTGGAAAGAGATCAAGTTCGAATTCGACACCGTTGACAAACTGGATGTCGCTCACAAGTAGTGCTGCATTTGTGAGCAGCACGGTCATCCCGGGCGGGCCGGTCGCGGCCCGTGCCGGGACTCAGTAAGCCAGATACCGACTTGAAAGGAACCCTTCTATGAGTATGCAAGACTACAAATCGCGCCTCTCCGACCCGAGCAGTCGCAAGTTCGAAACCTTCTCCTACCTGCCGGCCATGAGTGAAGCGGACATCCGCAAGCAGGTGGAATACATCGTCAAGAAAGGCTGGAACCCCGCGATCGAGCACACCGAGCCAGAGCACGCGTTCGACCACTACTGGTACATGTGGAAGTTGCCGATGTTCGGCGAGACCGATGTCGACAAGATCCTCGCGGAAGCTGAGGCCTGTCATAAAGCCAACCCGAACAACCACGTGCGCCTGGTTGGCTACGACAATTTCTCCCAGTCCAAGGGTGCCGAGATGGTGATCTACCGCGGCAAGCCCGTCTGATCGGCGCGGCGGACGGACACACCGGCCCCCGTCGCGCGCTGGCGTGGCGGGGGCCTTTTGTTTGTGTCGGTTGGCCGTCAGGTCGCCGTCCGGCGTGAAAGGTGCCGGTCTGAAGTCCAACCAACACGCACCTGACTGATTTGAGGAATGTTCATGGCCAGTATCATCGACCAGTACCGCATCACCAAAGAACCCTACTATCGCCCCGTTGCCGACGAGGTGGAACTCTTCGAGGCCGCCTACTCCGTGCGCATGCCCATGATGCTCAAGGGGCCGACGGGCTGCGGCAAGACCCGATTCGTCGAATACATGGCCTACAAGCTCGGCAAGCCGCTCATCACGGTGGCGTGTAACGAGGATATGACCGCGTCGGACCTGGTCGGCCGCTTTCTGCTGTCCGCGTCGGGAACCGAATGGCAGGACGGACCGCTTGCGATTGCGGCGCGGTACGGCGCCATCTGCTACCTCGACGAGGTAGTCGAGGCGCGCCAGGACACCACCGTCGTCATCCACCCGCTCACTGACAACCGCCGCGTCCTGCCCCTGGAGAAAAAGGGTGAACTGGTCCATGCCCACCCAGACTTCCAGATCGTCATCAGCTACAACCCGGGCTACCAGTCACTGATGAAGGACCTGAAGCAGTCCACCAAGCAGCGCTTCGGCGGGCTCGACTTCACCTACCCCGACCACGCCATCGAGACTGAGATTGTCGCCCATGAATCCGGTGTAGATGCCGGTATCGCGGGTAAACTGGTGTCCATTGCTGAGCGCTCCCGCAACCTCAAAGGTCACGGACTGGACGAGGGGCTGTCGACCCGCATGCTGATCTATGCCGGCAGCCTGATCGCCAAGGGCGTCCAGCCACAAGCAGCGTGTCGGGTTGCCCTGGTGCGCCCAATCACGGACGACCCCGACATGCGCGATGCCTTGGATGCTGCGGTTTCGACGTTCTTCTGACTGTAGCGGGCGGTCGGGCCGATCGGTCATGATCTACTGTGTGGATTGCCGCCCGGGCTTCTACCGCGGCGGCTGACCGGCCTCACATACAAGGTTGCGCACCATGTCCATCCAACTCGAAGACTACGCTGAACTGCTGGAGGGGCTCTCCGAGCACAGTCAGGCCGCGCTGCTTGCCAATTGGCACGAAGCGACGAAGACGCTCTCGCCGCGGGGGCTCGACAACTATCTCAAAGGTGTGTCGGCTATCCGTGGACTCGGTCGGGGAGATTCGCTGGTGGAGACCTGGATCGAGCAGGCTCCGATGGTGGCCAAGGAGGTAGGCGAGGATGTGGTGAGCGATCTAGCGACGGCTTCGCTGATGCTGGCCTCCAAGACATCCGGCGCAGTCATCGAACTGCTGCTGGCCACCGCACCGACCGCTGCCAACCGGCTGGGCGATGCCGAGCTGTTCCGCAAGTACCTGCAGTTTATCAATACCCTCATCGCGCAGGCACCACGTGGCGTGCGCCCGATGCTCGACAAGCTCGAGGTACTCTTTCAGAACCTCACCCTCGGTGGGCTACGCCGCTGGGCGATGTGGGGCGCACATGCCCACCGCACGAATTACGAAGAGCAGATCAAGTACTTTGGACTGGAGACCAAAGAGTCTCTGGCGATGCTGCAAAAGGAACGCAAGGGAACGCTGCTGGTGGACGTGCAGCGGCGCATCAACATGTACCTGCGCGCGCTCTGGGCGCGGGACTTTTTCATGCGGCCCACGGCGGGTGACTATGAAACGCGCGAGGGTCTCAAGCCCTACATCGAGGATTACCTGCTGCACCTGCCGGATGCCTACGATGACTTTGCGCCCGAGGGCCACGAGGCCGTTCCGGGGCTCGAGCTTTACCGCGCCGCAGCTGCGCACTGCGCCGCGCACGTGGTCGAAACGCGCCAGCCGATCTCCGCAGAGGGACTCAATCCGATGCAGATGGCGGTCATTTCGGCCATCGAGGATGCGCGCGTCGAGACCCTGTCCGTACGCCGCTTTCCCGGGTTGAAAGCGCTGTGGCGCAAGCTGCACGTTGTCACACCGGAGCGCAGTGCCAGCATTGGCGATTATCTGGACCGGCTGGCCCGCGCGCTACTCGACGACACCTATCGGGACGACGACCCGTGGATCATGCAGGGTCGGGAGCTTTTCACGAAAGCTATGTCGGAAAATCGTCTCGGCGACAACCGCACGTCCTGGGAAATTGGTGTGACGCTAGCGCACACGCTCAAGGATAAGGGCATCGCCTTCAATCCGCGCAAGGACGTGCTCTCCGCCCCCTACCGCGACGACAATCGTTACTTCTGGGAGTTTCAGGAATTCGACTTCGAAAAGGCCGCAGCCGCGGGCTACGAAAGGGTCAAGCAGGTACGCAAGTACGTGACCCTGATGGAAATGGTCAACGAGGTCGACAACGAGCTGGCCTCCGACGACGCGCAGGAGATCTGGGTGCTGCCCACCGAGTTCTACCTCGACCAGGAGGGTGTGACCATTAACTCTCTCGAGGGTAAGGAGCCCGTTTCCGAGCCTGTGCACTATGCGGAGTGGGATTACCAGATCCAGCTCGAGCGTCCGGCGTGGGTGACGGTGTACGAAAAGCGCGCGAAGCTCGGTGACCTGCAGCTCATCAACGACATCACCAGTCAGTACAAGCGCGAAATCTACCGCATGAAGTTTCTGCTCGATGCGATGCAGCCCCAAGGTGTGCAGCGTATCCGCAAACTCGAGGATGGTGACGAGATCGACATCAACGCGGCCATCGTCAGCTTTACGGACATCCGTCTCGGCAACCAGCCCGACCCGCGCATCATGATGCGCAGCGTGCGCAAGACGCGCGACTTTTCCATTCTGGTGCTGCTCGACCTCTCCGAGTCCACCAATGATCTCGTACAGGGACAGGATTACTCCGTGCTTGACCTCACGCGCCGTGCCTGTGTGTTACTCAGCGACGCCATTAGCAAGGTCGGCGACCCGTTTGCCATTCACGGCTTCTGCTCGGATGGCAGGCACGATGTGGAGTACTACCGCTTCAAGGACTTTGACCAGCATTGGGATGAAGAGCCCAAAGCGAAACTGGCGGGGATGACCGGTCAGCTCTCCACGCGCATGGGCGCGGCCATTCGCCACGCAGGGCATCACCTGAGGCTGCAGCGTTCGGCCAAGAAGCTATTGATCGTCATTACCGACGGGGAGCCGGCCGACATCGACGTGCGCGATCCCCAGTACCTGCGCTACGACACCAAAAAGGCGGTTGAGGAGGTGGGTAAATTTGGGGTCGTCACGTACTGCATGAGCCTCGACCCGCGAGCCGATAACTATGTCAGCCGCATCTTTGGGCAAAAGAATTACATGGTCGTGGACCACGTACAGCGGTTGCCCGAGAAGCTCCCGCTCTTGTACGCTGGTTTGACGCGTTGATTTGTCCGAGAAAACGCATTTGGCTGGCTGTCGGCGATGGAGCTTGCTTGGCGCGTGACCGCTGCCGCGCGAACCACCCAGGAACCGGACGAGAGTATGAAAGACCCCACTTATGTTGGCTTCAATAACGACAAGCACGGCATCACCCAACTCGGACGTATCGTGCTCGACGGATGGCTGTTTGGGTTGATCCCCGAGGCCGAGGATTGCAGTGGTTGGGAGATCGGGCGGATGCAAAACCTCATGGAGCGCGTGCAGGCCGAGTGGGACAAGTACGGCGGGTTACCTAGCCTGTTGCCGGAAGATCTGCGCACGCGCCACGCCGAGATTTACGACCGCGCGTTGAAACTCGCCCGGGCCAAGGGCTGGGACCCCGAACTCGGCGACGAAGACTGACCGCGCGCGGCGCGTAGCCTCCTGTGCTGCGCGCTCAGCCAAGGCAAGTTCCTCCAGTCATACGCGGCGCCGATTCCTGGCGGTAAGGCGGCGCCGAAGATTGCCTGAACCCCGTCACCAACCGAGCCCCGCAGCGTTCGCCCCACGCTTCGGCCGGTGGAATCTGCAGCCGTCCTGAATTTCGGCCCGTCCCCCCAGGCCCTTGGTGCAACCTGTCAGCGTCGTCGCCGACCGAGGCTGCACCGGCTTCCCGGTAATCTCACCCCACTATCTGCACCGGCGCCCAGATACTGGTGCCGATCCACCTTGGGTAACGTCATGAATCTCGCTAGTTACCCCGTGGCAGCCTTCAAAAGCCCGGTGTGTGTGAGCCCAGTCCGAATTCAGTGCGGCTGAATAAACTTTAATTAAAGTAAATCATAAACAACAAAAATTATTGTTTATGGCTATAGCCGCTACCATAAACGGGCCATTGTCAAATGTCTTGATGAGCCCGAGCTGTGAAGCTTGTCCGCAATACTTGTCACTCGCTACCGAACCAAGACGGGCTCTGCCTGTTTCTGGGCGAGGGCGGAGTCAACGTCGCCGAGCGCCTCGAGCCTCAGGGGCGTGAGCCGCGTGGTGTCCCGGGCACACCAGCTGGCACGGCCGGGAGGAGGAGGGGAGCGTGCCGGTCTTAGCCCTATTGCTCCTCGCCTCACCGCTGGTATCGGCTGTACTCATCACGCTACTGGCTGGTCGGCTGGCAGACCGCAAACCTATTATCGCGCGAGTGAGCGTCGGCTGCGCGTTGCTCACCAGTCTCGCCGCCAAGGGTATGCTGGCGATGAGGGTGCTCAATCAAGAAGCACAGACCGTCGATGCAGGGCTGGGCGATCTCTATCTGGATCCCCTGGCTGGCGTCATGGTCGTCGTCGTGGCGGCCATCAGTCTCGTGGTGCATATCTACTCGGTCCGCTACATGGCAGAAGAGGCTGGATATGCGCGCTTTTTCGCGCTGCTCGACCTGATGACCTTCACCATCCTGCTGATGGTCACAGCAGGGGATCTCATCACCTTGCTGCTTGCCTGGCACCTCGTGGGCGTGCTGCTGTACTTCCTGCTCGGTCACGATCTGCAGCGCGCCGAACCACAGCGCTACGCCTTGCGGGCGCTGATCACCTACCGGCTCGGTGACCTTCCGTTGGTCCTTGCGGCACTGCTGCTGTACGACGCCTATGCGACGCTGTCGCTGCCGGATCTGTTTGCGCGGGTGGCCGCGGCGCCCCTTCAGCCGACCGTATTCGATCTGCCCATCGCACCTACGGTGGCCCTGCTCGTCGCGCTTGCAGCCTTTGCCCGATCGGCACAGGTCCCCCTGCACATCTGGCTACCCTACACAATGGAAGGGCCGACCCCGGTTTCTGCCCTTATGCATGCTGGTATTGTCAATGCCGGCGGTTATCTGCTCAACCGCTTCGCACCAGTTTACGTCCATGCCGGTGAGGTGTTGCACCTGGTGTTTGCCGTTGGTCTGATCACGGCCATATTGGGGTCGATGCTCATGTTGACGCAGAACGACGTCAAAAAGGCGCTGGGTTACTCGACGATGGGGCAGATGGGCTTCATGTTTGTAGAGGTCGGGGTAGGGGCCTTCTCCCTTGCCATCTATCACCTGATTGCGCACGGTTTGTTCAAGGGCACCCTGTTTTTGGGGGCAGGTGGCGTCATCGGTGAGGCGCGCCGGGCCGATGGCGTGCCTCACGACGAGGTGTACGCCTTCGTGGTCCAGAAGCGACCGGCGGCGTCCAGGCTACCTTGGCTGCTGGCGGCGGGTATCACGGTCGTCGTACCCCTCTTGTTGCTGGGCTTGACGCGATGGCTGCTCGGTGGTGGCTTCGTCGGTGAGCAGGGCGCCATCATCCTGCTTTTTTTCGGTTGGGTGACTGGCGCCCAGTTATTGTTCGCCACCCACCGCCTCGAGGCCGAAAATCCCTGGCGGGTGATGGGCCTGAACATCCTCTCCCTCGCCGTCGTCGTCGCGGGCTACACGTTCATGGAACACGCCTTCGGGTACTTCCTGTACCCGGACAGAGACCTTGCCGAGGCGCTGTACGCGGCGGCGAGTATTCCGGCCCCCGTCTTTTATGGGCTGGTGGCGGTCGTCACGCTACTGATCGTGCTCGGTTGGATCGGGACGTTCTACGGCATGGCCAGTCGTGGTGCACGGACCGAGGAAACCTCGCGTCTGCGGCTCGGCGTTTACTCGCTCGTATCCCGCGAGTTCTACGTTGCCGACCTTCACGACTGGCTGACGCGATCTCTGCTCGCTGTGTCGCGGCGGCTGAACTTATGGTCGAGGTGGATTTGAGATGGCAGCGCTGATTGCATCCGGCCTGTTCCTGTCGCTCTACCCGCTGAGCGTCGTTTTGGGTGCGGTACATGCCCGCACGCGCTTGCCCGTCGCTCGCTTTGCCTTGCTGCTGCTCTGGCCTCAACTTGGCGTGTTGCTGGTGAATGTGGGGGCGACTCCCGTTCCCCAATGGCTAGTGGCTTGGGCGTTGGCGACTTCTGGATTCTATGCCCTGCGATTACTCACCGTCCGGGAACTTGCGCGCTACGCCGCCACATTCGCCGCATCCGCAGCGCCACTGGCCTGGGGACTAGCCGGAGGCGGTGCGGATACAGTGTCTGTTTCCCTATTTACGCTGTCGCTGACGCTGCCGATCGCCATGCTCAACCTACTCGAGGGCGCGATTTCGCGGCGTTTTGGTGCCGCCCATGCTTCGGTCAGTGTCGGCCTGGCCAGCGCGGCCCCGAGACTGGCCACGATGCTGTCCCTCGTCGTGCTGGCAGCAGCGGCGACACCGCCGTTTCCCGGCTTTTTCGCTATGCTGGCTCTGCTAACCCACCTGGAATGGCCAGCCAGTCTGGCCGCCCTCGGCATCTGGTTCATTTGGGGCTGGGCAGCGGCCGGTCTGTTTAAGCACCTCGTCGCTGGCTTGCCCCGTCAGGACAACGTCGACGATCTGAGCGTTAGTGCGAGTTGGCTGTCGGCCAGCGTGCTGACGGCGATGGCTTTGGCCACCCTTTATCTGGCGGGGCCAGTCGGATGATGATGACCTCAAGCCCGTCCGCGACCCTTACACTCGGCAGGCGGCTCGGCATCCGCAGTATCGTGTATGTCGCTGGCGAGGCCATTCCCTACTTCTGGCCGATGCGGACCTTCATCCACCACAACCCGCTGCACGGGCTTGAGCATCTGCCGTTCCACGCTGCCGTGGCGGAGGGCGAACGCTTGTTCCATGGCCAGGGCTACCTCAACCGAACGGCGTACCGGCGCTACCTGAAGGAAGGCCGGCTCTCGCGGGCGGACCTTGAGGTCCAGGTCGAGCGCTACATCGCGTCACGTCCCCCCCTTTCCGGCATCGACGCGCACGCCTTGCTAATGGAGAGGTTGATTGGGTCTGCGCCATCCCAGGCAGGGAATCTTGCTCTTGCGGACGCAGCGGACGTGCGCGCCGCGCTCAACCGCGCGCGCTTGCCGACCCGACACGTCGACGTGGCCACCCAAGTACTGCCGCTCGTATCCGGAAAACGTCCCCTCTACGAGGCGGTCGACCTGTTGTTCGGCACCGAGATCGGCGCGACGCTCGACGAGTTGGTGGTAAAGGGCTGTCTGGACTTCTTCGACGAAGGCCAGTCAGCTTGGCGCATGCCTGGCCGGGAACAAGGCTTGTTTCGCGCATGGAGTGCGGTGGCGCGCCACAACCTGCGCCTGTTCATCCGCGGGCTGCACATCCAGCGCATTCTGCAGGCCGCCGACTCGCCCGAAGGGGTCATCAGCCACGTGCTGAGCGAGTTGGGCATACCGGAGGAGCGTTGGGTGGACTACTTCGCCGCGGAGCTCACGCGACTGCACGGCTGGGCAGGCTTCATCCGGTGGCGATCGGCAGCGAAGACCTACTTGTGGAGCCGTCATCACCCCGCGGACCTGACGGATTACCTCGCAATCCGGCTCGTGCTCGGGTTGGTCCTGCTTCGCGAGCATGCGGCGCGTGCGCAAACACCGGGCAACCTACCCGCCCTGCGCCAGTTCGTTGAAGCGCATCCAGAAGAGGCTTACCTACGGCTGGAGTTTCACACGGGGCGGGTGATCCCCGCGCTGGCGCATGCGGTGGAGGACGCAATCGCCACGCCGCGGAGCGGGCGCCTGCGGCGACTCATGCCGGAGTACCTCGCCAGCAAGCGCGCGCAAGAGGCAGGGCAGCTTGCCGAGGGTCTGATAGCTCTGGCTGGACCCTCAGGGCAGCGACAAGCTCTTGCAGGCCTGGATGTCGAGTCGCTTGGTATGTTGCTGAGCCTGCTCGAAGATTTCTCACGCGTGGAAGGCGCCGTTTGGCTAGAGGCCCACGAAGCGCACTTCCGCCGCGAGCTCTTAGGTCGCCTCAGCCTCGCGCTGCCTCCGCCACGGGCCAAGCGTCCCTTTGCACAGGCGATGTTCTGCATCGACGTGCGCTCCGAGAGGATTCGGCGCCACCTGGAGCGCGTGGGCGATTACCAAACGTTTGGCATCGCCGGCTTCTTTGGTATTCCGATGAGCTTCATCGGCCTGGACAAGGGCAGTGAGACCCAACTCTGCCCGGTGGTCGTGACCCCAAAAAACGTGGTGTTGGAGTTGGATATCGCCCGCGCCAAAGATCACGACGCATTCATCTCGGTGCTTGAGCACGTGTTTCATGACCTGAAGGCTTCGGTGCTGTCGCCCTACATCACTGTGGAGGCCATCGGTCTGTTGTTCGGGCTGGACATGTTCGGCAAGAGCTTTGCGCCTGCCGTGTATAACCGCTGGCGCAGCCGCCTGCATCCGCAGAAGACCGACAGCCGGCTCCTGCTCGACAAACTCTCCCGGGAGCAGGCCGATTCCATCATCCGCGCGCTGCAGCGGGCCATGATTGTCAAGGCGGTTACGCGCGAGCTTGGCATCCGACGTGAGGCGATCACCGACGAGATGATTCGCGAGCTGCGCGAGACGGCGCTCTGCAACCGCGAAGGGCCGAGCCGCCTGGCAACAGCGTTCAAGCTCGAAGCCGAGGTCGAGGCTCGGTTCATCCAGCGCTTGCGCGAGGTCTACCGCGTGGACCGTGGCTATGCACAGATCCAAATGGAGCGCCTCGGGCGCATCGGTTTCAGCCTCGAGGAGCAGATCAACTACGTCGTACTCGTTCTGCGCTCGATCGGCCTGACCCGAGGGTTCTCCCGCTTCGTTCTCGCAGTGGGCCACGGCAGCCGCTCGGAGAACAACCCCTATGAGTCGGCACTGGACTGTGGCGCCTGTGGGGGCAACCACGGACTGATCAACGCACGGGTACTTAGCCAGATCGCCAACAAGCCCGCGGTCCGCGAGGGACTGCGCCGACACGGCATCGACGTGCCGGACGACACCTGGTTTGTGCCCGCCCTGCACAACACCACGACCGACCAGATTGTGCTGCATGATCTCGACCTGCTGCCCCCGAGTCACCTGGTGTACCTGGACCGGTTATCCAGCGGGCTTGAGGCAGCCTCCCGCCTCAGTGCCTGCGAGCGATTGCCCGCGCTAGCTTCGGTCACGCACCCCCTTGCCACTGAGAGGGCTTACCGAGTTGCTTACACCAACGCCTTCGATTGGTCGCAGGTCCGGCCGGAGTGGGGGCTCTCGCGCAATGCCGCCTTCATCATTGCCAGACGTCAGGTGACCGAGCAGGCGGACCTGCAAGGCCGGGTGTTCCTGCATTCTTATGACTATCGTTGTGACCCCAAGGGCCGGTTACTTGAAAACATCCTTGCCGGTCCCCTCGTCGTAGGGCAGTGGATCAATCTGGAACATTATTTTTCGGTCGTAGACAACGAGCGTTACGGCAGCGGCTCCAAGGTCTATCACAACGTTGCGGGTCGCTTCGGCGTCATGACCGGAAACCTGTCCGACCTGCGCACCGGGCTGCCGGCCCAGACCGTACTCAAGGACGGACGGCCCTTTCACGAGCCCCTGCGGTTGCTCACGGTCATTGAAGCGCCATTCGAGCAGGCGCGAAAGGCCGTCGAGGGTGTGGCAAAGGTCAAAGGCCTCGTGCGTAACGGGTGGGTGCACATGGTCATCGTGGATCCGGAAACGGGCGAGGTGCGCCGCTACACCGAGGGATGCTGGCAGCGCGAGACGCTCGGCGAGTTCACCCCGTCACAGGAGTCTTTGCCATGAAAAACCTCAACTTCAGTCCGTTGAAAAAACTCGAGATCATTATCGAGGGCGCTCACCAGGAATACGCCACTGACCTGCTCGACCGCGCGGGGGTGAGTGGCTACACCATCGTCAACAACCTTTCTGGCAAAGGGCGTCATGGCTTCCACGAAGGCCACCTGATGTTCAACGAAGACGCCGTGCTCATCATGATTATCGTCGCTGTGCCGGAGGAGTTGGTGAAGCCCTTGCTTGAGGGCTATGCGCCGTTTTTCAGCCAGCACTCGGGGGTCGTCTTCATCTCGGACATTCAGGTCACCCGATTGCAAAAGTTCACCGGGTGAAGGCGTTGGTCCGCTGGCGGCTCAGGTTGGTGCTGTCGATTGGGAGACGCCAAACCCCTCGTTCGTGCCACGCATCTGTGGCTGGACTTGCTCCCAGATGCGGCGGCCGTCCTGGAGCAGGAAGTCGCGAAACATACGAGCGGTTGGGGACAGCTTCTTGCCCTTGAGATGCACCGCGTACCACTTGCGGATCAAGGGGAAATGTTCCACATCAAGCACGGCGAGCAGCCCGGACTCCATTTCCAGCCGTAGGTTGTGGCGCGACAGCACGGAAATGCCCAAGCCCGCCATCACTGCCTGCTTGATGGCCTCGCTGCTGCCGAGCTCCATGTACACGTTAGCGGAGAGTCCATGCTCGGCGAACAGGCGCGTGCGCGCTGCTCGGGTGCCCGAGCCGGGTTCGCGGGCGAGGAAGCGCTCCTCGGCGATGCGGGCCAGTGGAATGTTCCGTTGTCCTACCAGGGGGTGGTCTGGGTGGGCCACCACGACGATCGGATTGTCGAGAAAGTATTCCGCTTCCAGGTCCAGGTTTTCGGGCAGGGTCCCCATGATGACGATGTCATCAAGATTGTTTTCCAACCGCTCCACAACGCGCGCCTGGTTCGTGATGGTCAGCCTGGGTTCGACTTCCGGGTAATCCCGCAGAAAAACCCCCAGCAGGTGGGGCATGAAGTACTTGGCTGTGGTGATCGCGGAGAGCTTGATTGGTCCCTTGACGCCTTTCTCCAGACCGATCATGTCCTCGTTGAGCACCTGAAGGCGGTCGAGCACGTCCCGGCTCGCTTCGAATAACTCCCGCCCCGCTTCCGTGAGAAACAGGCGCTTCCCTACCTGCTCTACCAAAGGGATGCCGACACTTTCCTCCAACCGCTTGATTTGTATGGAAACAGCGGGCTGCGTCAGAAACAGCTCTTCGGCCACGCGGGTATAGCTGAGGTGCGTACCCAGGCTGTGGAACAGGCGGAGCTGGTGCAAGGTCACGTTTCGCAGCCGCATCTTACCCTCCGTTCATAAATTAATTTATATGAACAACATAATAACAATTAACTGTAGTTGATTGTTCTTCCCAGCTACAGTGCGTGACATGCAGCGATTCCACCGGCCCATGCGACCGCCACGAATCGCGCCCGGCGAGCACGCCGGGATTCCGTCAACGCACCACCGAGAGGAAAGACATGCCAGAGCAGACTGCGACAGCCGACGCCATGGCGGGCTTGAGCGGAAGGGATTTTGCCCGTGCGCGCCGGGCCATGTTGAGTCAGACCGGGAAGAAGGGCAATGGGCTACTGACGCCGCAGGGCGTGGCCTCGATTCAGCGCGAACGTCTTGTCAACGCGTCAAGCGCGCCCGCGACGCTGCCGGCTGCGCCAACTACGGGAGCCATAACGGATTCCCCCGCGCTGTCGTTCGAGGTCGCCAACGAGGTGGCTGCAGATGTTGCCTGTGCGTTGATCGAAAGCTCACCAGACGTCGCCGCCGCCGTGGAAGCGGACAGCGGCATCAGCATGCGCGACTACTGCCGCCAGCGCCGGCAGGCGCTGGCCACGAAGGGCAAAACGGCCTTGCCCCCAAAGCCGGGGTCGGCCATCGGCGGGAGTGGCTCTTCGGGCCATGCGGTGGCCAGGCAGCGACGCATCGAGCAAAGTCTCAAGGGGCGTGGTAGTGCGCCGCCGGCGCGTCCCAGCGGCCGCATCCGTCCGCAAGTCGAGCCACCCCCCAAGGTTGAAACGGGGACCACGCTCGCTGGCCAGACGGTCACTGGCACGCAGGTCGAGCGGACGGTCAAGGTCACCGGCAATGAGCCGGGCTCATGCCGTGTGATCACCGGCACGGAGTACATCGGACAGGAGCAGTTCGACAAGTTCTGCATATCGCGGCCCAATCCCGCGCCAGCCAAGGTCGGCGCGAGCGCTACCAGTCGTGGCCAGGTGGTCAGCGGCACCGAGGTGGCCCGCACACCGAAGGTCACGGGTGGTGAGGCCGGCACATGCAAGCCGGTGACCGGCACCGAGTACTTGGGTAATGAGACGTTCGTCGAGTTCTGCGCTGGAAAGAACCTGATTGCCAGACCCGAGAAGGTGGTCATGGGCACCAGTGCCCGGCGGGGGTTGACTATCACCGGTAGCGACGAGGCTCGTCCCGTCGCGGTCACAGGCGTCGAGGCCGGGGCGCGGCGGACGATCACTGGATCGCAGTACAACGATGCGGGCGTTTCACGCCTGACCATCAATGGTCCGCGCAAGGTGGCGTTGACCCACACGTTGGCGGGCCGTCCCGTTTCGGGTACCGAGGTCGGGCGTTCTTTCAAGGTCACCGGCGACGAGGCAGGGGCGTGCCGGACGATCTCGGGTACGGAATACCTCTCGAACGAGCAGTTCCAGAGCATCTGTCACACCCGTCCCCCCGCAGGAGCGGCCAAGGTGGGCGAAGCGGCGAGTCTCACTGGTCAGCGGATCACTGGCAATCTGGTCGAGCGCACCGCAAAGGTCACGGGCAACGAGCCGCGCGCGGAAGGGCGCATCACCGGCTCTCAGTATGAGCGCTGCGCCACACCCGGCACCGCGCCGGCCAAGGTGCGTGAGATGCACACGTTGGCTGGCCGCCCGGTTACGGGGGGACTGCTGGTCGGGCGTGTGTCCCCAAAGTTGAGCGGTGACGAGCGGGGTGGGTGCCAGCCCGTCACCGGAACCGAGTACGCAGGGGCGGAACAGGCCGCCGCTTGCCCGACGTTGGAGCCGGTAACGCCTGCTGCCAAGGTTGATGTCACCCACACCCTGCGCGGTCAGGTGGTTTCCGGGACACCCCTGGGCCGTTCCACCCTTGTGACCGGTGATGAGCCAGGCAGTCACCTGGCCATCAGTGGGACACCCTATGCGGCCAGCGAGCAAGTCGCCGGTGCGTGTGGGTGCGGTTGCGGTTGCAAGGGTCCCGAGTCTGCCGAGGTCGATACGCTGCCCCAGGCCCATCCCCGCTTCCAGCCACCTGGCCGTACCCGTGCCATGGCCATGAGCATGATGCCGGCCGAGCCCCGCCCGCAGTCGTTCAGCGTTACGGGCCCCGCGCGTGAGGCTCGCAGCCGCATCACCGGCACTGGCTATGGCGGCTCCGGGCGCATCACCGGCCCCGTGAACATGGCCACGGGCCTGGTCTCGGGTACGCCGGAATTTCGCTATCGCGACGAGGGCAGCTTCATCGCCCGCAATTGCCGGGACGCCATGCCCAGTCAGGCGGCGGTTGGGGATTCGCGCATCACCGGCGAGGGTCGCGATGCCGGCCAGCGCATCACCGGCGATGATTGGGGGCGCAGCGAGCGTGTGACCGGTACCGAAGGCCGCTGGGCACAAACCCGAAATCCGACCTTGCGTGGCGTCAGTTGTGGCATGTCCGCGGGCGCTTGGGCCAACAAAGGCCGCGAACGCCCCGAGGTGCCCTTGGCGAAGGTCACGGGTAGTAGCGGCAACGCGGGCAAGGGGGCGGTGGTCACGGTCTCTGGCGGGGCGCGGGGCTAAGGAGGGCAATCGCATGAATACCCGCAACGCCTACGCTCTGCGCGTGAAGGCCCAGCGCAAGGCCGCACCAGCGCGCGCTCCCTACGGCCTCGGTACGCCGACCGCGACGCTTCAGACGCGGCAGGCCACAGGTTTGGAAGCGGCGGACAAGTCGACCTTGCGCCACGCATTGACGGACCGGTCCATGAATGCGCGGCTGGCCCACTGCGAGGAGTCCGTCAAGGGGCGCTTCGACACCATCGCGCCGACGCTTAAGTGTATTTCAGCCCTTCAGCATCTCGAGGACTTCCCGGAGCGCGCGCAAGCCATCGCCCGTGAGCGGCTGGGCTACGAGCTGCCCGTCAATATCCTGGAGGATGCCTGGGTTGCGGGCCTGGATCTGAAATCGCTGTACGCGCACTGCGTCTTCGAGGCGCTCAAAGGCGCGTCGGCGCAATTCGTGCATGACATTCAAAACCAATTGGAGCGCGTGCAGGATGCCCGCAACTTCTTCCTGGAGTGCGGCTACCACGCGGTGGACATCAGTCCATGTGCCGACGGTCGCCTCAAGGGGCTCTCCCGTTACATCCTGCGCCTGCCACTGACTTCGCTGACACGGCGCAAATCCTATGCCGGTGCCCTGTTCGACGTCGAAACCGACATGCGTCACTGGGGTGTCGTCGAACTGCGTCGCTTTCGCGAGGGTGTGCCCACCACGGCGGATGCCGGAACGCGCTATCTCAAGATCGCGGTCTACCACACCAGCTCGTCTGACCCGACGCATCAAGGGTGCGCCGCGCATGGGAGCAACGAGCACAAGGCGATCGACGCAGCCCTCGAGCGGCTCGTCCAATTCCGCCAGGCCATCGAGAACAGCTTTTGCTGCGGCGCGAGCACCGACTTGCTGCTCCTCGGCGTGGACACCGACACGGACGCGATCAAGGTTCACATACCTGACAGCTGCGGTGACCTCTCTCCGCATCGTGTCCTCGACAACGCAGATCTCTACCGGCAAACCGCTGGCATGTCCGCCGACGCTGCGCGAGCGGCGGTTTATGAGGCCATCCGGGCTGCCAGTCGTCAGGGTGGGTGGGGCGCGGGAGCGGGCGAGCCGCACGATGGCATGCGTCGGTTCATCGCCAACCTGTTGATCAACAACTTCTCGCAGATCGAGTACGTGAACGAGCTCCACGGCGGACGCTACGCCGACGTTGGCCACGCCGAGCGCTTCATCTGTGTGGGGGATGGGTTGGAAGAGGTGCAGATGCGCAACGTCGTCTACTACGCGCATTTGGCCACCCTGGAGGAAGGGGTCGCGGATGTGGACGTTGGCGTCAAGATCTTCAAGGAGCTCAACGTTAAGCACGGGCTACCCGTGCCTGTCGTGGTGCATTTCCGCTATGACAGTCGTGTGCCGGGCTCCCGCCAGCGGGCCGCCGACAAGGCCCGTCGTGTAGGAGAAGCCATCCAGAGCCGTTACGCCGATCTGAGCAGCAAGGGCTTCTTGGTATGCCGTCTCCTCGTACAGGACCAACCCACGGGCAGTTCGCTGGAGGAGGTATAAGGCGCATGAAGATCATGCAAGTGGAGAAAACCCTGGTGTCGACCAACCGAATCGCTGAACTCGGCCACCGCCCACTATTAGTGGTGCGTGAAAAGGCTGGCGGCGCGCGCCAGGTCGCCGTAGATGCCATCGGCTGCATTCCGGGCGATTGGGTCATCTGCGTGGGCTCGTCCGCGGCGCGCGAGGCAGCGGGCAGCAAGGAGTACCCGTCGGACCTCACGATCGTTGGCATCATCGATCACTGGTCCGCAGAAGAGGCCAAATCCTGATGGAAATCATGCAGGTACGTTCCGACTTGGTAGCCACGCGGCGCACCTCTGGCCTCAAGAACCACTCCCTTCGGGTGGTCGTGGATGCCAAGGGCAACCTCTCCGTGGCGTGCGATCCGGTGGGTGTGCCGCCGGGTAAGTGGGTGTTTACCGTGAGTGGCTCGGCTGCACGGTACGCGGTTGGCGATCCTAAGGTCCTCACCGACCTGACCATTGCCGGAATCATTGATAACTGGGACCCGGAGACCTGAGCGCCGGGGCGATCGACGACTCGACCTTCAACCGTTTCTCAAAACCTGTAGGAGAACTGAAATGGCAGCAGTAACTGGTATTGCGCTTGGCATGATCGAAACCCGCGGCCTCGTCCCCGCTATCGAGGCGGCGGATGCCATGACCAAAGCGGCGGAGGTGCGCCTCGTGGGCCGTGAATTTGTTGGCGGCGGCTACGTCACGGTGATGGTGCGCGGTGAGACCGGTGCGGTGAACGCAGCGGTGCGCGCCGGGGCCGATGCCTGCGAGCGCGTGGGTGACGGCTTGGTGGCCGCGCATATCATCGCCCGTGTGCACTCGGAAGTCGAAGGCGTGCTGCCCCAGGCTACATCCTGATTCGCCCAAAGATACACACTGAAATCTTGAGTTGATGGAGAACCGAAATGGCTGAGATTACTGGTATTGCCCTTGGCATGATTGAAACTCGTGGCCTTGTTCCCGCCATCGAGGCGGCAGATGCCATGACCAAAGCGGCGGAAGTCCGACTGATTGGTCGGCAGTTCGTCGGTGGGGGCTATGTCACCGTGCTGGTTCGTGGTGAGACGGGGGCGGTCAATGCCGCTGTACGTGCCGGTGCAGACGCCTGCGAACGGGTTGGCGATGGGCTTGTCGCCGCGCACATCATTGCGCGCGTTCACTCCGAGGTGGAGGGCATCCTGCCCAAGGCGCCTAGCGCGTGACGTAACTGCCGTGAGGTGGGCGTAACGCCCCCTCACGAACAGCATTCTTCCTGGAGAACTGAAATGTCGGCTATGACTGGAATCGCGTTGGGGATGATCGAAACCCGCGGGTTGGTGCCCGCCATCGAGGCGGCGGATGCCATGACCAAGGCCGCGGAAGTCCGCTTGATCGGGCGCGAGTTCGTCGGTGGGGGCTACGTCACGGTGATGGTGCGTGGCGAGACGGGTGCCGTGAATGCTGCAGTGCGTGCCGGTGCCGACGCCTGCGAACGGGTCGGCGATGGGCTTGTTGCCGCGCACATCATCGCGCGCGTCCACGCCGAGGTCGAAGGCGTGCTGCCGAGCTCGCCGAGCGCCGCAGGCGGCGGACGTGATGGCGAGGTCACCACGCGGCGCAGTTGAGGGTTGGGTGATGCGTGCAAACCCTCGACTGGCTGGTTACCTCACGCAGGCGCTGGATCATGAGCTGAGCGTGGTTCAGCAGTACCTCACGCAGTCCTGCCTATGTCGGCTGTGGCGGGAGGACGCACTGGCAGATTATTTCCGCAGGGAGGCCGACGAGGAACAAAGCCACGCAGGCAAGTTGGTCTGCCATTTATTGAGTTTGGGCCTTGCCCCCAACGGTACCCGGCTCAAACCCGTGCGGCCCGGCCGCGAACTGCGGGAGATGCTGTTGCTCGACCGCCAGCTGGAGCTGGATGCGGTGTTGCTCTACCAGGACGCCCTGCACTACGCCGAGCGATGCCGGGACGCGGCGGCCTCAGCCCTGTTTGCCGAGCTGCTGGCCGACGAGGAAGCGCACTTGGCGGAACTCGATCGCATGCTCGCTGGACTTGCGGATCGGGACTATGACCCAGAGAGTTTCTTGAGAGAGGTGTGCCATGTCTGAACTACCGCCGCCGGGATGGCAGGTCCAAACCAAGCCGCCCATGATGATGCGGCGCTTTGAATTTCCAGACTACACGGCTACTCGCGCCTTCCTGGACGGGCTCGCAAAGCTTTCGGAGAAATGCGGCTACTACCCCGACCTCAATTTCGCCAAGACCCATGTCAGCGTCACGCTCGCCGCCCGCGATGTGGCGCTGGGTGCAGATGAGTACGGCTTTGCTAGCCGTGTGAACGCCCTGGTCGAGAGTCAGTGAGGGACGACGATGGGTGGCCATGTGCTTGCAGTGGCCAGCCTGAAGGGCGGGTGTGGAAAATCGACACTGGCGTGGAACCTCGCGGCGGGCCTGACCGAGCGCGAAGGGCATGGGCGAGTGGGATTGCTTGATGCGGACCCGCAAGGTGCGCTTACCCACTGGGCAGCGTGGGCGCGGGGCAGCGGATCGGGTGCTGCGAGGGCGCCGGAGGTCATGCCAGCCCACCTCGAGCCCGCACAGACCTTGGCCCAGGTACGCGAGCGGTTCGCCTGGCTGCTGGTGGATTGTCCGCCTTCCGTTGACATGTCCATCACCCGCCGGGTCCTTGCACTTGCCGACACCGTGGTTGTGCCCGTACTGCCCTCTCCGCTCGATCTTTGGGCCAGCGCGCAAACGATGCACGCAGTGCTCGATGCGCAAGTGAACAATCCCACGCTCGCGGCGTGGCTGCTCTTGAATCAGGTAGAGCCAAGCAGCGCACTCTCCCGCGCCATGCGCAGGGCGCTCGCCGAGCAAGCGTTTCCGACGCTCACGAGCGTCGTTCGCCGTCGAGCGGCGTTCCGCAGCGCGGCCCTGGAAGGCGTGAGTGTCTATCAACTCGGTGCGCGTGGTCGGCAAGCGGCGCGCGACATTGACCAAGTCATCGAGGAGCTACTGCGACCATGAGCAAACTGGACGACAAACTTGCCGCCAGCGTCAAGCTGGCGGTGGATCCGGCGGCTACAGCCAAGCCGGCCCCAAAGAAGTCAGCGGTAAGGAAATCTGCCAACAGCGCGTCCGTGAAAACGCCGAGCCCGGCGCCCGCGGTCACGCCGTCGCCCGCGCGACAGCCCGAGCCCTGCGGCGCGGCTGCCGCGGGCGATAAGGTCGAGGAGGTGATTCAGGGGGCTGCTCGCGGCAGGTCGCTGCATCCACGCCGCGTCTGGCCGGATTAGGAGGTGCGTATGGCGGAGGCCGATCGCGACGGCGGCGACGCGGCTCAGTCCGCCTAGGCGTCGTGTCT
Source organism: uncultured Thiotrichales bacterium (assembly GCA_964430355.1). Lineage (GTDB taxonomy): Bacteria > Pseudomonadota > Gammaproteobacteria > UWMA-0217 > UWMA-0217 > CAYSFW01. Next base: position 191,361 of record CAYSFW010000089.1, read on the forward strand.
GCTCGGTTAGAATCTGTGGACCGTGCTACTCGTACTGCTGGCGAGCGGGCTCATGTTCGGCTTGAGCGTGCCTGAAGTGCAGCCGCTCATCATAGGCTTCATGCTGGCCGGGCTCGTGCTCAACTGCTGGCTGTCGAGGTGTGCCGCCATGAGCGATCGTGAAACGCCTGAAGGCAAGGCGAACTTATCCGGCCCGCCAGCCGCCTGCGCTCGTTCACACCTGCTCGAGCGCCCTCGATTGCCAGTTCAGCACGGCAGTGCGGCGGTACATCTTATCAGCCAGTACCGGAAACTCTCGGCTGATGATGTCGGCGGTGAATTCCGCCATGAAGCGCGCCTTCACCACGGCGCGGGCGCGGTCGACGCCAAGCTCCTCGTAGGGCGCTGAGGCCAGCATTAGGAAGCCGTCATCCGGAATGCGTCCCGTGCGCATGTTGTTGAGGATGATGCTGGCCGCCTTGCGCAGGGGGTCTTCCAGGTTGGGGCTATAGGGCCCGATGATCAGGGCCAGATTGGGCATGTGCAGGAAGTCGAATCCGCGGCCGACACAGATCATCCATTCCCTGTGTTCGATGTCCAGGGCTCGGTCCTGGCTGCGTACCTGGGCGATGCGTTTGAGGTTTCCGGCCAGGAGCGGCAGCAGGTCGTCGCGCATCTGTTGGGACATGTCCGGAAACAGTGCAGCAAGCCTCGGAGCCAGGGTGTCGGCATCGGCGGGCGTAAGCTCGGCGAGATTCAGCTCGCCGTCCTCCGCGCCATGCAGGATCAGCGCATCTTCGTCGGTCTCGAAACCGCAAACGATGGGATAAACCCCACCGTGCTCGCGTCCGAATACGTCCTCCACCTGTGCCTTGACGGTGCGCGTGTGGGCGATGGCGGCGTGGGTGTCGTAGTTGAACCCCGCGCACCCGCGTCGCGGGTCACCCTTGGAGAAGTGATAGGTGATCAGCGCAAGCGTTTGTCGCCCCCCGCGTACCGTGCGCAGGATGTGGTGCGCGAGCGTCTCGTTTAAATGCGGCCAGCCGAGGTGAAACATGCCACCCAGGTTGCGGAACGGCTGAATGATCCCAGGTGGCGTCTGCGTCGCTACGGGGATGTTGATGCGGCCATCCATGCACTTGAGGGCAACGATATCGGTGGGATGTTGCGCCAAGTATCGCACCCGCGCCATCCAGGTCTCCGGACTGGTGTAGGTCTCCGTGTAGCGTGCAGCAACGTCGAATAGCCAGTTGATGCGTTCAGCGATCGGGGCACCGTAGATGTCCACTCATTGCTCCTCGACAAGTTCTCGATGCGGTCTGGATTTCGTGACCCTTGGGATCATGAGGTTGCGTGCCGGTGTTTCGACACCTGGCGCGTCTTGTGAAATATGGCCTAGAATCGATTCATCTTTTCTTACCAGCCCCCGGCGAAGGGCCGAGCCGTACTGGTCCAAATTGTCGTTGGAGGACCCCTGTGGAGCAACCGGGAAAGCGCCTTCGACCGGCATGCTACAGTGTCTCCTATTGAACTATGTCACGTGACGACGGGATGTATTGGGTTCGAGAGCAATTCCATCGCGGTCCCGAGATCGGGCGACGGGAGCGCCACCTCGCAGCCACGCTCTACAACGCGACCCGTCGCCTGCTGCTGCGTGCTGAGCGAGGTTGCGTTTTCGTGCCGATCCGCTCCATGCAGTATCTCGCCGCGCTTGATGCCGAGGAGATCGTTTTCATCGACGGGCAGGGCGATCGCTCGATCGAATTTGCCTGGCAATCTTTCCACCCGCAGGTGCGCTCGCGTCTCGATGAGCCGGTGCCGTACGTCTGCGTCGCTTATCAGTCCAAGGCCTGGCAGACGCAGCTACGGGTCCATGCGGAGTTCGCCAAGGCACTGCAATTGCTGGAGGGTCGTCTGCGTCGCGGCGAACCCTCAGCAGCTAACAACCTCCTGACGTTCCGACGGTAACGTTCCTCAGTTGACCGCTCAGAACAGGCTGCGGTTGATCAGAAAATGGGCGCCGATGCTGGAGACATAGCCGAGCGCCACCGCCCAGCTCCAGCGCAGGTGGCTGAAAAACGTGTACTGGCCGCGTGCCTGGCCCATCAAGGCCACGCCGGCAGCCGATCCGATCGACAGCAGCGACCCGCCCACCCCCGCCGTCAACGTCACCAACAGCCACTGACCCACCGACATGTCGGGATTCATGGTCAGCACCGCAAACATGACCGGGATGTTGTCCACGATGGCCGAGAGCAGGCCAATGGCGACGTTGGCGGTGGTCGGGCCCCATTGCGCGTACATGACGTCTGATGCCAGCGCGAGGTATCCCATGAATCCCAGGCCGCCGACGCACAGGATGACGCCGTAGAAAAAGAACAGCGTGTCCCATTCCGCGCGCGCCACCCGCTCGAAAATGTCGAAGGGCACCACGTCGCCGATTTCGGCGCCCCCCTCGCGATCTGCCGCTTCGCCGTTGTAGCGGCCGTGCGTCTTGCGTAGATAGAACGCGTAGACCTTAAGGAAGCCCATGCCGGTGAGCATGCCGATGACGGGCGGCAAGTGTAAAAAGTTGTGGAAGGCAACCGCGGTGGCAATGGTCAGCAGAAACAGCACAAGGATTGTGAATGCGCCGCGTTTCATGCGTACGTGATCGTTGACGACACTGGGCGATGCATCAGGTACGGCGAAGTGCATCAGCGCCGCGGGCACCACGAAATTGACGAGCGAAGGCACGAACAGGGCGAAAAAGGTCCAGAAGTCCACGACACCCTTCTGCCAGACCATGAGTGTGGTGATGTCGCCAAACGGACTGAAAGCCCCCCCGGCATTCGCTGCAACGACGATGTTGATGCAGGCCAGAGAAATGAAGCGCGCGTTGCCGCCGCCGACGGACAGGACCACCGCGCACATCAGCAAGGCAGTAGTGAGGTTGTCCGCCATCGGCGAGATGAAGAACGCGAGGGTGCCGGTGATCCAGAATAACGCACGCAAGCCGTACCCCCGCGAAACCAGCCACGATCGAAGTGCCTCAAAAACCAGGCGCTCGTCCAGCGCGTTGATATAGGTCATGGCCACCAGCAAGAACAGCATCAGCTCGGCGTATTCGAGTAGATTGTGCCGCACGGCGGCCTCCGCCTCGTGCGGTAGGCCATGCTGGCCGTAGTACAGCGCGATCATCGCCCAGATGATCCCCGCGGCAAGTACCACGGGCTTTGACTTGCGCAGGTGAATGAATTCCTCGGCCATCACCAGAAGGTAGGCCAGCACGAAGATCGCAATGCCGGTGAAGCCAACCCAGTGCTGGGTCAGATCAAGCCGCGCACTAGCGCCGCTCGCCCACACCAACTCGGGCAGAAGCAAGAAAGCCGCTGCTGCCACGGCCGAAGCGATGCCACCCGGCGAACGTCGGGCTCGAGTGCAACTTGCGGGCGGGTTGGGTGGCTGACAGATCATCAGGGCATACCTTCGGTGGCGTGGGTTTGGTTCCAGTCGGCCGCCGCGACCCGGCAACCGGAAAAGCCTGTGATGATAGGTCAGCCGATGGACAGGCAACAGCCCGATTCGGCGGTACGGCGAGCCATCGCGAACTTGACAAAGGGTATAGAAAATCATCTATAAGAGGGTTCGGTCCGATCAATCCATGGCCCCATCAGCACGTGCTCGCCCGACATATCACATTGCGTCAACTCCAGGTCTTCGAGGCTATCGTCCGCCACGGCAGTTTCACCCGGGCAGCTGAAGAGCTCTACCTCACGCAGCCTACGGTTTCCATGCAGATCAAGAAGCTCTCCGATGAGGTGGGCCTGCAGCTGTTCGAACAAGTGGGGCGCACGGTGGAGCTGACGGACGCCGGACGCGAGTTGTACAACGCGAGTCGCAATATTTTCTCCGCTTTTTCCAACCTGGAGATGAAGATTGCCGACATGAAGGGGCTACGCGCGGGCAGGTTGCGACTGACGGCACTGACCACGGCGCAGTACTTCGCACCGCGAATACTGGCCGAGTTCAGCCGGCGCTACCCCGGGATCGATGTCAACCTGAGTGTGGTCAACCGTGAGCAGGTCATAGAACGTTTGGCGAACAACGAGGACGACCTCTACATTCTGGGCCAGACGTTGCCGCAGGAGCTTGCGATCGAAGCCGCGCCGTTCGCGCCGAATTGTCTCGTCGTGCTTGCGCGGCACGATCATCCGTTGGTCGGGCAGCGCAACATTCCGGTCGAGCGGCTGGCCCGGGAGCCGTTCATCATGCGCGAGTCCGGCTCGGGCATCCGGGATGCAGTCCACCGCCTGTTTCAGGCTCACAATGTCGAGCCGCAGGTGCGCATGGCACTGGGCAGCAACGAGGCGATCAAGCACGCTATTGTGGCTGGCTTGGGCGTGTCGGTGCTGTCGGCGACTGCCCTCATCCTGGAGGGCGTCGAGGGTCCGTTGCGGATCCTGGATGTCGAGGGCTTCCCCATCCGCCGTCAGTGGTACCTGGCCTACCCTCGGAGCAAGGCGTTGACGCTGGTCGCGCAGACCTTCTGGAATTTCTGCATGGAGGAAGGCGAGGATCTGACGGGCAGTCTGCTCGGGCACCTGGCCCTGTGACTCAGCCCAGGCCGAATAGCGCCCGGGCGTTCGCCGTCGTCTGCTCGGCGACCTCCTCGACGGGCACGCCCCGCAAACGCGCCAGCGTCTCGGCGACAGCAGGCAGGTAGGCCGGTTCGTTGCGCTGGCCGCGGTGCTCGGCATCCGGTTGGTCAGGTACATCGGTCTCGATCAGGATCGCCTTGAGTGACAGTTCCCGCGCGAGTTGCTGCGGCCGACGGGCGTTCTCCCAGGTGATCGGGCCACCTAGTCCGAAACTGAAGCCAAGCTTCCGCAGCGCTTGGGCTTGCTCGACGCTCCCGGCGTAGCTGTGGAGCACGCCACGCACGCCGGGGAACCGTTGCAACGTTTTGTACACTGATTCGACCGCACGGCGCGCGTGGATGACGACCGGCAGGTCGTGTTTGCGAGCGAGTTCGAGCTGGCCCTCGAAGTAGAACTGCTGGGTCGCACGGTCCAGCTCCCTGTCGTAGTAATCCAGCCCGCACTCGCCGACAGCGACGGCTGGATGGGTCGTCAACCACTCGTCCAGCTCGGACAGGTGCTCGGCACGGTGTTCCGCGAGATAGACCGGGTGCAGTCCATATGCGGGATGAATGCCAGCGTAGGCGGTGGCAACCGCATGTAGGCCGGCCCAGCTCGCCGCGGTGATTGCGGGTGCCACGATCCGTTCAACCCCGACTGCGGTCGCGCGCGCGAGGCAGGTGGCGCGATCTGCGTCGAAGCTCGCGTCGTCGATGTGGCAGTGCGAATCGATCAGTCGCACGGCACGCCGCTACAAGGTCTCGGACAGGGCCTCGAGCGCCAGCCCGCCGCGCCGCAGGACGGCGCGCTGGCCATCCCGTTGCCAGACGGCCTCGACGGATGATTGCATCGTCGGCTGGCCGAACTGGGCGCTCAACTGGTTGACCGTCTCTTGAAACTGCCTGTCGGTGCTCGGGGCGTTGAAAGCAGCCTCAATCTGACTCAGCCGTCCGTTGACGAACACATACCGCACCCGCTTGACCGCCTGGCCTATGGCGGATAGCCAGGCGGGCAGCTCCGCCAGGCCCGGTGCGACACAGGCCTCGAGTGCTGGTGCCTGGCCTGCCGGACCGGGCGGCTCGCGAATTTCGCAGGTTGCCCAGTGTCGCTGCGTTCGTGCAAGCCGCTCGGCCAGCTCGCCCTTACGGGCGCCGAGCGGGGTGTCGAACAGGCGCCACGTCGTTTCAGCGGATTTCATGGTCGCCCTCGGCTCCGTGGCGACCGGTTCCGGAGCGCTGACGCACCCTCCAAGCACGGCCATCGCGAATCCCGCGAACACGGTCATGCGGCTCGCGTGCCGACGCCGTTGTGAACATGCACTCGTCATGGCTATTCCATTAAACTAGCGATTGTTTCGTTCCTCGAACCGATCAAATTCTCGGAAATTTAGGTTGCAAGGCCCTCACCCACCCTCATGAATCCACGGTATTTCACGGTTGGGCTGGTGCTGCTGGCACTGGCCGTCGGGGCGGCTCGCGCAGAGCTGATGCCACGCATCATCGGCGGCACTGTCTCCCAGCCCGGTGCATGGCCCAGCATGGTCTCGCTGCAGCAGGTCAGCGACACCGGCCGCGTAATCGGCCACTTCTGTGGCGGCAACCTCATCGGCAACAAGTGGGTGCTGACCGCGGCGCACTGCGCATACACCAAGGATGCGGACGGGCGGTTCGTGAGGCTCGCCACACGCAACGTCCAGGTTCTTGCCGGATCGGATTACAGCGACGCGAACCGGGGTGGCACTCTCGTGCCGGTGGCGAATATTTTCGTTCACCCAAACTACAACGCAAATACCTTCGACGCCGATCTCGCAATTCTGGAGCTCGCGTACACGGTTTCGCAGCCCGTGATGAAGCTCTACCCGGTGGCGCCCAATGTCGGTTCGCTCGCCACCGTGATCGGCTGGGGCACCACGCAGTACATCGACGGCGTCGCTTCCAACTTCTCGGTGCAGTTGCGCCAGGCCCAGCTGCCCATCATCAGCAACGCCACGTGCAATCAGGCCAATCCAGGCGTCACCGCGAACCAGCTCTGCGCCGGTTATGCCGAGGGCGGCAAGGACAGCTGCGCGGGTGACAGCGGCGGGCCGCTGATGATCCCGCTGAGCACCGGGGAGTTCCAGCAGGTGGGGATCGTCAGCTCGGGTGAGGGCTGCGCCTTGCCCAACAACTACGGCATCTACACCCGCACCGCGAACTATCTGACCTGGATCAATGCCTACTTGGGCGGGTCTACCCCGTCCAACGGCAGCAGCAACGGCGGTGGCGGAGCGTCTGGCTGGGCGTGGTTGACAGCGGCGTGGGTCGCCGACTGGCTGCGCAGACGTCGCCCACGCTGACGGAGCCGCTGCCTATCCGTGCGATGGACCGCCCGGCCCACGGTGCGTGGCGCCTGGACATAACAGGTCGGTAGGCTAGGCATTCGCACCGTGTAGGGCGGCACTTCGACCGCGTAGTCAGTGGGTCTGCTTGCCCCTAAGGACTGGGGTTGGGGATGCGCCGATGAATGGCTTCGATGCCATCGAGTACCGTCCCCGAGAGGTGCACCGCGGCCGATTCGATGTTCTCCGCGAGCTGCTCGAGCGATGTCGCGCCGATGAGCGTGCTGGCTACGAAAGGCCGTGAATTTACGAAGGCCAGCGCCATCTGCGCGGGCTTAAGCCCGTGGCGGTGCGCGAGATCTACGTAGGCTGCGGTGGCCTTTCCCGCGTCCGGGCCCGAGTAGCGGCTGTAGTTCGGAAACAGGGTGACTCTCGCGCCAGCCGGGCGCCTGCCGTGGAGGTATTTGCCGCTCAGTACGCCGAAACCGAGCGGCGAGTACGCAAGCAGGCTCACCCGTTCGCGGTGGGCGATTTCGGCAAGCCCCACCTCGAAGGTCCGGTTGAGCAGGCTGTAGGGGTTCTGGATGCTTACGATGCGCGGCCAGCCACGTTCGCGCGACAGCCGCAGGTATTCCATCGTCCCCCACGGCGTTTCGTTCGAAATGCCCACCTGCCGCACCTTGCCGGCGCGCACAAAGCCATCCAGCACCTCCAGCGTCTCCTCGATGGGCACGGCGTGCGCGTCGGGTTGCGGTGTGTAGCCGAGCTTGCCGAAATAATTGGTGGCGCGCTCCGGCCAGTGGATCTGGTAGAGATCGAGATAGTCCGTGCGCAGTCGCGTCAGACTGCCGTGCAATGCGCGCTCGAGGTGGTGGCGGTTGAGCCGTGGTCCGCCGCGGATGTGCCGCACCCAAGTCTCGCCCGGCCCCGTGGCCTTGCTCGCGAGCACGATGCGCGACCGGAAGCCGCGCGCAGCAAGCCATGCGCCGATGTATTCCTCAGTGCGTCCGTAGGTCTCCGCCCGCGGTGGGATCGAGTACAGCTCGGCGGTATCGATGAAGTTCACGCCGTGATCGAGCGCGTAGTCCAGCTGCGCATGGGCTTCTTCCAGCGTGTTCTGTTGACCCCAGGTCATAGTGCCAAGGCCTATGACACTGACCTGAATGCCGCTGTCGCCGAGTTCGCGGTATTCCACGACCGCAAGACGCCTCTCAAAGAAAAAGGTTGAGTACGCCCGTGTAGCCGTACAGCCGGTTGTGGAAGATCTCGCCGTTGGCGAAAAAGCCCACGAGCGGAAACTCCCCCAAAACCTCGGTGATCATGCGCAACTCCTCGGAGTTTTCGCCGAACTGGTTTCGCCCGCGCCCCAGGCAGGAGAAGTACAGTGCGCCCCGCGGTTTCCGCCCTCTGCAGCGGCGTGCGAGACCCTCAAGCATCCTCGACATGTCCTCGCGGGCGGTGTTGCCGTCTCTGCGGCAGAACATGATCTGATCGCCTTCACCCACCAACTCGCCGATGGCAATCAGCCCCTGCCCGACATCGATGCCCAGCAGGTTGCGCACGAGGTAGTCTTGGGTGTCGGAGTGTGGGAGCGGCAGGCCGACAAAGATATAGCCGCCGAGCCGACTCAGGTCGCGCGCCAGCACCTCGCCAATGTCCTGCTTCATCATATCGAGCGCGGGGCGGCCGTCGAGCTCGGCGATGATATTACGGTGGGCGCGGGTGATGGTCCGAACCGGCCCGATGGGGCTGCAGCCTTGCGTGTGGCCGGCGGCCACCTCCACCTCTGACGCGAACAGCACGCCGGACAGCCCGCCGGTTTGGACTCCATCGGCCACTTGGGCGAGCAGCCCGTTGGATGAGGTTAGGCCGCCGACGAAGAACGCACCATCGAGAGCGGATGAGACCTGCTCAATCAATCCGGGCAGCGCAGGGTTGCTCGGATCGCCGTGCAGCACACCGAAGCGCGGCTGGTGTGCGGAGATCCAGGCGGCCTCGCTGTCGAGGGCGTCACCGGCGGCCGAGGTCAGGTTGGGGAACACCCGGAAGGCCTCCGCCGGAAAATCGCGGAGCATGACCGCCACGGCAGGCTGGTCATAGATTTCCCGACCCTGAACACTGATGGCCATGCCTACGCTCCCTGTCCAATGGGTGACTCCCGTAGCCTGTTTCAGCAGTTGCAGGATGTGGGGTAGCTCCCGAGCCAGCGCGTCGGTGGCGTAGATGAAGCCGAGATTGGCAGCCGGCGGGGGATCGCCGATCTGTGATAGCAGGGTGTTGACCAGCGTGCGTGGCTCGCTACCGAGGGCGTAACCGTAGACAAATGAGGACATAGGTACACTGCTCCCAGAGTAGCGTGGGAAGGCGAAGACCAGTGAGCCGTGGCTCAGATCACACGGTAGGTGGAGGTGCCAGCGGGGTCAAGGGAACCAGGGGGAGAAGGGGCATTTCGGGGCGGGCGCCTGACTTGACCGGCGCCCGCCACCCGAGGCTCAGCCCTTTTTCTTCTCGATCAGGTCGTGGATGATCGGGGCGAGGATGATCTCCATCGACATCTGCATTTTGCCGCCAGGCACGACGATCGTGTTGCGCCGGGACATGAAGGAGCCGGGAATCATCGCCAGCAGATACGGGAAGTCGATGTTGAACTTCCTCGGGTCACGGAAGCGGATCACCACGAAGCTTTCATCCGGCGTGGGAATGTCGCGCGCGATGAACGGGTTGGAGGTGTCCACGGTCGGCACCCGCTGGAAGTTGATGTCCGTGTGGGAGAACTGCGGCGTGATGTAATTCACGTAGTCCGGCATACGGCGCAGGATCGTGTCGACCGTGGCCTCGGCGGAGTATCCACGCTCGCGGTTGTCGCGCTGGATCTTCTGGATCCACTCCAGGTTGACGATCGGGACCACACCGATACCGAGATCGACGTACTTGGGCATGTCGATCGTGTTGGTCTTGACCATGCCGTGCAACCCTTCGTAGAACATCAGGTCGCTGCCGGGCGGGATCTCCTCCCATGGCGTGAATTCACCAGGCTTGAGGTCCGTGCCCAAGCGCGCGTTGTGCTCGGCGGCCTCTTCGACACTGTGCAGGTAGTAGCGCTTGCGGCCCGTGCCAGACTCGCCGTAATCGCGGAACAGCCCTTCCAGCAGGTCGAAATGATTTGCTTCGGGCCCGAAGTGGCTGAAGGAGTTGTTGCCCTCGGCCTCGGCCTTTTTCATCGCCTCCTTGAACTCGGCGCGATTCAGGCTGTGGAAGCTATCGCCCTCGATCACCACCGCATTGATGCGCTCGCGAAAGAAAATCTGCTCGAACGCGCGCTTGACGGTCGTGGTGCCGGCGCCGGAAGAACCCGTGACGACGACGATGGGGTGTTTTGCGGACATTAGGATCTCCCCGGATGAGAAGTTAGGGTCGCCGGGTCCGACGTCAGGCGCCGGGCCCTGGATGGTTCGAATGCTGCTTCTCCGGGGATGCGCGGTGCGCCTCATCTGCTGTGAAACAGACGGCGATCACCGCACGGCGACCCGTTGTAACCCCCCGGCGAATCAGGCCAAGTGCCTCATTCTACCGATGAATATGCGGCTACGCTACGGCGCTGCCGGTCCCTCTCGCGCCGGTCTCTGGGCAGCAGGGCGCCGCTAGGCTTGCGGTCGCTTCCTGTGGTATGTTTCCGTCTCTTGTATTGGGGAGCCCGTCCCGATCACACCAGAGGGGCGGACGCAAACTGTCCAACCGTCGCAACAAGACACTGCTTGATTGAGGAGTTTCGCATGACTGCCGTAGCAAAAGAGCTTGACGCTCGTGGCCTGAACTGCCCCCTGCCAATCCTGAAGGCGAAGAAGGCGCTCAACGAAATCGGTTCGGGCGAGGTCCTTAAGGTCATCGCGACCGACCCGGGTTCCGTGAAAGACTTCCAAGCCTTTGCCAAGCAAACTGGCAACGAGCTGATGGAGCAGACCGAAGCGGGCGGTGAGTACACCTTCCTGCTGAAGAAGGGCTGATTCCGCATCGCAACCAGTGTCGCCGTGAAAAAGGGGGGCTTCGGGGCCCCCTTTTTTGTCTGCGATCAGGGGCGCCGGCCGAACGCGATCCAGTGCCGGTCGCTGACCACCTCGACTCTCAGCCAGCCGAGTCCCGCCGAGCAGAGCTGTTCAGCCACTTCATCGGCACGGTACGCAGCACACAGCGAGTGGAAGAAATCCCGCTTGAGCAGGTCGGGTTCGCCGCCCGAATAGCGTTCGACCAGCACGTGTGCCACACCCTCATCGGCGGGCCGCAACAGGTCCATCACGAATACGGCACCGCCCGCTGCACAATAGCGATCAATGCACTGCCAGAGCGCCATCGGATCCTCCAGGTGGTGGAGCAGGCTGTTGCTGATGACGGTGTCGTATGAGGCGAGCGGCGGCGTCTCCTGCGGCAGGTAGCGGTGCAGCAGTCGGATGCGGTGGGCCTCGGGCGTGCCGTCGAGCAGCGCTTGGCCCACCTCGAGCATGGCCTGTGCCCCGTCCAGCCCGTGGATTTCGCAAGATGGGTAAGCCCGCGCGAAACGGCGGCAGATGTCCCCCGGACCGCAGCCGAGGTCCAGGACCTGCCGCGGTGCATGGCCTGTGCAGTGTTCGCGAAACAGGGCGACAAAACGCTCGTGGGGCTCTGTGAAATCGGCTTGCGCGTAGGCCTGCGCCTGCGCAGGGTCGTCCATCAGCTCGGGTTCGGGGCGGCGTTGCATGGTGCTGGCGCTCAAGGAAGGGTGGTTTCACCGGCCAGCAACTGCTCGATCGTCTCGCGGGGCCGCACGAGGTGCGCCGCATCGCCATCGACCATAACCTCCGCCGGGCGCGGTCGCATGTTGTAGTTGGAGCTCATCGAAAAGCCATAGGCACCGGCGGAGCGCACGGCGAGCAGATCGCCCTCGCTCAGGGTGAGTTCACGCCCCTTGCCGAGAAAATCGCCGGTCTCGCACACGGGGCCTACGATGTCGTAGTGGGCGTGGCGTCCGGCGCTGTGTGGCCGCACGGGGATGATGGCCTGCCAGGCGTTGTACAGCGCCGGCCGGAGCAGGTCGTTCATCGCTGCGTCCACGATTGCAAAGTCGTGACCCGTGTTGTGCTTGAGATATTCCACGCGCGTCAGCAACACGCCCGCATTGCCCATGATGGCCCGGCCGGGTTCCAGGATGATCTCGTAGGGGCGGCCCTGAAGGCGTTCGAGCACCGCCGCCGCGTAGTCGGCGGGCTCGGGTGGCGCCTCCTCGCGGTAGCGGATGCCGAGCCCGCCGCCGAGGTCCAGGTGTTCGATGGCGATGCCGCGGCGTTCCAGTCGTGCAGCGAGTTCGAGCACACGCTCGAGCGCTTCCAGCACCGGGCTGACCTGCGTGAGCTGCGACCCGATGTGGCAGTCGATGCCCACGGGCCGCACGTGCGGCAGGGCTTGGGCAATGGCGTAAATTTCCTCTGCGGCGTTGATGTCGATGCCGAACTTGTTCTGTTTGAGGCCGGTGGAGATGTAGGGATGCGTCAGCGGATCGACGTCGGGATTGACACGCAGGCTGACCGGCGCAACTGCACCGCGCTCGCCGGCCACCTGGTTCAGGCGCAGCAGCTCGGCCTCGGACTCCACGTTGAAACAGCGAATACCGACCTCCAGGGCCCGCGCCATCTCGTCACCGCGCTTGCCCACGCCCGAGAACACCACCTTCCGTGGATCACCGCCGGCGCGCAGCACCCGCTCCAGCTCTCCGACCGAGACGATATCGAAGCCCGAGCCGAGCCGCGCCATCACGTTGAGCACGGCCAGGTTGGCGTTGGCCTTCACGGCGTAGCAGATCAGGTGCGGATGGTCTCCGAGGGCCCGATCGAAGGCGTGCCAATGGCGCTCGATGGTCGCCCGGGAGTAGACATAGCAGGGCGTGCCGTAGGTCGCGGCGATCGACTCGAGCGAGACGCCCTCCGCGTGCAGGACGCCTTCGACGTATCCAAAGTGATCCATATCTACTTCTTGCGCTCCTGGGAGTGCCGCGCATCGTCCGGGAGGTACAGCGGCCCCTTCTGGCCGCACGCTTGTACGAGCCAGAGCGCCGCGAGGAGGAGCAGCCAGCGCCAAGCGCCTCGCCGTTCGAGTTGCATGGGGGTATCGGTCCAACAAAAACGGTAGGATAGCACGCCATACCCCATGAACCGCGGAATGCCGCAGAGTACTTGAAGCTACGCGCCCACATCCTGCTCTGGCTGATGCTGACGAGCCTGCTGCCGTTGCTCGCCCTGATGCTCGGCGCGATCGTCTACAGCCAGAAGGTCTATCTCGGCAGCGTGGATCGCGAGCTGCAGGCCACGCTCGACCGGGTCGCGCTCACCCTCGATCAACACTTCTCGCACCAGCGTCTGTTGCTGGAGTCGCTCGCGCAGTCGCCGCTGCTCCTGGATTTTGCCCGCGCGGTGCGCGACCTCGACCGCACGGAGGCCGCGCGCACCCGCTTCGACCAGGAGAAGGGGCGCATCGAGGCGCTGCTCAATGACCTGCACGCGCTGGTCGCCGAGGACGCTGTGATCCGCGTGCTGGATGCAAGCGCCAACACGTTGATCAAGGTCCATTTTGGGGCCTCGCCCCTGCCGCGCCTGCAAAGCCTGCTGCCCTACGAAATCCGCGAGACCGAGCCCGACCCGGCCTTCGTGCGCCGCCTGCGGACGCTGCCACCACGCCAGATCAGCCATCTGCGCTTCCCCGCCGCCGCGACCGACTACGCCCCGGTACCGCTGCGGCTCTTGGACATGGTCCGCCCGGTGACGCTCGGTGACGACACCGTGCTCTACCTCGTGCTGACGTCGGTGGGCGAGCGGTTGGACCGACTGCTCGCGATCGCCCCGCGGCCGTTCAAGGCCACCCTCAGCATCGTCGAGCGCGATCTCGATCGCGGCACGGACGAGCTCGCGGTGCTCTACGACGATGCCCGACGGGCCGGGTTCGCCACGGCCGGGCCGGGTGAGCACTCCCCGCCACCGTGGCTCGCGGCGCGGTTGCCGGCGCAGCGTGCCGGTGTGGGCTTCGACGATGCTGATCACGGCAAGCGCTACTTCGTTTCGGAATACATCCCGTATCCGGAGCGTCTGCTCAACTGGATACTCATAGCGGAAGTGGATCGTGACATCTTCACGGCACAGTACCGGCTGCTCCGGCTCGGGCTTCTCGCACTGGGGGTTGTGGCCATCGGTTTGAGCCTGTTTCTTGCGCACCTCGCCTCGCGGCTCATCAGCGCGCCCATCGTGCGGCTGTCGGAAAACCTCGAGGCCTACGGGCGGGGTGAGTCACCGGCCGCGGATCTGCCGACCGCGACCACAGAAATCCGCAACCTGCAGCGTTCGTTTCGTGCGATGACGGAATCCCTTACCGCTGCGGAGCAGGAAAAGGCCGCTGCCCAGCAGCGGTTGCTGCGTACCGCCAAGCTGGCCTCGATCGGCGAGATGGCCGCCGGCATCGGCCATGAGCTGAATAATCCGCTCAACAATATCCTGGCCCTGATCAAGCTCCTCGGCAGGCGGCTCGCAACGGACGACGCGGCACAACAGGACCTGCAGTCCCTGCGTGAGGAGGCCCATCGTGCGGCGCTGATCGTGCGCGGCGTGCTCAACTTCGCAAAACAGATCCAGCCGACCCTGCAGCGCTATGCGGTGGCCCCCTGGCTGGAAACTTGCGTGCGCCGCGTGCAGCGATCCGCCGACGCGAAGCGCATCGTGATCCGCATCGAGTGCGAGGCGGATTTGCTCGCCCATGCCGACCCCTTCCAGATGGAGCAGGTCGTCGTGAACCTGCTGACCAACGCGATCCAGGCGAGCCCCGAGGACGGCGAGATCCTCCTCGCCGCCGCGCGCACCGACCCGTGGTTGCGGCTGCAGATCATCGACCAGGGCGGCGGGCTGCCGCCCGAGGTGCTCGATCACCTGTTCGAACCGTTTTTCACCACCAAGCCCTTCGGCGAAGGCAGTGGTTTGGGCTTGAGCGTGAGCCTGGGGATCGTCGAATCCCACGGCGGACAGCTCCATCTGTTCAACCATGCGCAGGGCGGTTGCACCGCCGAGATCCTGCTGCCCCTCGAAAGCCCGGAAACCCAGGCATGAACGCAGCGCACCGTGTGATCTTCGTCGACGACGAGCCCAAGGCGGGCCAGCTCTTCAAGCGCTTCTGCGAGACGAGCGGCCTTGCCGTCGAGGCCTTTCAGGGGGCAGGCGAGGCGCTGAAACACTTTCAGGCCGAGTCCGCGGACCTGATCGTCACCGACCTGATGATGCCTCACATGTCTGGCATTGAGCTGCTGCAAAAGGTGCGGGCGCTGGACCCGGACGTGCCGGTGATCATCGTCACCGGCTACTCCACGGTGGAGAACGCCATCGAGGCACTGCGCCTCGGTGCGACCGATTTTCTGCGCAAGCCCTACGATCCGGAGGAGCTGCAGCGGCGCATCCTGCTGATCCTCGAGAACCGTCGCCTGCGCCGCGAGAATCAGGACCTCCGACTGGATCTCGTCCACGAGCGCGGCACGCCAAGCCTGATCGGCGAGAGTGTGGTGATGCAGCGGCTACGCGAGCGCATCCGCAAGCTCGCTGCCGTGCGCTGCAACGTGATCGTCACCGGCGAATCCGGCACGGGCAAGGAGTTGGTGGCCCGCGACCTGCACGCGCTGAGCCCGCAACGCGACAACCCCTTCGTGGTGATCGACTGCGGCGCCATGAACGACACCCTGCTCGAGAGCGAGCTGTTCGGCCATGAGAAGGGCGCCTTTACGGGGGCCGACCGGCAGCGCATCGGTCGCCTCGAAACGGCCAAGGGCGGCACGGTGTTCCTGGACGAGATCTGCAACATTTCCGACGCCATGCAGATCAAGCTCCTGCGGGTAGTGCAGGAACAGCAGATCACGCGAGTCGGGGGCAATCGGCCGCTGTCGATCGACGTGCGCTTCATCGCCGCCACCAACCGCGACCTGGAGGCGATGGTCGCGCAAGGGCAGTTCCGCCACGATCTCTACCACCGCCTCAACGTCGTGCGCATCGACGTTCCGCCGCTGCGCGAGCGGCGCGAGGACGTGCCGCTGCTTACGCGCCACTTCATCGACTTTTTCAATGCCCGCTTCGGGCGTCAGGTGCGCGAGTTTTCGGCCCAAGCCAACCAGGCGCTCGCGGCCTACGCTTGGCCGGGCAACGTGCGTGAGCTGCGCAATCTCGTGGAGCGCCACGTCGCGCTCGCCGAGACGCCGGTCATGGAGTTGATGGAATCGCTCGCCTCCGCGCCGCAGGCGATGACCTGCGGCGAGTCGATCGATGCAGATTGGCCTGATCTCGCGACCCTGGAGCGGCGCTACATCCTCAAGATGCTGGATCGACAGCGCGGCAGCCGCGAGAAAACCGCCGAGGCGCTCGGCATCAACAAATCCACGCTTTGGCGCAAACTGCAGAGCTATGAGGTGCAGGACTAGCTGGGTGTTCAAAATCGACTGCGAGGTGCTGATGCAACGTTGCAAATCGCCTCATAGTGCTCATTAACGCCATGTGAACTGTGCTTTTTCGGCGATTCGGGCCTTGCCTGAGCACCCCTCGCTATGTCTTTCAACACCCTGCGGGGCGGTGCCGACTCGGGAGCGAGACCCTGTTTGCAAATTGCACTCGTGAACGTTGTATTTTGCACTGCGCCGTCCAGCTTGCCGGTCGGTCGGCGTATACAACCCACTGATTCGCCGAAATTCACACCGCTGGCACGGCGCGTGCTACAAAGGTGGCGCTCAACCAATCACTGTTGGAGTGGAGAAACATGCAACGTAGAACTTTCCTGAAAGGCACCCTGGCTGCCGGTGCAGCTGGCGTGGCCGTAAGCGCCGGGCTGCTCACCCCGCAACGCGTCCTGGCTGCGTGGCCGCAAGCCGCATTCGACGCTAAGGACGTCAACTCTGCGCTGAGCGCCATCGGCGCGAGCGGCGGAGCTGAGAGCGCGGACATCAGCATCAAGGCCCCTGACATCGCAGAAAACGGCGCAGTCGTGCCCGTGACGGTCGAGACGACGGCGAGCGGCGTCGAGTCCATCGCCATTCTGGCCTCCGAGAACGGCACGCCGCTGACCAGCCAGTACATGCTCGGCACGGGCGCGGATGCCTATGTTTCCACCCGTATCAAGATGGCCAAGACTTCCAACGTGGTCGCAGTGGTTAAGGCGGGCGGTAAGGTCATGACCGCGAAGAAAGAAGTCAAGGTCACCATCGGCGGCTGCGGCGGCTAATCGAGAAGGAGATTTCCCTATGTCATCGATCAAATTGCGTGCAGAAGAGGCGGGTGGCGTCACCACCATCAAGGCCCTGATCACTCACCCCATGGAAACCGGCCTGCGCAAGGACAAGGCCACCGGCCAACTCGTTCCGGCCCACTTCATCCAGGAAGTGGTGGCCGAGCACAAGGGCAACAAGGTGTTCACGGCACTCTGGAGCGGTGGCATCTCCACCAACCCGTACCTGTCGTTCCGCTTCAAAGGCGCCGCGAAGGGCGACACCGTCAAACTCTCGTGGACCGACAACAAGGGCGGCTCGGATTCAGTCGAGGCCCAGGTCAGCTGACCGGTTGAGCGCGCACATCATCCTTTGGCTTTGAGGCGCGTTTCGCGCCTCTTTTTTTGTCGCGAGACCACCTCCGCTCACCCGTAGGTCCGCTCCAGTGCGGCCAGAGCGGCCTCCTTGGTGGCAAACAGGTTGTCGCGTCCAATCACCTCGTCGAGGCCGGCCCTGTCGAGGGCGTCGCGGACGGGCTTTTTAAGTCCCGCGAGCACCAGCCGGACACCGGCGGCGCGCAAGTCCTTGGCTAGCGCCCACAACTTCTCCTCGCCACTTGCGTCGATGCGGTTGATGCCGTTGCCCACCACCATGACGGCGCGCGCCTTGGGGAACTGGCTCAGGGCATTCATCACAGCCTCCTCGAAATAGGCGGCGTTGATGAACACGAGCGAAGCATCGAAGCGCATCACAACGAAGTTCTCGCTGACGGGCGCCAGGTCGTGACTGATAGCGCCGGCGAGCGCGCCGTCGTGTGTTCGTCCGAGGATCTCCGCCCGCGGCCGCATGGTTCCGTGCAGGAACACAAAAATGGTCAGCACCACACCCACGAGCACACCGCCCGCCAGCTGGGGTGCGAGCCAGAGCGTGGCTAGGAAGGTCGCGATGCCAGTCGCTCCGTCACTGCGCCGTACGCGCCAGGCGTGGCGGAGCCCCTTGAAGTCGACCAGACCAAATACAGCGCTCATGACGATAGCAGCGAGCACCGGCTGCGGCAGGTGGTAGAAGTATTGGGTGAAAAACAAGATGACCAGCATCACGGCCAGCGCACTGACGATGGCGAACATACCGGTTTGCGCGCCGCTTTTGGCGGCGACTGCAGAGCGCGAGAACGAGCCAGAGACGACATAGGACTGAAAAAACGAGCCGGCGATGTTCGCAAGTCCCTGTCCGATTAGCTCCTGGTTGGGGTCGAGCCGCTCGCGGCTCTGCGCCGCGAGTGCTCGCGAGATGGAAATGGCCTCCATGAAACCGATCATGGCCATCACAAAGGCAATCCCGAGGAGCCCGGAGAGTGTGGCCAGGTCCAGCGGCGGCACCGAGAAGCCGGGCAAGCCCGCGGGAATCGTGCCCACCACTTGACCGCCGCCGGAGAGCCGGATCTGGCCGTCCTTCACCCCGGCAAAGCGCCAGACGGGTGCAAACGGCGATGCCTCGGTCGCCGCGCGATAGGTCACGACCCCGTCGCTCCCGGTTTCGGGTACCAGTGCGTGACGGAATACGGCCACGCGCTGCCCGTAGAGTTGTTTCTGGAGCGCATTGTCCTCCCCGGCCAGCTGCGCAGCGCGGGCTTCCAGCGAGTAGTCGTGTGCATCGGTGCGTGACAGCTGTTTGATCTGCTTCTGCACCTGTGCTATGTCGGCCTTGACCTGCTTGAGCGACGTTTCCAGCGCAATGAACTTCTCGTAATCGCTCCGCGCGGCGGGGGCGGCGATGTGGTCGAGCGGCACAGACGCGGTCTTCTCGAAGCCGACGGCGGCGCTGATAACGGTGCCGAGCAGTACGACGATCAACACGCCCGGCCACTTCGGCGCCCAGCGCTTCAGCCAGTGCAGCGCCAGCAGCGTACCGATACCGAAAGCCACACTAAGCCCATGGGCCAGCGGGACTTGCAGGACGACGTGCCACAGGTCGCGCAGGAACATGTCCGAGCGCGGCATGGGCACGTTCAGGAAGCTGCTGAGCAGCGACAGCCCGATGATCAGTGCAGCGGCGTTGGTGAAACCCTGGATCACCGGGTGCGATGCGAGGTTGATGAGCACCCCCATGCGGAACGCGCCGAGCAGCAGACGGATCACCCCGACCATCAGGGCGAGTGACATAGATAGCTCAATGAACTCCATGCTGCCGCGGCTGGCCAACGGCTCGATGGCCGCCGCCGACATCAGCGAGAGCAGCGCGACGGGCCCGGTGTGCAGAAAACGCGATGCCCCCCAGAGGGACGCAACAATCACGGGAAGGAACGAGGCGTACAGCCCGTACACGACGGGCAGGCCCGCCAGGGACGCATAGGCCATGGCCTGGGGGATCAGGACCATGGCCACGGTCACTCCCGCGATGAAATCGCCGCGCAGGCTCTGTGCGCGCAGCGGCAGCCAGTTCAGGAAAGGAAACAGTGTTTTCAGCACCTTGGTAACCCTGCGTCACTCAGTGGCCGGGGCGCAGTTCAAGCCGCGCGGGTGTCAGTGGCGTCTTGCGTTGCCTTGCGGTTCTCGATGGCATCGGCACCGCGAGGTGTCACCAGCACCACCGGAATGGGTAGCGCGTTGCTGGTTTGGGTGCCGTTGACTAGTTTCCAACCCAGGAAGCCGGTTTCGTTGCACGCGAGAAAAGCCACCTCGGGGTGGCGGCGCAGGTAGCGCGACAGCGCCGCGAGCGGTTCGCCCTCCAGCGATCGCACCCGCAGCGCGATACCGGCTTCCTTCAGCGTCTGCACGAGCGGCGCGAGCAGATCACGCGCGCGGGCCTCGGGCTGCAGGGTAAGCACCGTCAGACCGTAATCCATGCGTTGGCACATCTGCAACACGTAATCCGCGGTGTGCGGGGAGAGTTCGCTCCCCAGGTAGAGCCCTACCTGCTTTTGGGGGGATTGAGCGCTGGCCGGCTTGACTGTGGGTTGTGGGGTCGGCTGCGTGGGCGCGGAGTCGAGATATCGCGCCTTCTGGCTGAGCATGAGGTATTCGCCCGCGTCAGCAGCGGCCAGGGCGTTGAGTATTTGCTTGAGGACTTGAGTCATGGTTTTCATGGTGTATTATATGGACGCCTCCCGTTTGCCAAGATCGGTTTGGGTGTGCTGGGACAGATAGGCTGCAGTTTTATATCCGGCCTGTAGTGCAGGCGGATGCCTGCTGGCCCTGATGGAATCCGCGCAACCCGCGCCTCATTTCTCCG
>CAYSFW010000090.1:0-28005 GCA_964430355.1 uncultured Thiotrichales bacterium
GTATCGAGGTGGAGCGGTCGGACTGCGAGGTGAAACTTCCCCGGACCGGGATGCGGTGCCCTTTGGCGTACATGCATTGCAGGTAGATGCTGTCGAAACGCCGCTGCGTCGCGTAGCTGGAGGTCCCCGCCGCACCGGCACCCGCGGCACTGCCGACGATCAACCCAGTGCCCGCGCCCACCGCGGCGCCCTGCTCACCCGCGATCAGCGCGCCCGCAGCTGCCCCCACCGCCGTGCCGGCGACGACCGACTGCGCGCCGGCCTCGTTCGCGGCGGTGGCCGCACTGCGCAGGCCAAGGCTGTCGAAAGCCTGCTGCTGGCAGTAGGCGTCATCAGCGCGAAACCGCTCGTAGCTCTTGCCGCTGCCCGGCAACACCATCACGCTCGGCCCGGTCGGCATCACAGCACAGGCAGTGACTACTGAGGCGATGATCGCAACTGACAAAACGCGCCACAGCGACATAGCAGACCTCCAGGGCTCAGCAGGGTGTTGGAAAACGTAGCGAGGGGTGCTCAGGCAATGCGCAAATCGCCAAAAAAGCGCAGTTTACAGGGCGAAAATGAGCATTTTGAGGCGATTTGCAACGTAGCATAAGCACCCCGCAGCAGATTCTAAACACCCTGTTAGCGACGATCGGGCGGCGGCTGCGGGACGACCTTCATCCAGTCTTCCCGGCAGTCCTTGACATAGGGGTAATACGTCCGGGAGCTCGGACAGTAGTACCAGTAATCCGAGTCGTCAGTGGGGCGCTCGGTGCTGCGCTCGACGTACACCGTGGGCTCGGAAGGCACGGTGATGATCACGGGATCATCGTAGTAGCGGTAGTAGCGCGGCCAGTACAGCGGCCAGCCGAAATACAGATCCACATCCAGATGGCGGTACGAACGAGCCGGATACCAGTGACGTTCCGGCGCGTGCCGCGCGTAGCCCCGGCCGTCATAGCCGCGATCCGCCCACGCCGCGCCGCCGAGCATGACGCCGAACGCCACGGCCACACACAAAGCAACCAAGCGAGATCTCATGCCGACCCTCCCAAAACCAACCTCTTGCTGTTGTTGAACTTGCGCCCTCGAAGCTGAATAAGGCCTTAAGGAAAACGCTCACCCAGTGAGCGAACTGGGTGAAGCGCGAGACGCACGGCGCGCGAATAAGCCGCCCCTGCTTGCCGGGAGTCGCGCAAACACCGGGTTCCTTGGCTACGATAGTGGCGCGGCGCGTCATCTCCGGGCTCAACGCACCGCCACCTCCCGCAAACATCCAGAGGATCCGCAAGCCGTGTACGCCCTGACCGTTCGCGACCACTTCATGATCGCTCACAGTTTCCGCGGGGAGGTCTTTGGCCCCGCGCAGCGCCTGCACGGCGCGACTTACGTGGTCGATGTCGAGTTCCAGCGACCCGCACTCGATGCCGACAACCTCGTGGTCGACATCGGTCTCGCATCGCTGGCGCTGCGCGATGTGCTCGCGGCGCTCAACTACCGCAACCTCGACGAAGACCCCGCGTTTGCAGGGCAGAACACCACCACGGAGTTTCTCGCCCGGGTGATCTTCGAGCTCATGGCCGAGCGGGTACGCACGGGCGGCCTCGGTCCGGCTGCGCTCGGGCTTACCGCGATGCGCGTGACCCTGCGCGAGTCGCACGTGGCATGGGCGTCGTACAGCGGCCCGCTGGGTGGCTGAATGGCTGCGGAACACGTGATTCTCCTCGCGCCGGGCGACCTCAACACGCTCACCGGGGGCTACATCTACGACCGGCGCATCGCCGAGGGCCTGCGTGCGCTCGGGTGGCAAGTCGACACCCCGCCCATCGATGCGAGCTTCCCGCTGCCCACCGAGGCCGCGCTCGCGCAGGCCGAGCGTACGCTAGCCGCGCTGGCGGACGGTACCCGCGTGGTCATCGACGGCCTCGCCCTGGGCGGCATGCCCCGGCTCGTGGAGCGCGAGCGCGGACGGCTGCGGCTGGCCGCGCTCGTGCATCACCCGCTCGCGCTGGAAACAGGGCTCACCGCCGATGTCCGCGAGCGGCTCTATGCCTCGGAGCGTGAGGCACTGGCCGCGACACGTGGGACGATCGTCACCGGGCAGCACACCGTCCGGTCGCTCGAGCCGTATGGCGTGCCAGCCTCGCGCATCCGTGTGGTGGAGCCCGGCACCGACCCCGCGCCGCTCGCGCGCGGCAGCTCGGGCGACGGCCTCGCCCTGCTCTGCGTGGCCAGCCTCGTGCCGCGCAAGGGGCACGATCTGCTCGTTGATGCACTGGCGCGGCTGCGCGACCGCCCCTGGCGGCTGACCTGTGTCGGCAGCACCGAGCGCGACCCGGCGACCAGCGCCGCGCTGCGCGCCCGCATCGAGCGACTCGGCCTCGGCGGGCGCATCCAGCTTGCGGGTGAGCTCGTCGACTCGGCGCTCGAAGCCGCCTACCAGACGAGCGACGTCTTCGTGCTGCCCGCCTGGCACGAGGGCTTCGGCATGGCGTTTGCCGAGGCGCTGATGCGCGGGCTGCCGGTGGTGGCCACGACGGGCGGCGCGATTCCCGACACCGTGCCGCCCACGGCGGGGCTGCTGGTGCCGCCAGGAGACCTCGACGCGCTCACCGATGCACTCGCGCGCGTGCTCGACGACGCCGCGCTGCGTGCCCGGCTGGCCGACGGTGCCCGCGCCACGCGCCCGCGCTGGCCGGCCTGGGAACAGTCCAGCGCGCGCTTTGCCGAGGCGCTGAACGAACTCGTGCCGTGAGCGGTTTCAGCCCCGACTGGCTCGCGTTGCGCGAGCCGTTCGACGCCGCCGCGCGCAGCGCCACGCTGTGCGCCGAACTCACCCGGCACCTACCCGAGACCGAGACGCTTCGAGTGCTCGACCTGGGCTGCGGAACCGGTGCGAACCTGCGCTACCTCGCCCCGCGTCTCGCCCGCCCGCAACACTGGACACTGCTCGACCACGATTCGGCACTGCTCGGTCGCGTCGGCCTGAACGACCCAACCCCGTCCGCCCGGGCGGACATTCACACCGTGCAACTGGACCTAGTGACCGCGCTCGACCGCGTGCCGTGGGCGGGCGCGCACCTCGTCACCGCCTCGGCCCTGCTCGACCTCGTCTCGGAACGGTGGCTCGCCCAGGTGCTCCAACACATCGTGGACGGCGGGGCCTGCGCGCTGTTTGCGCTCAACTACGACGGGGCGTTCGACTGCTCGCCCGCCGACCCTTTCGACGAAACGGTACGTCGACTGTTCAACCGCCACCAACGAGGGGAGAAACCGTTTGGCCCCGGGCTGGGACCCGATGCCGGAGAACGCGCCGCGGCCCTACTCGCGGAAGCCGGCTACACGGTGACGCGGGCCGCCACCCCCTGGCACATCGGACCGGATGCCATCGACATGCAGCGCCAGTTGATGGACGGCTGGGCCACGGCAGCCAGCGAGGTCGATCCGGCCCAAGCGGACGCCATCACCGTCTGGCGGCAACGTCGCGAACGCTGGCTGAATGCGGGACGCTCCGCGCTCACCGTGGGGCATCTCGACATCGCCGCCTGGCCCGCGCCGTGAGCACCGTGCGCAGCGCCCAAACCCGCCGCAAGCGAATCAAGCTGCGCCCGCCGGGGCGTCAAACTCGTGCTCATGACAGATTCGGCCCGCGTCCTCGGCGGATAAGGCTTCGCCCGTCAGCCCACACTGGAACTGGGTTGCCGCGATGCGCGTGAAGTGCCTGCATGAGTGGCACTCGCCAAAGCTGCGCAGACCGTTGTGGACCTGCAAGGCCCGCAGCAGCTTCTCCAGCACCGCGCGCGCGGCATCCCGCTCGGCGGGTGCCAGACAGGCGCACGCCGTGTCCCAGGTGGCCATTGCAGACGCCTCCGCCGCCAACGTCTCGCCCGCCGGTGTCAATTGCAGACGCACGACCCGCCGGTCCTGCGGATCATCACGCGCCTCGACCAGCCCCGCCCGCCCCAGGACCTTCAGCGATTGCGACGCCGTGCCCTTGGTGGTGCCGAGGTAGGCCGTGATCGCCGTCGGCGTGTTGCTGTAGCGGTTGCAGCGCGCCAGGTAGCCTAACACCTGCCAATGCACCGGCTGCAGATTCTCCGCCGCCACAGCGCTGCGTTGCGAGTGACGAAGGAGGTTGCCGATGCGCTCGACGAGATCGAGAAACGTGTCGCTCATGGCGGCATAGTATCGATTCAAAACTTCCTTGACCAGGGCCGCCCCGGATACTAGTATCGACTCGATACCGACCAAAAGGGGCACACCATGAAATTTTCTAAATCTGTCCTGGCTCTCACTCTAGCATCGCTCGGCGCCACGCTGACGCAGGCCGCGGCCGCACCGCTCGTCGATTACCCACAGGGCTACCGGGGATGGCATCACGTCAAGTCGATGCTCATCCAGCCGGGCCACGATCTGGCCAACCCTTTCGCGGGCCTCCACCACGTCTATGCCAATGCCAAGGCCCTAGAGGGGTTGAAGACGGGAACCTACCCCGATGGAGCCGTGCTGGTCTTCGACTTGCTCAACTACAAGGAAGGCGGCCACGCCGTGCAGGAGGACACACGCAAGTTCATCGGGGTGATGCAGCGCGATCAGGCGAAATTCGCAGCGACCGGCGGATGGGGCTATGAAGGTTTCGCCGGAAACAGCAAGACTGAGCGAATGGTCACCGACGGCGGCGCATCCTGCCACGCCTGCCACGCCGCGCAGAAATCGACTGGATACATCTTCAGCGGTCTGCGCGACTGAGATTTCGCTTCGGGATACGGCGGCGAGCAGGCTCGCTGCCACGCTTCCGGGCAAACGCCTATCGCCCTCAGCCCCCTGCTCGCTCCGACGGCTGGCGCGCCTGGTCAGTGCCGAGCCGGCAGCCGATGCACTAGCCAGGCGACCGCGGTCAGTCTCGATCGGTCGCCGGGCGCGTCCGCAGGTCGAAGTCCCAGAGAATGTCCTCACCGAGCCGGTAGACACGCACGGCCGGCCTGAGTGCGGCGCTCAGACGCTCGACCGGCGGCAGGGTGAGCCCAGGCCGTCCGGAACCGATGAGCAGCGGTGCAACGACCAGATGCAGACGGTCGAGAAGACCCGCTTCGAGGAATGCCGAAACGGTCGCGCCACCGCCTTCGACCAGCAGGGCGTGCACGCCACGCTCGCCGAGCGCATCCA
The DNA here is from genome assembly GCA_964430355.1 of uncultured Thiotrichales bacterium. Lineage (GTDB taxonomy): Bacteria > Pseudomonadota > Gammaproteobacteria > UWMA-0217 > UWMA-0217 > CAYSFW01. The sequence goes on from CAYSFW010000090.1 coordinate 5,149, forward strand.
GCAGCGCCTCGAGGTCGAGCCGCCCCTCACGCTGCGGGACTTGGATGTAGTCGCACTGCAAGCGAAGATGCGCCGGCCGCTCTTCGCATCCCACGACGAGCGTGGGTGACTCCCCGTCGCTGAACAGGCGCAGATCGCTCCGCAACCGGCCGTGGGGGTCGAGCACGACCCGCAGGGGGTTGTCGCCCGTGACCCGCCGGGTGGTAAGGCGCGGGTTGTCGATCGCGGCGGTGTTCGCGCCCACCAGCACGGCGTCGCACAGGGCACGCAAGCGGTGCAGGTGCGTGAGTCCCTCCGGGCCGCTTACGTAGTAGGAATCGCCCGACTCTGTCGCAATGCGTCCGTCGATGCTCTGCCCAAGCTGGGCTATCACCCAAGGACGCCCCTCGCGCTGCCCGCACAGCGGCAGATACAACTCGAGGGCAGCACTCAAGGCTTCCGGCAACCCACCATCGATCCGCCAGCCGAGTTCGCGCGACCATCGCGCGATGGCTTGCGGATCGTCCGGCTCACAGCGTCTGAATCGGGTCCCGTTGACGCGGCGCACCGCGCAGCCTGCCCCGGCACGCCCCGTGCTACGCGCTCGCGCCAACTCCAAGAACAGCGGCCAGAGCGCATCGATGGCCTCCCCCGGCGTCCGGAAGTACGCAGTCAGCTCCACTCGTACGAGCCCCCGTCGCGTAGTGTGCCGAGCGCGAAATCTGCCACGTCATCGAGCAACGCAGCGAGTGCCGCCGTGATGTGGTCCAGCAACAGGGCGCCACGCCTGGGATCGGCAGCCGCTGCGTTGCCGCAAACCCCGCACGGGTGGAGGTCCTGCGCCATCCACCCAAAGCCGACCGGCCTTTCGACTCCGAGCCAGCGGTTCGACGACGCCCGCATGTGCGGCAGACCCCGAAAGTCCCGCAATTGCTCGCGACGGACCAGCGCAGGGTGCAGATGCAGCATTAGGGAGGTCTCGACCTCTCCGCCGTGCAGCCCAAGGGCGAGCTCATCTGCATCGAACAGCCCAGCCGGGGCCCCGAAGTCGGGGTAGTTGGCACGCACGACCAGCATTTGCGCCTCGGCACGCAGGCGCATCGCTACCAGATCCACCACGGCGCGCTGCCCGCCGTGCGTATTGAGGATCAGGAGCTTGCGCACGCCGACGCGGGCCACGCTCATCCCCAACGCCGTCCACTGCCCCACGAGCACCTCCGGCGGCACGTGCAGGCTCCCGGCAAAGGCCGTGTGCTCCAGGCTGTTGCCCACCGTTTGCGGCGGCAGAATTAACGCTTCCGCGACTTGTGTGCCGACCTCGCACAAGCGCCCGACGATGCCCGCACAAATGAACGCATCGGTGCCCAGCGGTAGATGCGGGCCGTGTTGTTCGACGGCCGCAACGGGGAGCAGAGCGACGCTGCGCTCCGGATCGAGCCCAGCAAAATCGGGGCTCGCGAGGTCGTGCCAGTGACGCGGCAGGGGCATTCGGACGGTGCGCCTAGGACGGCGTTAGTGGTAGTAGTCATCGTCGGGTGGCGCGGCACCCGACTGTGCGAGCCAGACGGCCACCGCACAGAGCAGCAGGCCGAGCGCGACGACAGCGACTGGCTCGACCGCGGCACCATGCTTCATACGCGATGTAACCACCTTGCCAACCACCCCCGGCAGGGCGAATACCCCCGCCAGCGGAACGAGCGCCCAGCCACGGACCGGCGTGAGCAGCACCAGAAGTGCGGCGATCAACGCCAGGAGCGCTACTCCCGTGCTGCCGGTGAAGCTGTTGGAACCCAATCGCGGCGATGGCCAATTCCACAGTGCAAATCCGCCGAGCGCAACGGCCAACGCCAGGCTGAGCTGCATGAGCACCAGCGAACCAGCCTCGAACGCCACTGCCGCCAAGCCCAGCGCAGCCACCAAGGGCGCGGCGGCCTCGGTCGCCGGTGCTGGGGTTGCCCGCCGCAACCCCCATTCAGCGATCAACGCCACAACCCCCAGGACGGCAAGCACGCCAATCAATGCCCAATCCCCCTGGCCAATCCGCCCCCAGCCGAGCCATCCCAGCATGAGCGCGACGAAGGCCACGAGTACCGCATACCCGCTCAACCAGCGCGCCGGCGCAACGCGCACCAGCATCGCGAGCGAGAGATACCCACAAACCGCCCAAGGCAACTTCTGCAACGCGGTTTGCGGCTGGCGCGCCCAACCGCCAACGATCAAGCCGGCCGCGATCACGAAGGCCAAACCCACAGCCACACCGGCGCATCGCTCGCAACGCGCAACCCGACACAGACCCACCCCCGCCAACGAGAGCAGTAGGGGAACGACCAGACTCTCTACCAAAGGGTGATCGAGATTCACGAGTGATGCCAAAACCATGGTGGGGCGGGCTACGCAGGGCCCGCTATGAGTATAGACAGCGAATGCGTCGAAGATTCGATTGGCGGTGCTCGGCCCCGGCGAGGCCCATGAGCGCGTGGAGATAACAAACGCTATTTAAAAATTGTTTTTTAATTAAACGTCGCACTGCCAAGGATGCCGTATCACCCGGACGCTCCGGTAAGACGTCAAAGAAAAACAAAATATCCTTATAGACCACAGCATTGATGATTCGATTCACAGCACCGATCGCAACCTGACACGGCTCCTGCACAAAGCCGATCAGAGCGAAACAAAGCTCTGCAACATAAACCGAAACACATCACATCGCCGACGTTTAGGAGCACGAACATGAGCACACTGAAAATCGCTGAACTCGCCACCGCAATAACCCTCGACGCCAAGGACATGACTGCGGTGCGCGGCGTACTGAACGCCGTCATCGACAACAGCCAGCTGGCGAATCAAGCCATCGCTGGAGGCTACGGCCCGATCTTCGCGGTCAACTCGCCGATCTCAGCCCCGATGACGCGACGGATGGAGTCCAACCCGTACACGAGCGTCAATCTGAGCCAGGTCGGATTGGTGAGCTCTACCCAGAACAGCATCCTGCCAGCAGGGGGTTGGCCGTTCAATTGAAGCGCAGCTTGACCGGGTCCAGTGGGGGGGGGGCATGCAGCGGCCCGCTCCGCATTTGTCCGCGTCTAGGCGTCTAGAATGAAAATGGGATGCTCAAAGGCATCCCATTTTCCTGGGAGATCGATCTGCGCCGGCGCGAATAGGCGCAGACGCCAACCGGTCAGCCGTAGTTCTTCTCGGCGAACGACCAGTTCACAAGCGAGTTGAGGAAGGTCTCGACGAACTTCGGGCGCAGGTTGCGATAGTCGATGTAGTAGGCATGCTCCCACACGTCGATGCACAACAGCGGGGTGTCACCCGTGGTCAGCGGTGTGCCAGCCGCACCCATGTTGACGATGTCCACGGAGCCGTCGGCCTTTTTCACCAGCCAGGTCCAGCCAGAGCCAAAGTTGCCGACCGCAGCGGTCTGGAACGCTTTCTTGAATTCGTCGTAGCTGCCCCATTTCTTGTTGATGGCATCCGCCAGCGCACCGCTGGGTGCGCCCCCGCCGTTGGGCTTCAGGCAGTGCCAGAAGAAGGTGTGATTCCAGACCTGGGCTGCGTTGTTGTAGATGCCGCCAGCCGGGGCCTTCTTGACGATGCTCTCGAGGTCGAGGTCCGCGAACTCGGTACCCGGGATCAGGTTGTTGAGGTTGGTGACGTAGGCGTTGTGGTGCTTGCCGTAGTGGTACTCCAGCGTCTCCTTGGACATGTGCGGCTGCAGGGCGTCCATGGCGAAGGGCAGTTCGGGGAGTTGGTGTTGCATGGATGAATTCCTTGGTTTCTGAGGTGTTGACACTGTCAGGGGACACACAAAATCGACGCATAGTTTAGCAAGCGCGGCCGCGCTGGGGGCGCAAAGCCACCGATCGTGGCGCGGTTTTACCCAGCGGTCACGGACCCAGCGCCTCGCCGCGCCGCCATTCGCCGGATTTTCCCCCGGATTTTCGCACCAGCCGGATATCCTGCATCGCCATGCCGCGATCAACCGCCTTGCACATGTCGTAGACCGTGAGCAGCGCGACCTGTACGGCAGTGAGCGCCTCCATCTCGACCCCGGTCGGGCCAAACGTTTCGACCCGCGCGACACACCGGACGCGCGCCGGTTCTGGCTCGATCTCGAAGTCGACCACGACACGGGTCAGCGCGAGCGGGTGGCAGAGCGGAATCAGGTCGGAGGTCTTCTTGGCGGCCATGATGCCCGCAATGCGCGCGATGCCGAGCACATCGCCCTTTTTGTGGTCCCCGGCCTGGATCATGGCCAGGGTCTCGGGGCGCATCGCAATCCAGCCCTCAGCCTCGGCGACCCGGTGCGTGGCGGCCTTCGCGCCGACATCCACCATGTGCGCCTCGCCACGCGCGTTGAAATGCGTGAAACCGCTCATGCGCAGGACTCCGGTGTTACACTTGAAATCGAGTTGGGGAAATTCAGCGTAGCACAGCATGATCACGGTGAAGTATTTCGCGAGCCTGCGCGAAGAGGTTGGTAGGGGCGAGGAATGTGTGGCCGCCGAGGGCGTGCGCAACGTGCGCGACGTGTGGTGCAAGGCGCGCGCGGAGGCGCTGCCAGCGAACATCCTGATGGCTGTGAACCAAACCTATGCGACGCCGGATTCGCCCGTCACCGCCGGTGACGAAGTGGCGTTCTTTCCGCCCGTGACCGGGGGCTAGGCGCGATGGATGCAGTGCGACTTGAGCACGAGCCCTTCGATCCGTGGCCGACGCTGGTCGAGTACCAGCGCACGCAGTTCGACGATCCGGCCGCGGCGGGCGCGACGAGCGTCTTCATCGGCACCATGCGCGATCACAACGAAGGCGATGAGGTCCGGTCGATGATGCTCGAACACTACCCGGGCATGACCGAGCAGCATTTGCGCCAGATCATCGCGGAGGCCCGCTCGCGCTGGGACGTCCTCGCCTGTCTCATCGTTCACCGCGTCGGCGAGATCCGGCCGGCCGATACGATCATGCTGACCGCCGTGTGGTCTGCGCACCGCAAACAGGCCTTCGAGGCCTGCCGGTATCTCGTGGAGGAGCTCAAACACCGGGCGCCCTTCTGGAAGCGCGAGACACTCGTCTCGGGCGAAACGCGCTGGGTCGAGACGAACACGCCAGGCTGACCCGCCCCGGCGCGGGGCGGATCCTGCGCGAGGCGGCTACTGGATGAGCAGGAACAAGCCCCGACCGTCGCGGACGATATTGAGCAGCACGCCGCGCTCGTTGAGCTTGAGCGCCTCGCCGATCTCATCGACGCTGGAGATGGGCTTACGGTTGATGGAGACGATGATGTCCCCCTCCCGCAGCCCGGAGCGCGCCGCTGGGCTGCCTTGCTCGATCTCGCTGACGATGACGTGTCGGCGGCCTCGCAGGTCGGCCTCGGCGAAGGTCGCGCCGGCCAACCGGCCACCGGCGGCCTTGCTGCCGCTGAGTTCCGTCTTGCGGATCTCCTCGACCCGCGCCGACACGTTGAGGCGCCGCCCCTCGCGAATGAGCTCCAGGTCGACCTTGGTACCGACCCGCAGCAGGCCGATGCGGTTGCGCAGCTGCCCCGAATCCGCGATCGGGTGACCATCCACGGCGACGATCACATCGCCCGGCTTGATGCCTGCCGCGGCCGCCGGTGAGCCCTCCTCGACCTGCGATACCACGGCCCCGCCGGTGCGCTCGATGCCAAAGGCACGCGCGAGCTCCGGGGTGAGATCCTGGATGCCGATGCCGAGGCGGCCGCGTTTGACCTCGCCGTGCTCGATAAGCTGCCGCGCGATGGCGTGAGCCATGTTGATCGGGATGGCGAAACCGATGCCAATGTTGCCGCCGTTCGGCCCCAGAATGGCGGTGTTGATGCCGACCAGTTCGCCGCGCAGGTTCACGAGCGCGCCGCCCGAGTTGCCGGGGTTGATCGAGGCATCGGTCTGGATGAAGTTCTCGTACGACTCGATCCCGAGTCCGGAGCGGCCCAGCGCGCTGACGATGCCCGAGGTGACGGTCTGCTTGAGGCCAAAGGGGTTGCCAATCGCCACCACGAAGTCCCCCACGCGCAGGGAGTCGGAGTTACCGAGCGGAATGCCCGTGAGGCGGTCGCCCTTGACCTGCAGCACGGCGACGTCGGCATCCGGGTCGGCCCCGATCAGCTTGGCCTCTAGCGCACGCCCGTCGCTCAGGGTCACGGTGATCTGCTCGGCCTTGTCGATGACGTGCGCGTTGGTCAGGATGTAGCCCTTGTCCGCGTCGAAGATCACCCCTGAGCCCAGCCCTTCAGTCCGGCGCTCGCGGCGTTGCTGCGGCGCGCCGAAAAAGTGCTCGAAGATCGGGTCGTCGAACAGTTGCGAGCGCACCACCTCGCGCCCTTCGGTGGAGATGCGCACCACGCTCGGCAGCACCCGCTCGAGCATCGGCGCGATGGTCGCGACCGGTTGGCCGTCCGCCGCAACGGGCAAGGCAGTCTGCGCGGCTGGCGAACAGGCGAGCAGGCCGGTCAGCATCATCGTCACGGCGAACGTACGCTGGCGAAAGGTCGGCATGACAGACAGTCTCCTCAAGTCAGTTGCGTCTGAAGGGCGAAATGTAGGGTACGTAATCCTAACCCGAACTGAACGACGGAACGCGTCAGCCACGCTCGAGCTCGAGCCGCGGATGAAAATCGAAGGTATCGCGCATCCGCTCGTAGAACGCGCGCTGGCTCTCGGTACGGGCTGGCGGCGTTTCGATCTGCAAGCGTACATAGAAGTCTCCAGGCGGCGTACCCGGCATACCCCGCCCCTTCAGGCGCATGCGCTTGCCGCTGGTGGATCCCGCAGGCACTTTGAGCTGCACCTTGCCGTCCAGCGTGGGCACGGTCATCTGCGCGCCCAACGCCGCCTCCCAGGGCGCGATCGGCACCAAGAGTTCGATGTCCTTGCCGTCGAGGTGAAAGCGCGGATGCGGGTCGATATGCACCTGCACGATCAGGTCACCAGCGCTGCCGCCAAACGCCCCTGGCGCACCCTGTCCGGCGAGCCGGATCTTCTGGCCCTGCTTCACGCCGCGCGGCAACCGCACCTTGAGGCTGCGGCCATCCTCGAGCCGTAGCGTGATCTCGTCCCCCCGGTAGGCCTGCTCCAGCGTCACATGCATGCTCGCGTGCTGATCACGCCCGGCCGTTCCCGTCGGCCGCCGCCGGTGGGTCGTGCTGGTAAACCCGCCGCGGCCCGCGGCCGCGCCGAAGATCGCCTCGAAGAAGTCGCTGAACCCGCTGCCGCCGAAGCCGGCGCCCACGCCCGACGTGTCGAAGTTAAAGTCGAACCCCGGCGGTGCGTTGAAATCCTGTCCCGCCTTCCAGTTCGCGCCGAGCTGGTCGTAGGCGGCGCGCTTCTCCGGATCCTTCAGGACCTCGTAGGCTTCACCGACCTCCTTGAACTTGGCCTCGGCATCCTTCTCCTTGCTGACATCCGGGTGATACTTGCGCGCCAACCGACGATAAGCCTGCTTGATCTCGTCCTGCGTCGCCGTGCGGCTGACACCCAGCGTCTTGTAGTAATCGATGTATTTCATCGGCCTTCGATGTTGCTGAATACCGTCCGGATCGCTTCGTGTCTATGGTTGAAGTTAGGGGCACCTCGACCCGATTTCAATCGCAGCCTCCGTCCAGCCGCTTTCCGACTAGCCGGCATGGGCGTGAACCGTGTGCCGCACGGTACTATTCGACGTTCTGGACCTGCTCGCGCACCTGCTCGATCAGGACCTTCAGCTCGACCGATGCCTGGGTGGTCTGCGTATCGGCAGACTTGGAGCCGAGCGTGTTGGCCTCGCGGTTCATCTCCTGCATGAGGAAGTCGAGGCGCCGGCCCACCGGCTCATGGTGGGCGAGGTTGTCGCGCACGGCCTCGATGTGGCTCTGAAGCCGGTCCAGCTCCTCCTCGACGTCGAGGCGCTGGGCGATCAGCGCAAGCTCCTGTTCCAGCCGGTGGGGATCGGTTTCGAATTCCAGGTTTTTGAGGCGCGCAGACATCTTTTCACGGATCGCACCCAGCACCTCGGGCCGGCGCTGACGGACCCGCTTGACGATTTCATCTACTTGATCGAGCCGCGCGCTGATGAAGTCCGCGAGTCGCCGGCCCTCTTGGGTGCGCATCTCGACCAGTGCCGCGAGCGCCTTGGCCATGAGCCGCAGCAGCAGCCCGCCCAGCGCCTCCTGGTCGGCCTTCTCCTCGAGCAGCACACCGGGCCAGCGCATAATGTCGAGCGCCGTAAAACGCGCCGGGTTCTTCATCGCCGCCTCGACGTGGTCGACCGTCGCGAGCAACGCGTGCAACCGGCCCTCGTCGAGTTGCAAGGGCTGATTGCTCGTTGGCGCACGAAAACGCACGGCGCAATCGACCTTGCCCCGCGCCATGTGCCGCTGGATCACCTCGCGCAACTGCATCTCGAAGCCACGCAGTTCATCGGGCACGCGCAGGTTGGTTTCAAGGTAACGGTGATTGACCGAGCGCAGCTCGATGACGACCTGTCCCAGCGGGCCCTCCTCCTCGACGCGCGCAAACCCCGTCATGCTTCGGATCATGCCAGCATCTCCTTTCAACGGTTACCGGTAATTGTCACACACTCAAGCCCCGGGCAGAGAGGCTAGACGAGGTCGGAGGCCGCCCGGCTTGACCCAGGTCAAGCTTGAACGCGCCGGGTGGCTATTATGATTGCATGAACCATCGCGCCCACCGCCTGGAGGATCAGGACATGTTGCAACCCGTCGAGCTCGCCGACTTTTTCACCGTGTTTTTCTCCGCTGCGCTGGTGATCCTGGCCGGCGCGTCCTATGCGCTGCTGTTTGCGTGGTCCCGCGTGCGTAACAAGCCCCGTTTCATGTACGGCGCCTATGCTGCCTATGCTGTCCTGGTCGTCGCGGTGCTGCTTCTCGCGGACGCGGCCAACCTCAGCACGCCGTTCTGGCAGGTCATCGTCGCCCTGATGCTGATCGGCTACTGGCTCGCGCCCCAGGCCATTTACAACCTGTGCGTTGGGACCCACGGCGACGAAAACTGAATCGAAGCGAAACAGGCTGCCAGCAACACGCTGACCGAGGCCGTGCCGTCATAAAAAGACAGCGCCGGGGCCGCGCGGGTATACTTCAGGCCCTTTTGGCCAACAGGAAGCCGGTTATCGCCTATGCGCCCCAGTGGACGTCGCCCCGACGAGATTCGCCCCGTCAGTTTCACCCGTCACTTCACGACCCACGCGGAAGGCTCCGTGCTGGTCTGCTTCGGCAACACCAAGGTGTTGTGCACCGCCTCCGTGGAGGACAAGACCCCGCCCTTCCTGCGCAACACCGGAAAAGGCTGGATCACCGCTGAGTACGGGATGCTGCCGCGCTCCACAGGCACCCGCACGGCGCGCGAGGCCGCCAAGGGCAAGCAGTCCGGTCGCACCATGGAAATCCAGCGTCTGATTGGCCGCGCGTTGCGCGCCGCAATCGACCTGGAGGCGCTCGGCGAACGGCAGATCATTCTCGACTGCGACGTGATCCAAGCCGACGGCGGCACGCGCACCGCCGCGATCAGCGGCGCCTACGTCGCCCTGCACGACGCGGTCCAGGTCATGATGAAAAAGGGCATGCTGAGTGAAAACCCCATGCACGGGCGCGTGGCCTCGGTATCGGTTGGCATCTTCAACGGCACCGCGGTGCTCGACCTCGACTACGCGGAGGACTCCAACTGCGAGACGGACATGAACGTGGTGATGAATGAAGCCGGCGGGATCATCGAGATCCAGGGAACGGCCGAGGGGCACCCCTTCCGCCGCGAAGAGCTGGACGTGCTGCTCAACCTGGCCGCCCACGGCATCCAGCACGTCATCCGCGCCCAGGAGAACGCGCTGCATGAGGCCTGAGCGCGAACACCGCGTCGTGCTCGCCTCCAACAACGCAGGCAAGCTGCGCGAATTCAATGCCCTGCTCACACCACTGTGCTTCGAAGTGTTCGCGCAACGCGCCTTCAACGTCCCGGAGGCCGAGGAGACCGGGCTGACGTTCGTCGAAAACGCCATCATCAAGGCCCGCAACGCCTGCCTGCATACCGGGTTACCTGCACTGGCGGACGATTCAGGCATCGAAGTGGACGCGCTCAACGGGCGGCCTGGCATTTACTCCGCCCGCTACGCCGGGCCCGGCGCCAGCGATCAGATGAACAACGAGCTCCTGCTGCAATCGCTGGAACACGTCCCCGAGGCTGAGCGCACCGCCCGCTACCGCGCCATCATCGTCTACCTGCGCCACTCCGAAGATCCTGCGCCAATCATTGCGGAAGGGGTATGGGAGGGTGTCATCCTGCGTGCGCCGCGCGGCACGAGGGGATTCGGCTACGACCCGCTGTTCTGGCTGCCAGAAATCGGCAAGACTTCCGCCGAGCTCGATCCGGACCACAAGAATGCACTCAGCCACCGCGGCCAGGCCCTGCGCGCCCTGCTGGAGCGCCTGAGCCCGGGCGCAAGGCCCGAGGGGCGTTAGACCTCGCGCCCCAGCGCAAGGGGAACGCTCTGGAGGGTACGCATCAACCAGCGCCCGGACTCCCCACACCCGATTGCGACGTCGGGGGCTAGTGCGTTTTTCCCGCCCCTTCGCACCGATGACGGAGCCGATAACCCCACCCGGATGACGTCCAGTAGCCGGACTGCGCACCGGCGCGTTATCGTGGCGCTGGATGATCGCACCACATGCGCCAGCACTGCCCCCGCTCGCACTCTATGTGCACCTGCCGTGGTGCGCACGCAAATGTCCTTACTGCGATTTCAACTCCTACGCGCTGCGCGAGGGCGAGATCCCGGAGGACGCCTACGTCGATGCGCTGCTCGCGGACCTGGAGCTCGAGTGGCCTCTGGCGCAGGGGCGCCCCCTCGAGAGCATCTTCATTGGCGGGGGGACGCCCAGCCTGTTTTCGGCCGCAGCGATCTCGCGCCTACTCGACGGTATCGGTCGCGCGCTGCCGCTGAGCGGCAGTGTCGAGATCACGCTGGAGGCCAACCCTGGCACCGTCGAGCGCGAGCGCTTTTACGGCTACCGGGAGGCCGGCATCAACCGGCTCTCTATCGGCGTGCAAAGCTTTCAGGACCGCCTGCTGCGGCGCCTGGGCCGCATCCATGACGGCCAGGACGCGCAGCGTGCGGTCGCGGCGGCCACCGATGCCGGCTTCGAAAACCTTAATCTTGACCTCATGTTCGGCCTGCCGGACCAGCGCCTCGACGAATGCCTGGACGACTTACGCGCTGCAATGGCGCTCGGACCCACCCACCTTTCCCTGTACCAGCTCACACTGGAGCCCAACACGGCGTTCGCGGCCCGGCCACCCCGCCTGCCCGACGAAGATGCGCTCTGGGCCATGCAGGAGGCCGCACACGCGCTGCTTCGCGACGCTGGCTTCCGCCAGTACGAGGTGTCAGCCTTCGCGCGCGAGGGCCGCGAATGTCGCCACAACCGCAACTACTGGGAGTTCGGCGACTATCTCGCCATCGGCGCCGACGCCCACGGCAAGTACACCGTTGCCAAACACAAGGCTATCCTGCGCAGGGTCCGCCACCGCCAGCCGCAGCGGTACCTACGCGCTGCCGGAGAGCGCGACTTCATCGCCGAGGAACACGCCGTGGCGCAGGCGGAATTACCCTTCGAATTCTTCCTCAACGCCCTGCGCCTCACGGATGGCGTGCCCGCTGCGCTGTTTGGTGAGCGCACGGGGCTTGCCATCGACACCCTCGAACCCCTGCTCCAGCAAGCCCGGCGCGACGGGCTGCTGGATGACGATCGCGACCGCCTGCGCCCGAGCGCGCTGGGCCGCCGTTTCCTCAACAACCTGCTCGACAGGTTCCTGCCCGATGCGTAGACGCCCGCTCACGGAAAGCTTCGATCTCACCTGCCCTTACTGCGGCTCCACGACTACCGTGCTGCTGGACCTCACGACCGTTGGTCCGGATTTCGTCGAGGACTGTCACGTCTGCTGCGCCCCCATAACGGTCACCCCGCTCCTCGACGACGAGGGCGAGGTGATCGGCCTGGCGGGCGAACCGGAGAACCCTTGACATTCACGGGCGCTGCGTTCTATTCACAACCGCCATCAGCTTGTCACATTGTGACCAAACTTTTTTCAACCGCACCGAAAGCTTGAACATTAACTCGTATTTTCAATAAGTTAAGACATCGAACAATTTTTGAACGATCTGACAAAAACGCCCAAATCACACCGCCTAGAGGCCAACTCCCGCACGCTTTCCACAGAGTTATCCACAGCTTCTGTGGAGAAACTTATTTCTTTTTGCCTAGTCAAACAGTTAGACGCGGATCACAAAGCGGAACCTGTCACCTTGAACGCCGTTACGCCGAATCGACGGCAGAGGCTGCTTGCGGGCGAAACGTCCCCGGGATAGAATCTTGGCCCTTTCGATTCGGTTTGAGACTTGACCATGAAGCCGGACATCCACCCCAATTACACCGCAACGCAGGTCGTTTGCAGCTGCGGTAACACCTTCAGCACGCGCTCGACCTACCCCAAGGACACGCTGCACGTCGAAGTGTGCTCGCAATGCCACCCGTTCTACACCGGCAAGCAGAAGATGGTCGACACGGGCGGTCAGGTCGATAAATTCCGTCGCCGCTACGCAAAGAACTGATCTGGTCCTCGCCGCCGACCGCGACTCGCGGTGCTGGCGAGCGCATCCTCCTTACCCATGGACGCCCATCGTTGACCGGTGGGCGTCTTTGGTTTTTGGGCTAGGGCCAGCACGACAGCATGGACGCCCCGTGAGGGCTACCCTCAAAGGGGGCCACCCTGCAGCAATGATGCGCGGGACGCTCGGCCATCGAGAGAAGTCGCGGCACCGTCTCCCCGAGCCGTGCCTGTGCTAGGGAAACGTTGATTCAATGAGTGAGCGGGATGGAGCGCGAGGCGCACGGAGCACAGCGACGAGACATATCAAGCCGATAGGCGATGAGCGAGCACCGCGCAACGCAGCGATCCGCCCGCGCAACCATTTAATCAGCGTTTCCTTTGGTCGTATTTCTCAAAGGGTGTCCGGCGCCCGGTATACTGGGGCTGCAACGACCCATGGCCCGATGCAGTGGGGATTGTATGGGCAGACGGCACGTCGACCCGCCAACCAAGGGAACGTCGACGCCGCGAACGCGGATGGCAATCCATGGTGCTCGGCCAGCTGCGACATGGTCAATCCAACAGCTGGGGCGGCTGATGCCAGCATCACCCAACCTGCTTGCCGTTCAGGCAACGTCGTTCTCTGGGAGAAATGCCATTGAATCTGCGAAGGGTTTACGCCGTGTTTTTGGCCCGCACCCGCGAGTTTTACCGCGACACGGCCTCGCTGATGTGGAACGTGACGATGCCCGTTCTGGTTGTTTTTGCCTTTGCCTTCATCTTCCAGAGTGGTCCGGAGGACGTGTTCAAGGTGGGTGTCGCCGGAGAGCCAGGCGCGCAAATACGGCCAGCTTTACTCACGCTACCGCATGTCAGGGTCATACCTGTGGCCAACGTGGACGAGGGTGTGCGCAAGGTCGAGCGGCATCAGCTGGATTTGTTTGTCGCCTTTGGCGAGCAAACGCGCTACTGGATCAATGCGCATTCGGCCAAAGGCCCGCTTGCGGAGCGGTTGCTCCTCGACGATGCGCAAAGCGCGAATGCCAATTTGGCGCTGGTGCGCGAAACGGTTTCCGGGCAAGCGTTGCGCTACGTGGATTGGGTCATTCCGGGCGTTTTGGCGATGAACATGATGTTCAGCGCGCTCTGGGGCGTGGGCTATGTCATCGTTCGGTATCGCAAGAATGGCGTATTGCGGCGCTTCCGGGCGACGCCACTCACGGCTGCGGAGTTTCTCACCGCGCAGGTGTTGTCCCGCTTGTTCGTACTGGTTGCCGTTTCGGTGCTCGTTTACGGGCTAACGGACTGGGTATTGGGATTCACGATGCGCGGATCCTACGCCCTGCTTTTGTTGATCCTCGTCACAGGCGGGTTCAGCCTGATTGGTGTCGGATTACTGATCGCCTCGCGTACGCACAGCGAAGAACTCGCCGATGGGCTTCTCAATCTGATTTCCTGGCCGATGATGGTGTTGTCGGGCGTCTGGTTTTCGTTGGAAGGCAGTCCCGCTTTCATTCAGCAACTCGCGCGGGTATTTCCGCTCACGCATGTGCTGGAGGCGGCCCGTGCGGTGATGCTGGATGGTGCGGGGCTGGGCGAGATCTGGCCACAGCTCGCCTGGCTTTTGGGCATGGCTCTGGTATTGCTGGTCATTGCCGCGCGCCTATTCCGTTGGCAATAGGCGGGTTGCGCGATTTGCCATAGGGTCCCGTTCTACCGGAGAGGCTGCCGGTAAATTATGAATCTCGGCCGCGCAGCGCGGCCCACGTGACATCCTAGACGCCGTGGCAGTGAGGTTCGCGCTGAAAGCTCAAGCCTAAAGACATACGGCGTGAGCACGCCATGCCTACAGCGAGGTACGGGATCAACTCGGTTGTCTTTCTGACCCGGACGGGTCGATTGGGCCGGAACGCACTCGGGGCACCCGGACAATCGTGCGCCGCAGCGCGTAGGGCTCCAAAATGACGCGACGTCAGTGCTGCGGATGGCGTCGGCGGGCTATTAGCCAGGCGAGGGCTGCGTCGAGGTTGCGCAACGCGGCAGGGCTGGGTGGTTCGCCGAGTCCGAATTGCTGCCCACGGATGGCGAGCACCCACGCCGTCTGCGGCGGGCTGACACCGATGCGTCCACACGCGGCAAGCACCGCGCCCGGCGAGAGGGCGTGGCTGGTGTAGCCAAATTCGGGCTCGGCAGCCACGGGGCGAAATTCGAACGGTTCGCCGCCGCTGACCGCCGCGTCGATGAAAATGACCTCGCGTCGTCCTTCCACGTCCAGCGCGTGTTCTACCTGGAGCTGAAAGTCAGTCAGCAGTTCGACCTCCGGAAGATCAAGGGCAGCCAGCCGCTCGATGGCGAGCGGGCCGAGGGCGTCATCGCCCCGGCTCGGGTTGCCGATGCCGATGATGAGGTCCGGGGCCCTCAACGTGCGTCGCGCACCAAGGTGTCGATGGGGCTGCCATCGGCGTCGATGAGCTCGACCTTGAGGGGCATTTTGCCCAGGGCGTGCGTGGCGCAGGACAGGCAGGGGTCGAAGGCGCGCACGGCGACCTCGATGTGGTTGAGCAGTCCTTCCGTGAGCTCACGTCCGTCGAGGTACTGGCGCGCCACGCGCCGGATGGCCTCGTTCATCGCCTGGTTGTTGTGGGTCGTGGAGACGATGAGGTTGCAGCGGGTGATGAGGTCGTCCTCACCGACCTCGTAGTGATGGATGAGCGTGCCGCGCGGGGCTTCGATCACGCCGACCCCGTGTTGCTGGCGCTCGCCGCTGACCAGGAGGTCGTCGCCGAGCAGGTCATCGTCGTGAAGCAGGTCCTTGATGGTCTCGGCGGCGTGCAACAGCTCGATCATGCGCGCCCAGTGGAAGGCAAGCGTGGCGCCCGTGGCCCGCCCGGCGTCGAAGGCGAGGAAGGCGCGCCGCTCGGCATCGGCAAACGGCGTGGGGATCGAGTCGCACAGCGTCACGCGGGTGAGCGGTCCCACGCGGTACCAGCCCGTCTCCGGCCCCAGCGCGCGCAGGTACGGGAATTTCATGTAAGACCAGGCCTTGACCTCCTCGCGGATGAGGTTCCCGCACTCGGTGTAGTCCGCGTGATCAAACAGGGTTTGGCCGTCCAGGGTGCGGGCGCGCAGGCCGCCGTGATAGAGGTCCATCGCGCCGTCGCCGCGCACCAGGCACAGCGCGTGCGCATCGAAGCGGCCGAAGTGCTGATGGGCCTCCAGGTTCTGTTCGAACAGTCGGCGCGCAAGGTGCACGGCGTCGCGGCTCCACGCGATGACCTGATAGGCGTCCTTGCGTAGGTAGTCGCGCTCCTCGGTGGTCAGGTTTTTGTTGACACCACCCGGTATCGCGCTGGTGCCGTGCACGCGCTTGCCGGCAGTGACCCGGATGACCTCCTGCCCAAACTTGCGCAGCAGCACGCCCTGCCGCGCGATCTCAGGGTAGGCCGCGGCCACGCCGACCAGGTTGCGTCGTGTCACGTCGGAGTCGAAGCCGAACAGCAGGTCCGGCGAGGCCAGGTGAAAGAAGTGCAGGGCATGCGATTGCAGGATCTGGCCGTAGTGCATGAGCCGCCGCAGCTTCTCGGCGGTGGGCGTGAGCCGCCTTGCGCCCACGATCTGGTCGAGCGCCTTCGCCGCGGCGAGGTGGTGCGACACCGGGCAGATGCCGCACAGGCGCTGCACCATCACCGGCGCTTCCCAGTACGGCCGGCCCTGAATGAACTTCTCGAATCCCCGGAATTCGACGATGTGCAACCGTGCCTGCTGGACGTGACCGTCCTCGTCGAGCAGCAGGGTTACCTTGCCGTGTCCCTCGACTCGGGACAACGGTTCGATCACAACGCGTTTCAGGGTTTCGGGCCGTGGTGCGGTTTCAAGTTCGTGTGTCATGGTGTTTCGATATTGCTGCTGACTGCGTCCGCCGCACGGTTGGGTACGGCGGTGAGCGCGCTCAATCGTACTTGATCAAACCATACGTCAACCGTGGCTCGCGCCCTGCGATGAGATCGGTGAGGAAGGCCCAGATGGCATCGGCAGACGGCGGGCACCCCGGCAGGAAATAATCGACTTTGACCACCTCGTGCAGCGGGTGCACGCGATCGAGCGGCAGCGGCAGCTCCGAGTCGTTGGGTATGAGTCCGCGCTCGAGTCCGCCCTCGGTGAGATACACCTCGGTCAGGCAGGCGCCCACGTCGAGGTGGTTGCGTTGCGCAGGCAACCCGCCGGTGATGGCACAGGCGCCAAAGGCGACCAGCACCTTGCAGTTCGCGCGGAATTCGCGCAGCACGTGGACGTTCTCCGCGTTGCAGATGCCGCCCTCGACAAGGCCCAGATCGCAGGGGCCGCAGTGCTTGATGTCGGTGAGCGGGCTACGGTCGAACTCCACTTGCTCGAGCAGGGTAAACAGGCGCTCGTCGATGTCGAGCAACGACATGTGGCAGCCAAAGCAGCCGGCGAGCGAGGTGGTGGCGAGCCTGAGCTTGCGCGGCGCGTTCATCGCCGGCCACTCCTTGCTGCCGCGCCGTGCATCGCGCCGTCCGCCCGGTTCATAGCCCGCCCTCGCAGCCGTCACAGCCGCCCGTCGTGAGTGGGCGCGGAGCATCGTCCAGCGCCTGCGCACTGATCGGCTTCAGGTCGAAGCGGCGCTTGCCGATCGGCTGCGCGAAACCGACGCGCTTCTTGATAATCACTCCCACCGGGCAGACCTCGACGGCCTTGTCACCAAGGGCAATATCGGTATCGGCGAGGCGGCCGGAGGCGGCGTTGACTATCAGATGCTTGTCCGCGCCCCGCCCAGAAAGGGCAAATACGTGCTTGCCGTCCACCTCGCCGGAGGCGCGCACGCACAGCTCGCAGAGGATGCAGCGGTTGAAATCGAGCATCAGGTCGGGGTGTGAGGCGTCCACCGGCCGGTTGGGAAACAGGTGGCGGAAGCCAGCGGTCATCACCTTGAGGTCGTAGCCAAGCGCCTGCAACAGACAGTTGCCGCTTTTCTCGCACGAAGGACAGAAATGGTTGCCCTCGGCGAAGAGCATCTGCACCAGCGTGCGCCGCAGGTCATTGAGCTCGTCGGTGTCGCTCTCGACGACCAGCCCTGCCTGCGCCGGCATCGTGCAGCCTGCCGTGGTGCGGCCCGCGATCTTCACGGTGCATAGCTTGCAGCTGCCGTGCGGCCTGAACTCGGGGTGGTAGCACAGGTGCGGGATGTAGCGCCCGGACGCGAGCGCCGCCTGGATGATGGTCTGGCCTGGGGCGAACGGCACCGCGACGCCATCGAGGAGGAAGCTCAGGCTCATCGCGCATCCTCAAAGTGTGCGCCCGGGTCGTCGCGGCCGGTCATCAGGCGGGCCCGGGCCAGCGCGGCGTCGAGGTCGAAAGCTGGCTCGAACGCCTCGTGCCGGAGCACGCGCGCATACGCGGGACGGAAGCGCCGGATGGTATCCAGCGTCGGGTTGCAGGCCGTGTGGCCCAGTCCGCAATGGGCAGAGAGGTGCAGCACACGATCGAGCTTATCGACCTCGCCAAGGTCAAAGGCGGTGCCGTGGCCGGAGGCGATCTTGCGCATGATCTCGCGCAGCAGGGTCGTGCCAACGCGGCAGGGTGTGCAGAAGCCGCAGGACTCATGGGCGAAAAATTCGGTGTAGGCGAGTGCGACCTCGACCATGTCGCGGGTGTGGTCGAACACGGTGAAGGCGCCGGCCGTGGGCAAGTCCTCGAAGGCGATGCGCCGGCCGAATTCGCTCGCGTCGACGCACACCCCGGAGGGCCCGCTGATCTGCACGGCCTGGGTGTCGCTCGCGCCGCAGTCGGCGAGCACCTCGCGCACCGTGACGCCGAATGGGTACTCGTAGATGCCGGGCTGGGCACAGTCCCCGGCCACGGAGAGCAGCTTGGTGCCCGTCGACTGCTCGGTGCCAATGGCGCGGTACCAGTCCGCACCGCGTGCGGCGATGAGGGCCGCGGCGCAGAAGGTTTCGACGTTGTTCACCGTGGTCGGCCGCTGCAAGTAGCCGTGGGTGACCGGGTAGGGCGGTCGGTTGCGCGGCACGCCGCGCTTGCCCTCCAGCGACTCGATCAGGGCGGATTCCTCGCCGCAGACATACGCGCCAGCGCCGAGATGGATCTCGATGTCGAAGTCGAATCCCGTCTCGCCGCAGATCGAGTGGCCGAGCAGGTTCTCCGCGCGGCGGCGGGCAAGCGTGGCGTTGAGCGGTTCGAGCAGGTAGCGGTACTCCCCACGCAGGTACAGAAAGCCTTGTCGCGCACCGATGGCGCGGGCGCACACCGTCATGCCCTCGAATACCAGGTCGGCGTAGCGCGAGAGCAATACGCGGTCCTTGAAGGTCCCCGGCTCACCCTCGTCGGCGTTGCACACGACGTAGCGCGGACCCCCGTTGGCCGCACGGCAGGCGGCCCACTTGCGTCCGGTGCTGAATCCCGCGCCACCCCGTCCGCGCAGCTTCGATTGCTCGATCTCCTCGATGAGCGCCTGCGGTGCGCCGCGCCGGAGGGCGGCCAGGATCGCCTCGCCGGGCGCGAGCCCGTGGCTGAGCAGCACATCAGCGCGGCAGATGTTGTCCTCGATGGCGAACAGATCGGCAGGCCAGTCCTCTACGGGACGCTGCTGCATGATCAGCCCGACCATGCGGTCCAGCCGGTCGCGGCTTGCCAAGGGCACCGCACGGCCGTTCATGAGCAGGCCCGGACCCTGGTCGCAGAGGCCCGTGCAGGAGGTAAAGTCGACCGAGACCAGCCCGTCCTCCGACACACGGCCCGGCTCCACCCAGAGCTGCTCGCACAGATAATCCGCGAGCGCCCGGTTGCCCTGCATACGGTCGGTGATGTTGTCGGAAAACAGGATACGGTAGCGGCCCCAAGGCTGCTCCGTGAGGAAGGCGTAAAACCCGATGACGCCGCGCACGCGCGCGAGCGGCACGTTGAGCGCCTCAGCGACGGCTGCGACACGCTCTGGCGAGATCCAGTGCTCACTGGCCTGGATCTCGCAAAGGATCTGCAGCAGCTGTTCGGGCCGACGGCCGTGGCGATCAAGGAGGGATGGCAGGTCGAGCATGGCGTGCGCGGCTGCGCGGATATTCGACACCCCAGAGTGTAGTCCAACTCGGTTAAACGTTCTTTCACAACCGGGGCCAGGCGTTCGGTGACCGCTGCCGGTGACAGGCCGAGTCTGCGATGCTGCCGGCTGTATGGAGCCGATCCGGCTGGCGGCTGCGGAGTGCGGGAAGCGGCCGTGGCTACCGCGAGTTCCGGGCGTTGTGCGGACCCCAGGCGTCGGGCGTGTTCGTCGCCAGCTTATTGCGATGTCTCGTTTATCATTGCGCTTTGGGTAAACGCCGATTAAATGATCGGGCGGGATGTGGTGCCCGCTGCACGGAGCGCAGGGACTGACCTATCAATCAGACAGTCGAGCACCGCGCACCTCGCAACGCAGCGATCCGCCCGCGCAGCCATACAATCAATGACCCCCTTTGTTACAAGTCGAGGATTTCAAGTTGAAGGGATACTTCGCACGCATCGAGGAATGCAATCGCTACGAGCTCGCCCACTTCCTGCCGTTTCTCGTGGGCGAACGGCGTGTAGGTTTCGTGCGTCCCGTGTTTGCCGAGGCCCTGCGCGAGTGTGGGGAGGTGTTTCGCGTCGACGACGGCGCGGTGCGCCTTGATCCGGCGCTAGACACCCCGGAGAACCGCACGCAGGCTCTGGCGGATGCCGTCGGCTGGCTGCACCGCAAGGGCGTCATCAAGGGCTGGTATGGTGAGCGCTTTGCCATCTCCGAGGACCTGCATGCCCCGGTGGTGTTCGAAATCGAACGCGCGGCGGTGACCCACTTCGGCCTGCGCGCGCGGGGTGTGCACGTCAACGGTCTGGTGCAAACGGCAAGCGGTGTGGAGATGTGGATCGCACGCCGCGCCTCGAATCGCCAGAACTTCCCCGGCATGCTCGATCACCTGGCGGCGGGCGGGCAGCCTGCCGGGCTGTCGCTGAAGGCGAATGTGGTCAAGGAGTGCGCTGAGGAGGCGGGTGTGCCCGAGTCGCTGGCCGAGCAGGCGGTGTATGTGGGGGAGCTGACCTACTGCTGCGAAACAGCGAAAGGCCTGAAGCCGGACACACTCCATGCCTTCGATTTGTGGTTGCCGGAGGAGTTCGTGCCACGCATCGTCGATGGCGAGGTGGAGACCTTCGAGCGCTGGCCCATCCAGGAAGTGGCGCGGGCCGTCGCGGGCTCGCGCGTGTTCAAGCCAAACTGCAACCTGGTCATTATCGATTGCCTGCTGCGCCACGGCCTGGTGACGGGGAGCGCGACAGAGCTCGCGCAACTGCGCGCGGCCCTGCATCCGCCGCTGCCCTGACCGGCGGGGGGGCTGGCGTGAAACCAGCCCTCCGTTCTGCTCCAACCGCCCGACCCGGGCGGTCCGGCGGTGTCACACGTTGGCGACACCGGCCGGACTACTGCCGACGTAACTCCACGCGGCGGTTCTTCGCGCGGTTGGCCTCCGTGTCGTTGGCCGCCACCGGCTGGTCCGGCCCGTAGCCTTTGGCGGTGAGCCGATCTGCGGCCACACCCTTCTGCACCAGGTAGTTCTTGACCGCCTCGGCGCGGGCTGCCGACAGCGTGCGGTTGATGCCGATGGAGCCGGTGTTGTCCGTGTGCCCGGCGATCTCGATCTTGTCCGGGATCTTGCCGAGGACGACCACCACGCGGTCGAGCACTTCACTGGATTCAGGTGTCAGGGTCGAGGTGCCGATCTGGAAGTTCACGCCTTCCAGTCGGATGGCCGTCTTTTCGTGACAGCCGATCGGGTCGACGGTCGCGCCGGTGGGCGTGTCCGGACACAGGTCTGCGCGATCGACAATGCCGTCCTTGTCGGAGTCCAGCTCGCAACCATCGGCCCCGATTTTCACGCCGACCACGGTATTCGGGCACTTGTCATCGGCATCCGAGACGCCATCCTTGTCAGAGTCGGTGGCCTTGAGCTTGAGCTGGTCGCGCTCGGATTCCAGGCCGGCCAGGGTGGTGCGCAGCTTGCCCGCTTCCTCCTGCTGGCCCTGGAGCTGGGTCTTGGCCTCCGCGAGTTGCTTGTCGAGGTCGGCGGCCTTGGCCTCCAGTGCCTTGCAACGCTCGGCCTCGTGTTGCGCGCTGGCGATCTCGGCCTTGAGTTTGCCCGCTTCGTCCTGCTGCGTCTTGAGCTGCTGTTCGAGCTCTGCGACGCGCGCATCCAGCGTCTTGGCCCGCTCCGCATCCTTCTGCGCGTTGGCGAAGTCGAGACGCAGCTTCTCGCTTTCGGCTTTCAACGGCTGCATCTGGGCGAGCGTGGCATCGAGCTGCTTTTGCAACTCCGCGCCCTTGCCCGTGTTGGCGCCCGCGTCAGCCAGCCGTTTCTGGAGCTCGGCCACCTGGGCGTCGAGCGCCTTGGCGCGCTCCGATTCCTTCTGCGCCTGCGCGAGGTCGGCACGCAGCTTGTCGGCCTCCGCCTTCAGTGGCTGGACTTGCGCGAGCGAGGCATCGAGCTGCTTCTGCAACTCCGCGCTCTTGCCGGCATTCGCGCTCGCCTCGGCGAGCTGCCGGTCGAGCTCCGCAATCCGCGTCTCCAGTTCTTTCACACGCTGCCCGCCCTGCTGCGCCGCCTGGGCTTGCTGCTGGAGCTGCTCGATCTCCCGCTGCTTGGCTGCGATCTGCTCGTCGCGGGCCTTGATATCCGCCTGAGTGGCCTGCTGGGCGCTCGCAAGCTTCGCGGTGAGTTCGCTGATCTGGTTGCGCAGGTTGCCGAGTTCGTTGTCGCGCCCACTGAGCAACTGCTGGACGTTGCCAAGCTGCTGCCGGTCGGCCTGCAGCGTGCTGCGCTCATTGAGCCATTGCTGGCGCTCCGCAAGCAGGGCCTCGTATTCCTTACGCTGCGCCTCGGCGCTCTTGCGGCTGCTCTCCACGAGATCGAACATGCGCGACTGCTGGGCGATCAGCTCGTCGAGCTGCTTGCGCAGCTGCTCCTGATGTTCCTGCATCCACTTGAGCCGCGCCTCGCGATCGGCCCGCACTTCCGCAGGCTCGGCCGCCATGGCGGCGCTACGCGCCTTTTCGAGCTCCGCACGCAGCGATTCACGGTAGGCGTCGAGATCGAAGCTGGCCCCCGGACTCGCGCTGAAGCTGGGCGCGGGCGGGGGCGGTACCGTGGCTGAGCCCGACGGTCCCGCGCCGGGCTGGGTCACCGGGGCAACCAGAGGAAACGGCGGGGGCGGCGCGGCAAACCGCTGCGGGATCTGGCGC
>CAYSFW010000091.1:0-36888 GCA_964430355.1 uncultured Thiotrichales bacterium
TCCTGGAAGTACCGATCGGCACTGCCCTGGGCCATGGCACCGAGGCTTCCCATTCCGCGATAGCCCTTGTAGCTCCGCCCCTGATAGAGCACGATCTCGCCGGGTGCCTCCTCTGTGCCGGCGAACATGCTGCCGAGCATCAGCGTATGCGCGCCTGCAGCGATGGCCTTGGCGATGTCGCCCGAGTAGCGGATGCCGCCGTCCGCGATGAGCGGCACGCCAGAACCCTTGAGGCCCTCTAGCACGTTGGCAACAGCCGTGATCTGCGGCACGCCGACGCCGGCCACGATGCGCGTGGTGCAGATCGAACCCGGGCCGATGCCGACCTTCACGGCGTCTGCGCCCGCCTCCACCAGGGCGCGCGCGGCCTCGGCCGTGGCGATGTTGCCGCCGATCACCTGTACCTGCGGGAACTGCTTCTTGACCCACGCCACGCGGTTGAGCACGCCCTGCGAGTGCCCGTGGGCGGTGTCTACCACGATCACATCGACCCCGGCCTCGACCAGCGCGCTCACGCGCTCCTCCGTATCGCCCCCGGTGCCGACCGCCGCGCCGACACGCAGGCGACCCTGGTCGTCCTTGCACGCCATCGGATAGTCCGATGACTTCTGGATATCTTTCACGGTGATCAGGCCGCGCAGCTTGAACTTGTCGTTGACCACCAGCACCTTCTCGATGCGGTGCCGGTGCAGCAGGCTGATGACCTCCTCCTTGCTGGCACCCTCGCGCACCGTCACAAGCCGCTCCTTCGGTGTCATCACGGTGGAGACGGGCTCATCGAGCGCGGTGACGAAGCGCACATCGCGGCTGGTGACGATACCGACCAGATCTTCGCCATCGACCACTGGCATGCCGGAGATGTTGTACGCCTTGCGAATCGCGAGCACCTCGCGCACGGTCTGGCGGGGCGAGACGGTGAGCGGCTCCTTGATGACGCCGCTTTCGTACTTCTTGACGATGCGCACCTCGGTGGCCTGCCGGGCAATCGACAGATTCTTGTGCACGATGCCGATGCCGCCTTCCTGCGCAATGGCGATGGCGAGCCGGGACTCGGTCACCGTGTCCATCGCTGCCGAAACCATCGGGATATTGAGCGTGATCTCGCGTGTCAGCCGCGTGGTGAGATCGACGTCTTTGGGAAGCACGACGGAATGGGCGGGAACGAGCAGGACGTCATCGAACGTCAGCGCTTCTTGAACGATACGCATACGGGGCTGCCAAACGAAAGGTGGCCGGTGATTATAGGGGATTGATCGGAGGACGGTAAACGGCTTGAATACGGGCGTCACTGGCCGACCCGCCACCCGCTGCCGCTTTGACGGGTCGTGCGTCGGATCGGCGCCGACCCATGCAGAACATGCCCGAGCGCGTCTCCGATGTTCGGTCAACGACGCCCTAGGCCCGACTCATGCATGGGTGCCTGCGAGCGAGCCTGCGGATGACGCGCCACCACCAGGCTGAGCGACGAACCAAAGTCCAACCTGCAGGGCCCAGCTGACCCCACCATGTCTGGCAATGACTTGCGTATCTATCCCGTCGGGGAGCTCAACCAGATCGTCCGCGGCCTGCTGGAATCGCGTTTCCCCGACATCTGGATCACGGGCGAAATCTCCAATTTCTCGAGCCCCGCGTCCGGCCATCAGTACTTCACGCTCAAGGATGACATCGGGCAGATCCGCTGCGCGTTCTTCCGCAATCGCAATCTCTACCTGCGCTTCCGCCCGCAGAACGGGCTACACGTCGTCGCACGCGGCAGGGTCAGCCTCTACGAACCGCGGGGTGATTACCAATTCATCGTCGAAGAACTGGGGCCAGCCGGCGAGGGCGAGCTGCAACGCGCCTTCGAGACGCTCAAGCGCAAGCTGTTCGAAGAGGGGTTATTTGCCGCGGAACGCAAGAAGCCTCTGCCCCGCTTTCCGAGGCAGCTCGGGATCATCACCTCGCCCACGGGGGCGGCGCTGCGCGATGTGCTCCACGTGCTCGAGCGTCGCTATCCCATGCTAGCCGTTGTCGTTTACCCCGTGCCCGTGCAGGGCGACGATGCGGGCCGCCGGATCGCCGAGGCGATCGCGTTGGCGGCACAGCGCGGCGAGTGCGATGTGCTGCTGCTCACGCGCGGCGGCGGCTCGCTCGAGGACCTCTGGGCCTTCAACGAGGAGGTCGTGGCGCGCGCGATTCACGCCTGCCCGCTGCCGGTGGTGTCGGCCGTCGGGCACGAAATCGACTTCACCATCGCCGATCTGGTGGCCGACGTGCGCGCGCCCACGCCCTCGGCGGCGGCCGAGATCCTCTCCCCGGATGCCAATGAACTGCGCCAGCAGATCCGCGGCCTGTACGCCCGGCTCGAATCGGCCCAGACCTCGCTACAGCGCGCGCTGCAGGAGCGACTTGTCACCCGGGAGCGCCTGCTGCACAGCCTGCACCCGCGCACGCGCATCGACGCACTGCGGCAGCGACTGGACGAGCTGTCCCTGCGCGCGCAGCGCCAGATGGAATCGACGCTCGACCTCGCCCGCACCCGGCTGCGCGCCCTATCCGGCCATCTGACCGAGGCCCGACTTGGCAACGGCCTGGCCCACGCGCGCACGCGGCTCGCCGACACCCGCGCCCGGCTCGATGCCGCCACTCTCGCAATGATCGGAACGCATCGCCACCGGCTCGATCGGGTCTCGCAACGCCTGGCCCTGCTCGACGTCGGAGCAACCCTGCAGCGCGGGTTTGCGCTCGTCTCCTCGGCACAATCCGGGCAGCTCATCCGTCACGCCGACCAGGTGCAACCCGGTGAGCGCATCGTGGTGCGCCTGGCCGACGGCCGGCTACGCGGCACGGTCGAGGCGGCCGAGTCAGACGGGTAACCCAAAAGCTGGAACGCCGGTCTCCGCGGAAACACGGCATCGATGCGGGCTACTGGGAAGCGCTCGGTGGTGTGACGATCAAACGAATGGATGATTCGACGTCTCGCGGCCCGATGCGCTGCCTCGCCCGTCGCAATCGAGCTGCCACTACCTGACACTCAGACGCCCGTCAAACCCCGCGCAACGATCAAAAGCAGCGGCGCAAGCAACACGAGCCCGGCGCGGTACAGCGCGCGGAGGCGGCCAAGCCGGATCTGCATGACCACCTCCATGCCGTAGACAAGCGCCAACATGTACACGGCCAACCGTGCCAGCAGCATCGCGCTCTCCTCGCCCCGCGAGATCCGCGGCAGCACCATCACCGCCGCGACGATCAGGATGTCCAGCGGCCGCAGCGAAAGGTCGCGCTGCTTGGCGTAGTGCATGCCGACCAGCACCAGCCCGATCAGGCCCACGAAGAACACGTCGACCACGCGGCGCAGCTCGCCGATGACATTGATGAACTGCTGGAGGAGATAAAGCTCCAGCGTGATCAGCGCGACGAGGGAGACCCTCAGGATCCACTCCCGCGCCTCTGCACTGCGCGCGACGAACGTCCACAACGCGTAGTTCGCCGCGATGACCCCAGCGGCGGTCGCGTACCCGCGCTCCACTTCCAGCGGCAACATCGGCACGATCAGCAGGAACGCAGGTATCGTCACCACCAGCGCAATGGTGCTCCAGCATCCCAGCAGATGCGCCTGGGCGAAATACTCGTTGAACCGCGCCACCCAGGTCATGGGAAACAACCCCTGCGGCAGCCGGTAGAGGACGAAAGGCACCGCGTGCACGAGCATCAGGAACGCAAAGAACAACCCGACCACGGCCATGTCCGTCGAGGAGCGCGCGGCGTAGGCCGCCGCCACGATCGACAGCTGCATCGCATAGACGAAGAACACCGCCACGTAGTGATCGAGCCCGACGTTGACCAGTCGGTGATGCAGGTGGTTCTTGTCCGGAGCGAACAGCGGGCGACCCTTCATCATCCGTCGCATCATCACCAGCAAGAGGTCCATCAACGGCAGGCCGACGATCATCAAAGGCAAGGACACCGCGAACACACCCTGGCTCTGCTGCACGAGGTGCAGGGCGAGAAATCCCACGCTAAAACCAATGAACTGGCTGCCGGTATCCCCCATGAACAACCGCGCGGGATGGCTGTTGAACATGAGGAAGCCAAAGATGCTGCCGGCAAGCAGCATCGACACAAACATGACATGCGAGGTATTGATCTGGTAGGCGAGCAGCACCAGCGCGAGCAGGGACAACACGACGACCCCGCCCGCGAGGCCATCGAGCCCGTCGGAAAGATTGATCGCGTTGGTGACCGTGAGGATGAAAAACGCCGCGAACGCGTAGCCCAGCGCCGACGGTACCGGATAGTCGGTAAAAAAGAACGGAAACAGCTCAACCCGCACGTCGGAGATCAACACGCCCAGCACGATGGCCGTGATCTGCGCGGCAAACTTGTAGCGGAAATTCAGATCGTAACGGTCATCGATCACCCCGACCACCACGATGATGAGCACCGCCAGCCAGTAGCCCGCCATGAAGCCGTCCATCCGGTAGAGGACGGCGAAGGTCACCAGGCATGCCATCACCATCGCGAGCCCCCCTACCCGCGGGACCGGCTGCTTGTGCACCTTGCGCTCGTTGGGCGTGTCGACGATACCAAAGCGAAAGGCGAGCCGAATCACCACGGGCACCAGCATCATCGACACGAGCAACGAAATAACGAATGCCGAAAAGGTGATCATCGGTGTCGAACTGCCTTTGGAATCAGCCGAATGATCCTGCTCACTGCTTGCCCCTTCCTTCATGGTCTGCTCGGCTTGGCACCGGCTTATTGGATCGCTGCAATGGAGAAGCACCCGAAATACGCCAAACCGACTCTTCCTGCCCTAGGCCCGCGACGCGTTATGTCCACGTCTTGGCGGCTCGGATGTGCCTGGTGTCACTCGACGAGAAGCGTAAGCGTGCGGCCCGACATGGCCCAGGTCCAGATTCGAAAGCTTGCGGGGCGATGCCAAGGCAAACACATAACGGTTCGGTTGCTCAACCGCCGGATATACGCCACGCTCGATAGCATCCCGACCCGATCCCACCACGCGTTGAGTATACGTCCTGCCCCCTTACGAAGACGTGATAAGCCGCTCACAAAGACAACTTGGCGCGATCCCCGCTCGGCACCGCGGCCGCAGAGAACATGCCCCTCCGCACACGAGTGGACGGCGACGGCCCGGTCGGCACGGAGTCACGAGGCAATGAGCACCCTCGCCCCGGTCCGTTGCTGCGGGACGCGGCAACGCGGGGTGATCCAGACGAAGTCAAAAGACCGATCACCAATCCCTGATGCGCATGAACCTACCCCGCCTGGACGACATCGATCCCACCCCCCAGCCCGCCTCCGAAGGCATGCCCACGATGACCAACGGCTTGCAACGCCGGAAGCCGAACGTGGCGTTGTCCTCCGACCAGGTCGACGGCGATCGTGCGCTCGCGCTGGCGGCACGGCTCGGCATCCCGCTGGCCGATCAGGCGGTGGAGCCGCCCGAGTTTCTACTGTGCCTGTCGTCCGATGGGCTCGATCTGCGCCTGAACGCCACCGATGCCCCCGGCGCGGTTCGGGCGGACTTCGTGTCCGCCCGTGTGCAACAACGCCTACACCAGTCCGACCTGCTTGCGCGTGCGGTCGGCCTGCCCAGGCTCAAGGCCCCCAGCGTGATTGACGCCACCGCGGGCCTGGGCCGCGACGGCTGGGCGCTCGCGCAGCGTGGCTGCGCAGTGGTGATGATCGAGCGCTCGGTCTTCATCCACGCCCTGCTCGAAGACGCACTGCTGCGCGCGCACCACACGCCCTCCACAGCGGCAGCCTGCGCGCGCGTGACGCTGCATCTGGGCGAGGCAACGACCTACCTCGACGACCCCACGCAGCCGGCGGACGTGATCTACCTCGACCCGATGTTCCCGGACCGGCGCAAGACGGCCTTAGTCAAGAAGGAAATGCGGCTATTCCAGCACCTGCTGGGGCACGACGAGGACGCTGGCAAGGTACTGCGCCTCGCGCGCGAACGGGCGCGCTACCGGGTCGTTGTCAAGCGGCCACTCCACGGCGAGGCACTCGACGACGAACCGCCGACCTTCCAGCTGACTGCGCGCAGCACGCGGTTCGACATCTACGTCAATCGCGGCCTGCCGTAGCCACAGCACGGTCGGGCCACTCAAGGTGACGGACCACCCGACCCTCGGCCAGTGGCTGCCTCGCGAGGCTTGGGGCGCAGAGTCCGAGCAAGGCCGTACAACACAAGCAAGACGAGCACCACCACGGGTCCGAAGGGTTGGTCCAGCCACAGGGCAAGCGCATACGCGAGGAGGAATCCCAGCGCCCCGAACGCCACCGCGTCCGTTTGTGCACGCCGCCAGTTGGCAGAGGACTGAAAGGCAAACCGCGCCGGGATGAAAACCAGGGCAAACACCGCCATTACCCCAAGCGTCAGCGTCGCCACGGCGAGCGTGACTGCCAGCAGCAGATCGAACCCCAGGTGCCAGCGCCAGGCACCGACTGGATTGGCCTGCTCGGCCGCCGGAAACAGTTCGGCACGCAGCAGCAGCCGGCCGATGCGCATCACGACGGGATGAACGACGACGAACAACGCGGCCGTCGCCACCAGATGCGCCGCCCGGGCAAAGTACAACTGTCCATCGATCAGCGCGGTACCCAAAGCCTGCAAGCCCGGCAGATTGGCGCCGGCCAGTAGCATAAGGCTCCACCCGCCCAGGATCATCAGCACGTAGCCCGCATTGCCCCGGCCGTGCATCCGCTTGACTACCGCCCCGGCCGCCGCGGCAAGCGGTGCCACAGCCAGGGCGGGCGCACCGGCCGCGGTACCCAGCATGGCGCCGGCCGCCGCCACATGCGCGATACCCAACGCGGCCAGCCACTCCTCACGCAGGCGCAACCACACGCCCAGCCGTGCAAGCAGGGCTGCCGCCAACAGCCCTGTGACCAGCGGGAGCCACAGCAATGAGTCAACCCCCATCGGGCGTCACATCCAAGATGCGCGTGCATAGCCGTTCGAGCACCGGCCGCTCGTGGCTCACCAGCACGAATGCCCTGCCTTCACGAAGCTGTTCGAGCAGCTCGACCAGACTGGCCAGGTTATCGGGATCGAGGTTGTTGGTCGGCTCATCGAGCAGCACCACGTGGGCGGGGCTTGCCGCCACGGCGTAGATGCTGAGCAGCTGGTACTGCCCACCGCTCAGCCGGTCGATGCGCCCATCGAGCCGCGCACGCAGGCGCTCTGGCAGGAAGCGGCGATCCGTGTCGAGCAGGTCGAGATACTCGCCAACTGCAATCGGCATCTCGGGCAAGCGCACTGGACGTTGCGGCTGGGAGGCCAGCACGCAGCCCGGGCGACGGCGGAGCGTCCCGCGCAGCGCCGACACCTCGCCTAGCAAGGTCGAGAGCAGCGTCGTCTTGCCAATGCCGTTGGGACCCCAGATACCTACGATCTCGCCCTCCCGCAGTTCAAGGTCAAGCGGACGCAACAACGGCCGGCTGTAGCCCACCACGAGGCCATCGACCTTGAGCAACGGCGGTGCGTTCATCCCGGCCGCGCGCCCGCCAGCGCAGCGACCCACTCATCCAGCAGGCGCAGATAGGCCGCGAGCGTCGGCTCACGGGGTTCGAGCGGGAGCTGCACGCTCTTCCAGCCGAGTAACCCGGCGAGCTTGTCGGGTCCTGCGGATGGATAGAACGGCGGAAAGATCATCACGCCCGGCTTGCCCGCGAGCCGGGCGCGCAGGGACTCCAAGTGTGCCGCGGTCGGTGGCACGCCGGGGATCGGTTCGAGCTGGCCGAGGACCGGCAGCCCGAAGCGCTCGAGCAGGTAAACCCCGTCGCGATGATAGAACACCGCACCCGGCGCACCGGTGAGTCGGGGCCGCACGTCGTCGACCCACGACGCGAGCCGCTTCGCAACCTCTCCCGCCGCCTGCCGGAAGCGCTCGGCGTGCGCGACGTCCAAACTGGCCAGCCGCTCGGCGAGGACCTGGCCGACCTGTCCGAGACGAATCGGATCGAGGGCAAAGTGGGGATTGCCGTCGGGGTGTGTATGGCCACGTAGGTGCAAGTTGTCGGTCTCGCCGCGACCGATGAGCTCCACGACGCTCGCCGCCTCGAAGTAGCCCGGGCCACCCGGCAGCAGTCGGGCATTGCCGGCGTTGTTGACCAAGGTGGGCAACCAGCCGGCTTCCAGTTGCGCACCCACCGCCAGCAGGAGGTCGGCCTTGCGCAAGCGCGGAACCAGGCTGGGTCGTGCCTGAATGTAGTGCACGTCCTCATCCGGCTGCGACAGCACTTCCACGCGAACGGCATCGCCCCCGATTTCGTTGGCGAGCATCGCCAAGCTCGGCGTGGTCGCGACGACTTGCAGCGGGCCTGCCATCGCGATCGAGGCCATGATCGAGAGGATCGCGCCAAGCAACCAGCGCGAGGATTTGAGGGGAATGTTTCGATACATGACCGTTCCTCAGAAGGGGTGGGCGCCGTGCGCACCGATGGCGTGCTGGACCTGGACAAAGACCTGCGAGAACGACTCGTTGCCGTCATCGGTGGCGATATCCGCCTGGGAGAGCTGCAGGCGCGCCCGGGTGTACTCGGTAAAGTGGAAGGTCAGCATGGCCGACCAGCGGTCAGAGCTGTCCCAGTCCTTCAGCCTGCCCGCTGGCCCTTCCACCTCGTTGACCGTCAAGCCGGCTCGTTCCCAGCGCAGCCCCGCCTCCCAGCGCGGCGCGAAGAACCAGGTCCCCTGCACGTAGACGGCGTCCTCGGTGAAGTCGCGTTTCTGCCCGACGACGGCAGGTTTAGTCTCGTGGAACACCACATTGAGGTGTTTCGCACCCCTCAGGTATTCCGCCTGTAGTTTCCAATCACCCTCGCCGTAGGCCTTGCCCGAGTCGTGCTTGTACACCCAATCGAGCCCGTAGAGATCGGCATCCCCCTGCAAGCCGTGGGGCGCAGGTTCGGGGTGCACCTCCTGCTGCTGCTCGGCATGCGCCCACCAGAGTCCAAACTGTGTCGCGTCACGGCGTCCGAGGTCGGGGGCGAACTTCGCAAAGACGGTGGTCAGGCGCGGGAAGTCCGCTCTGCGCTCGAAGCCGTCGTCCTCGTGCCCGACGAACGCCCCGAAACGCTCCTGCTCATCCGCCGCCAGGGCTTCGATACCCAGACGGGTGAAGATCGGCAGCGGCGCGAGCCAGGTGAGCTGCACCCCCTTGTCCATCAAGCCGTGCTCGCCCAACAGCGTCGAGTAGGCGAGATTCTGGTCGACGAAGTCCCAAGTGTGCGGGTGCTGGTTGTTCAGGTAACCGATGTCCGAGAGAAATTTTCCGGCCTTGAAGCCGAAGCCTCCCGGCAGTGCGCGCGCGGCGAGGTATGCCTCCTCGAGTTCCCGCGCTCCGCCTTCACCAAAGAAGCCCGTGGCGAAAAGCTCGAGCTTGGGCGTGATTGCCGCCTGAAAGGTCACCTCCGCGCTGCGTACCTGAAAGCCATCGCGCAGGCCATGACCGTGATCGGCATGGTGCGCATGATCCTCCTCCTCACCGTGCTCATGCGCGTGACTGTGGGTGTGGAATGCCCCGGCCGCACCTTCAAGGGTACTGAAGCCATCGCCATCGATACTGTCGTTGTAGTAGACACCGTCGAGGATGATTGAAATTTGCGGGTTGGCAGACTGTGCGAATAGCGGGGCCGCCGCGCCCATGAGGGAAATGAAAAGCCATTTGCGTTGCATGAAAAATCCTGTTCCAACAGAGCATTACGGGGCCCGCTGAGCGCGCGCCCCGGGGAGGATGGGTATGAATGCTGGGTGGATCAGGCGCGCGGCGGGGCGCGGGAATGGTAGACGGGTGATGCCGCGGCGGGTCGGCTGTCAGCGAGCTTTTGGTTGCCCGCCTCCGCCACGCGGCGTGCGATGAGTGGCTCGAATGCCACGGGCAGGGCCGCACCCTGCGGCATCACGGCGGCCGCGGTGGCACAGGTCACATCCCCGGCGTGGAAGAGGTGATCGGTACCGTGCGCCACGGCGAGCGTTTGCAGACACACCACCAACAGCGCAATCCCCAGCCAGAGGACGCGACGCCGGCGCAGTGAGTCGAGCAACGGAAAGGCCACGGTCAATGAATGAAAATGAAGCGCTGCGGTGTTAATGTAATAATGTTACATCACGCTCGCTGTCCAAACCATGTCGACCGGCCAAACATTCATTATCCTGGGCGCCATCAGTGCCGCGCTCGCTGTCGCACTCGGGGCCTTCGGTGCCCACGCCCTGCGCGCCACGCTGGACGATTACACCCGGGCGATCTACCAAACGGCGTTCCAGTACCACTTTCTGCACGCGCTGGGCATCGTAGCCATCGGCGCCCTGCTGCGCGGCGAATGGGTGCCACACTCAGCGTTGTGGAGCGGCTGGCTCCTGCTGGCCGGCACCCTGCTCTTCTCGGGCAGCCTCTACCTGCTGGCCGTGACGAGCTCGAAATGGCTCGGCGCGATCACCCCGTTCGGCGGCATGGCCTTCATCGCCGGGTGGCTGTGGCTCGCGTGGTCCGCGCGACTCGCGTGACGCGCCCCTTCCTCGGGAGCACCACGCACCGCCGCAGCCTTCGCTGCGTTGTTCCGCCGCTCCGGCATTACTTATACTCGGACAGCCACCACAACGAGCGGTTGCCATGACACCAGCTTCCTTCCACCCTACCGCGCGGACCCTGATGGGCCCGGGCCCGTCCGACGTTCATCCGCGCGTGCTGGAGGCGCTGTCGCGCCCGACTGTCGGCCACCTCGATCCGCGCTTCGTGGAGATGATGGAAGAGGTCAAGTCGCTGCTGCAGTACGCCTTCCAGACCCGCAACGCGCTGACGTTTCCGGTGTCGGGCCCGGGCTCTGCGGGCATGGAAACCTGCTTCGTCAACCTGGTCGAACCCAGCGACAAGGTCGTGGTCTGTCAGAACGGAGTGTTCGGCAGCCGGATGCTGGAGAACGTCGAGCGCTGCGGTGGCAGGCCTGTCGTCGTGCAGGATGACTGGGGCAAGCCGGTCGACCCGAACAAGGTCGAGGACGCGCTGCGCGACAACCCCGATGCACGCATCGTCGCTTTCGTCCACGCCGAAACGTCGACCGGCGTACGCTCGGACGCAGCGACGCTGGCCGACATCGCGCGCCGGTTCGATTGTCTGACCATCGTCGACACGGTGACCTCTCTGGGGGGTAGCGAGGTGCGCGTGGACGACTGGGGCGTCGACGCGGTCTACTCTGGAACCCAGAAATGCCTCTCCTGCGTTCCTGGCCTATCCCCAGTCAGCTTCGGGGAACGCGCAGTAGCCAAGATCAAGGCCCGCAAGACGAAGGTGCAAAGCTGGTTTCTCGATCTGAACCTGGTGATGGGCTACTGGGGCAGCGGCGCAAAGCGCACCTACCACCACACCGCACCCGTGAATTCCCTGTACGCCCTGCATGAGGCGCTCGTGATGCTGCGCGAGGAAGGTCTCGAACGCGCATGGGCGCGACACGCGCAAAACCATCGTCTGTTGCGCGACGGCCTCGAGGCGATGGGCATCCGGTTCGTCGTAGACCCTGCGCATCGCCTGCCACAACTCAACGCCGTGTGGGTGCCAGAGGGCATCGACGATGCCGCGACGCGCGCGCGGCTGCTGGAGGAATACAACATCGAGATCGGCGCCGGCCTCGGCCAGTTCGCGGGTAAGGTCTGGCGCATCGGCCTGATGGGCTACGCGAGCAACGCCAAGAACGTGCTCACCTGCCTCGCTGCGCTCCAGGCGCTCGGTGTCGGTTCCACACAAGGGGCACGCGGCACGGGCGAGCCGGCCTACGCCGTCGCATGACGGCCGGACTGCGGCTCCGGCCGCTGTGGCTCGGTGTGGGCATCGCACTGCTCGGGTTGCTGGCCGGCGCATCACTCATCCCCGAGCAGCTCGACCAGCCCGGTTATCCACAGCTCGACAAGGTGCTGCACGCATCCGCCTACGCAGTGGTGACCGGCTGGTTTCTGCAACTGGTTCGTGGCTATCGCGCGACGCTCGCTGTCGTGCTCGGCATGGTGGCTTACGGCCTGGCGCTGGAAGGCATACAGTCACTCATCCCGCCGCGGGAGCCCTCGCTGCTCGACGCGCTAGCCAACACTGCGGGCATTCTGCTGGCCACCGCCCTCTGTACGATCTGCCGTGACCTGCTGCGGCAGTGCGAGCGGCGAGTGCTCGACGCCGTCCGCTGAGCGCTCAGGCGCGGCGCATCAGCTGCGCTGAAAGCACCGAAAGCAGGCAGTAGCCCAGGAAGTAATAGAAGCCGTCACCGAAGCGGGCCTCGAGCACGAAGATCTCGCCCATGTCGCGCGTGGCGTTTGCCGCAAGGAACGCGACCACCGTGGCGACCACGAAGACATCCGCCATGGACCATTTGCTGATCAGGTTGGCAAACCCCGCGGCGCTCGCGCTCCAGCGCGATGTACGCAGCAGGTAGCTGGCCAGCAGGAGCAGGCCCTTGGTCACGGGGACGATGACACTGAACAGCATGACGAGGAACCCCACCAGCGCATGGCCCGCATCGAACAGCTCGCGCACCGTGCCGAGGATGCTGCGGGTCTTCTGGTAGGCCTCGATGCGACCTGTCACGTTCAGGCTGTCGAGGAGGCTGTTTGCCACGCCCGCCACCATCGGCATCAGGTTCGGGTTATCGCTGATCAGCGACTTGCCCAGATCGACCACCTTGGCCTTGTCCAGGGAGCCGTTCAGCGTGAGGATCGGGCGCGTCACGCCCGGCACGAGCAACAGGAAGGAAAGCAGCAGCAGGCTCAAGGCGAGCAGGTTACGCAGCGGCACGGGGCGATCTCACTTCGGATTCGGCGAGCGCCGGATTCTAGCCCGAAAACGCCGCCCGGTTCAGCGACAGCTAACCGGCAAAAACATATCGCTCACGTCAGTCCGGTTGACGCCCTCGGGTTCGGCATCGCCGGGAATCGGCGCATTGCCGCAGATCCACTTCACACCATTGCCACCGACACGCACTGGGCGCAGCGACAAACGCTTGCCACGGATGAAGAAGTTCACCCGCTCGCTGTCCGCGAGTGTCAGGTGAATCGCGCCGTTCTCGACTTCGATTGCCCCGGTATAGCGGCCGGCGAGCGTGGAGGGCTCACCCATCCCAACGGCACCGTTGTTTTCCGGAAAACTGCCGGTTTGCTCGAAGTGCTCGACGATGCGCAACTGAACCGCGGTGGAGAGCGTCAGCGGTTCGACCATCTCCGCACGTGCCACGTACGCATGAAAACCCGCCAACGTGAGCGCGGACAACACGCTGACGATCGCCAGCGAGATCACCATCTCGATCAGGGTGAATCCACGGGAAATCACGGTGTCCGGCACAGTCCTTGGTTGCTGGAGCGAGCACATTACCCGTGTTCACAGCGCTGCGGGAGTAACGCAATCGCAAAAACGAGTCGATGCGGCGTGGGACCTGCAGAGATATCTTGCCTTGCTACGGAGGATGGCGCGACACGGGCGGCCCGTGCCGTCTTTAGGCGCTTGGCAACCGAGCACGTGAAACGGCCGATCGCATGGCTACGCATGGCTACCGGGCAGCGTCCCGCCTCGAAGGGCAGCACAGGGCGACGATGGGCGAGGCTTCTGGCAAGCATCTGCCGCACGTGGCGGCTGCACACCTCAACTGCCGAGAACGGGTTCCCAGATGTACTCCACGACCTTGAGGTCGAAGCCACCCAGGGCGTGGAATTTCTTGGGGGCGCTCAGCAGGCGCATGCTGTGCACACCCAGGTCGGCAAGGATCTGGGCGCCGATGCCATAGGTGCGCAGGTCCGATGGGCGCGCATCGGCGGCCTTGCGTTCGGGCGGATGGACGAGATCCAGCGCCTGAATGCGGCGCAGCAGATCCGCCTCGCTCTCCCTCTGCCGCAGGATGACGGCCGCACCCCGCCCCTCTGCGGCGATACGGCGCAGCGCGTCGCGCAAGGGCCAGCCAAAGGCCGTCGTCTTCAACGGCAGTGTGTCGGCGAGCATGTCCTGCACATGCACACGCACCATCACCGGCTCCTCGCCCGTGACCTCACCCATGACCAGCGCGAAGTGCAACTGCTTGCCGATGTGGTCCTCGTACACGATCAGCGTGAAGTCGCCGTACTCGGTCGGCAACGCGGTTTCGCTCACGCGCTCGATGGTCCGCTCGTGCTTGATGCGGTAGTGGATGAGATCCTCGATGGTACCGATCTTCAGGCCATGCTCGGCCGCGAAGCGCTCGAGGTCGGGGCGCCGCGCCATGGTGCCATCCTCGTTGAGAATCTCCACGATCACCGCCGCGGGCTCCACGCCCGCGAGCCGCGCGAGGTCGCAACCCGCCTCGGTGTGGCCGGCGCGCGTGAGCACCCCGCCTGGCCGGGCCATCAGCGGAAAGACATGCCCCGGCTGAACGATGTCCGAGGGTTTCGCGTTCGGGGCCACGGCGGTACGGATCGTGTGTGCGCGGTCGTAGGCGGAAATGCCGGTGGTCACCCCCTCCGCGGCCTCTATCGACAGCGTGAAATTGGTGCCATGCGCGTCGCTCGACGCCTCGACCATCAACGGCAGATTGAGCTGGCGACAGCGCTCCTGCGTCAAGGTCAGGCAGATGAGGCCGCGCCCGTACTTGGCCATGAAGTTCACATCCTCCGGACGCACCAGCGACGCGGCCATCAAAAGGTCGCCCTCATTCTCGCGGTCCTCATCGTCCATGATGATGACCATCTTACCTTCGTATATATCCTGAATTATCTCTTCTATTGAATTGATTTTCATATAATTATGCTAGTCTGAGGAATCAGCCTTGTGAAGGGTAGTGCAGCCAGCCGGCCTGTTCGAGCAAGGTGCGGGTCACGCCAGATTCCGCCGAGCGCGCCGCATCTCCCAGCAGCAGACGCTCCAGATAGCGCGCGATGATGTCGACCTCCAGGTTCACCCGACGCCCGGGCCGCGCATCCCCCAGGTTGGTCGCCGAGAGGGTGTGCGGCACGATGTTGAGTCCGAACTCATTTCCGTCGACGTGATTGACGGTCAGGCTGATGCCGTCCACACAAATCGAACCCTTGGCGGCAATGTAGCGGGAGAGTTCGGCGGGGGCACGCACCAGAAACCGCTCGGACCGGCCATCGGTGCGCCGCTCGACGATTTCGCCGACGCCATCCACGTGCCCGCTGACCAGGTGACCGCCGAGACGGGTGGTCGGGGTCAGCGCCTTCTCCAGATTGACCCGGGCGCCCGCGCCGAGTGCGCCGAGCGTCGTGCGCACCAGTGTCTCGTTGGAGACATCGGCGGCGAAGTAGTCCCGGCCGATTTCCACGGTGGTGAGGCACACGCCGCTGACGGCGATACTGTCACCTAGTGCGACGTCGCTCAGATCGAGCGAACCGGTCTCGACGTTCAGACGGACATCACCGCCACGTTGCTCGGTGGCGCGGATATGTCCGACCGCCTGGATGATTCCCGTGAACATGGTTAGACGAGCACTGTCCTGGCTGGCTGGCTGGGAGAGAGGACGAGCGAGTATTCCGTGAGTGGCAGCGCCGTGCCGGTGTCGAACTCGGCCGCCGCCTCGATGGCGGCACGGGCGATGGCGAGCGGGTCGTCCAGGCGGTCGTAGAGCGCGTGCATGGAGCCGAGGGCAAAGCTCGCCCCTGAGCCGATGGCCCAGAAGCGGGTGTACTCGAACACCTCGCGCAGCGCGTAGACGCCGTAAATCCCGCTCTGGTTCAAGATCAGCGCATCGACCTGCGAGGATTCGTAGGGGTCATCCTCGTCCTCCTTGGGGTTGAGGAAGTACACGTCCTTCAGGATCGGGTGCAGCTCCCGGAACGTTTCGAAAATCGCCTCACGCCCGACGAAGTTCGGCTTCTTGATGTGCCGGAACGCGCTCTGCAGCACCATCTGGTGCGCGGCGCTGCCCACCAGCCCGATCAGGCTATCACCCTGCCGCAGGATCTTGTCGAAGGCCGCATCGAAGCGGGCCGACTGGCGCGTGTCGCCGAACGTCGTGAGGCTGTCGGCGACGATGCAGGCGTGCTGGTCCTTGCGGACGACGACGATGGTGGACATGAAGCGGCTGGCAACTCAAGGTTTCTGCGGATGGGCGATGATACGCCAATCCGGCCCGACGCTACGAATATCGATGATTTTCAGGGTCAAGCGCTGCGCCATGCGCTCGATGCCCGGCAGCTTGAGCAGTGGGCGCGCGCCATCGCCCATGAGATGCGGCGCGACGTAGAGCAGCAGCTCATCGACGAGCCCCGCCGCCAGGAACGCACCGCTGAGCGTTGCACCCGCCTCGACGTGGCATTCGTTGATCTCCCGCCGACCCAGCTCGCGCAGCACGGCCTGCAAGTCCAACAACCCGCCCGCGCCGTCCACAGCGACCTGCTCGACGCCTGGGGGATACCCAGGGCGCGGCATGGCTTGCTTGCGCTTCTCGAAAAATATCAGGGATCTGCCGGGCAAGTGGTAGATCTTGCTTGCGCTTTGCGTGGACAGGGCGGGGTCCAGCACGACACGTAGCGGCTGCTCCGGCAGCGCATCGACGCCCAAGGTCGCCGCGTCGATGCGCACATTGAGCGCGGGATCATCGACCCGCACCGTGCCTGCGCCGGTGAGGATCGCGCCCGCCCGAGTGCGCCAGCGTTGCACGTCGATGCGCGCGGCCGGGCCCGTGATCCACTGACTCTCGCCGCTCGCCATCGCGGTACGCCCGTCGAGACTCATCGCGAGCTTTACGCGCACCCACGGCAGGCCGGTACCCATGCGCTTGACGAAACCGGGGTTGAGCGCGGCCGATTCGGCCTCCAGTAGCCCGCATTGCACATCGACACCAGCCTCCCGCATGCGCGCGAGCCCCCTACCAGCGACCTGAGGGTTCGGATCACGCATGGCGGCAACGACACGCCGCACGCCAGCGGCCACTAGGGCATCGGCACAGGGCGGCGTGCGCCCGTGATGGCTGCACGGCTCCAGCGTTACGTAGGCGGTGGCGCCGCGTGCCGCATCGCCTGCCTCTCGTAGTGCAAACACCTCGGCGTGAGGTTCACCGGCCCGGCGATGAAACCCCTCGCCCACCACCTGACCGTCCCGGACAAGGACGCAGCCGACGCTGGGATTGGGCCGCGTCGTATACCTGCCACGCTCTGCAAGCCTGAGCGCGCGGGCCATGAACTCGTGGTCTTCGGGTGAGAAGTCCGTCACACCGGCATCGCCATCGACATCAGTGCATGGTTGAAAGGAGCGGGGAGAGGCGCCAAGCCGGGTAACACCGAAGCCCCCCTGCTGAGTCGGCTCATCCTGGCGCAACCAGCGAGCTGAGCAACGGTACTGCGCAAGCGGACACCGACACGCCAATTAGTCCACGTCGCCCTGGAGCAGCGGGATCTGGTCCCGGTGCATTTCGGGCGTGGGCTCGTGCTCGAGCCACTCAATGGCGTCGCGAAACGCCTCGATGTCGTCGAACTTGAGGTAGACCGAGGCGAATCGGATGTAGGCAACGTGATCGAGCTTGCGCAGTTCCTCCATCACCCACTCCCCCAGCCGCGCGGTCGGCACCTCGCCTTCCCCGCTGGCGAGCAGCCGGCGCTTGATGCGGTTGATCGCAGACTCGACCTGATCGGTGGCCACCGGACGCTTCTCCAGCGCCAGCATCAGGCCATGCCGCAGCTTCGCTTCGTCGAAAGCCGCGCGGCTGCCGTCGCGTTTTACGAGCCGCGGCATGTGCAGCTCCGGTGCCTCGTAGGTGGTGAAACGCTCCTCGCAGCCCAGGCACTCGCGCCGGCGGCGGACCTGTCGTCCCTCGTCAGCCAGACGCGAGTCGATGACCTTGGTCTCAGCGTGTCCGCAAAACGGGCAATGCACGGACGCTCTCCCCCGCCGTCCTCACTCCGGGCGCGGTCCGTAAACGGGGAACCTGCCACACAGCGCTATGACTTGGCCGCGAACCCGCTCGATGACCTGCTCGTCCTCGGGGGCGTCGAGTACATCGGCGATCCAGTGCGCGAGCTGCGTGCACTCTTCGCGCCCAAAGCCGCGTGTGGTGACCGCAGGCGTGCCGATGCGGATGCCGCTGGTGACGAACGGCGACTGCGGATCGTTGGGCACGGCGTTCTTGTTCACCGTGATGTTGGCACGCCCGAGCGCTGCATCGGCCGCCTTGCCGGTGAGCCCCTTGGCGATCAGGTCCACCAGCATCAGGTGATTGTCGGTGCCGCCGGAGACGATTTTGTACCCGCGTTC
Source organism: uncultured Thiotrichales bacterium (assembly GCA_964430355.1). GTDB lineage: Bacteria > Pseudomonadota > Gammaproteobacteria > UWMA-0217 > UWMA-0217 > CAYSFW01. The sequence continues at coordinate 18,219 of CAYSFW010000091.1, forward strand.
GATGAGCACCGCCGCCATCGTGCGGGCGTTCTCGACGACCTGCTGCTGGTAGAGCACGAAGGCAGGTTCCAGCGCCTCCTTGAAGGCCACCGCCTTGGCTGCGATCACATGCATCAGGGGACCACCCTGCGTGCCCGGGAACACCAGCGAATTGAGCTTCTTCTCGATGTCCGGGTTGGCCCTGGCGAGGATGAGGCCGCCGCGCGGTCCGCGCAGGGTCTTGTGTGTGGTGGAGGTCGTCACGTCGGCGATGTCCACCGGGCTCGGGTAGACGCCAGCAGCGACCAGGCCGGCCACATGCGCCATGTCCACCAGCAAGTAGGCACCGACCTTGTCCGCGATCTCGCGGAAGCGACCCCAGTCAATCACACGGGAGTATGCCGAGAAACCGGCGACGATCATCTTGGGCTTGTGCTCGAGCGCCAGCCGTTCGACCTCGTCGTAGTCGATGAAACCCTCGCTCGTCACACCGTACTGAACGGCGTTGTAGATCTTGCCGGAAAAGTTGACCTTGGCGCCGTGCGTGAGGTGCCCTCCGTGCGCCAGACTCATACCGAGTACGGTGTCGCCCGGATTCAACAGCGCCATGTACACCGCCGCATTGGCCTGCGAGCCGGAGTGCGGCTGCACGTTGGCATACTCGGCACCGAACAGCAGCTTGGCGCGGTTGATGGCCAGCTCCTCGGCGACGTCCACGAACTCGCAGCCACCGTAGTAGCGCTTGCCGGGATACCCTTCGGCGTACTTGTTGGTGAGCACCGAGCCCTGCGCCTCGAGCACGCGGGGGCTGGCGTAGTTCTCCGAGGCAATCAGCTCGATATGCTCCTCCTGGCGCTGCGTTTCGTTCTGAATGGCCTCTGCCAGTTGATCATCGTACCCTTCGATGCGCATCTGCCATGAAAACATGCCTGTGACCCGTCGTGTTCGCTGAAGTGGATTACTGAAGCTGCCAGTTTATACGCTGTTGTGGTACCCGCGAAACACTCTACACAGGATGTTGTGCCTATCTCATGCGAGCCAAAATGAACTTCCGGCCACCTTCGACGCTCCATAGGCCCAGGCGCGTGCGGCAGCGCCCGCTGCTCGTTGTGGCTGACAGCGCGCCGGGCAGCAACGCGACGGTCCGGCTCGCGACTCGAAGCCGGCACTGCTGGTAGACTGCCTTCGCCACCTCTCTCCCTAACTTGGAGGAAGCCATCGATGCGCTCCCGTGCGCTGCCCATCGTGCTCGGGCTGATCGGGCTGACGTTGCTCGCGGTGTTCTGCGTGCAACGCCATGCGCGACAGATCCAGGAGGACATTCAGACCCGCGCGAGCGCCGCCCTGCTCGCGGCAGGCTTCGACGCAGCCGAGGCCCGTGTGTCCGGGCGCACCGTCACCCTGATCGGCAGCGCCGCCGACGCTGCCGCGTGCCGGCGTGCCGGCGAGGCGGTCGCCGCCGTGGATGGCGTGGGTCACGTCGAGAACCTCATCCTGATCGTCCGCCCGGCGCCGGCCGTCGTGACCACGCCGCCAGAGAGCTCTGAGCCCTACGTGCTGCGATTCAACTACCGCGCCGACATCCTCACGCTCGAGGGCGCCATCCCCTCCGAGGCCGACCGGCAGGCCATCATGAACATCGCGCGGGCGCGCTTCGGCGAAAATCAGGTCATAGATCGCCTGCGAGTCCGGCCCGACGCCCCCCTGCGCTTCACCACCGCACTGCAGGAGACGGTCATCAAGGCCCTCCCCAGCTTCGTCGAGGCCTCCGGCAAGATCGCCGACACCACGATTCAGATAGACGGCAAGGTCCGCGACAAGGCCGACGCGGAGCGGATCGAGGCGCTCACCAGCATGGCCGTCCCGCGCGACTTCACGCTCGAATTCAAGGCAGAGGCGGTCAGCGACGCACCAGCTCAAGGCTACGTGACGACCGCCGACGAGGCCGCGATCGCCAGCTGCCAGCAGCGCTTCAACGATTTGCTGAGGGTCCAGGGCATCCAGTTCGACAAGGGCAAGGCAGAGATCAAACCCGAGAGCCACGCCCTGCTCGACAAGCTCGCCGAACTCGTCAAATCATGCGAGGACATGCGCATCGAGATCGCCGGCCACACCGACAACCGTGGCGATGCCGCGCGCAACAGAACCTTGAGCGAGGCGCGGGCCAATGCCGTGCGTGCCTACCTGATCGCCAAGGGTGTGCCGGGCGCCCGCCTCGTCGCGCGTGGCTACGGCGCCGAGAAGCCGGTTGCCGATAACCGCACCCCCGCGGGCCAGGCCCGCAACCGGCGCATCGAGTTCAACATCGAAAGGGGTTAAGCCGTGCTTTATCTCGTCTCCCAAATCGTCATATGCCTGCTGATTGCTGCGCTGCTCGGCTTCGCCATCGGCTGGTGGCTGCGCAGCCTGCTGTGTGGCGCGCGGCTCAAGCCGGTCAGCCGCACCCGTGACGAGTGCACCGCGCGCCTGGCGACCGTCCAGCAGGAACGCGACAGCCTGCGCGACCAGGTGCAGCGCCTCGAGTACGAGACCCAGGACCTGCGCGCGCAAATCCTGCTGCTCGCCCAACAACCCGGCGCAGCCAAGCGCCCGCAAACCGCCGCCAAGCCTGACAGGCAACCCACCACCCGCGCACCCGAAACCTCACCCAGCGCCCCGCAACCACAGGCCCCGGCACCGGCGGAGCCGGCCGAACCCCTCGCCTCGGCGGAACAGTCACCCGTGAGCGCAACGGCCAGCGCGGCGGAAGGGCATGACAAGCCGCCTACCCAGATCGAGGATTACGACGTCGAAGAAATCGCGGGCGTTGGCAAGGGCTATGGCAAGCGCCTGCGTGCGATGCACATCACGACCAGCCAGGCGCTGCTCGCGCAGGGCGCCACCGCCGAGGGTCGGCGCAAGATCGCCGAGGCGGTCGGTGTCGACGAGACCACCGTGCGCCGGTGGGTCAGCATGGCGGACCTGATGCGCGTACCCGGCGTGATGGGGCCGTTCGCCGAGCTGCTCGAGGCCACCGGCGTTGCCTCGATCCAGGACCTCGCCAGCCAGAGCGCCCACCCGCTGACCGCGCGGATGCGAGACCTCAATGCCCGCGAGCACCGCGCCAAGATCGAACCGAATGTGGACATGGTGCGTGACTGGATCGCGATTGCGCGGGAGATACCGCGCGTGATCTCGACCTGAAACGCCGCGGACCCGGTTGATCTAAGCGGGTAGTGATTCGCGGGCGGTGTGCGGTTCTCTCGCGACCCGCCACGCGGGCGGCCGCCTCCCATCCACCCGGCGGCCGCGGCCCGCCGTGCTGCCGGGCGGAACGTCCAGCGGGTGCCCACCCTCCACTGCGGGGCGCTCACGCGCCGTGGCCTCGGCCTCCCCCCCTGTGCTCAGCAACACCCGGCCAAGGTGATATAGCAACGCCCGCCACCTTGCGCGGCGGTCACTTGGGGATGCCCGACAGGCACCCAACACACACGCTGCGCTGTGCGAGGCGTTTCGTGACGGAGGCCGTATAATGGACGACCTTTTCAGCCTTCCCGATTTCGCATCCGTTCCAGGACTTATGGCCCAGTACATCTTCACCATGAACGGGGTCGGCAAGATCGTGCCGCCCAAGAAACAGATTCTCAAGGACATCTACCTCAACTTCTTCCCGGGCGCCAAGATCGGCGTGCTCGGCTACAACGGTGCGGGCAAGTCCACGCTCCTGCGCATCATGGCGGGCGTGGACAAGGACATCATCGGCGAGGCCCGACCCCAGCCGGGCATCCGCATCGGCTACCTGCCGCAGGAGCCACAGCTCGACCCCACGAAGGACGTGCGCGGCAACGTCGAGGAGGCGCTCGGCGAAGTCAAGCGCGCGCTGGAGGAGCTGGAGGCCGTCTACGCGGCCTACGCCGAGCCCGACGCGGACTTCGACGCGCTGGCCGCCCGGCAGGCCGAGCTGGAAAACATCATTCAGGCCTCCGATGGCCACAATCTCGACCGCAAGCTCGAAGTGGCCGCCGACGCCCTGCGTCTGCCGCCATGGGACGCGGACGTGACCAAACTCTCTGGCGGCGAGCGGCGTCGCGTGGCGCTTTGCCGCCTGCTGCTCTCCGCCCCCGACATGCTCATCCTCGACGAGCCGACCAACCACCTCGACGCCGAGTCCGTCGCATGGCTCGAGCGCTTTCTGCAGGAATTCCCGGGCACCGTGGTCGCCGTCACCCACGACCGTTATTTCCTCGATAACGTCGCCGGCTGGATCCTCGAACTCGACCGTGGCCACGGCATCCCCTGGCAGGGCAACTACAGTTCCTGGCTCGAACAGAAAGAGAAGCGCCTGGAAACCGAGCAGAAGCAGGAAGCGGGGCGCCTCAAGGCGATGCAGCAGGAACTCGAGTGGGTTCGCCAGAACCCCAAGGGCCGCCAGGCCAAGAGCAAGGCCCGAATCAAACGGTTCGAGGAACTCGCGTCGAGCGACTACCAGAAGCGCTCCGAAACCAACGAAATCTACATTCCCCCCGGACCACGCCTCGGCGACCTGGTGCTAGAAGCCAACAACATCACAAAGCGCTACGGCAACCGCGTGCTGTACGAGAACTTGAGTTTCAGCGTACCGCGCGGCGGCATCATCGGCGTGATTGGCCCCAACGGCGCGGGCAAGTCGACGCTCTTCCGTATGATCGTTGGCCAGGAGAAGCCGGACAGTGGCGAGTTCCGCATCGGGCCCTCGGTTCAGGTGGCCTACGTCGATCAGAGCCGCGACGCGCTCGACCCGAAGAAGACCGTCTGGGAAGAGGTCAGCGACGGGCTGGACATCATCACCGTCGGCAATTTCCAGACCCCCTCGCGATCGTACCTCGGCCGCTTCAACTTCAAGGGTGCCGACCAGCAGAAGCGCGTCGGCGACCTCTCCGGCGGCGAGCGCAACCGCCTGCATCTCGCCAAGCTCCTCAAGGCCGGCGGTAACCTGTTGCTGCTCGACGAGCCAACCAACGACCTCGACGTGGAGACCCTGCGCGCGCTGGAGGAGGCCCTGCTCGACTTCCCCGGCTCCGCGGTGGTCATCTCGCACGACCGCTGGTTCCTCGACCGTATCGCCACACACATCCTCGCCTTCGAGGACGATGGCAACGTGGTATTCTACGAGGGCAACTTCACCGAGTACGAGGCCGACCGCCACCGCCGCCTCGGCACGGACGCAGACCAGCCCCGCCGCCTGAAATATCGGCGGATCGACGGCTGAAACCACCGGGCGGCGTGTCCGCCCGATTGGCCGCCGCCCTCGCGAGGGTTTAGTCCGGGTTGGAGCACTCGGCCGGGATCGTCCTCCGGGCGGGGTCAACGACTGTCACAACTCACCGGCCGGCAGGCGGAAATGCTTGCGCAATCAATGTTTACCGGCTACGGTGAGAACCATCGGCAGCAGCTTTCATCCACCACCCCATGGACCCCAACGGCATCCTCATCGGCCTCGGCGAAGACAAGGTCTACCTCAATCCCCGCTACGCGAACCGGCACGGTCTGATCGCCGGTGCAACCGGAACGGGCAAGACCGTGACCCTGCAAGTGCTCGCCGAGGGCTTCTCGGCGCTCGGCGTGCCCGTGTTCATGGCCGACATCAAGGGGGACCTCACCGGCATCAGCCGCCCCGGCACGCTCAACGCCAAGGTGCAGGAACGACTGGAGAAGATCGGCATCGAGGACTACCGCAACGAGGGCTTCCCGGTCGTGCTCTGGGATGTGTTCGGCGAAATGGGGCACCCGGTGCGCGCGACCGTCTCGGAGATGGGACCGCTGCTGCTCTCACGGCTGATGGAACTCAACGAGACGCAGGAAGGGGTGCTCAACATCGCCTTCCGCTACGCCGACGACCAGAACCTACTGCTGCTTGATCTGAAGGACCTGCGCTCGATCGTCCAGTTTGTCGGCGAGAATGCCGACAAGTTCACCACCGCCTACGGCAACGTGAGCCCCGCCTCCATCGGTGCCATCCAGCGTCGGCTGCTGGTGCTCGAGCAGCAAGGCGCCGACAAGTTCTTCGGCGAACCGGCCCTGGAACTCGAGGACTTCATGCGCGTGGACCGCACGGGCTACGGGCAGATCAACATCCTGGCAGCCGACAAGCTCATGAACGCGCCGCGGCTGTATGCCACGTTTCTGCTGTGGCTGCTCTCGGAGCTCTTCGAGAACCTGCCGGAGGCAGGCGATCTCGACAAGCCGAAGCTCGTGTTCTTCTTCGACGAGGCACACCTGCTCTTCGATGATGCGCCCAAGGCGCTGATCGACAAGGTGGAACAGGTCGTGCGTCTGATCCGTTCCAAGGGCGTGGGCGTGTACTTCGTCACCCAGAATCCGCTGGACGTGCCGGACGAGGTCCTCGCCCAGCTCGGCAACCGCGTGCAGCACGCCCTGCGCGCCTTCACGCCCCGTGACCAAAAGGCGGTGCGCACCGCCGCCGAGACCTTCCGCGTCAACCCAAAGCTCAACACCGCTACCGTCATCATGGAAATGGGCGTGGGCGAGGCGCTGGTTTCCGTCCTGGAGGGCAAGGGCACGCCAAGCATCGTGCAGCGCACCCTGATCCGCCCACCTGCCTCGCGCATCGGCCCCGTCAGTGCCGAGGAGCGCGCCGAACTGATCCGCTTCAGCCCGATCGGCACGCGCTACGACAAGGCCGTCGACCGTGAATCGGCTTACGAAATCCTCACCGCCCGGGCCGAGGCAGCGATACGCGAGGCACAGGCAGCCGAGGCCGCTGAGGCGGAGGAAAAGCGCGCGCGGCAGGAGACACGCGTGGCCTCACGCGGAAGCAACCGCCAGAGCGTGGGCGAGGCATTATTGAAGAGCGTGGTACGCTCCGTGGGCACCAACGTGGGACGGCAGATCGCCAGCAGTGTCGGACAGCAAATTCTGAGAGGGATACTCGGGTCGATCTTCCGGGGGCGGTAGCCCCATGATCGAAGACCGGCTGGACCAGCTCATTTTTCTGCTCAAAAAGGCCGTTCGCCACATCGAACAACGGCTCGACGTGCCCCAGCAGCCCGAGGTCTGGGATGCTATCGCCTACCGGTGGCGTCGGCCTGGCCGCTTCCAGCCCATCTACCATCCCAACCTGGTCATGCTGGAAGACCTGCTGCACATCGAATCGCAGAAGGCCCAGCTCGTGCGCAACACGGAGAAATTCCTCCAAGGGTTGCCCGCCAATCACGCCCTGCTCTGGGGCGCACGCGGGACTGGAAAATCCTCACTCGTGAAGGCATTGCTCAACCGCTACGCGGTTGACGGCCTACGCCTGATCGAGGTGGAGAAGAACGACCTGATGTACCTGCCGGAGATCGTCGAGCCCCTGTACCAAAGGCCAGAGCGCTTTGTGCTGTTCGTCGATGACCTGTCCTTCGACGCGAGCGAATCGAGCTACACCTCGCTCAAGGCCATGCTCGACGGATCGGTGGCGACGACACCACGCAACGCGCTGATCTATGCCACCTCCAACCGCCGCCACCTCATGCCGGAGCTTCACCGCGATAATCAGGACTCGCGGCTGATCGATGGTGAGTTGCACCACGGCGAAGCCGTGGAGGAGAAGATCTCGCTCTCCGAACGTTTTGGCCTGTGGCTGCCTTTCCACCCCTTCCGGCAGGAGCAGTTCCTGGAGATCGTGGCCCACTGGGTCAACCGCGGGCATTTCACGACCAAGGATCACCAGCAACTGCGCCGCGCGGCGCTCCAGTTTGCGCTCTACCGGGGTTCGCGCAGCGGGCGCGTGGCGCGTCAGTTCGTCAACGACTGGGCGGACGCGACCACCGAAAGGGTCTTTACCGATGAATCCGACGATTGACCGCCGGATCGCGGCGCGCTTCGGATTCACCGGCGACCCGCGGCGTGCATCCGGTGGCTTGGGGAAATGCTGAGTACATGCGCGAGCGAGGGCGAGCGCACGAATCCGCCGCGAGCGGATTTGGACAGCGGCCAGCTGGCCCGCAGGGCGGACTCCAGGGAGGAAGTCCGCAACGCACCCGGTGCGCAGCGACGAGACCTATCAAGCGGATGCGCGAGAGGCGAGCACCGCGCAACGCAGCAATCCGCCCGCGCAGCCAGTTAATCAGCGTTTCCTTAGCCCCGCTCGCCCGAGATGAGTCCGTCCAGCTCCCGCAGTACGGCAAGGATTTCCAGCGGTCGCAGGCCGGGCCGCTGGGTGAAGGCTTCCTCGGCGTAGGGGGCAACGCCGCAGCGCTCCGGCAAGGCGGCGCCCGCAGCCAGCAAGTCCCGCATCCGCGGGATGAAGACCCACTGCAGCCAGTCACTCACGAACATCGTGTCGTAGCAGAACGGCAGGGTGCTCGCAAAGGCCCGCGACGGTGGCGCCACGGCGGCCCACAGGCGGGCGTCCTTCAGCGCCTGCTCGAGCGCGGCAAGCTTTGCATCCACCGCGCGGGGATCGACCGATACTGGCTTCACGCCGAGTAACCCATGGGCATGTTGGCCTCCGTCAATCGCAGAACATCGAGCAGACCTGCTTGCTGCGGATCACGCCGCCGCAGTTTTCGTAACACAGCCGGTACTGCGACTCGCAGCGCTCGCGGTCGCCCGAGCTGCAATAGACCCCGCGGCGGTAACAGCGCTCGGGCTTCTCCCCGCGCTGCCGCGCCAGCTCGCGGCAACGTTGGTACTCGAGGTCGGCGATGTGATACTCCTTGCGGCAGTTTTCGTCCTTGAGCTCCTCCTTTTGCAGGCATTCGCGCATCGTGTCCTCGCACTGGCGCACGCAGCGCATCCCGATCTCGTCGCGCGGGGGTTCGTAGTTATAGACCGTCTGGTAGACCGGGCCGCAGCCCGCAAGCCAAGAGCTCCCCAAAACCAGACCGATAAAGACCGCCAGCTTCCTCATCCCCGCTCCCCCCGCAGCGCGTAGCACAATGACTCGGCATTATAGGCGAGTCGCCGCCAGGCTGGCTTTCGCTCGATGACGCCGCAGCCCGGCGTGGAAGACCCGTGCAGCCAACAAGCCACCCAGGATGGCCGCGTAGAGCAACGGCTCCGTAACGTCGGCCTTCGACGACTTCATCCAGAAGAAGTGCAGCACGACGAGCGGAGCAGCGAGGTAGACGAGGCGGTGCAAGCGCGCCCAGTTGCGCTTGAGTCGCCGAACCCAGGCGTCAGTGGATGTGAGCGCGAGGGGCACGAGCAAGAGGAAGGCGAGCATGCCCGCCGTGATGAACGGACGCTTGACGACATCGCCCCAGATCTCCGCCCAGTCGAAGAACTGATCCAGCCACAGGTAGGACAGCCAGTGAAGCGATGCGTAGAAGAACGCAAACAGCCCGATCATCCGGCGCAAGCGTACCAGCCAGCTCCACCCGCTCAGCCAGCGCAGCGGTGAAATGGCCAGCGTCGCAAGCAACAGGCGCAGCGCCCAGTCGCCCAGGCCCCGCGTGAGCGCCTCGATCGGGTTGGCGCCCAGCTGATCGGCGGCAACGCCCCACAAGTAGTAGGCGAGCGGCAACAAACAGGCAAGGAACAGCGCCGGCTTGATGCGCCAGCGCAGCGTGTGGTCGTCGACGGATCGCATCGGCGTCAGAAAAACTTGCGCAGGTCCATGCCCGCGTACAGGGAGGCAACCTCGTCGGCATAGCCGTTGAACGGCAGCGTCTCGCGCTTGAGGAACTCACCGATGCGCCGCTCGCGTTTCTGGCTCCAACGCGGGTGGTCTACCTCCGGGTTGACGTTGGAGTAGAACCCGTACTCGTTCGGCGCCGCCAGATTCCAGCTGGTCGGGGGTTCCTTCTCAACGAAGGCGATGCGCACGATCGATTTGATGCTCTTGAAGCCGTACTTCCACGGCACGACCAGCCGCAGCGGTGCGCCGTTCTGGTTCGGCAGCGCCTTGCCGTACATCCCCACCGCGAGCAGCGTCAGCGGGTGCATGGCTTCGTCCATGCGTAGCCCCTCGACGTAGGGCCAGTCCAGCACGGGGCGCCGCTGGCCGTGCAGGCGCTTGGGGTCATGCAGGGTCTGGAATGCAACGTACTTTGCCTGCGCAGTCGGCTGGAAGCGTTTGATCAGATCGGCGAGCGGGAACCCGACCCAAGGGATGACCATCGACCAGCCCTCGACGCAACGCAGGCGATAGACGCGTTCCTCCAGCGCGCGCCCCTTGAGCACGTCCTCCAGCGTGTAAGTGCCGGGCTTCTCGCAGTGGCCCTCGACGGTCACGCTCCAGGGGTCGGTGACCAACTCGCTCGCGTAGCGGGCGGGGTCGGATTTGTCGGTGCCGAGCTCGTAGAAGTTGTTGTACGTCGTGGCGTCGTGAAGCGGTGTGGGTTTTTCGTTGGTCGAAAAGCGGCTCTTGGCAAGCTTGCCGAAATCCGCGGCCACCGCGGCCGGAGCCGGTTCGGTGAGCGCGCCGCCCAGCAGCGTGCCCGCACCGAGCGCCAACGCACCCGACATGAACCGGCGGCGGTCTCGGTAGACGTGCTCGGGGGTGATTTCCGACGAACAGATCGTGTAGGCTGGAATACGCTTGATGAGCATGGGCGTCTCGATTTCGTTCGGGGCTTGACGACGGAATACGGCGCAGGGCGCCGCGCGGATGCACTCGCTGCGGTGATCCTGCCATCCCGTCAGGCTCATTCGACGCCGGACAGCGTTACAATCCAACGATTCCCCACGATTTTCCCGGATACGCACGCCGATGTCTGCCTCCCCGCGAGTGCACTTCACGCCGACCCAGAGCCGTAACGCGTTGATCACGCTCGTCGTCGTGCTACTCGCGCTGGCGGCGGTGATCTGGCTGCTGCGTGAACCCGTCCAGATGCTTTATTTCGGCGATCGGGTGACGACCAAGGGCCTGTTCCTCAACGGCCTGATCCTGTCGCTGTTTGTGGCCGGGCTAATGCGCATCGTCGGCCTGCTCTGGCATTACCGCGGCGAGGAACGGGCCATCGCTGACTTTCTCGACCACCAGCACCGCGACACCGAGCGCACCGAAATCGACCCCGACTCGCTCATCGCACGCCGCTACATCGCGATGATGATGAGTTTCAAACAGGGCGTTACGCCCAACCCAGCCGCGCTCGCGCAAATCCAGGTCGCCCGGGAGAGCACCCGCACGGCATTTCCCAAGTTCATCAACAACATCCTGATTTTGATGGGTGTATTCGGTACGGTCGTGTCGCTCTCCATCGCGCTGTTCGGCACCACCAACCTGCTGCAGAACACGGGCGGCAACGTAGAGGGCATCAACCTCATCGTACACGGCATGTCCACCGCACTGTCGACGACCATGACCGCCATCGCCTGCTACGTCGTCTACGGTTATTTCTACCTGCGCTTGAACCACATCCAGACGCGCGTTATCAGCGCCGTCGAGGAAATCACCCACGAGTACCTGGTGCCGCGCTTCCGCATGAAGGCCGATTCACTCACGCAGGAGACGGCCGCGCTGGTGGAATCGCTGCACAAGGTGGTCAAGCAGCTGCAGCACGCGCAGACCGAACAGCAGGCACGCGAACAGGCGATCCAACGCGCGATGCAGGATCACGACCGGCACATGCAGGAACTCGGCAACGGGCTGATCCGCGTGCAGCGCATCCTGCTCAAGGGCTTTCGCCTGACTGACAAGGCCGAGTGATGGACGGGTACGGCGACCTCCGCGTAGATCACTTCAAGGGCGAGGGCGAGGAGAGCTTCTGGCCCTCATTCACCGACATCATGACCGCGGTGGTCATCATCTTCCTGCTCATCTCCAGCGTGCTCATCGCGCGCAACTGGGAGCTGGTCCGCGAGCTCACCAGCACCGTGGAGGCCGAGCGCAAGGCCAAGGAGACCGCCCAACTCACGCTGGCGGAGAACCTCACGCTCGAGGAGCGCCTCGCCGCGCTGGAGGAGGCGCTGTCGATCGCCCAACTGCGCCAGATGCAGACCCAGGACGAAAAGACGGCGCTCCAGCAGCGCTTCGAGGCACTGCTCGGCGAACTCTCGCAGAGCAACACCCTGCTCGAGCGGCTCAAGGCGCAGCTCGCCGCGCGCACCGAGGAGATCCAGGCCGTGATCCAGCAACTCTCCGCGCTGCGCGGCGAACTGGCCGGGGCGCGGGAGGAACTTGGCAGACACCGCGCCGAACTCGCTGCGGCGAAGACGACGATCAGCGCGCTGGAGGCCAACCAAGTGGAAAAGGAAGCGGCGTTGCGCGAGGCCCAGACCCGCCTGGATCGCGCCACCCAGTCGCGCAGCCAGCTCGAGGACGAGTATCTCTCGCTCAAGACCAAGTACGACCGGCTGGTCCGCCCCGCGCGCTCGAGCAAGGGCAAGTTCATCGCGACCGTGCGCTACCAGCGCGTCGGCGGCTCGCCACTCTACGACATCAAAGAGAGCGAGACGGCGGAGTTCGTGCGCGTGTCGGAGACCGAGCTCCACCGCCGCCTGCAAGCCCTCAAGGATCAGCACAAGGACCAACTCTACATCCGCATCGTCTTCCCCGACGACAACAAACTCACCTACAAGGATGCCTGGCAGTTCACCAACGACGTGCTAAGCAAGTACGACTACTACTATCAGGGCCAGGCCGTCGAGAGAGTGGAGTAACGGGCGGCCATTCCGCGCAATGCCCCGGGCGGCATCGCGCCTCGCGTCGGCGCTCGCCGCCCGTCTGCCCTGGCTGGACAGCGGGAGCATCCGGGCCTATACAAAGGCTTCGGATACGCTGCGCGCACCGCCGTTAACGCCGTGTCATGCGCCTCGCCCCGATCGCTTTCAGCTCCACGTGGTGAGTCCCTGCCTTCATCCCCCCACCCACAGGGGCCTGAGCAGCGACTGCGCCGCGTTCCGTGCCAAAACGTCAGCGTGCGTACTGAGGTGAGTTCGATGGCCAACATGATTCTGCTCGGTACGCGCAAGGGTACCGTGATTTTCGACCGGATCGACGGCGCCTGGCGGCCACGCCCCATCCAGCATCCCGGCGTGCCGGTGTACTTCGCAGCGCGCGACCCACGCGACGGCACGCTGTGGGCCTCGCTGGACCACGGCCACTGGGGGCCGAAGCTGTCGCGCTCCCGCGATGGCGGCGCCACGTGGGAGGACGTCCTGTCGTTGAAGTACCCGCCGGGGGCGCGCTACATCGTCAAGGTGCTGCCCACACCGGATTTCGACCCGATGGCGCCAGCCGGAGAGCCCACTTACGCGAACGCGACCGTGTTCAAGATCTGGCACATCGCCTTCGGCCCGGCCTCGCAGCCCGGCAGGCTATATGCCGGCACGATCCCGGGCGGACTGTTCGTCAGCGACGACGGTGGCGACACTTGGGCGCTCAATCGCCCGCTGTGGAACCACGAGAGCCGCGGCGGCGACCTGTTCGCGGGCGATGCCACGAGCGAAAACCGCTGGTTCGGAACGCCCGCGAGCATCGACTACGGTGTGTTCGAGCCCGGCATCCATTCCATCGTGATCGACCCAGGCAATCCGCAACGCATCCACGTCGCCGTCTCCTCCGCCGGCGTACTGGAGACGGTGGACGGCGGCGAAACCTGGGCGGTGCGCAACCACGGGCTGCTCAACGACTACCTGCCGGACCCGCAATCGGAATGGGGCCACGATCCGCACTACATGGCCGGTTGCGCCAGCAACCCCGACTTGCTGTGGCAACAGAACCACTGCGGGGTGTTCTTCAGCGATGACGGGGCGCGGACCTGGCGCAGGGTCAGCCAGCCCGAGGCCGGCGTGCATTTCGGATTTCCGATAGCGGTGGACGCTGCGGACGGCCGCACCGCGTGGGTGGTACCGGCACGTTCCGACATGGAACGCATGGCTTTGGACAGGGGGCTGTGTGTGGCGCGCACCACCGACGGCGGACAATCCTATCAAACCTTCACGCACGGTCTGCCGCAGGCTCACGCCTACGACATCGTGCTGCGGCACGGTCTCGATGCGGCTGGTGACTGCCTGTGCTTCGGCAGCTCGACCGGGAACGTGTATCTCTCGGAGGACCGCGGCGAGACCTGGCAGTGCCTTGGCAACCACTTCCCGCCGGTTTACTCGGTGCGGTTCGGGTGAGCGCCGTGCCGCGCGTGACGATGACCCAGCACCTGTTCCGGTACTTCCCTGTGCTGCGCGGGGAGGAACTCGAAGTACCGGCGGGCTCGGTAGCCGAGATCCTGCGCGCGATCGATAGGCTCGCGCCCGGATTTGCCCATTACGTGTTGGACGACACGGGCGCCTTGCGCCGCCATGTCAACCTCAGCATCGACGACACAGTGGTCATCGACCGCAAGACGCTGTCCGACCACGTGCCGGACGGCGCCACGCTCTACATCTTTCAGGCCTTGAGCGGCGGGTAACCCGCCGCCGGCCGCCTGCTCGCGCTAGCCCACCCAGGCCCGCGCGTTGCGGAACATCCGCAGCCAAGGCCCCTCCTCACCCCAGTCCTCCGGATGCCAGGAGTTCTGCACCGTGCGGAATACGCGTTCGGGGTGCGGCATCATGATGGTGAAGCGACCGTCGCGGGTGGTGAGCCCGGTGATTCCGTAGGGCGAGCCGTTCGGGTTTTCCGGGTAGTGCTCGGTGGCGCGACCGTGACCGTCCACGTACTGCAGGCTGACCAGCCCCGCCTTGAGGACCGCCTCGGGCGAGTTGTCGTCAAACACCGCCCTGCCCTCACCGTGCGCGACCGCGATCGGCAGCCGCGAACCCTGCATGTCGGCGAGCAGGATCGAGGGCGAAGGCAGCACTTCGACGAGCGACAAGCGCGCCTCGAACTGCTCCGAAAGGTTGCGACGGAAATGCGGCCAGTGTGAGGCGCCCGGGATGAGATCACGCAACTGGGAAAGCATCTGGCAGCCGTTGCACACGCCAAGCCCGAACACGTCTTCGCGATGGAAGAACGCCTGGAAGGCATCGCGCACCCGCGGGTTATGCAGGATCGACTTCGCCCACCCGCCTCCAGCGCCAAGGACGTCACCATAGGAAAATCCGCCACAGGCGACGATGCCCGCAAAGTCGCGCAGGGTCTCCCGGCCGCTGATGATGTCGGTCATGTGCACATCGACCGCAGTGAAGCCGGCCCGCTCGAACGCAGCCGCCATCTCCCGCTGGCCGTTGACGCCCTGCTCGCGCAGGATCGCCACGCGGGGCCTCACGCCCCGATGCACGAACGGCGCGGCTACGTCCTCCTCGAGATCGAAAGTGACGTGGGGCACCAACCCGGAATCGTCCCCCGTGACGCGTTCGAACTCCTCAAGCGCGCACTCGGGGTTGTCGCGCAGGGCCTGCATGCGGTAGCTCGTCTCCTGCCAGATGGCCTGCAGCTCGGTGCGCGCGCGGGTGAAGACGATGCGATGGCCGTGCCGAATCATGATCTGATCGTCATCGCGCAGCGTGCCGATGACGCGGCTGTGCTGGCCCAGCCCGGCTTCGCGCAACGCGGAAAGCACCTCTTCGGTGTCCTGGTGCGCCACCTGGATCACTGCGCCGAGTTCCTCGTTGAACAGCAGCGCGAGCAGACCATCCCCGTTGCCCAGGTCAACTTCGAGACCCGTGTGTCCCGCGAACGCCATTTCGCAGAGCGTCGCGAAAAGCCCACCGTCCGAGCGGTCGTGATAGGCGAGGATCAAGCCACTGCCATTCAGGCTCTGGATGGCCGCAAAGAACTGCTTGAGCGCCTCGGGATCATCGAGGTCCGGTGCCTCGTGGCCGAGCTCCTTGTAGGCTTGCGCAAGGGATGAGCCTCCCAGCCGGTGGCGGCCCTTGCCCAGGTCGACGAGGATCAGGTCCGTGTCGCCCCGATCGGTGCGCAGTTGTGGCGTCAGTGTCTTGCGGGCATCGCGCACAGGCGCGAAGGCCGAGACGATCAGCGACAAGGGCGCGGTGACCTGGCGCGACTCGCCATCCTGCGTCCACACCGACTTCATCGACAGCGAGTCCTTGCCGACCGGAATCGCGATATCGAGCGCCGGGCAAAGCTCCATGCCGACCGCACGCACCGTCTCATACAACGCAGCATCCTCGCCCGCGTGGCCTGCGGCAGCCATCCAGTTGGCGGAGAGCTTGACTTGGGACAGCGGGCCGATGTCGGCGGCGGCGATATTGGTCAGCGCCTCGCCGATCGCCATACGCCCCGAGGCCGGCGCGTGCAGCAGAGCGACGGGCGCGCGTTCGCCGATGGCCATCGCCTCGCCCGCGTAACCGTGGTAATCGGCGAGTGTCACCGCCACGTCCGCCACCGGCACCTGCCAGGGGCCGACCATCTGGTCGCGCGCCACGAGACCCGTCACGCTGCGGTCGCCGATGGTGATCAGGAAGCCCTTCGAGGCCACGGCCGGCATACGCAACACTCGCTCGACGGCCTCATCGAGGTCGATCCCCTCCGTGACGAACTCCGGCTTGTGGAACGTGAGATGCCGCACGTCGCGCAGCATCTTCGGCGGCTTGCCGAGCAGCACCTCCATCGGCAGCTTCACCGGGTAATTGTCGAAGTACCCGTCGCCGACCAGCAGCTCGCGCTCCTCGGTGGTCTCGCCGATCACCGCATACGGGCAGCGCTCCCGCAGGCAGAACTGCTCGAACAGCGGCAGGTCCTCCGCCGCGATCGCGAGCACGTAGCGCTCCTGCGCCTCGTTGCACCAGATCTCCATCGGCGACATGCCGGGCTCGGCGCTGGGAATCGCGCGCAGCTCGAAGCGCCCGCCGCGGCAAGCGTCGTTGATGATCTCGGGCACGGCGTTCGACAGGCCACCCGCACCCACGTCGTGGATCGACAGGATGGGATTGCGCTCGCCGAGGGCGATGCAGTGGTTGATGACCTCCTGGCAGCGCCGCTGCATCTCCGGGTTGCCGCGCTGCACGGATGCGAAGTCCAGGTCTGCCGTACTGCTGCCGGAGGCCATCGACGAGGCCGCACCACCACCTAGGCCAATCAGCATCGCCGGACCGCCAAGCACGACGATCGGCGTGCCGACTGGCAGCTCGCGCTTCTCGATGTGCGCCTCGCGCACGCTGCCCAGGCCGCCCGCGATCATGATCGGCTTGTGGTAGCCGCGGATCTCGGGGCCAAGCGGACCCGGCACGGTTTCCTCGTAGGTGCGGAAGTAACCCGCGATGCACGGCCTGCCAAACTCGTTGTTGAACGCCGCCGCACCGATCGGCCCCTCGAGCATGATCTCCAGCGCCGAGACGATGCGCTCGGGCTTGCCGTGATCCATCTCCCACGGCTGCTCGAATCCGGGTATACGCAGATTCGAAACGGAAAACCCCGTCAGCCCAGCCTTGGGCCGTCCGCCAACACCCGTCGCACCTTCGTCGCGGATCTCCCCGCCAGCGCCCGTCGCCGCCCCCGGAAACGGCGAAATCGCCGTCGGGTGGTTGTGCGTTTCCACCTTCATCAGGATATGCGCGGGCTCCTCCACGAAACCGTACTCGCGCGACTCCGGATCCACGTGCAGCACGCGCACAGCCGCATGCCCCACCATCACCGCGGCGTTGTCCCGGTAGGCCGAAAGCACGTTGTCCGGGCTCATCCGGTAAGTGTTGCGGATCATGCCAAACAGCGTGTGCTCGCGCGGCCTGCCATTGATGACCCAGTCCGCGTTGAAGATCTTGTGCCGACAGTGCTCGGAGTTGGCCTGAGCGAACATCATCAGCTCGACATCCGTCGGATTGCGCGCCAGTGCGGCGTAATGCTCGGCCAGGTAGCTGATCTCATCGGGCGAGAGCGCAAGCCCGAGCTCGACATTGGCACGCGCTATCGCCGCCTCGGCGTCGCCACTGATGTCCATCTCGCGCAGCGGCGCCGGCTCGTGACTGACGAACAACGCCTCCGCGTCCTCCAGGCTCGCGAACACCGTCTCCGTCATACGGTCATGCAGCAGCGCCTCCACCGCCGGTCGCAAGCGCTCCGGCAACCCCTGCCCTTGCCGCATACGCAGCACCACCGCCCGCCCGCGCTCCACCCGGCGCACATCCCCGAAACCGCAGTTGTGCAGGATGTCCGACGCCTTGCTCGACCACGGCGAAATCGTCCCCGGCCGCGGCGTGATCACAAACAGCTCACCGGACGGAATCTCCTGCGCCGACTGGCCGGACTCCGTCAGCACCTCGCGCAACCGCAGCTCGTCCACGCTTGTCAAGGCGCAGTCCAGCTCCAGCAGGTACACAAATGACGCCGCAACCGACTCGATGCCCGGATGGACCTCACGCAGCCGCGCCAGCAGGCGCTGAATGCGGAACTCCGACAGGGCTTGGCTTCCGGTGAGGATCTTCATGCACGCTCCGAGACTACGGCGAAAAGGGAATGATACCGAAAACCCATTGAAAACGGGGACGCCGCCCCCATCATTGCGCTAGACTAGAGGTTCTTCAGGGGGCGACACGGCTTCGACGTGGGTTGCAAAACCTGAGGTGCATGCCGAGGTGTGGTGACCTCGTAAAACACGCTACAAAATCATAGTTGCCAACGACGACAACTACGCACTCGCTGCTTAATACCCAGTAGGGTGCCGTCTGACCGGAGCCGTGCTCATGCGTCCGCAATCAGGCGTCGACTCTCATGAGATCGCGGTGACGCTCGCTCAGGGCCGACCCGTTAAAACTTACTGAGCTCGCCGTCTGTCTTCCCTGCCCGTCGGGTAGCAGCCGGTTAAATCAATAGACGTGGATAAGCATGTAGAGCCAAAGGCGGAGAGCTTGCGGACGCGGGTTCGATTCCCGCCGCCTCCACCAA
>CAYSFW010000092.1:0-100303 GCA_964430355.1 uncultured Thiotrichales bacterium
GCGTGCCGCGGCACGCCTCGCAGGGGACTTTGACATCGGGCAGGAAGCTCATTTCGAGCGTCTTCACGCCTTGGCCTTCGCAGGCCTCGCAGCGTCCGCCACTGACGTTGAACGAGAAGCGGCCTGTGCCCCAGCCGCGCATGCGCGCTTCGGGCGTGGCGGCGAAGAGCTTGCGGATGGCGTCCCAGAAGCCGATGTAGGTGGCTGGGCAGGAGCGGGGCGTCTTGCCAATCGGGGTCTGATCCACTTCGAGTACGCGATCAATGGCCTCCCAACCTTCGAGGCCCGTGCAGTCGCGCCAACCGATGCGCCGCCGTGTCCGCGTCTGCCGCGCCAGCGCCGTGCGCAGGTTGCCGAGCAGCACGTCGCGCACCAGGGTGCTCTTGCCACTGCCGCTCACGCCGGTGACGCACACCAGCCGCTCGAGGGGAAAATCCGCGTCCACCCCCTGCAGGTTGTGGCGCCGAGCACCGCGCAGGCGCAGCCACGCCCCGGGCTCGCCGCGCTCGGGGTGGTCGCCGGGCCGCCGTGGCCGAGCGAGGCTCTGTCCGGTGAGGGAACGGGGGGCTGCGATGAGGTCGGCCAGTGTCCCTTCAGCCACCACCTCACCACCCCGCGTGCCCGCGCCAGGTCCGAGGTCGATCAGGTGTTCCGCGCGCCGGATGGTCGCTTCGTCGTGCTCGACCACGACCACGGTGTTGCCCTTGTCCTTGAGGCGCACCAGGGTGTCGAGCAGCAGCGCGTTGTCGCGCGCGTGCAGGCCGATGGTCGGCTCGTCGAGGATGTAGCAAACGCCGCGCAGGCTGGAGCCAAGCTGCGCGGCGAGCCGGATGCGCTGCGCCTCGCCGCCGGAGAGGGTCGGCGCCGCCCTGTCGAGGTTGAGGTAGCCGAGTCCCACTTCATCGAGAAAGCGCAGCCGGGCGCGCAGTTCGCTGAGCACGTCACGCGCGATCTCGGCCTCGCGCCCGGCGAGTGCGAGGTCGTTGAACCAGGCTTCCGCCGCGCGGACGGTCAGGGCGGTGAGCGCCGTGATCGAGCGACCGTGAAAGTGCACCGCCAGTGCCTCGGGACGCAGGCGCTGACCTTGGCAGGTGGGGCAGGTCGCGGC
This sequence comes from uncultured Thiotrichales bacterium, assembly GCA_964430355.1. Lineage (GTDB taxonomy): Bacteria > Pseudomonadota > Gammaproteobacteria > UWMA-0217 > UWMA-0217 > CAYSFW01. Next base: position 1,109 of record CAYSFW010000092.1, read on the forward strand.
ATCGTGGATTTCGCCCGGTTCGGGCCAACGGTTTTCGGCCTCGCCCTGATCCGCGTCGTGGTCTTGCAGTTCGAGGCCGGTTCCGAAGCAGTCCGGACACCACCCCTGCTTGCTGTTGAACGAGAACAGACGGGGGTCGAGTTCCGGGAAGCTGCGCCCGCAGCCGGGGCAGGCGCGGCGCGTGGAGTAGACCGTGCCCGGCTCGGCGCCTCCTGCCGGCGTGACCAGGATGACGCCTTTGCCGTGGTCGAGGCCTGCGCGCACCGCAGCGCGCAGCTCGGCTTCGTGACGCGGGTCGACCTGCACGGTGCCGACCGGCAGTTCGATGGTGTGTTCACGGTAGCGGTCGAGCCGTGGCCAGTGTTCCGTGGACAGGTACCGCCCGTCCACGCGCAGGTGCTGGTAGCCCTTCGACCAGGCCCACTGGGCGAGGTCCGTGTAGTAGCCCTTGCGGCCGTTGACCAGCGGCGCGAGCACTGTGACCGCCTCGCCGGGGTGGACTCGCAGCAGCGCGGCGACGATCGCCTCCTCGCTCTGCGGCTGGATCGGAATGTCGCAGTCGGGACAGTACTGCGTGCCCAGCCTGACGTAGAGCAGGCGCAGGTAGTGATAGATCTCGGTCAGCGTGGCGACGGTGCTCTTGTGGCCACCTCGGCTCGTGCGCTGCTCGATGGCCACGGTCGGGGGAATGCCGAGCAGGGCGTCGAGGTCTGGCCTGGCTGCTGGCTGCACGAACTGGCGGGCGTAGGCGTTGAGCGATTCGAGGTAACGCCGCTGCCCTTCGGCAAACAGGATGTCGAAGGCGAGCGTGCTCTTGCCCGAGCCCGAGACGCCCGTGATGACGGTGAACCGGTCGCGCGGGATGCGCAGCGAGATGTTCTTCAGATTGTGCTCGCGCGCGTGGACCACGTGGATGGCCTCGTCCGCGGGTGTGACCGCGGTGTGGGTGGGGGGTGCCGTTGCTGCGCCATCCGCCGTCTGGCGCAGTCGCTCTAGCTGTGTGGCGTAGTCGCAGAGCGCTCGCCCGGTGTGGCTCGCCACGCAATCCGCGAGCGCCGCCGGCGTGCCGGCAAAGACGACATTACCCCCTTCGTCGCCGCCCTCCGGGCCGAGGTCGATCACCCAGTCGGCCGCGCGGATCACGTCAAGGTTGTGTTCGATGACGACGAGACTGTGCCCTTCCGCGAGCAGTTCGCGGCAGGCGCCCAGCAGCTTGGCGATGTCGTCGAAGTGCAGACCGCTGGTCGGCTCATCGAAGAGGAACAGCGTGTGCTTGCCGCTGCGCCGGTTCGCGAGATGACCGGCGAGCTTGAGCCGCTGCGCCTCCCCGCCGCAGAGTGTCGGCACCGGCTGGCCAAGGCGCAGGTAGTCGAGACCCACGGCGGCGAGTGGGCGCAGCGCGGCGACCACCTCGGGCTGATCGGCGAAAAAGTTCAGCGCCTCGGACACCGTCAGGTCCAGGCACTCGGCGATGCTCAGGCGTTCGCCCGTCATCGCGGACTCGACTTTTACCTCCAGCACCTCGGCCCGGTAGCGGCGGCCGTTGCAGTCGGGGCAGCGCAGGTACACGTCGGAGAGGAACTGCATCTCGACATGCTCGAAGCCGTTGCCGCCGCAGGTCGGGCAGCGGCCGTTCCCGGCGTTGAAGCTGAACGTGCCGGCGCTGTAACCGCGCTCGCGAGCCTCCGGCAGCGCGGCGAAACGCTTGCGGATGGCGTCGAAGGCCCCGACGTAGCTCGCCGGGTTGGAGCGCGTGGTCTTGCCGATGGCCGACTGGTCGACGAGGACGACATCGTCGATCAGCTCGGTGCCGTCGATGCCTGCGTGCAGGCCAGGCTGCTCCGTGGGCCGCCCCAGGCGCTTGCACAACGCCGGGTAGAGTATGTCCTGGATCAGGGTCGACTTGCCGGAACCCGACACCCCAGTGACGCACACCAGGCGGTGCAGTGGGATGGTGACGTCGATGGACTTGAGGTTGTGCTCGGCGGCGCCGCGGATGGTCAGGGAGCCCTCACCCCCGTCCCCTCTCCCACGGGGAAAGGAGACGGAAGCGCCCTTGCCCCTGCCCCCAGTGGGAAAGAGGAGAGGTTCTCCCTCTCCCTCGCGGGGAGAGGGCGGGGGTAAGGGGGTTGCTTTCCCTGTTCCCTCCGGGTCAGAGCCCATGGGTGAGGGACGGTCGTTCCACGCTCCCAGCGAGGAAAGCTGCGATGGCAATAGCACGGATCTTTCCCCGCGCAGGTAGGCCGCCGTCAGGGAGCGGGGGTCGCCAAGCAGCGCCTGGGGCGATCCGAAGAACACAATCTCGCCGCCGCGCGCCCCCGCGCCGGGGCCGATATCGAGGATGCGATCGGCCTGTAGCATGAGCTGGGGGTCGTGCTCGACGACGACGAGCGTGTTGTCGGCATCGCGCAGGCGCCCGAGCACGGCCTGGATGCGGCCGATGTCACGCGGGTGCAGGCCGATCGATGGCTCATCGAGCACGAACAGGGTGTTGACCAGCGAGGTGCCGAGCGCGGTCGTGAGGTTGATCCGCTGGACCTCACCGCCGGAGAGCGTGCGCGACTGGCGATCGAGGTTGAGGTAGCCGAGCCCGACATCGACGAGGTAGCGAAGCCGGGTCCTGATCTCGCCGAGCAGTTGCTGCACGGCTTCGTTGAGGGGCGGTGGCAGGGTGAGTGTCGCGAAGAAGTCGTGGGCGCGGTTGATTGGCAGCCTCATCACATCGTGCAACGACAGGCCGGGCAAGGTGTTTACCACCTGCGGCGGCCAATGCGCACCGCTGGGGATGAAGCGCGGCACGCCCGCCAGCGCGGCATCAGCGCTGACGCGCTCGCCAATGCGCCACAGCAGGGCATCCGTCTTGAGCCGCGCCCCGGCGCAGGCGGGGCAAATGTCGTAGCTGCGGTACTTCGACAGCAGCACGCGGATGTGCATCTTGTAGGACTTAGTCTCCAGCCACTCGAAGAAGCGGCGCACGCCGTACCAGCGCCCGCTGTCCCAGTCGCCCTCGCCGTCGATGACCCAGCGGCGCGAAGCCTCGTCGAGCTCGGCCCACGGCACGTCCGTGCGGATGCCGCGCAGGCGCGCGAAGCGCATCAGGTCGCCCTGCGACTCGATGTAGCTGTCCGTCTGCCAGGGTTTGATCGCGCCTTCGGCGAGCGTCTTGCCGGCATCCGGGATCACGAGGCCATAGTCGATGCCAATCACGCGCCCGAACCCCCGGCAGGTCTCGCAAGCGCCCAGCGGGGAGTTGAACGAGAACAGGCTCGGTACCGGCTCGCTGTAGTCGATGTTGCAATCCGGGCAGTGCAGGCGGTGTGAGTAGCGTCGCGCTTCGGCAGGCTGCAGGTCCTCATCAAGTCGGTAGACTGAGGTCAGGCCATTACCCGCGTGGAGCGCGTGTTCGAGGGCTTCGACCAGGCGGCTCGACTGCGCACCGTCGAGGCGCAGGCGGTCCTGCACGACGTGCAATCGACCCGCCTCGCGCGCGAGCACGCGCGTGTAGCCCTGCTGGTTTAAAAAGCCTTCCATTTCCGCCGGACTGAAGCTCGCGGGTAGCGACACGGGAAAGGTCACGGCGATGCGCGTGCCCGGCGCAAAGCGATCGTTCAAGTCGCCAATGATGCTCTGCGGCGTGTCGCGCTGTACCGGCCGCCCGCAGCCCCGGCAGAACAGCTGCGCCGCGCGGGCAAACAGGAGCTTCAGGTGGTCGTTGAGCTCGGTCATGGTGCCAACCGTGGAACGCGAGGTGCGCACCGGGTTGGTCTGGTCGATGGCAATCGCCGGCGGTACGCCTTCGATACGCTCGACCTGTGGTTTGTCCATGCGGTCGAGAAACTGGCGTGCGTACGGCGAAAAGGTCTCGACGTAACGCCGCTGGCCCTCGGCGTACAGTGTGTCGAAGGCGAGGGAGGACTTGCCCGAGCCGCTCACTCCGGTGATGACGGTCAGCTCGTTTAGCGGCAGGTCGAGGGAGACGTTCTTGAGATTGTTCTGGCGGACGCCGCGGATCAGGATGTGGCGATGGGTCGACATTGGAAGCGACAGGGCGGAGGAGGCAACGCCTCGCACCTTAAGGTGCCCTGTCGGCTACGTCCAGATTGACCCCCGCGGCACTGGGCCGACCGGGTAGGGTGTGTGTGGCAGTCACCCGGTCCGACGCGACCCGCGCCGGACCTTGGCCCCGTTAGGCCTCCGGTGCCGGATGCAACTTCACGTCACCGCGCCGCTTGTGGGCGTAGGCCTTGAGTTGGCGCGCGGCCGCCTCGAAGGCGTCGCGCAGGGCCACGTAGACGTCTTCGTGCGCCTGCTTGTCGTGATGCGACCGACTGACGACGATTTCATCGTCCGGCACTTTCAGGTCGATGCGCACTTCGTAGAGCTTGCCGTGCTGATGATGCTTGTGGGGCGATTCGACGACCACCCGGCAGCTGGTGATCTGGTCGAAGTGTTTCTCCAGTGCCGCGACCTGTTCCCTGATGTTCGCCTCGACCGCTTCGGATTTGTCGAGGTTACGAAACGTGATCTGGAGCGGCAGTTGCATAGAATCTCCTTTAGGCCGCAGTGGCCGGTTGCTGTCGGTGCCGCGACAGGCGTCGCGGAGTTGTTGTTTGCCAAGGTGTCCAAGAACGGCCAACACTCCTTGCTGTGATCCCTCGGGACTCAGCGAGCGCCCGCGTGTGCCGCCAGACGGTGCCGTGCTTTGCGCGACGCGCCGCCAGCCCCTCCGGGCCAGTGTCCAAGGCGTTGCCCAGATTTCTTGAACCCTTGGTTACATTATGGGTGAGCAGGTCCGTTTCGGCATGACTTCGGTCAACTCGCGCGCGACATACGCTCGTGAATCGGGGCCGGGCTGATCGTGGGTGGTCATTAGCTGCGGCGCGGAATGCCTTGCAGGCCGCCCTTGAGGACATGGGTGTCGATGCCATACTGTTCGAGGATGAAAGCCGCTGCGCGGCTGCGCTGGCCCGCGTCGCAGTAGACGATGTAGGGCAGCTTGCGATCGAGCGCGCCGATTTTCAGCCGCAGCATGGGCAGCGGCAGGTTGATGCTTTGCTTGATGCGACGTTGACCGTACTCGTCTGGCAGGCGCACGTCGATCAGGCCGACCCGCCTTTCCTGGATCAGCTTGGCTGCCTCGGTGTACTGGATCCAGTGTGTCAACGGTTCGTTGAGCAGGGTGAGAAAGTCCGGCTTGCCCAGGCGCATGATCACCCCGGCTGAGGTCATCTTGATCGTTGCGTTGCGCGGGCTGTTGGTGATCAGGGACTCCTCGCCGAAGCAGTCCCCGGGCTTGAGTTCGGCGACCATGAGGGGCCTCAGTTCCGCGGAGAACTGACGGATGACCTGGCAGGTGCCGCTCGCCAGCACGTAAAAGTGATCGCCGGGTTCCCCTTGGCTAACGACCACCTCGCCCGCGCCGAGCTTGATCGGCTTGAAGCGGGCAAACATGGCCTGCAAGTTGTTCGAAGGGATCTTGTAGAACATGGGCTTGCTCAGCAAGCGCGCCATCCAGTCGCCATCGGGCGCGTCCGCCTCGGCGAGGTCCTTGACCTCATAGTCGCTGCCCTGTTGCCAGTTCTGCGACATGTCGAATTCGCGCTTGTTGATGCGAATGTAGGCGATGTTCGAGGTCGCCTTGAGGCGGTACTGGCCGGAGTGGGTCTTGGCGAGGTGGTGCTGCGCGATCGGATCGCTGGGTCCAAACCGGGTTACAACGTGGTCGCCCTCGATGATCGCAAGGCTGCCGTCAACCAGAAAGAGGTAATGGTTGCCATCCTGCAACTGCGGCGTGAGGTCGGTGTCGCCCGGTGCCGTCACCAGTTCGGAGTATTTCGCGAGGAAGTCGATCGTATCCGACTTGACCATCGCCAGGGACGGGAGCTGTCGGAGTCGGGTTTTCAGGTCGTCGACATGCATGGTGGTGGCCGTGCTCTTGTTCTTGTTGTTCGGCTGAGGAAAACGCTGACGGACCGGCTCCGCGGGCGGATCGCCGCGTTGCTCGTTGCTCACCCGCTGGCACCGTACACGCGATCGGTTTGGCACCGCTGGACACCGCTCGGGCGGTCCTGCGCAGCAGCTAGGCGGCGGCAGGATGGCAGCCCATCCATTCCGCGCTGAGCGGATTCGTGTGCTCTATCCCGCTCGCTCAATCGGGCAGCATCACCTCGGGTGCGCCGTGCGTCGCGATGACGAGCCGCCCTCGTGCGCTTCCAGGGTTGCAGTCTTGGTCATCGCGGGTTTGCTGTCCGTGAGGGATCGCACAGCCGGCGCGTCGCCCGCCGGCGCATCACTCAAGGTGTGATGAACCTATTGTCAGGACGGGGCGCGAGACGGGGCCCAGCGAAGGGCTGAGACCACGGGGACCCCGCGTTCGGTTCATCACGTGCTGGGGATATTCAGCGTCTGGTCGGGTTTGATCTGGTCGCTGGTCAGCCGGTTGAGTGTCTTGATCGACGCGATCGGCACGCCGTAGATGCGGCTCAGCTTCGCCAGCGTCTCTCCCGGTTTGACCGTATGCACACGGGATTTGACCTTTGTGGTCTGCGTGGAGGCGGCCTGGACGGTCTTCACGGTGGGTTCCGCCACCGGTGTGGGTGCGGCCTTCAGGCTGGCCAGCGCGCGCACATCGAGCTTTTGCGCAAGGCGTATCGGCAACACGAGCTGGTAGCGCTCATTTGGAGGCGTGACATCGCGCGTCAACCCGGCGTTCAGTCTGCGCATCAGGGCAGGATCAGCACCGATGGCCTCGGCTACACGCGAGACGGAGACGCCGCCTTCCTCGATTTCCACCGTAGTCAGGTAGGGTTCGTCGGCCACTGGCCAAAGCTCGATTCCGTAGTACTCCGGCATCATCACGATGGACAACACGGCGAGGAAACGCGGCACGTATTTGGCGGTTTCCTCCCGCAGGTCGAGATTCCAGAAGTCACTCGGCTTGCCCGCACGGCGGTTCGCCTCCACTGCGCGCAGGACGTTCATCTCCCCGACGTTGTAGCCGGCGAGCGCGTTGAGCCAGTCACCCTCGAACATCCCGGAGAGCTTCTTGAGGTAGCTCATCGCCGCGACGGTCGAGGCGATGATGTCCTGGCGGCCTTCGTAGATCTCGCCTCGCCCGAGCCCGTAGGTCTTGCCGGTGGCCGGAATGAACTGCCAGATGCCGGCCGCGCCGTTGCGCGATACGGCGTCGACGATGTAGGCGCTTTCGACGATCGGCAGCAGGGCGAGCTCGATCGGCAAGTCCTCATGTTCCAGCGCCTCGAGGATGAAGTGCAGGAAGGGTTCGGCCCTTTGCGTCACCATCTTGAGGTAGCCGGGCTTCTTGAGGTAGCGCTCGCGCTCAGCCGCGATGCGGGGGTGATCTGGGTCGAAGCTGATCGTGTACTTCGCCCGAATCCGGTCCCAGATGGTCGCCTTCATCGGTGATGTCGGCGGGAGCGGCTGAGAGATGGCCGCCGTCCTCGCCATGTCCGCCTCGACCGGGTCGTTGGTCAGGGCGAGCTCGGGGGGCGGTGTGGATTGCGGCTTGGCCGGTGTGGTTTTGGGAGGAGGCTGGTTTGCCTGCAGGCGGTCTGCGGGAGCCTCGCTCTTGAGGCGTTCGGTCTGGGTTGCGCAACCCGTGGCGCCAAGGGTGGCAAGGGCGAGAAGCGCGACGAGCAAGGCGGTCTGTGCTGGATGATGTCCGGGCATTTTTCGTGTTTCCTCGCAAGCGTGGGGAGTTCCATTCCCACGAGCCGTCTGAATTTTCTGATGTTTTTTCTCGGCCCCGCGGGGTGAGCCGAGCGTATCAGCGCTGCTTCTTTTGACTTGCACCGGACTTTCCCGGAGCTGGCCATCGCTGCTAGTCTAACCCCATGTGTCGTAATTCAAAAACCCTCGTAGGCGATCGACGCCTCAACATCTGGTGTGTGTTCGCCCCGTCGAGCGCCGCTTGAGTGCGTGGCAGAGTCGGGCTGACAGAGGTAAGGGCTCTGAAAAACAGGAACTTTTCACTCGATCAGCGGCTCGAAGGCTGGTATGCGTCCGCGCGCGGGCGTTCATTCGCCGAGCAGGTGGAAACGGGCATTGCCCCCTGGCTGGAGGGCGCTTTTGGGTATCACGGTGTGCAGATCGGTGACTTTCCTCCGGGGCGCAGCTTGCTCGCGCTCGCGCGCACCAACCATTCGGTGATCGCTGACCGGCGCGGGCGAGGGCAGGTCATCTGCGCGCCGGAGGCCATGCCTTTCGAGTCCGATTCCGTCGATCTGCTGATACTTCCGCATACGCTGGAGCTGTCGGGTGATCCGCGCGCGGTGCTGCGTGAGGCAGAGCGGGTGCTGATCGCCGAGGGGCGGTTGCTCATCGTTGGGCTGGACCCCTGGACACTGTGGGCAGCCCTGCAACGCCTGCGCGGCAATCGCTATCCGCTCTACACGCAGGGCCGCATACGGGATTGGCTCGAGTTGCTGGGGCTCGAGCTCGAACGCAGCTTGTTACTGCCCATGTGGAATCCCGGCATGCCACGCTGGCTCGCCAGATGGCCAAAGACCCAGCAGCTCGGGCGGCTGTTCGCCTCAAATCTCGCCGGTGGCTATGCGGTCCTCGCTCAAAAGCGGGTCGCTTCGGTTACGCCATTGAGGATGCGCTGGCGAATGAAGCCGCGTCTCGTGGCGGGGCGCCTCGTCAACCCAGTCGCGCAGGGCGTGAAGCGTGGCGGACAGAATTGAGATCTTCACGGACGGGGCCTGCCGTGGCAATCCGGGCCCGGGCGGATGGGGCGCGTTGCTGCGCTTCGGCGATACCATCAAGGAGCTTTCCGGGGCCGAGGCAGAAACCACGAACAACCGCATGGAGCTCACGGCCGCCATTCGCGCGCTGGAAAGCCTGCGGCATGCCCGTTATCCGGTGGTGTTGACGACGGATTCGCGCTACGTGCGCGACGGCGTCACCCAGTGGCTTGCGGGCTGGAAGCGCAAGGGCTGGCTGACTGCCGACCGCCAGCCCGTCAAGAACAAGGACCTGTGGATGCGCCTGGACGAACTGGCGCAGCAATACGCGATCGACTGGCGCTGGGTCAGGGGGCACAGCGGCCACGCCGAAAACGAGCGCGTGGACCAATTGGCCAACCTGGCCATCGACGAGATGCTGGCCGCCAAGGGTAAGGGTTGAGTGTTGGGGTTAGAGCCACTGCGCCTGTGCACCCCGCCAGCTAGTCGGCGCGCCTGCGCAGGCCTGACCTTCTCATTGCGCGCCCTGCGGCTCGCTCTGAGGACTGGATACGATTTCGTTGTCTCATCGAGGTGCCCGAATGCGCCAGATCGTGCTTGATACAGAGACGACCGGCCTCGAATGGCAGGCGGGCCATCGCATCATCGAGATTGGCTGTGTCGAAATCCTCAACCGTCGGGTCACGGGCCAGGACTTCCACCACTACCTGCAGCCGGACCGCGTCATCGACGAGGGTGCGCTCGCGATTCACGGCATCAGCAACGAGTTTCTCGCCGACAAGCCGCGCATGGCCGATGTCGTGGAATCGTTTCTCGACTACGTACGGGGCGCCGAGTTGATCATTCACAACGCAGCGTTCGACGTGGGTTTCCTCAACTACGAGCTGAGCCTGCTCGGCGAACGCTGGGGCAAGATCGAGGACTACTGCACGGTGGTCGACACGCTGGAGATGGCACGGCGCATGTACCCCGGTCAGCGCAACAGCCTCGATGCGCTGTGCAAGCGCCTGGACGTGGACAACTCGCACCGCGAGCTGCATGGCGCGCTGCTCGACGCGCGCATCCTCGCCGATGTGTACCTGGCGATGACGGGTGGGCAGACCTCGCTCGGGCTGGGCGAGGCGCAAGTGGAGGCCGAGGGCTCGGGCCTGCACGTACCGGTTGCACTGGTGCGCACCGCCCCCCTGCGCGTGATCCGCGCGAGCGAGGCCGAGCGGCTGGCTCACGAGCAGTTGCTGGACATCGTCGCCAAGTCCTCGGGCGGCGCGGCGCTGTGGCGGGCGCCGTCAGTGCTTCAGTAGACGCTCCTTCTGGCGCTGCCAGTCGCGGTCCTTCTCCGTGGCGCGCTTGTCGTGCTGCTTTTTGCCTTTGCCCAGACCCAGTTCGAGCTTTGCGCGTCCGTTCTTCCAGTACAGCGCGATCGGCACCAGGGTGTAACCCTTGCGCTCCACTGCACCGATCAGACGGTTGATCTCCCGGCGATGCAGCAGGAGCTTACGGGTGCGGGTCGGGTCGGGCTGGACGTGCGTGGAGGCCGACTGGAGGGGCGAGATGTGGCAGCCGAACAGGAAGGCCTCGCCGTCCTTCAGCAGGGCATAGCTTTCCTTGAGCTGAACGCGACCGGCGCGCAGGCTCTTCACCTCCCAACCCTCGAGCGCGACGCCGGCCTCGAAGGTTTCCTCGATGAAGTACTCAAATCGCGCCTGCTTGTTCTGGATGATGCTGCCGGATGATTTGGGTTTTGTTGTCTGTGCCATCGGCGGATTATACCCGTAGCGCGCGCGATTCACGCGGTCGGCGGGTCCGTCGCTCGTGATCCCGGCTCGCGGCTGGCACGCGGGGCCTCGGTACTCGAATCGACCCACATCGGTCGGGTGCTCTGTCAACCCGCGATGGGCAGGGGGTTCGGTTGAGAATGCCCTACGATTTTTCCAAAATGCAGGTCTTTTATCGGACTCCGCTCAACCCATGGCGCCACATGCAGCCGCACCGCGGCGTAAATCCCTGCACGGCCAGTGGTCCGGACGGCTCGCGTTCGTGCTCGCGGCGGCCGGTTCTGCGATCGGCCTGGGCAATGTCTGGAAATTCCCTTACATCACCGGGGAGAACGGCGGTGGGGCGTTCGTGCTGGTCTACCTGGCCTGCATCGTGCTTATCGGTCTGCCTATTCTGATCGCGGAGATCATGCTCGGACGGCGAGGGCGGCAAAGCCCGATCAACGCCATCGCCACGTTGGCGCAAGAGGAGGGGGCTCGCGGTATCTGGCGCTGGATGGGCGCCATGGGCATCGTCGCGGGCTTCCTGATTCTTTCGTATTACAGCGTCATCGGCGGCTGGACGATCGCCTACGCCGTCAAGGCCGTGACGGGCGAGTTCGCCGGTCGTGACGGTCCGGCGATCGTGGGTTCCTTCCGTGAATTCGTCGGGCGATGGGAAAACCTGCTGCTTTGGCACACGCTGTTCATGGTGATGACCATGCTGGTGGTCGCGCGGGGCGTGCGCGGTGGTCTCGAGCGTGCCTCGACGATCATGATGCCCGGCCTGGCGATGATCGTCCTGCTGCTGGTGGGCTTTGCGATGGCCGAGGGCGACTTTGCGCGCGGCGTCAGCTACCTGTTCAGCCCGGACTTCTCCAAGCTCTCCGCAAACGCCGTGCTCGTCGCGATGGGGCATGCGTTTTTCACCCTGTCGCTCGGCATGGGTGCGATCATGATGTACGGCTCGTATCTGCCCGATCGGGTTTCGATCACCCAGTCGGCCATCGTGGTGGCCGGGGCGGACACGTTGATCGCGCTGCTCGCCGGGTTGGCCATCTTTCCCATCGTGTTCGGCTATGGCCTGGAACCCGGCGCGGGGCCCGGGCTGGTGTTCCAGACTCTGCCCATCGCCTTTGGACGCATGCCGGGCGGCACGCTGGTCGGCGCGCTGTTCTTCGGCATGTTGATTTTGGCGGCCTGGACCTCGGCAATTTCCATCATCGAGCCGACGGTGGCCTGGCTGGTCGAAAACCGCGGATTCAGCCGTGGCGCGGCGGCGGTGATCGCCGGCGTGACGACCTGGGCGGTTGGGCTAGGCACGGTGTTTTCGTTCAACCTGTGGTCAGAGTTGAAGTTGTTTGATAAGACTTTCTTTGATCTCATTGATTACCTTACCGCAAACATCATGCTGCCACTGGGTGGGATGACCATCGCGCTGTTTGCCGCCTGGGCGATGCGCCGTGAGAGCGCCGTCGATGAGCTGCGCATCGGCGATGGCGCCCTGTTCGAGCTGTGGCACTTCCTCGTGCGCTTCGTCGCACCGGCGGGGGTGTTGCTCGTGTTTCTGAGCGCGCTGGGGGTAATCCGCGCATGACGAGCATCAGTCGAAGTGCGATCGTGCCCTACACGCCGGCGCAGATGTACGCCTTGGTTAACGATGTGCCGGCGTACCCGGAGTTTTTGCCATGGTGCTCAGCGGCGCGCGAGACCCGGCGCGACGCGGATCAAGTGGAGGCGTCCATCGAACTTGCCAAAGGTTCGGTGCGCAAGACCTTCACCACGTTGAACCGGCTTCAACCCAACAAGATGATCGAGTTGCGCCTCGTTGATGGCCCGTTCAAGCGGCTCGAGGGGTTCTGGCGGTTCGATGCGCTGGATAACGGCAGGGCTTCGAAGGTCACGCTCGACCTGGAATTCGAGTTTTCCAACAAGCTCCTGGCGATGGCCATCGGCCCCGTGTTCACCTCGGTGGTAAACACCCTGGTCGATGCCTTCGTCGCGCGGGCGCGGGAGATCTATGGCCGCAGCTAGAACCATCACCGTCGAAGTGGCCTACGCGCTGCCCAACGAGCAGAGCGTGGTCAAACTTGACCTGCCCGAAGGCGCAACGATCGAGCAGGCCATACAGCTCAGCGGGCTGTTGCAGCGTCATCCGGAAATCGACCTTTCCCGAAACAAGGTAGGGATTTTCGGGCAGGTGCAGAAACTGGATCGCGTGCTGGTTGACCACGACCGGGTAGAGATTTACCGGCCGATCATCTGCGATCCCAAGGAGGTGCGCAGACAACGGGCGAAGTCGGGAAGCCGGTCGGAATCCTGATTCGGCCAGCATGAGTGGGCACTCGTCACGAGGCGCGCCGACTTGAGGCGTCGACGGCGAAAGTGTGAAGCGCTTCGCAGGCCGACCCGGAGATGAGGTGTATAAATATAATCAGCTTCAACGCTGGGATTTGGACTTGAGCGCTGAGATCCGAGGATTGGATGTTATTGTCATTGTGACACTTCTGGTTTGGGAGGGCTGATCAGCCCTCCTTTTTTATGCGCGTTCATTGCGTCCACGCCCCAGCGCTCTCGCGAGTCATGCCTATTTTTCCACCCGCACGACCCGATCGTTTTGGAAGTACACCGTCAGTTTGCGCTGGTCTGTGACTTCGCCGTCCTTGCGCAGGTAGTAGACGTAGTCCCACCGGTCCGGATTGAACATGGGCGGCACCATCGGCGCACCCAGTAAGTACTGAACTTGCTTGCGCGCCATGCCAACCTTGATCTGCTCAACGTCGGCAGGCGCCAGTGCGTTGCCTTGCTGTACCGGCACGCGATAGATACACCCCGCTGTCGATAGCAAACTTGCGAGCGCCAGTGGGAGAATGAGAAGCTTCTTCATCGAGTGTTGTATATGATTTACCGATCGCAATCCCGACAATAGTAAGCCAACTCGCGCGGATACCCAATCAGGCATCGATGATGGGCCGAAGGCAATGCGGCCCGCTCGCGGTTCCACTGACGCGCGCTGCTGCCTGAAGGAGGCGTCATGAACAGCCAGGACCTTAAAAAAGCCGGCCTGAAGGTCACCCTGCCTCGCATGAAGATTCTGCAGATTCTCGAGCAGGCCGAGGAACATCACCATACCGCCGAGGACATTTACCGGCATCTGCTCGACGACGGTGAGGACATCGGCTTAGCCACGGTCTACCGCGTGCTAACCCAGTTCGAGGCGGCGGGGCTCGTGCGCCGGCATCACTTTGAGGGCGGGCAGGCCGTGTTCGAACTCGAGCGCGGCGAGCACCACGATCACATGGTGTCGATCAAGTCAGGGCGCGTGGTCGAGTTTTTCGATGAAGTCATCGAGAAACGCCAAAAGGAAATCGCCGCGCAACATGGATTCAGGATCACCGATCATGCCCTGGTGCTCTACGGGGTATTCGACGACGACTGAACCCGTGGCGGCCCCCTGTGCGAGCGCTCCGCACGCACCTGGGCAAGATCCTTCAAGGCTCGAGGGGCATCGCCAACTGAGGCGAGTGCCTTCCGGCAAGAACCAGCATTTCTTCGGCGTGCTGCAGGGTCTGCCGGGTGATCTGCGCGCCGCCCAGCATTCGGGCGATCTCCTCCACGCGTCCTTCAGTCTTGAGTTCGGCGAGCGCGGTCGTCGTCGAATCGGCGGTTTTCGTTTTGCTTACCCTGAGGTGACGGTGCCCGTACGCTGCAACCTGCGGCAAGTGGGTCACGCAGAACACTTGGCAGGACTCGCCCAGGCGTCGCAGCAACCGGCCCACGCCATCGGCCACGGCGCCGCCGATGCCGCTGTCCACCTCGTCGAAGATCATGGTCGGTAGGCGCATGGTCTGCGCGGCGACGAGCTGAATCGCGAGGCTGATGCGCGAAAGTTCACCGCCGGAGGCCACTTTCGATAACGCGCGCGGTCGCTGACCCGGGTTGGCGCTGACCAGAAACTCCACGTCCTCAGTGCCGTATTCGCGTCGCCCACCCTCTGCCAGCGGCGTGACCACCGCCAGGAAGCGCCCGCCTTGCATACCGAGTTCCTGCATCAAGGCCGTGATGCGTTCGCTCAAGTCCGCGGCGGCGGCGATCCTCCGCGCCCGCACCTCTGCCGCGACGGCATCATAGGCTGCCGCGGCGGCCTTCCGCTGGGCATCCAGCGCGGCGAGGTCGTGCTCGGGACCTTCCAGCTCGGCGAGCTCCTGGCGCAGCGTTGCGAGCCGCTCCGGTAACGTGTCCGGCTGCACCCGGTGCTTGCGCGCCAGATCGTGAATGCTGCTGAGGCGTGACTCGATGCGTTGCAGCTCCGCCGGATCGGTGTCGAGCTGCCGCTCCAGGCGGCGCAGGCTGCCCAGCGCCTCCTCGATCTGGATCTGCGCGCCGTCGATCAGGTCTTTGACCTCGCTGAACCGCTCGTCGTACTCGCAGGCCTCGCGCAGGAGGTGCAGGGTGCCGGCGAGCAGTCGGTGCGCGGACTGATCCTCGCCCTCGTATAGGAGTGTGGCCGACTGCGCGGCGATGGCACGCAGGCGCTCACCATGGGCATGGCGGCGTAGGTCGTCATCGAGCGTGGCAAGTTCACCAGGCTGCAGCGCCAGGGCCTCGAGCTCACCCACCTGAAAATGCAGGAGATCCGCCCGCGCTTGCCGCTCGGCGCCGTGTTTGAGCACATCGGCGTAGCGGCGCTCGGCGCTCTTCCAGCGTGCGTGCAGCTCGCGCAGGCGTTCGACTTCGCCTCCCAGGTCAGCGTGGCTGTCGAGCAGGCTGCGCTGCGTGGCGGGTGCGAGCAGGGCCTGGTGGTCATGCTGCCCGTGGATGTTGATGAACAGCTCGCCGAGTTCCTTGAGCAGTGCCAAAGTGACGGGGGTGCCATTGATGTAGCCGCGCGAGCGCCCGTCGGCGCTGACGCTGCGCCGCAAGAGGCACTCTCCATCGGTGTCGAGTTCGCGCTCGGCGAGCCAGCGGGCAACCTCGGGCCTCCGGGAGTCGATCGCGAGCGTGACCTCGGCCCGGTCCTGGCCGCTGCGCACCGCCGTCGCGTCGGCCCGGTCGCCCAGCACGAGCCCGATGGCGTCGATCATGATGGATTTGCCGGCACCGGTTTCGCCGGTGATCACGGTTAGCCCGGGCGTGAGCTCCAGATCGAGCGATTCGATGATCGCGAAGTTGCTGATGTGGATGTGCGTCAGCATGGAACGGAGATCAGGGTTGCTCGCTCCAGCGCAGCTTCTGCCGAAGGATGGCGTAGTAGTCGTAGTCGCGCGGGTGGATCAGGCGCAGCGGTTTGGTTGCTTTCGAAATCACAATGTGGTCGCCGGGGTCGATTTCCACGCTGGTCTGGCCATCGAACGCCACCAGCGCGTTCGAGCTGGAGTGGGGCTGCAGGACGATCTCGATCACGCTTCCGCCGGTCACCACGATCGGCCGGTTGCTCAGTGTGTGAGGCGCGATCGGTACGAGCGCCAGCGCGTCGAGCTCCGGGTGCAACAACGGGCCGCCGCAGGACAACGCATAGGCCGTCGACCCGGTCGGCGTGCTCACCACGATGCCGTCGGCCCGGGACATGTGGACGACCTTATCATCGATGCGCGTTTCGAACTCAATCATGCGCACCACCTCGCGGACGTGCAGTACCACGTCGTTGAGCGCGGTATGCGCCACCGGCTCAACCCCGCGGCGGAATACGGCGCCACGCAGCATCGCGCGGCGCTCCTCATGAAACTCACCGGCAAAGATCGCGTCGAGCTGGCCGTCGATATGCTCGGGCGAGGCGTCCACCAGAAAGCCGAGGCGGCCGACATTGACGCCGAGCACCGGCACGTCGTGTTCGGCCACGGTGCGAGCGGCATGCAGCAGGGTCCCGTCGCCCCCGACCACGATCACCAGATCGGCGCTCTGCGCGAGCTCGCGGCGTGAGTAGATGTGATCGATGCCGTAGCACTGCAGGTTGCCAAGTGATGCATCTGCGATGATAGTGAGGTGTCGACGCTCGAGGAAGGCGAGCAGGTGTTCGAGCGCCTTTGCCGCGCGGGGATCCTGCGGCTTGCTGATGATGCCGATGCGAGAGAACGCGCTCATGATCGGCGAAACCTAGCATGGCTCCCAGGCCGTGCAAAGTGAGCCAGTTCCTTGACACCCCCTTGGCCCGCTGTAATCTTCGAAACCAATCGCAATGAAGAAACCCATCGACACGACCCGAACTCCTGTAGCCGACGCAGTGCCCGAAAATGTGCTGTCGGATCGCGCCAAGCGCCTGCTCAAGGCGCTGGTCGAGACACACATCGCCGAGGGCGAACCCGTTGGGTCACGCACCCTCGCGCGGGTTTCGGGGCTTGATGTGAGCCCCGCCACGATCCGCAACATCATGGCGGATCTCGAAGAGCTCGGTCTGATTACCGCCCCTCACACCTCCGCGGGCCGTATCCCGACCGCTGCCGGCTACCGCCTTTTTATCGACAGCCTCCTGCAAGTAAAGTCGTTGCAACCCGAGGTCGTCATTGACTTCGATTCGCGCATCCGCGGTGCGCAGAACATCCAGGGCATGATGCAGTCGGCTTCTCAGCTGCTGTCGAACCTCACGCAGATGGCCGGCGTGGTCACGCTGAGCAAGGCCAGCATGGTGACTATCCGGCAGATCGAGTTCATCCGGATCGGCGAGCGGCGCGTTCTGGCCGTCATCGTGCTCGATCACGGAGAGGTTCAGAACCGTGTGCTGCTGCTGGATCGTGACTATTCGAAATCCGAACTCGAACAGGCGGCCAACTACCTCACGGAGAGCTGTTACGGACTGGAGCTCGGTCAGGCGCGCGCGCGCATCCTGCAAGAGCTGAAGCAGTTGCGCGAGGATATGAATGCCCTGCTGGCATCGGCGGTGGCGCTCGCGGAGCAGGCGCTGGTGACGAATGAATCCACGAGCGAGGACTACGTGGTTGCCGGTCAGCTGCACCTCATGGAGTACTCGGAGCTCTCCGACATCGATCGTCTACGCCGTCTGTTCGATGCCTTCAACCAGCGTCGCGACATCCTGCATATCCTTGATCGGTGCGTGAGCGCCAAGGGCGTCCAGATCTTCATCGGGCAGGAATCCGGCAGCAAGGTGCTCGACGCATGCAGTGTGGTCTCGGCGCCCTATACCGTCGACGGCCGAATCGTCGGCGTGCTCGGCGTTATCGGCCCCACGCGCATGGCGTACGACCGTGTCATACCGATCGTCGACATTACGGCTCGCCTGCTGGGCGCGGCCTTGAATTCCCGCTAGGCATACCCATATTTCCCCGATCGACAAGGGGCTCGCGCGCCCGATGTAGCGCGAACCGTTCAGGCTTTACTCTCAAACTTTACGGAGTCATTCATGCAAGGTGAGGATCGAAACCTGCCCGCTGTGGAAGCGGAGGCCGAGCCGGCGACCGAGGTCATCGACGATACGGTGGAGATGCAACCTCCCGAGGCCCAGCACGCGAGGCTCCAGCAAGAGCTGCAGGACGTGCAAAACAAGGTCGCCGAATACTGGGACCGCATCGTGCGCCAGCAGGCAGAGATGGACAACCTGCGCAAACGCGCCGAGCGGGACGTGGACAACGCGCGCAAGTATGCGCTCGAGCGCTTCGCGGGTGATCTTCTGCCAGTGAAGGACAGCCTGGAGCTGGGGTTGGCCGCGGCAGACGCGCAGTCGGGCGCGGAGAAGATTCGCGAGGGGCTGGAGCTCACCCTCAAGATGCTCGCCGATACCCTGGCGAGGCACGGCGTCAAAGAGGTCAATCCGCTGGGTGAGCGCTTCAATCCCGAATGGCATCAGGCCATGACGATGCAGCCCAGCGCCGAGGCCGAGCCCAATACGGTGCTTACCGTGGTGCAAAAGGGCTATGTGCTCAACGACCGGCTGTTACGGCCGGCGATGGTCATCGTCGCCAAGGCTCCGGCCTGAAACAAAACCAGCAACGAAAGCGCTTGAATTTCGGGGTCATGGGCCCCATTCCCAAAGCAAAGCGAATTTTCCTCACAACCAGTTTTTAACGGAGCCAGAGCAGCATGGGCAAAATCATTGGCATCGACCTCGGTACCACCAACTCCTGCGTCGCAGTCATGGAAGGCGGGCAGGCCAAAGTCATCGAGAACAGCGAGGGTGGCCGCACGACGCCGTCGATCGTCGCTTACGCCGACGACGGTGAAGTTCTGGTCGGCCAGGCTGCTAAGCGTCAGGCAGTGACCAACCCGAAAAACACGTTGTTCGCGATCAAGCGCCTGATTGGTCGTCGCTTCGATGACAAGGAAGTGCAGAAGGACATCGACATGGTGCCCTACAAGATCGTCAAGGCTGACAACGGCGACGCGTGGGTCGAGGTCAAAGGCAAGAAAATGGCGCCGCCGGAGATTTCCGCGCGCGTGCTGATGAAGATGAAGAAGACCGCCGAGGATTACCTGGGTGAGCCAGTCACCGAGGCAGTCATCACCGTGCCTGCCTATTTCAACGACTCGCAGCGGCAGGCAACCAAGGACGCGGGCCGCATTGCGGGCCTCGACGTCAAACGCATCATCAACGAGCCGACGGCGGCAGCGCTGGCCTACGGTCTCGATAAGGACGTCAAGAAGGACCGCAAGATCGCGGTATACGATCTCGGCGGCGGTACGTTCGATATCTCGATCATTGAGATCGCGGACGTCGATGGCGAAAAGCAGTTCGAAGTGCTGTCCACCAACGGCGACACCTTCCTCGGCGGTGAGGACTTCGACAAGCGCCTGATCGACTACCTGGCCGATGAGTTCAAGAAGGATCAGGGCATCGACCTGCGCGGCGACCCGCTGGCCATGCAGCGTCTGAAGGAAGCCGCTGAGAAGGCCAAGATCGAGCTCTCGTCCAGCCAGCAGACCGACGTCAACCTGCCGTACATCACGGCGGACGCCAGCGGCCCGAAGCACCTCAACATCAAGATCTCGCGGGCCAAGCTCGAGTCGCTGGTCGATGATCTCATCCAGCGCACGATCGAGCCGTGCAAGAAGGCGCTCAAAGACGCAGGCCTGTCGGCGAGCGACGTCAACGAGGTCATCCTCGTGGGTGGCCAGACCCGCATGCCCAAGGTGCAGCAGGTGGTCAAGGACTTCTTCGGGCGCGAGCCGCGTAAGGACGTGAACCCGGATGAGGCTGTTGCCGTGGGCGCGGCGATCCAGGCGGGCGTGCTGGGCGGCCAGGTCAAGGATGTGCTGCTGCTCGATGTCACCCCGCTGTCGCTCGGCATCGAGACGCTGGGTGGAGTCATGACCAAGCTCATCGAGCGCAACACCACGATCCCGACGAAGGCCACGCAGGTGTTCTCGACCGCCGAGGACAACCAGACGGCGGTGACAGTCCACGTGCTGCAAGGCGAGCGTGAGCGCGCGGTGGACAACAAGTCGCTCGGCCGCTTCGACCTGTCCGACATCCCGCTCGCGCCGCGTGGTATCCCGCAGATCGAGGTCACTTTCGACATCGATGCCAACGGCATCCTGCATGTCTCCGCCAAGGACAAGGCCACCGGCAAGCAGCAGTCGATCACGATCCGCGCCTCGAGCGGCCTGAAGGAAGAGGACATCGAGCGCATGGTCAAGGACGCCGAGGCGCACCGGGAGGAAGACCGCAAGTTCCACGAGCTGGTCTCTGCCCGCAACGCCGGCGACTCGATGCTGCACTCGGTCGAAAAATCGCTGCGTGACCTCGGCGAGAAGATCGACGCCGGCGAGAAGGCCGAAATCGAAACCGCGATGAGCGAGTTGCGCGACGCCCTCAAGGGCGACGACAAGGAGGCCATCGAGCGCAAGACCGAGCGGGTCGCGGAACTGGCCGGCAAGCTGGCCCAGCGCGCCTACTCGCAGACGGGCGAGGGCGCTCAGGGTGCGTCCAGCACAGGCGGTCACCGTGGCGAATCGTCCAAGGCCGGTCACGACGACGTGGTCGATGCCGAGTTTGAGGAAGTCAACGACAAAAAGTAATATGGCGGCTCACAAGGGTCGCGGCGTTACGGCGGTTTCCCTGCGGGAAGCCGCCGTTTTGCTGTTGGTGATGCCATGTCATGTACGGCAATGAAGTGGGGTACGCAGCGGGTCCCTAGGATCCAGCAGACCCGGCGCGACGTCCTGACCTCGGCAACCACCGCGGGGCGGGTTGCTTGAACTCGGGTACCGCCGTACACCCGGCGCCCGTGGATCGAAACGCCCGGGCCAGACTGCGTAACGGCTGACGGAGATTATGTCCAAGCGCGATTATTACCAGGTACTCGGCGTCGAAAAGAACGCGAGTGACGCTGAACTCAAGAAGGCCTATCGCCGGATGGCGATGAAGTACCACCCGGACCGCAACCCGGGTGATAAGGAGGCCGAGGAGCACTTCAAGGAGGCCAAGGAGGCCTTCGAGATCCTCAGCGATCCGCAAAAGCGCGCCGCGTACGACCAGTTTGGCCATGCGGGCGTCGATCCGTCGGCCGGTATGGGCGGTGCGGGGTTTGGCGGACGCGGCGCGGGTGGATTCAGCGACATCTTCGGCGACGTGTTCGGCGACATATTCGGCGCGGGCCGCAGCAACCGCCAGCGCGTCTATCGCGGCTCGGACCTGCAGTACAACTTGGAGCTCACACTCGAGGAGGCCGTGTTCGGCGTCGAGCGCGAGATCAACATCCCGAAGCTGGAGACCTGTACCGAGTGTGGCGGCAGCGGTGCCCGCAAGGGTACGCAGCCGATCACCTGCCCAGCGTGCCATGGTGCGGGGCAGGTGCGTATCCAGCAGGGGTTCTTCTCGGTGCAGCAGACTTGCCCGACGTGCCGCGGTACGGGCACGGTAATTCCCGATCCCTGTCCTGCGTGCAACGGTCACGGGCGCGTGCAGCGCTACAAGAAGCTCGCCGTCAAGATCCCGGCCGGCGTGGACAGTGGCGATCGTGTGCGTCTGGCAGGCGAGGGGGAGGCCGGTTACAACGGTGGGCCCTCGGGGGATCTGTTCGTGCAGATCTACGTCAAGCCCCACCGCCTGTTCGAGCGCGACGGCAACGATCTCTACTGCGAGGTGCCGATCAGTTTCGTCACCGCGGCGCTGGGTGGCGAACTCGAGGTGCCCACCCTCAACGGGAAGATGAAACTCAAGATCCCGCCCGAGACGCAAACTGGCAAGCTGTTCCGCATGCGCGGAAAGGGCGTGACCCCCGTCGGTGGCGGCACCCCGGGCGACATGCTCTGCCGGATCGTCGTGGAGACTCCGGTCAATCTCAACAAAGAGCAGAAAGTCATCCTGCAGGCCTTCGCCGACAGCCTGTCGAAGAGTGGCCGGCAGCACAGCCCGCAGGAGACCGGCTGGCTGGATGGGGTGAAGGGGTTTTTTGAAGACTTGAAGTCGCGTTTCACCTGACGGACGGGGGCCGCTTATGACTCGTATCGCCATCGTGGGTGCCGCCGGACGGATGGGGCGGACACTGATTCAGGCCTGCCACCAGGACGGAGAATGCCATCTCGCAGCCGCCACGGAGCAGCCCGGCAGCACACTGCTCGGCGCCGATGCCGGCGAGCTTGCCGGTGTCGGCAAGCTCGGCATCACGCTGGTCGATGCGCTGGGCGAGGCTGCACCGTTCGACTGCCTCATCGACTTCACGCAGCCCGCGGCGACGCTCGCGCATGTCGCATTTTGCAGGGCCAATGGCCGGGCGATGGTCATTGGCACCACGGGGTTCGATGCGGCTGGCAAGCAGGCGATCGCTGACGCGGCAACCGACATTCCCATCGTCTTCGCGCCGAACATGAGCGTCGGCGTCAACTTGAGCCTCAAGCTGCTCGATCTCGCGGCGCGTGTCCTCGGCGATGAGGTCGATATCGAAATCATCGAGGCGCACCACCGGCACAAAGTCGATGCCCCGTCGGGAACGGCCCTGCGCATGGGTGAGGTGGTCGCCAACGCCCTGGGGCGCGACCTCAAACAATGCGCCGTTTACGGGCGTGAGGGCGTGACCGGCGCGCGCGCCCGGGAGACCATCGGCTTTGCCACGGTGCGGGCGGGCGACATCGTCGGCGATCACACGGTGCTTTTTGCCGCCGATGGCGAGCGGCTCGAGATCACCCACAAGGCATCCAGCCGACTTACCTTTGCCAAGGGCGCGGTGCGCGCGGCCAAGTGGCTTTCCGCGCGCGCGCCAGGCCTCTACGACATGCAGGACGTATTGGGCCTGCGGTAGGCCCCGTTTATCCGGAACCCCAACGGTTCACGCGGCAGGCGTCGGTTGTCTCAACCGGGCGGCGCACACGCGGTAGACGCCTTACAGTGTCGTTACCCGCGTCGTCTCCGGCTGACGTCGATTGCGCCTGAGCCTCTCTTGAGTTAGGGAAACACTGATTGAATCCCCTCTCCCGCTGGGAGAGGGGCAGGGGTGCGGGAGAAGTTACGCTAGTTCAGCAGGTTACGCCCTCACCCTAACCCCATCTCCCGCTTGCGGGGGAGAGTGAACGAATACACCAGTGTCTCCTTGGGGGTCCGCCCCTCTCGGGAAGCTCACCCACTTCCTTGTGGCGCCAAGAGCTACCCGCCTGAATCGGCGTCCCACGAGCCGCGCAAGCGCCTGCGTCGCGTAAGCAGACCAGGACCTTTTCCGCCAAGATCGTCAAGTCACCGTGCCCCGTTGTTGGCGTTCTCAAACGCGCCGTCATCGCTCACGGGTATACTGCAACGCTTTTTGAACAAGGAGTTTTTGAGTATGCGAATCGTCTGGCTATTGGCCTTGTTGCTCGCCTCTCCCCTCGGGCGGGCCGTCGAGGTGAGTGTCGGCACGGGTTCTTTCGACAGTACGTTCAGTCTCGCGGGGCTCATGCGTGTCGGGGCCTCGCTCGATGTGCAGACGCTGTCGCTGCGGCAGCCACCCACGTCCCTCGGTGGATCGCCGTGGCTGATCGGCGGACGGGTCGATGTGTTTCAGTCCGATACCATCGACCGGATCACCGACTTCGCGAGCCGCCCGTTGACGACGGCATTCCCGGGGCTCGGCGTGAGCGTGGATGACTTGATCGCTGCCTACACGCCCGTGCCTGTGCCGGCCGACTACCGCGTGCGCGGCATCGACCTCGATGCCGCCCTCATGTACCGGCTCGTCGAACGGCCCGAGACAAAACTTACCGTGGGCGTGAATACGGGCCTAAGTCTTCCGGTGATTCGCACGCGCAACCTCGTCCGCGATGCACGGCTGCTGCTCGATGTGTTGGATGCCACCGAAACCGAGATCACGACCTACAAGCTCGGCCCGGCATTGAGTGCCGAATGGCGACCTTTGTCCGGTGTTGCGGTGCGTGCCGAGTGGCTCCTGAACCGACAATGGGGCCGCATCGAAAATGACTACCTGCGCGGCGGGTTCGAGGCCGAGGGCGTTTACCACGCGCTGGACCTGGCACTGACCGTTGGGCTCGAGGCCGTAGCGCCCGCCGTACCGGCCCTGCGCGACGCCTACCTCGTGGTGGGCTATCGGGCGGCGGACTGGCGCTTCGCGCGCGGCGCGGTCGACGTGCGCGGCCGCACCGCGGTGCTGCCTTCCGAGCTCGATGCCGACTTCGACATGGCCTATGGGTATTTGGGGCTTGGCATCGCGTTCTGAGGAAACACTGATTGAATCCCCTCTTCCTCTGGGAGAGGGGCAGGGGGTGAGGGAGAAGTTAGGCTGATTCAACAGGTTACCACCATCACCCTAACCCTCTCGCCCGCAAGCGGGTGAGAGGGCATGAATAATTCAGTGTCTCTCTAACCCCCGCGGGGCCCTTCGGCGGCGACCAGGCGGTGCCTCGCGAATAGGGGATTTGGTCTTGCGGCGGGCCGGATGCGGTGTGACTCCAACGGCGTTACCGATGCGTACCCGTGCGCCGCTGGACACGTCGGATGGAAACGTCCAGCAACGGTGTTATGATCTCTACAATCTTGTAGAGATCGCTCAATTGACTGATTGGATCACACTGGTCTTGTCCTTGCCCACCGAGAACGCCACGGCGCGCATGCGTGCGTGGCGGGCGCTCAAGGCGTCCGGGGCCGCTGTGCTGCGTGACGGCGTCTACCTGCTGCCCTCGACTGCGGCGCACCGGGCGACCTTTGCGACCATTTCCGGGGATGTCACTGCCGCCGGTGGTGCGACCTGGGTGCTTGATGTCACCGGCGCGGACTATGCCCAATTGTTCGACCGATCGGCGAACTACCAGCAACTGGCTGACGACATCGCCTCGCGGATGGGCGAGATCGATCAGGGCGACGCCGTCGAACTGTCACGGCTAGCCAGAAAATGGCGCAAGGCGCTCGATGCGATCCGCGCCATCGATTTCTTTCCTGGGCCCGCCCAGGCGCAAACCGCGGCGATGCTCGATGCGTTCGAGGCAGCGCTCCGCGCGCGGCTCTTGCCGGACGAACCGCTCGCGCGCCCGGGCGCGATCACCCGCCGCGACTCAGCGGACTATGTGGGGCGGCTCTGGGCCACGCGTGAGCATCCTTGGGTGGATCGGCTGGCCTCGGCCTGGTTGATCCGTCGATTCATCGATCCTGAGGCGCGCTTTGTTTGGCTAGGCAGCCCGGCGGACTGCCCGGCGCATGCCCTCGGCTTTGATTTCGATGGTGCCGAGTTCAGCCACGTCGGCGAGCGGGTCACCTTCGAGACGCTGCTGGCCAGCTTCGGCCTGGAGGCAGATCCCGCGCTGGGTCATATCGCTCGCATGGTCCACTTCCTCGACGTCGGGGGGCTGCCGGTACCCGAGGCGGCGGGTCTGCAGGCGCTGCTCAGCGGTATGCGCGCGGTGATCGACGACAACGATCGGTTGCTCGAGGCCGCCGGGGGGGCATTCGACTTTTTCCACGCTGCCTTCAAGGACACGCCATGACCGACCTCATACGCCCTGATCCGCCGACCCTGGCGCAAGCGTTCCCCTACTGGCTAAAACTCGGGTTCATCTCGTTCGGAGGCCCCGCGGGACAGATCGCGATGATGCATCAGGAGCTGGTGGAGCGCCGCCGTTGGATCTCCGAGCACCGTTTTCTGCACGCCCTGAACTACTGCATGTTGCTGCCGGGCCCGGAGGCGATCCAGCTCGCCATCTACATCGCCTGGCTGATGCACGGCGTGGCCGGCGCGGTGATCGCCGGCGCGCTGTTTTTTCTGCCTGCCTTCGCGCTCCTTTCGACGCTGGCCGCGGTGTACCTCGCCTGGGGCGACGTGCCGTGGGTGGTCGGCATTTTTTACGGCATCAAGCCCGCCGTCGTGGCCGTGGTGTTGTTCGCCGCGTGGCGCATCGGCGCCAAGGTGTTGAAGAATGCGGCCCTGTATGCCATCGCGGCAGCGGCCTTCATCGGCATCTTCGTCTTCAAGATCGGCTTTCCGTGGATCGTGCTGGCGGCAGGGCTGCTCGGCGTGCTCGGCGGCAAGTGGATGCCTGAGAAGTTCAAGGGCGGCGGCGGGCATGGCGCCTCGAACCGGCAGTACGGCCCGGCGCTGATCGACGATGACACACCGCCTCCGGCGCACGCGCGCTTTGCGTGGACGAAGCTTACGCTGAAAATCGCGGTGTTCGTGGCGATCTGGCTGGCTGCGATGCTGGCGATCAGTGGCAACGTGACGTTGCGCGACATGGGGGAGTTCTTCACCAAGGCGGCATTCCTCACCATTGGCGGTGCCTATGCCGTGCTCCCCTACGTTTACCAGGGGGCGGTCGAGCAGCACGCGTGGCTGACGGGTCACCAGATGATGGATGGTCTGGCCCTGGGCGAGACGACGCCGGGCCCGCTGATCATGGTGGTGACCTGGGTCGGCTACCTGGGCGGCGTAGCTGAAGGAGTTGCTACCTACCCGGTCGCCGCAGGTCTCGCAGGCGCCACAGTGGCCACGTTCTTTACCTTTCTTCCGTCGTTCCTGTTCATCCTCGCCGGCGGGCCGCTGGTGGAGTCCACTCGAGGGGATCTCAAGTTCACCGCCCCGCTCACGGCCATCACCGCCGCCGTGGTCGGCGTGATCGTCAACCTCGCGGTATTCTTCGCGTGGCATGCCTTCTGGCCGAAGGCAACCGAGGCAGCGCCGTTTGCCGGTCCATTCGAAGCGCCGCTCGTTGTGGTGGCCATTGCGGCCTTCGTGGCGCTGTGGAAGTTCAAGGTCGATATCATGAAGGTCATCGCCGCGAGTGCGTTGGTGGGGCTGGTCTACACTTTGGCCATGGGCGGCTGGCAGGGTGGAGGGTGATCGATGGACAGCACGGCACACTGGGAAAACGTCTACCGAACCAAACCGACTGATCGGGTGAGCTGGTTCCAGGAACACGCAGATGTGTCGCTGGCGATGATCCGGCGCACGGGCGTCGAGCCGGATACTGCGCGCATCATCGACGTGGGCGCTGGGGCCTCGGTGCTGGTGGATGATCTGCTCGCTGCGGGCTACCGGCATCTCACGATGCTGGACATCGCCGAGGCGTCGCTTGCGATCAGCCAGGCGCGCCTGGGCGAGCGGGCGCAGGGTGTTGCCTGGATCGTCGGCGACGTGACGCAGGTGGCGTTGCCGCAATCCGGGTTCGATATTTGGCACGACCGTGCAGTGTTTCATTTCCTCACCCGTGAGGAGGATCGTCGGCGCTACGTCGAGCAGGTCTGGCGGGCTGTCCGGCCTGGCGGCTTTGTCATCGTCTCGACCTTTGGACCCAACGGTCCACTGCAGTGCTCGGATCTCGACGTGTGCCGCTATGCGCCCGAGGCCCTGCATGGGGAGTTCGGGACGGGCTATGAACTGATCGAACACCAGACCGAACTGCACACCACGCCCACGGGCAAGGTGCAGGAATTCACCTACTGCTTCTGCCGGCGCCGGGCGTGAATCGGGTTGATGCGGGCGAGGGAGGCTGATCCGCTTGGGCTGGCGGGCCATATTGAGGCGTCGAGCGACTTGAGCAGCGAGGTGCCCGTCGACGCGGCGCGTCCGCCTCCCCTTGGGTTGCTGTTCCTCTGTCGGCCTGGGTTCGAGCCGGAATGCGCGGCGGAGGTCCAGTCGTTCATGGCCGGGCAGGGCGTCCACGGCTACTGCAAGACCGTCAGCGCTAGCGGTTATGGTGTCTTTCACCCCGCAGGCCGGATGCCCGGGCGGTGCGATACGCGCGCGTTGAACTTTGTCCGGCAGGGGATCTGGCTCTATGCCACGGCCGATGCGCTGCCCGAGCGTGATCGTCTCGCGCCACTGCTTGCGGTCATTCCATCTGGCCCGTTCGGGGCGGTCTGGCTCGAGACGCCAGACACCAACGAGGGCAAGGCGGTGCAGGCGTTCTGCCGGCAGTTCGCGCCGCATCTCGAGCGCGCGCTTCGCGCGCGCGGCACGCTGGTGGACGGCGAGGTTGGGCTACCCCGGCTGCACGTGTTTTTCCCGCACTCGCGAACGGCCCTCGTCGGCGTGACCAATCCCGAGCAAGCGTGGCCCTGGCCTGGCGGGGTTCTCCGGTTGAAGATGCCGCGCGAAGCCCCGAGCCGTTCCACGCTCAAGCTCGACGAGGCGTTCCAGACGTTCCTCACGGCAGAGGAACGCACGCGCTGGTTACGCACGGGTCTTACGGCCGTCGACCTGGGCGCGGCACCGGGCGGCTGGACGTGGCAGCTCGTGCGGCATGGTCTGCACGTCACCGCGGTGGACAACGGCGCGATGTCAGCCGCGCTGATGGCCACCGGGCAGGTGGAACACCTGCGCGAGGATGGGTTTCGCTACCGGCCGCCGCGCCCGGTCGAGTGGTTGGTGTGCGACATGGTGGAGCAACCGCAACGGGTGGCTGCGCTGGTCGCAGCGTGGCTCGTGCGCGGGGACTGCCGCCGGGCGATTTTCAATCTCAAACTGCCGATGAAGAAGCGACTCGGCATGGTGCAGGAGAATCTCGTAGCGGTTCGCGCGGCCCTGGACGGCGCCGGGCTGCGCTACACGTTGCGCTGCCGTCAGCTCTATCACGACCGGGAGGAGGTGACCGCGTATGTCACGGTCGAGGCCCCGATGCGTGGCGACGGCAGCGGGCGAGGCAGGTAATCATCCCGCGGCTATTCGTATAAACTACGCGCCTCAAAACGTAGGCAGCGGCCAGGCGCAGGCACTCATGAACCCGGACTTTCTCGATTTCGAACAGCCCATTGCCGAACTGGAGGCGAAAATCAAGGAACTTCGCTTCGTGGGCGACGACAGCGGGCTCAACATCAGCGAGGAGGTTCGGCGGCTCGAGGAGAAGTGCAAGACGCTGACGCAATCCATCTTTGCCAAGCTAACGCCGTGGCAGGTCGCGCAGATGGCGCGGCATCCGCGTCGGCCCTATACGCTGGATTACATCAAGCTGCTGTTCACCGATTTTCAGGAACTGCATGGTGATCGCGCGTTTGCCGACGACCCGGCAATCGTCGGGGGCGTGGCGCGCTTCAAGGGGATTCCCGTGATGGTCATCGGCCACCAAAAGGGCCGCGACACGCAGGAGAAGATCCGGCGCAACTTCGGTATGCCGCGCCCGGAGGGCTACCGCAAGGCGCTGCGCCTGATGCAGCTTGCCGAGCGCTTTCGCCTGCCGATCTTCACCTTTATCGACACGCCGGGCGCCTATCCGGGGGTTGGCGCGGAGGAACGCGGCCAGAGCGAGGCCATTGCGCGCAATCTATTTGTGATGGCGACCCTCAACACGCCGATCGTTTGCACGGTCGTGGGCGAGGGCGGCTCGGGCGGTGCACTCGCGATCGGCGTGGGCGATCACGTGATGATGCTCGAGTACAGCACGTATTCGGTCATCTCGCCGGAGGGCTGCGCCTCGATCCTGTGGAAGAGCGCGGACAAGGCCGCCGAGGCGGCGGAGGCCCTAGGCATCACCTCGCAGCGGCTCAAGGAACTCAAGCTCATCGACGAGATCGTCCCCGAGCCGCTGGGCGGCGCGCACCGCGATCCCGAGGCCATGGGGGCGGCCCTGGCCAAGGCGCTCGATGCGGCGCTGCACCATCTGAAGAGCTATTCCAAGGACGAACTGCTCAAGCGCCGCTATGACCGCCTGATGGGTTACGGACATTTCACCAACTGACCCCACGCCGACCGAAGCCTTCCACCCGGGCGCGCTGCGCCTGCAACTGTCACGACTGCCGCGCGCGCACGCCTACTGCGTAGGGTTCAGCGGGGGCGCGGATTCCACCGCGCTGCTCCACGCGCTGGCCGAACTGCGCCACGTGTGGCCGGCGCTCGCGCTGCGCGCCGTGCACGTCCATCATGGCCTGCATCCTGACGCCTCCGTGTGGTCCGCGCACTGCCAGCGCATCGCCGAGGCGCTCGGCGTGACCTGCGAGGTAGTCCGGGTCGAGGTTCAGCGCCAATCCGGTCGCAGCATCGAGGAGGCGGCCCGCGCGGCCCGCTACGCCGCCTTTGCACGCATGCTGCGCCCGGGTGAGGCGCTGCTCACGGCCCATCACGCGGACGATCAGGCCGAGACCCTGCTGTTGAACCTGCTCAAGGGGGCGGGTGCGGCTGGGCTCGCGGCGATGCCGGCGGTGAGGCCCATGGGCGCGGGCTGGCTGCTGCGGCCCTTGCTCGGGTTCCGCCGCGCGGCGCTTCTCGATTACCTGCGCCGCGCGGGTGTGGGGTGGGTGGACGACCCGGCGAATGCCGATCTGCGCTTCGACCGCAACTTCCTGCGCCACGAAATTCTGCCGCGGCTCACGGGGCGCTGGCCGGGTGCCGTGGTCGCGCTTTGCCGGTCCGCGCGCAATCAGGCGGACCTGACGGCCATTGCGACGGAGGCAGCGGAGGATGACCTCACCGGCGCGCTCGATCGCGATGGTGCCTTGGCCGCGCGGGCGCTCGAGTGTCTCGACCGGGTGCGCCAGGCCAACCTGCTGCGTCATTGGCTGAAGGCGGGCACGCCAGCGGTCACCGCCTCGCGCGAGCAACTCGAGCGGATCCTGGATGAGTTGCTTCCAGCCTCGCGCCACGGCTCACCCCGGCTCGATCTCAACGCAGTGAGTCTGCGGGGCTACCGGGGACGGCTCTACAAACTGCCCAACAAGCCGGACGTCCCACGGCCCGGGTGCATCCGCTGGCGCCTGGATGCACCGCTGGTGGTTCCAGCGCTCGACCTGTATCTGGAGCCGATTGCCTTGCGGCGTTGTCTGCCAGCGCTGGACACTCGGGACGTTGTCGAAGTCCGCTTCGGCGTGCCGGGATCGACCCGCTTCCGGCCTTTTGGCAGAGCCCACTCCAACACCCTGAAACACTGGTTCCAGGTGTGGGGTGTGCCACCCTGGGAGCGTGCCCGGGTTCCCGTGGTGTTTGCCGGCGACACGGCGGTGGCGGTCATTGGCTACGGAATTTCCGCCGCGGTGCGGGCGTCTTGAGGTACATGATCGACCGACTGGGATGCGTTGCATGCGCCGCACGCTGGGCGCTTGCCCTGTGGCTGCTAGCGTGGGTGGTGGCTGCTGCGGCATCCAACCGCCTCGCCGATCACCCCTCGCCATACCTCGCGCTGCACGGGGGCGATCCGGTCCACTGGCAGCCGTGGGAGCCGGCTGTGCTCGAGCGCGCGCGGCGCGAGGGCAAGCTGATCCTCGTCTCTGTCGGATACTTCGCCTGCCACTGGTGCCACGTCATGCAGCGCGAGAGCTACCAGGACGCAGAGATCGCCCGCCAGCTCAACGGCCAGTTCATCGCCGTCAAGGTCGACCGCGAGCTGGAGCCGGTGCTCGACCAGCGACTGCAGGACTTCGCGCAGACGGTCAACGGCATCGGTGGCTGGCCGCTCAATGCGTTCCTGACGCCGGAGGGTTACCCGTTGAGTGCGGTGTTGTACCTGCCGCGGGACGAGTTCTCTCGATACCTCGACCGGCTCGGCACGCGCTGGCGGGCGGATCGAGAGCGGTTATCGACCGCCGCACGGGAGATGAGCGAGCGGGTCGCGAGCGCGCGCCAGGCGAATGAATCGACCACGGGTCAACCCGCTGTCGCCTCGCTCGGGCCGGCGCTCGTGAAAGCCGCGCTCGAGGAGGCCGACCGCCTGCAGGGCGGATTTGGTCAGGAAACCAAGTTTCCGATGGTGCCGCAACTCTGGGCGCTGCTGGAGATCCAGGCACGGCGGCCGGACGCCGAAGTCGCAGCCTTTCTGCGCACGACGCTCGAGCACATGGCCGACCTCGGGTTATATGACCACATCGGCGATGGTTTTTTCCGATACACCACCGACCCCGACTGGCGCACCCCGCACTTCGAGAAGATGCTCTACGACAACGCCTTGCTTGCCTGGCTGTACCTGCGGGCCAGCGAGGTGCTCGGAGAGCCGCGCTACCGGGCGGTGGGACTCGCAACCTTGCGCTTTATGATCCGCGACATGCGCGGCGAGGGTGGGGCGCTGGTCGCGAGCCTCTCAGCGATCGATGATCGAGGCGTGGAGGGCGGCGTCTACCTGTGGCGTGCCGAGGACCTCGACCGTCTGCTCTCACCGCCGGAGCGACGCCTGGCGAGCCTGGCGTGGGGCCTGAACCGCCCCGCGCAGTGGGAGGCCGGCACGCTGCCGATCATGTGGGCTACGGCGGAGGCCGTGCGCAAGCAGCTCAATCTCAGCGAGGCGGCGCATCGCGCGGCCATGGCAGCCATCAAGGACAAGCTCCTGCAGGCTCGTGCCACGCGCCTGCTGCCTCGTGACGACAAGCGCCTCGCGGGATGGAATGGACTCGCGTTGCTGGCCCTGGCGGAAGGCGCGCGGCACTCACCGGAATTCAGATCGCCGGCGGCCACTTTGGCGCGCTTCCTGAAGTCGCTGTGGAACGGGGAGGTGCTCCCGCGTGCCGTTGACCAGCGAGGCCGCAGTCTGGGCCCCGGCACGCTCGGTGACTACGCGGGCGTGGCCCTCGGCTTGCTCGCCTGGTCGGACGTTGACCGCGACCGTGGTGCGGCCGAGGTCGCGCGCGCCTTGCTGCATACGGCGTTGCGGACATATCGCACGCCAGTTGGCTGGCTCGAGGACAGCGCTGACCTGCTGCCAGGTGCCGTTGTGAACGCCCATCTGCCGGACTCGGTCCTGCTTTCCGCTGAGACGCTGTGGCTCCTCGCCGCTCGCAAGGCTGCCCTTATCACGCGCGACGAGACCCTCGACCGTGTGCTGCAATCCTTGCTAGGACAGGCCTCAATCGCCATGGGTCTGGAGCCGTTCCGTTACGCCTCGCTGATTGCAACTGCTCAAAATCCCTGAGGTTTTGGGTAACCAACAGCGCGCTGCGAGAGGGCGCCACAGCACGCAACGGACGCTGGTGGTGATGCCCTACAGGCTGAATAATCGACTTGACACCGTGGTTTTGTCCTACTAGTCTACCGACCGAATTTAGATATCGTCTAAATTTATCGCCTTCGTCTGTTTCACATCACTCAAAAGGAGACTGATCATGGCAACTTTGAAAGGCAGCAAGACTGAGCAGAGCTTGAAAGAGGCATTCGCCGGTGAATCTCAGGCGAATCGTCGCTACCTGTATTTCGCAGCCAAGGCCGACGTGGAGGGTTACAACGACATCGCGGCCGTTTTCCGCTCCACTGCGGAAGGCGAAACCGGCCACGCCCACGGCCATCTCGAGTACCTCGAGGCCGTTGGCGATCCCGCTACCGGTTTGCCCATTGGGTCAACCGCAGACAACCTGAAGGCCTCCATCGCGGGTGAGACCCACGAGTACACCGACATGTACCCCGGCATGGCGAAGACTGCCCGTGAAGAGGGCTTCGATGAAATCGCCGACTGGTTCGAGACCCTGGCCAAGGCTGAGCGTTCTCACGCCAACCGTTTCCAAAAGGCCCTGGACTCGATGGAGTGAGGCTACGTGCGCGGGTGGGGTGAGCTCTGTCACCCTGCCCGGGTGCGCTCTCGCGATTATGGGTGGGATTGCTGTGGCAGTGCGCCACGGGATCAAGAAATAGAGAAACAGGATCACCAACATGGCACAACCGACTGAAGGGAAGAGAGAAGGGAGCCTCGAGGCGCCGACCAGACACCCTCTGGACTGGAAGAATCCGGACTTTTACGACGAGGCCAAGCTATTCCGCGAGCTCGAGCGGGTTTTCGATATCTGCCACGGCTGTCGTCGTTGCGTGAGTCTGTGCCAATCGTTTCCAACGCTCTTTGACCTCGTCGACGCTTCTTCGACCATGGAGGTCGATGGCGTGGCCAAGTCCGATTACTGGAAGGTCGTGGATCAGTGCTACCTCTGCGACCTCTGCTACATGACCAAGTGTCCGTACGTTCCGCCGCATGAGTGGAATGTCGACTACCCGCACTTGATGCTGCGCGCCAAGGCCGTCAAGTTTCGCAAGGGCGAGACGAAGACCCGCGACAAGATCCTCACTTCCACCGATCTCGTCGGCAATCTCGCGGGCATTCCTGTCATCGCCGGTGTGGTCAACGCCGCCAACCGCAATGCCACCTTCCGCAAGCAGCTGGAAAAGACGCTTGGTGTCCACCATGACGCCGTGGTGCCCACTTACCACAGCAATTCCGCCCGCAAGCGGCTGGCGAAGCACGAAGGCAGGTTCACCCCAGCCGTGCCCGCAGGACGGACCCGCGGCAAGGTCGCCGTATTCACGACCTGCTACGGCAACCGC
The DNA here is from genome assembly GCA_964430355.1 of uncultured Thiotrichales bacterium. Taxonomy (GTDB): domain Bacteria; phylum Pseudomonadota; class Gammaproteobacteria; order UWMA-0217; family UWMA-0217; genus CAYSFW01. The sequence continues at coordinate 35,150 of CAYSFW010000092.1, forward strand.
AATTCGCCGGAGGTCGTGGAGGACCTCGTGGCCGTCCTCGAGCATAACGGCATTACCACCACACTCGTTGAAAAGGAGCAGTGCTGCGGCATGCCCAAGCTCGAGCTGGGTGATCTCGAGGCGGTGGACAAGTCCAAGCGCGCCAACATCCCGGTGCTCGTAAAAATGATCGACGAGGGTTGGGACATCGTGGCGCCGGTACCCTCGTGCGTGTTGATGTACAAGCAGGAAATCCCCCTCATGTACCCCAACGATCCGGATGTGGCCAAGGTGCGCACCCACATCTTCGATCCGTTTGAGTACTTGATGATCCGGCACAAAGAGGGCCTGTTGAAGACGGACTTCAAGCGGGGCCTCGGCAAGGTGGGGTACCACGCCGCCTGCCATCTGCGCGTCCAGAACATTGGTCTGAAGACCCGTGAGCTACTGCAACTGATTCCGGACACGACCGTCGAGCTTTACGAGCGCTGCTCTGGGCACGACGGGACCTACGCGGTCAAGACCGAGTTTCACGACCTGTCGATGAAGATCTGCCGGCCGATCGTGAATAAGGTCAAGGGCAGCCCGCCTGATCACTACGGCAGTGACTGTCCGATGGCCGGCTCGCAGATCGCGCATGGCGTGGGTGACGAGCGCGGCGCTGAACATCCCTTGAGTTTGATCCGGCAGGCGTACGGCATCTGAAGCCTGCCTTCGCAAACCTGATGAGGCTGTAACCATGCAAAAACTGACTCGTGAAGACCTGATGAGCCTTGAGCAATATGCGGTACATCGCCCCGAGTTTCGCAAGGCGGTCATGCAGCACAAGAAGCCCCGCATCGTGCAGATTGGGCCCCACGTAACACTGCATTTCGAGGATCGCCTGATCGTCCAGTATCAGATCCAGGAGATGTTGCGGGTGGAGCGCATTTTCGAGCCGCACGGCATCCAGGAGGAACTCGACGCCTACAACCCGCTGATTCCGGACGGCAAGAACTGGAAGGCGACGATGATGGTGGAGTTTCCGGACCCCGAGGTGCGCCGCGTCGAGCTCGCCAAGCTCATCGGCATCGAAGACCGCACGTGGGTGCGGGTGGGGGCACACGAGAAGGTGTATGCCGTCGCCGATGAAGATCTCGACCGTGAAAACGACACCAAGACCTCCAGCGTGCACTTCCTGCGTTTCGAGCTCACCGATGAGATGGTCCGTGATGCGCGCGCGGGCGCCGCAATCCACGTCGGCATCGACCATGAGAACTACAGGGCAAAGGTCGAGTTGCAGCCGGCAAGCCGCGAAAGTCTTGTTCACGATCTGTTGAACTGAAGCGGCACGCTGCGGACCTTCACCTGGGTCGGGCACGGCACCGCGTAGTGCCCGGTCAAATCCCGCTCCTGCTTTGGGCCGTTCGGGCCGTGGTCCGCCCGGTCAGGTCGCCTTCAGGTGGAGGTTCACGCGCCTTCCGTTGCGCTTGACGACCTGCGCCGGGACGCCCACCACCGTGCTGTTGGGCGGCGTATCCCTGACCACCACGGCGTTGGCGCCAACCTTGGTGTTATCTCCGACATGCACTGCACCGATGACCTTTGCGCCAGCGCCAATCGTGACGTTGTCGCCGATCGTGGGGCAGTCTGTGTCGTTGGTAAAGCCGATCGTCACCTGCTGATTGATCCAGCAGTGCCGACCGATCTCGCGGGCGGTGATGATGGTGGCGAAGCCGTGCTGGATGAACAATCCTGGACCGATCTTCGGTGTGGTGATGTAGAGTGTCGGCATTGGCGGGCATAGGATCGAGAACAGCTTCGCCCATGCACCCATGCGGTAATAGAACAGGTTTCTGAACTCGGGAAAGCGGGTCATGAGCTTGACGAACGCCTTGATGCCTGGTGTTTCCCCAGGGAAGTAGATCTCCGTCCAGCGCTTTAAGTCCTCGGACAGGTAATCGTCCCCGGACGCGTGCGCTTTCCATATGAAAACATGCGGTATCAGCCTGATCGCGCTAACGGCAAACTGCAGCTTCCTGGCTGGCGTTGACACGGCGTAAGACCTCCTTGCAGCTCGTAAATGGACGATGTGTCCTGCGTTGTTCAAGTAAAATTCAATAAGTCCCTGAAGTTTCGACCCCGGTTACTGGCAAGCCTGCGTGTCGATTTCCGTCTGCGAGACTTGTGGGCACACCAGCTTTACCAGTGTCGATCAAGCGACAAAGCCTTGCCGAAAAGGTCGTCACAAATCGGTGTAACCCTTCGCCGCCCTGGGTGGTGGGGGAGTCGGGCGGAATGCATCAATGCCGCGACGTATCACCGGCAGGCTTGCTGTCGCGCCCACCAGTCGCGCAGGGTCGAGCTACCTATGCCCTCCAGCAAATAGTCGGGAGCGGAAAATGCAACCGTCGGGATGCCGAGGTGGGCGGCGATCCGCAGTTGGCGGGCGATGCGCTCTGGCGCTGCCGCTTCGGCCTTGAACACTGGCTGCTTGGGGTCAGATTGGAACAGTTCAGTGATGAGGTGGAGTGTGTGGCCGCTCTTGGCGAATGCATGCTCGAGGGCGCTTGCGTAGGCTTCGAACTGGTTGAGGTCCAGCTTGCCGGCGCCGAGGCCGTCCTGAAACAGCAGCCCGTTCACCTGGGCACTTGCAAGGAGTGCTAGCCAGTCTGCGGCGATTTGCTCGGGTGGGGTAGTGCCGTTGCTGAAAGCCGAGATCAGGATTGGTTCGGCGACTGGCCCGGCGCGCACGGCATCCGTGACCGCATGCAGATAGTTGCGCAGGAGTGCGGTTCGCTCAGGGCTCGCCCAGGTGTGGTCGTCCAGTTCATCCGTGATGTACCAGCCGGCGAGGGTCGCGCGCGTGTCGGGGATCGCCTGTAGCGCCTCCCAGAGTGAGCTGACCAGAGTCCGGGTCGTGGCCAGGCGCTGGTCGAGATAGGCCGCCAACCCGGTGTTATCCAGGGTGGGTACGCGCCACCACGCGCTGTCGTGGTGGAGGCCGATCCAGACCCGCAGCCCCTGGTGTGCCGCCGCGCGGATGATGCGCTCCACCAACGAGGTGGCCCCAGGGCGCTCGCCTGTCGCGAAGTCGTACTGGTCGTAACGGGTCCATTGCAGGATGATTTCCGAGAACCCGAGCGCGCGCAGACGCGCGAAGCGTGCGTCCCACTCGGCCGCGGGACGTGTTCGGTCGATGTTGTAGATCTGCAGGAAGGTCGCGCTGGGCAGCGGGCCCACGCAGTCCACCCGGGCATCGCGGTGGCATCCCGTCAGCACGGAGAGCAGCACCAGCAGGACCACCAAACCCGTGACGTACTTCATCCGTGGACCTGACACGTGCCGCAAGCGGGGCTATTGGTACGAGAAGTGGATACCGGTGAGCACGCGGTAGTCCTCGTCCATGGGATCCGCCAGGACATCATGCCCGTACTCGACGAACAGGTTTGAGCGGGCCCGGTGGCCGTAGTGGGGATGCGGCAAATGATCGGAGTTGAGCGCCACGCCGACACCAAGTTCCACCGAAGTACGTTCATCCGTGTTGTCGATCCGCCGAGCCCGGGCAAAGCCATAGGGAAGAACGTCGGTGCTCGCCGTAAGCCGGTAGGCCTTGCCGAGGCGGCCTTCCGCGTAGAACAGGCTGTCCTTCTCGTTCTGCAGCAGTTTTGCAAACTCCACATACAAATGCTGGTATAGCGCGGCGTCCCAGCGCTCGCCGCCTTGCCTGCCCCGCGTGCTTGCGTTGCGGGTGCTTGACCATGCCACACGGCCGAGCAGGTTGTCGCGTGCGGCATCCCCAACCTTGAACTGCTTTTCCAGCGACAGGCGGAGATTGTGCTCGGCGAGGGGCCTCACGCCGAGGCCCAGCGCGCCGACGGTGGAGTCTCCGTCGGGGGTGAAGCTGTCGTTGTCGTTGTTCCAGAACACGCGGCCGAAGCCATCGACGGCCACCGGGCCGGAAAGCTGGTAGTTCAATTCCACGCTGCCGAAGCCCATCCCGCTGCGGTCGGAGGTGAGGCCGCGGTCTGCCCGGCAGCCGGACTCGTTGAAGCACCCGGTGTCGGAGAGGCGCACCGTCAGGGGTTGCTCGATGGCACGCACCTGATCGCTAAGGTTGACGTAGTGTGGCACGTCGCTGGCCGAGGCATTTTGCCCATACTTCTGCTCGATGACCTGCTTGAAATGGCGCGCAGCACCCTCGCGGTCGCCGTTGCGTAGCTTCAGGTAGCCCGTGTCCTCCTGCAGCCGTGCGTTGTTGGGGTTGCTGGCGAGCACCTTGTCGGCGGCAGCGATCGCCTCGGCGTCTGCGCCCGCGGCGGACGCTAGGTAGGTCTTGGTCTCCAGCGCTTCAGGCGTTTCGCCGCCCAGGCGGAGGGCCTCGTTGAGCGCCTGCACGGCTGCCTTGGGCTGATTGGCCGCCGACAGTGCGATGGCATAGCTGTACCAGTTGTCCCGGTTCGGCTCCCATTCCACAAGTTTGCTGCGCAGATAGACGCTGTTGTGAATCTGCTTGGTGTTGAACATGGCCAACGCAGCCTCCTTGTACCACTCGATGCGTTCGTCGCGGTTCAGGGTCTCGAGCTTGACCGACTTCACCAGCCTCAAGGCATTGTCGTACTGGCCGGCGGCGTTCAGCGCCCGCAGCATGTTCAGCAGCAGCCGCTGGTCCTTGGAGATCTCGTAGGCGCGGCCGAAGGCCTCGACGGCCTGGGGATAGCGCTTGGCGTTGTATTCCGCATGCCCCAACAGGGTCAGCGCGGTGAGCTGATCCTCCGGGTCGAGCTGTGCACGCACGGCCTTGAGATGTGCAGCGGCCTCCTCCGAGCGGCCACTGGCAAACAGCTCGAAGAGGTACTCCAGGTTAGCGCGGCTGTTGCCCGGACTTTTCCCGGCCTCCTTGAACCACTTGGCGGCGGCCGCGCGCTCGTGCCGCTGACGCAGAAGGTAGCCGATGTCCAGCGCGGTGCGGCTGTCGGGCTCACGCTGATAGATCATCGACAGGTATTTGAGTTTCGCCGAGGGGTCGTTGGCGCGATCCGCGACGAAGGCAGCGCGCTTGAGGTAATCGACGTTGCCCGGGTGTTTGGCGGCCAGTTGCTCGAGGCAGGCGAGGGCCTCGGCGAATTTCTGCTCGCGCTGATGGTTCACGCATTGCTGGTCGGCCGTCGCGTCGGGTTGTGCTGCGTCCTTGGCGCGGCTGTCGAGCTGATTTCCTACCGCGGCGTAGTCGCGCACCTGCCAGGCCGCTTCCGCTACTTTGAGCGACAGGGCAGAGGCGCTTTTCAGCCGCGCGGCTGCCTGGTAGCTCGCCAGGGCCTGCTTGTAGTCCCTGGACTGATAGTGCAGGTCGCCGAGCTGTTCGAGCAGGTCGCCCCGTTCGGCCGCTGGGGCATCGGTCTTCGCGAGCTGATCGACGTAGCGCTTGGCGAGTGCGCGGTCGCGGGCAGCGAGCGCATAGGTCGCACCCGTCCGAAGCAACAACGTCTGCCGGGACTTGCAGTCCTCTGCTTGAGGGTCGGTCACCTGCAAGGCGGCGAGCGCCTGGCTGTGGTGACCCAGCTTCGCGAAGGTGTTTGCACCGACCAGGGCCATGTCGCAGGCCTGATGCTCCGCCCGGAAGCGTGTGAAGGTCTCGCGGGCTAGGGTTTCGGCCTGAGCCTTGTCGGTGAGATCCGCGGCGAGGAAGTACAGCGAGCGGATCGCGTGCCTGCGTAGTTCCACGTCCTTCGCTTGCTCGGCGAGCTGCCGCCACGCGCTGGCCGCATCCGCCGCTTGGCCGGACTTTTGCAGCAAGGTGGCCTTTTTGAGCAGCAAGTCGTCATCCAGGCCGGTTGTCAGTTCCAGCCGCTGGATGCCCTGGAGGGCGCGGGCTTCTTGCGGCGTGTCGGCTTGCAGGTAGACGAGTTCACGCTGCGCGTAGTCACGGTGACCGGCGCTCAGGGACTTGAGCGAAATCGCCTTTTCGAGGTCGCGAATCGCCGCGTCCTGTTGCTTGAGTGCCTTATGCGACAGCCCGCGCAGGTAGTAAGCCGGAGCGAACGCGGGGGCGGCTTCGATGAGCGCGCTCGCCACCTCGACTGCCCGGGCGTGGTCCGATACGTTTGCCAGAAACTGCAGATAAGCCCAGTTGAAATAGGCGTGCTTGCGATTGGATGCGAAGTATTTTGCAAACTCCTCGCCCGCCGCCTCGGTGCGGTTTTCGGCAATCAGTGCATAGGCCTTCTGCAGGTAGGGGTAGGCCCGCTTTTCACGCCAGCTGCTGGCGAGCCCCGAGTCCGTCGTCTGCTTGAGAAGCTGCGTGTAGCCGCGCCACTGGTCTGCGTCAGTGGACGCCCCTGCAATGAGTGATGACGTCGCGAGCAGCGCCGCGAAGATTGGCGCGAGCAGCCGGGGGAAGTTGCCCATCCTTGGGTCGATCATGGTCATGCTCCTTGCTGAACGTGGGACGCGTGCAGGTGTTTGAACTGGTCCTCGACGGTGCGAGTCAGGAAGTCGAGCGCGAGGCGGCTGATGAAGCCTTGTTCGACGAGTAGATTCGTGAGGCTGTCCTCAGCGCCCCGGTTCTGCGCAAAAAGCTGGCGGAGCCTGCCGGCATCGAGGTGGTGGGTCCGCAAGAGGTAACGGATTAGCAGCTCGTCGAACACGCTGCGTACCCCCGTCCTCCGTTCGCCCATGAGCGGCTCGCCAGGAGTCTCCGGCATGGGGGTGAGGTCCGCTTGTCCGGCGGCGGCCTGTCTTGCGAAGACGCGGACGCCCGACTGTATCTCGAGGATCTCCTCCAGCGTTTGGGCTGGCAGCACGCCGCGCGACACCAGCAGGTGACCGAGCGGCAGCTTGCTCGTGGCCTGTTCCCGCAGGGCATCCTCGAGTTCCGCGGCGCTGATCAAGCCGCGTTCGACGAGCATGTCGCCGAGCTTCTGGCGGAAGGCCACGGCGTCCATGTCCTCGGGAAAGTCGTGGCTGGTCTTGTCCCAGCCGATGGGTGCCTTGGTGCGCAGGTGATTGAGGAAGATGCGCGTGGCGCGTGTGATGGCCAGATAGTTGATGACCCCGCCCCAGACGTACCGGACGGTAACCATTGGCAGCGTCGACCAGCCGTAGTAGAGCCAGGTCCAGAAATGACGCTGTGCGATCCGGTAAAGCATGACCGCAACGTTGAAATCAACGAGGTGCCATAGCGGGTGCCCGTCTTCCAGCAGCGGTGCCAGTTGGTAACCGTCACTATCGATGGCCTGATAGGCGGCATAGCCCAAGTGGATGATCAGGGAGATGATGCCCAGTGCGATGGCGTGACTGAAGAAGATCATCTTGCGGTCGCGCCAGAACAGGTATTTGATGCGCCAGTTGCCCTTCCAGCCAAAGCTGCGCCAGCCCTGGAAGGAAATGCCGATCGTCCAGCGCGTCTTCTGGCGGACCGAGGCCCAGAATTTGTTCGGGAAATACTCGCGGGTGGCGATGAAATCCGTGACCTCGCGCTTGCGTTCCCTGCCGTGCCGGTCTTTGACGTAGGTTGTGCGCTTGAGCGGCACGCGCGCAAAGATCATCTTCAGTCCCGCCTCCCGCAGGCGGAATGAGAACTCGTAATCCTCGGTCAGCGAGTGGGTGCTGAAATACTCACCGAGCGAACCAGCGAAATTGATGGCGCGCCGGGAATACACGGTGCCCACACCAGCACCGGGCACGACCCCGGCGAATTGTTCACGCACGAGAATTTCCTTGCTGTGGAATTCGGCGAACTCGTCCATGTAGTGGCCGCCGGTGATTTCATACCACTTGCGCTTGAGCGAATAGACCGGTATTTGAACGAGGTCGAAGCGCGGGACGAGGTGGTTATACAGCCGGAAACTCAGTGGGTGCACGACGTCTTCGGCGTCCTGCATGACGACCCCGGCGAACTGCATGTTGTTGCGATATTCGTAGGCGAAGATCGCTTGGATGATCTGGTTGAGGCAGTCTGCCTTGCAGGTCGGTCCGGGTAGCCGCGTGATCACCTGATGAACATGCGGAAACTCCTGCTGAAGCCGGGCAGCTTCGCGTTGCGTGTCGGCATCGTTGGGATAGGTGCCGATGAAGATCTGGTAATTCTTGTAGTCGATCGTGCTGATCAGATTGCGCACGGCGCTGTAGAGGACGTCGGCCTCCTTCCACGCTGGCAGCATCAGCGCAAAGGGCTTTTCCTCGCTGCGCGTGAGGTCATCGATGGACAAGGGCTTGTACTTGCCCATGCGGGCCAAACGCTTGACCAGTACACGTGCGTAGAAATAAACATCAATCAATAAATCATCGAGCGCAGAAATGGCGAATATGATTGCCGCGACGACAAACAGGGCCTGCGCCAGGGTCAGGAGTATCGTCGGGATATCGGTCGCGAGCATTGGGTTCCGTTCCTCTTTTATTTTCCCGCCGACCTCGAGATCGTTGGGTGCTGCGCAATTTGAACAGCATTTTGATCTGTCCGTTTTGGCGGCGGTCTTCTTGTGTTGGCGATTCCCGCGTGATCGTGCTTGTATTGGGTAAATGGTAAAGTCTGCGCTAACTTATCGAGGCCACTGTTTGATTACTTTGATGGAGGCAAGCAAAACGGGTAATCCCGCACGTGGGGTTCAGCGAAAATGAGAGCCTGGGTGGGTTTTCGGGTAGGTCAATACCGAACCTGCGCCGGGCGGGAATGCTCAGACGAAGGGTGCGCCCACCAGCACGGATCCCGTCGAATAAAGGCCGCTGCGATTGAAAGTCGCACAGGATGCGGCGCATTGATTTACCGGGCGTGGGCCAGGACCGCGAGAGGCTGGGTAGCAGGGTAATGCACCCGATGACATCCGCAAAGCGCGCGGTGCACCGTGACAAGAGCCGCCAGTAGGTCCAGCGCGATCACTGTGTAATGCCAGCGATCCGCACACATTGCCCGGCAGTTCCCAACGCTCGCCTGCACAGCGCACCGGCGAGGACGCGACGTCAGTCAGGCGCGGGGTCTTAGGCCGACTTTCGTGATACTCTGCTACGCTTGGATACAGTGTGTGTGACCTGAACGGACGATGTCTGACAGACGATTGAAGGTATTTCAGACGGTGGCTCGACTGCTGAGCTTCACGAAGGCAGCCGAGGTTCTGCATATGACGCAGCCGGCCGTGACCTTCCAGGTCAGGCAGCTGGAGGAGCACTTCAAGACCCGCCTGTTCGACCGGACCCACACGCGCGTTGCGCTCACCGACGCGGGACGCCTGGTTTACAACTACGCGGAGCGGATCTTCGCCCTGTACGACGAAATGGAGAACCGCATGCGTGATATGACCGGCGACTTGGGGGGGGTGCTGACGGTGGGAGCCAGCACCACGGTCGCCGAGTACATGCTCCCGGCGTTACTCGGCAAGTTCAAGGCAGCTTATCCCGATATCACGCTGAGCCTTAAGGTGTCCAACAGCGAGGGTATCGTGTCGATGGTCGAGAGTAATGTGATCGACCTCGGCGTCGTGGAGGCCCCGGTCAACAACAAGCAGCTTGCCGTTACGGTGTGTTTTGTAGATCAGTTGGTCGTGGCGATACCTCCGGATCATCCGCTGGCCTCGCAGACGGCCGTCAAGCCGGAGGAACTGTGCCGGTACCCCTTCATATGCCGTGAGGAGGGGTCGGGCACGCGGGAGGTCATCATGGAGTACCTCACGCAAAACGGCGGTGGCAGTGAATGCTTGGAGGTCTGTCTGGAGCTCGGGAGCCCGGAGGCGATCAAGGGCGCCGTCGAGGCCGGCATGGGGATCTCGATTCTCTCGAACGCGACCTTGCGCAAGGAGCTGCGACTCGGCACGTTATGCAGCCTGCCGCTGGATCCGCCACTGGAGAGGCCATTTTCCTTCGTGCGTCAGCGCCAAATCTTCCGGCACCGGGCGACGGAGGAGCTGCTCAAGTTCGCGCAGAACTACCTCGGCAATCCGGTGGAGCCGCGCGCATCCGCTTAAAATTCGTGTCGGTTGGCCCGTGCGTGCGTTAATCTGGTCGGCAATTGTCAGAGTGCTTCCGAGACAGGGTGAGGGGCCCGGCATCCGCGGGGTAGCTCTGCCAGCGGGCACGCCGACGATGTCTGTGAGAACCTGTTTGGAGTGAGACATGCTCGGTGCCAGTCACCTCAAGCGCAAAACGACCGCCGCCGGCGGCGAGGACCGGCTTCTCGCGTGCTTCCGGCGGCTCGATGAGGGTGGGCGCCAGACCTTGCTTGAATTTGCCGAGTTTCTCGCGGCCAAGGCCCCTACGCCCGAGCCGGAGGCCGTGCCAGAGCCGCTGCCCATCGAACGCCCCACAGAGGAATCCGTGGTCAAGGCGATCAAACGGCTGACCGCGACCTACCCCATGGTAGAGCGCGGTGAATTGCTCAACGAGATCTCCGCGCTCATGGCCCAGCATGTGATGCAGGGTCGCCCGGCCGTGGAGGTCATCGACGAGCTGGAGATCGTGTTCCGGCGCCGCTACGAACTGCTGGTGCAACACTCTGCATGATCCGTGCGCTGCTCGATTGGTACGACCGGCACTTCTCCGATCCACAGGTCGTTTTTCTCGCAATCCTGTTGCTCCTCGGATTCGGGGTGGTGGTCTTTGCCGGAAAGATGCTCGCGCCGTTGCTCGCCGCGATCGTCCTCTCCTACCTGCTCGATGACCCGGTGGAGCGCCTCGTACGGTTGCGCTGGCCGCGGTGGTTGGCGGTAACCGTGGTTTTCCTGTTGTTTCTCGGGGTGGTGACGGCGATTCTCGTGTGGCTGGTGCCGTTGCTGTTCCGGCAGGCCGCGCAGTTCTTTGCGGAAGTGCCGAACATGGTTTCGCAGGGGCAGCGGTTGTTGTTGCAGTTGCCGGAGCGCTACCCCGGGCTGGTGACAGAGGCCGACGTCGTCTCGATCATGAGTCAGATCCGCTTCGAGCTGGCGGCCTTCGGGCAGCGCGTCGTGTCCACCTCGCTGGCCTCCGTGGTCAGCATCATCACCGTGCTGGTCTACCTGGTGCTGGTGCCCGTGCTGATCTTTTTCATTCTGCTCGACCGCGACCGAATCTTCGCATGGTTTCGTGGCTACCTGCCCGAGGATCGGGCGCTGGCCACGGCCGTATGGCGCGAGATGAACGCGAAGATCGCGTCCTACGCGCGTGGCAAGCTGCTGGAGATCGTGATCGTCTGGATCGTCACCTACCTCGTGTTTGCCCTGTTCGGGCTGAACTACGCCATGCTGCTGTCGTTGATGGCGGGGGTGTCCGTCATCATCCCATACGTGGGCGTGGTCATCGTGACGGTGCCGATCCTGCTCGTCGCCTACTTTCAGTGGGGGCTGTCCTCAGAGTTCACCTACGTGATGATCGGCCACGGCATCATCCAGTTCTTGGATGGTAACCTGCTGGTTCCGCTGCTGTTTTCCGAGGCCGTCAACCTGCATCCCATCGCCATCATCGCGGCGGTGCTGGTGTTCGGCAGCTTGTGGGGCATTTGGGGTGTGTTTTTCGCGATTCCCCTCGCCACCCTGATCCATGTGCTGCTCGATGCCTGGCCGTCCGCGCACCGCCGAGTCGCCGGGCGGATGGACGAAGGCGTACCGGGCCCGTGAGGGCGCCGGACAGGACCAGCATCCTTAAAGTTTTTGTGACGCGAAGTCCGCCAGCCGCGAGCGCTCACCGCGCCGGAGCGTGATGTGCCCGCTGTGCGCCCAGCCCTTGAAGTGATCCACCACATAGGTCAAGCCAGAACTTGTTTCGGTGAGATAGGGCGTGTCGATCTGCGCGATGTTGCCCAGGCAGATCACCTTGGTGCCGGGGCCGGCGCGGGTGATCAGCGTCTTCATCTGCTTGGCGGTGAGGTTCTGGGCCTCGTCGATGATGATGTAGCGGCTCAGGAAGGTACGCCCGCGCATGAAGTTGAGCGAGCGGATCTTGATGCGGTTCTGGATCAGGTCGTTGGTGGCCGCGCGCCCCCAGTCGCCACCGGACTGCGTGGAGGTGAGCACCTCGAGGTTGTCCATCAGGGCGCCCATCCAGGGGGTCATCTTTTCTTCCTCGGTGCCTGGGAGGAAGCCGATGTCCTCACCGAGCGGCACGGTCACACGCGTCATGATGATCTCGCGAAAGCGCTTTTCCTCCAGCGTCTGCGCGAGCCCCGCCGCTAGGGCGAGCAGTGTCTTGCCGGTGCCCGCCGGGCCCAGCATGGTCACGAAATCGATTTCGGGGTCCATGAGGAGATTGAGCGCGAAGTTCTGCTCGATGTTGCGGGCGTTGACGCCCCACACCGTATGCCGCGGCGTGCGGTAGTCTTGCGCCATCTCGATGATCGCCGTGCCATTGGCGATTTCGCGCACCATGGCCTGAAACGGCTGGTTGTTGTGATCGTAGTGCAGGCACAGGTTCGGCACCCAGCGGCCGACGTCCGGGCCGCTCAACCGGTAGAAAGTGCGGCCTTCCTCTTGCCACGAGTCCATTTCGCGGGAGTGTCGTTCCCAGAAGTCCGCGCCGAGTTCCTCCATGCCGGTGTAAAGCAGGTCCACGTCGTCGAGGACCATGTCGTTGTAGTAGTCCTCGGCGTGGATGCCGAGCACCGCAGCCTTGATGCGCAGGTTGATATCCTTGGAAACCAGTGTCACCGCCGCGTCAGGCATGCTCTCCTGCAGCGCGAGCGTGATGGCCAGGATGCTGTTGTCGGCGGTGTAGCCCGGCAGCGAGGAGGGCAGTTCGCGGGCCATCACCTCGGTCTGGAAGAACAGCTTGCCGCTGGCACCCGCATCGGCCAGGCTGCTCGCGCGCGACAGCGGAATGCCGTCTGCGATCTCGGGTTTGGTGGCCGCGGCCATGAGGTCGTCGATGAAGCGGCTGACCTGACGCACGTTACGCGCCACCTCGGACACACCCTTCTTGGCCCTGTCGAGTTCCTCGAGCACCACCATCGGCAGGAAAATGTCGTGTTCATCGAACCGGAACAACGCCGTTGGGTCGTGCATCAGCACATTGGTGTCGAGCACGAAGCGCTTCTTGCGGGTGTGGGACGATCTGGCTGCGGTCATCGGATAGGGTCTCGCGAGTTGGATTGCCGGGTCATTCGGACGGTAAGGCAGGGCAGGTCGCGGTGAGGATCCTCACTCGGTTTGTACCACAATTCGCGCGGGGTCCGCGAATGCGGGGCTATACGGAGACGACCAGCTCCTCAGAAAAGTCGTAGCCGTTGGATCAAGATGGGCGCCGGTCACTGGCCTTGTCCGCGCGAATGTGGCAGAGTCGCGCGTCTCTTACCGAGTCAGCCCGCCAGCACGAGGAACATTACGTGGCCACGATTTCCCTGAACGAGCAAAATTTCGAATCCACCATCACTGGCAATGACATCGTCATCGTGGATTTCTGGGCGCCCTGGTGTGGTCCGTGCCGTGCGTTCGCGCCGATTTTCGAGTCGGTCTCTGAAAATCACAAAGACATCGTCTTTGCGAAGGTGAACACTGAGGAGGAGCAGGGGATTGCCGCGAGCTTCCAGATCCGATCGATTCCCACACTCATGGTGTTCCGCGAGCAGGTGATTCTCTACGCACAGCCGGGGATGCTGCCCGCCGCGCAGCTCGAAAATCTCATCGCCAAGGTGCGTGAGGTGGACATGGCGCAGGTCCACGCCGAGATCGCCCAGCAACAGGGCTGACCCGGCGCGCATTCCGGCGGCGGCACGCCGCGTGTGTGTCGCTAAGCCGGGCCTCGACCGGCGCGGGCATCCAGCCGCGCGGTCGATTACCCACGAGCCCCTCACGCAGTCACTCGCCCGCCGTCGGGCAAAGTTTCGTCCCAGTCCCGTAAAACCTCGCCTGCTGGTCCGACGTTCTACCGGCGTTACATCGCGCGGCTTGCGTCACCTTTTGAACATCCAGCACGCCCGTCCGCCAAATAATTCGCTATCCTGCGTGCGCTTGTCGGGCAGGGGCGCTTGGCGTCGCGCTGCCGCGGTCCATCATTCGGAGTGAACGGCATGATGCTGAGCGTATTGGCCTTTATCCTGCTGCTGGCAACGCTGCCAGGCACGCTCGAGTTGCTGTTGCTTACGCTGCCAGCGTGGCTCGGCGGGCGGCGCGAGCCGCACACCCAGTCCCCCTCGGCGCTGATGCAAGTGCGCCTCGCCGTGGTCATCCCCGCGCACAACGAGGAGCGTGGGCTCCCGGTTACGGTGCGTAGCCTCCTCGCAGCGGAACTTGCGCCTGATCCGGCCGACCTGCACGTGGTCGCCGACAACTGCGTGGACGGCACGGCTGCGGTGGCACGTGAGTTGGGGTGCACGGTGCTCGAGCGGCGCGATGAGGTGAAGCGCGGAAAGGGCTATGCGCTCAACTACGCCTTTGAGTACCTCGACGACAAGGGTTATGACGCCTATCTGATCGTCGATGCCGACACGACGGTGAATACGGGTTTCTTTCGAGCGTTCCGCCAACTGTTTGCTGGGGGTGGGTCCGCTGGCCAGTGCGTCTACCGCGTCGGCAACGCCACAGTGAACCGGCGCACTCGGCTGATGAACATCGCCTTCCTCGCTTTCAACTACTTGCGCCCATTGTCCAGGCACCGCCTGGGCTTGTCGGTGGGCATTCTCGGCAATGGTTTCGGGCTATCGGCAGAAACCGTGCGCGCCGTGCCCTACAACAGCTTCTCCATCGTTGAAGACCTCGAGTACCACACCCGGCTGATTCGCGCGGGGAAGCGGGTGGAATTCGTCGAGGAGGTGACCGTGTGGTCTGACATGCCAGCCACCGCCGAAGATGCGAAATCCCAGCGGGAACGCTGGGAGGGCGGGCGTTTCCGCATGATCGCCGAGCAAGTGCCCGCACTGTTGCGAGACGTGGTTCTACAACGCCGCATGGGCCTGGTGGAGCCACTGTTCGAGCTGCTCTTGCTGCCGCTTGCATTCCATGCGCTGCTGGTTCTCGCGCTGCTCGCCGTGGCTCGTGGGGCGGTCGCTGCGTATGCGCTGTTCGCGATGGCGGTGATCGTCCTACACGTCGTCACAGCGATGCGGGTGGGGCGGGCCGACGCGGAGGACTGGCGCGCCTTGCTGACCGCGCCGTTCTATGTCCTCTGGAAGCTGGTCAACCTAGGCGGCATCCTCAAGACCGCGGGGCGCGGCGCCGCGTGGCGCCGCACCAACCGATCCCACGGCGGGTGACGTCCGCTCAGGCCAGACTAGCGAACGCCGCCTCCGCGGCGTCCAGCGTGGCGGCCAGATCGTCCTCGCTGTGCGCCGATGACACGAACCCTGCCTCGAAGGCCGACGGAGCCAAATACACGCCGCGCTCAAGCATGGCGTGAAAGAAGCGCTTGAAGGCCTCGACGTTGCACGCCGTAGCCTCGCGGTAACTGGTGACAGCATCGGCGTTTGTGAAGAAGATGCCGAACATACCGCCGACCTGAACCCCCGTGAACGGGATGCCTGCGCGCCGGGCGCGCTCCTTGAGTCCCTCGACCAGTTGCTGGGTCTTGCGGCCCAGTTCCTCGTAAAAACCGGGCTTGGAGATGAGCTCCAGCGTTTTCAGTCCAGCGCTCATGGCAATCGGGTTGCCTGACAGCGTGCCGGCCTGATACACCGGACCGAGAGGCGCAAGCTGTGCCATGATCTCGCGCTTGCCGCCGAAGGCTCCGACTGGCATTCCGCCGCCGATGACCTTGCCCAGCGTCGTGAGGTCGGGCGTCACGTCATACAACGCTTGCGCACCACCGGCCGCAACGCGGAATCCGGTCATGACCTCATCGAAGATCAACACCGCGCCATAACGGTCGCAAATCTCCCGCAGACCTTCAAGGAAACCCGGCACGGGAGGGATACAGTTCATGTTGCCGGCAACGGGCTCCACGATCACGCAGGCGATCTGGTCGCCGAGCTCCGCGAAGCACGTCCGCACGGAGTCGATGTCGTTGAAGTTCAGTGTGAGCGTGTGTTCAGCCAGCGACGCGGGCACGCCAGGCGAGCTGGGCACTCCCAGTGTCAGTGCGCCTGAACCGGCCTTCACGAGCAGTGAGTCGCCGTGTCCGTGGTAGCAGCCTTCGAACTTGACGATCTTGTCGCGGCCCGTGTAGCCGCGAGCGAGCCGGATCGCACTCATGGTCGCTTCCGTACCGGAATTGACCATGCGCAGCATCTCCATCGACGGCACGAGGCGCTGCACGGCTTCCGCCATGCGGATTTCGAGCTCAGTGGGGGCGCCGTAGCTCAACCCGAAGGTCGCCGCCTGCTGCACCGCCGCGATGATCTCCGGGTGTGCGTGGCCGGCGACCATCGGTCCCCACGAACCCACGTAATCGATGTAGCGCTCGCCATCGGCGCCGAAGAGATACGCCCCTTCGGCGCGGGCGATGAATACGGGCTCGCCGCCCACGCCCCGGAACGCACGAACGGGGGAGTTGACACCCCCAGGAATGCAGCGCTGGGCGCGCTCGAAGAGTTCGTGAGACTTGATCACGCTTGGATTCCTGTCGCGAGTGTTGGAACGGATGGGATTGTAATGGATTTGTGATGCTGTCATAGGACACCCTGGCCCCAAGAGGGCTCACCCAGGGCGCGGGAACGGTGTCAGCGGTGAGGTCGGAAGGGATAGCGGGTTTGCCCTTCGCCACGGCTCGTTGGTTTATCGTCGCGACGGATTGCTGATTTTCGGCCCACAGGCGCACCGGATTTGACGGTGAGGCCTCGTCAATGACCACTGGATTTGACTTAACATACATCAAGAACTTAAATGTCGTGGCTGCGACAAGCGAGCCCGGCTTTTTGATTTACGTCAACACTCGGCCAGGTTGCGTGCATTAACTTTTGATGCTGGGAAACGGAGAAGCGGGCTATGCGAGAGAGAGTGGTGTTCGACGCCGACTTGATCAGGCGCTACGACCAAAGTGGGCCGCGCTACACGTCTTACCCCACCGCCGTCTCGTTCACCGAGGCTTTCACCGAGGCCGACTACCGCCGGGCGGCGCGCGAGAGCAACGAGGAGCTGATGCCCGGGCCGCTTTCGCTCTATTTCCACATCCCGTTCTGCGAGAAGGTCTGCTTCTACTGCGCCTGCAACAAGATCGCCACCAAGGATCGTTCGCTGGCCGGCGATTACCTTGCGCGACTTTACGTCGAGATTCAGCGTCAGTCCGAATTGTTTGACGCGGACCGTGTGGTAAACCAGCTGCATTGGGGCGGAGGGACTCCGACCTTCCTCAACGTGGAAGAGATGGAAACGTTGATGAACGTCACGCGCAACCGCTTCAATTTGCGCGATGACCGCGATGACGACGAGGGTGATTACTCCATCGAGATCGACCCGCGTTCCGTCGATGACGACATCATCGCACACCTGCGCCGGCTGGGGTTCAACCGGTTCAGTCTCGGCGTGCAGGACGTCAACCCCGAGGTGCAGCGGGCAGTCAACCGCGTCCAGCCGTTCGAGCTGACTCAGTCGGTGGTCGAGGCGTGCCGGCGCGTAGGCGGCAAGTCGTTGAACATCGACCTCATCTACGGATTGCCCTTGCAGACGACCGAGAGTTTCGCGAGGACGCTCGGGGAGGTGTTGAAACTCTCGCCGGATCGGCTTTCAGTCTTCAACTACGCGCATCTGCCGGAGCGCTTCAAGCCGCAGCGCCGCATCAACGAGCAGGACCTGCCGTCTCCGGCAGTGAAGCTCGAGATCCTGCAGAACACCATCGAAACGCTGACCCAGGCCGGATATGTCCACATCGGTATGGATCACTTTGCGAAGCCGGAGGATGAGCTCGTCAAGGCCCAGGAGCAGGGCAAGCTGCACCGGAACTTCCAGGGCTACACGACCCATGGCGACTGCGATCTAATCGGCCTGGGCGTTTCCTCCATCGGCAAGGTGCACGACGTCTACAGCCAGAACCACAAGACCCTGCCCGCCTATTACGCGGCGATCGACGCTGGGCACCTCGCCGTGTCGCGAGGTCTGCGACTCACCTACGACGATCAGCTGCGCCGCGAGGTCATTCAGTCCCTTATCTGCACATTCCGGCTCGACGTGGCCGAGATTGAGCGCGATTTCGACATCTCCTTCCGCGTCTACTTTGCCCGCGAGCTGGAAATGCTCAAGCCCATGGAGGACGACGGACTGGTGGAAATCACGGATGAGAGCATCCGGGTGTTGCCGCGGGGGCGGCTGCTCGCGCGCAACGTGTGCATGGTGTTCGACGCCTCACTGCACACACAAGCGGAAAAGCCTCGGTTTTCGCGTGTCATTTGAAGTCTGGAGCCACTGCGTCGGTTAGATTCGCAGCGAATGGGCAGCGCGAGCGACTCGGTCGAGGGGAACTGCAGCACGTCTTCAAGTCATAATTGCGAGTCCATGGTCGCTTGACCGACGGGAGGGAGGTCTGGGTGGGTAAATCTGGCGAGGGCGATCGCCCCCGGCTTTCGGACGTTCTCCGCAGTGTCGCCGCTGCCTTCATCGGGGTGCAGAGCGAGCGCAACCGTGAGCGCGACTTTTCCCAAGGCAAGCCCATTCATTTCATTCTGGTCGGTCTTGTCGCAACGGCGCTCTTCGTGCTCACGCTCTGGTTGCTGGTGCGGCTGATCCTGCATTTCGCCGGCGTTTGATCCGGCTGCGGTAAACCCGCGAACCATCCGGCGGATTTTCGCCAGGCTGGTGTGAAACCTGTCCGAATCCGACGTATGCGCGCTGGCAGGTCACAGGGGCGCTTTGTTACAGTCACTGCCGGACAGCGCATGGAACGAGCGGTCACGGTGAAGACAAAAGTCAGAACAAACGCACTCAGGAAGGGCATGTTCGTCGCGGAGCTCGACAGACCGTGGACGGAATCCCCGTTTCTGCTACAGGGCTTCCTCATCCAGACCGAAGACGAGATCTCGCAGATCAGCGAGATTTGTGATTACGTAATCATCGACCCGGCGCGGAGTTCAGGATTCCTGTCACCCGGCGTGGCCGAGGCAGCGCAGGGCGGCGACGCCGAGATCCTGAACGTTTGGGTCGTACAGCGCAATCGCGCGGGGGGCGAAGAGAGCAGGCAAACCGCGACGCCACAGCCTACGGATGCAGTGCCCAGCGCGGCGCTCGCGCTGAGCACCCACGGCGTCGAACACATCCGCATCACTGCAGCGGCCGCGCCACGCTACACTGCCCCCGCAGACCACGCCTCCGATTCGGCGCGCAAGTTGCACGCCTCGCTCGGTTTCAAGCAGTCGTTCGTCGAGTACGCGACCACGACACCGGTCGTCGAAGAGGTCGCTACGGTCAAGCCGATCCTCGAGGAACTGAATACCTCGATCAACCAGACGATTGCCCGCTACCGCGCGACCCAGATCTTCGAAGTCGAGAAAGTCCAGGACGTATCAAACAACCTCGTTGCAAGCGTGATCCGCAGCCCGGATGCCGCGCAACTCCTCGCACAGCTCAGACTCAAGGACGCCTGCACCTACCTGCACAGTGTGGAGGCCTTCATTCTCGCCGCGCTGTTCGGCCGGCGCCTGGGCCTGACCTCCCAGGAGCTCAAGACCCTCTCCCTGGGGGTGTTGCTGATGGACATCGGCAAACTCAGGATCCCTACGGCTTTGCTGGAAAAGCGGGGTAAGCTCACCCCGGTTGAGGTGCGTATCCTGCGCCGGCACATCGATTACTCGCTGGCCATCCTGGCGCGGGACGGGGTGGTCGATCCGGAGATCGTCGCCATCGTGCGCTACCATCACGAGCGCTTCGACGGCACGGGATATCCGTCCGGCAAGAGTGGTCAGGACATCCCGGTTTATGCCCGTATGGCGGCCATCATCGACTTCTACGACGCCGTGACGCACGCGCGCCCCTACCGCAAGGAGGTGCCGACCAGCGTGGCGATCAACGCCCTGTACCAGCGGAGAGGCACGCACTTCCAGCCGGAGCTCGTCGAGGAGTTCATTCAGGCCCTGGGTGTCTACCCTACCGGCACGCTGGTGGAGCTCAGCTCGGGTGAAGTCGGGATCGTGATCGCCCAGAACCGCTCGCGCAGGCTGCGTCCCACTGTGCTGATCCTGCGCGATGCAGCGAAGAAGGAGGTCAAAACACCCTTCCCGCGCGATCTGAACACAGAACCCCAGGATGCCGGGGGGCGGAAGCTCTTCATCAAATCCGCGTTGGCGCCGGGTGCCTATGGCGTCAACGCCGATGACTTCTATCTGTAAATGACTTGCCCCGCCACCGACAGCCTGCCGGCCTCGACCTGTGCAGAGCCTGCGCGGGAAGGGCTGCTCGCCGTACTCGACATGAAGATGCGCCAGGCGCGGCAGCAAGCTCGGAGTACCGGCGTGCTCCTGCTCAAGCTCGAGAATTACCGCAAGTTCGAGGTCATTTACGGCTTTGCGCCGATGCTTCAGTTGAGCATGGGCGTGGAGGCCAGAATCAAGGCCGAGTTGCCGAAGAAGGACCGGATTTTCTATCTTGGCCGCGGCGAGTTCGGCCTGGTGCTGACGGACTTTTTCACGCCGCGGTGGCAGATGATGCGGGCCGTCGACAAGATCGGCAAGCAATTCCACGCGGGCTTCCGCATCGGCGAGCACCTGCAGCGCGTCCCGGCGCGCTTGGGGGGCGCGTGGGCCACACCCGATGAGGACATCGACGCCGACCAGCTACTGCGACGCGCCACAGTCGCCTTGATCGAGGCTCAGAACAAGCGCCGCCCCTATGTGCTGTTCAACAACGAATCGGACACCTTCCAGCGTCCGTCGCTCGAACTGCAGGTGCATCTGGAAGCCGCTCTGCTCGCCAACGACCTCACGACGGTCTACCAGCCGAAGGTCGATCTGCGCACCGGGGAGCTGGCGGGTTACGAGGCGCTCTCGCGCTGGCACAGCGAGGCGCTCGGCTTCGTGCGCCCGGATGTGTTCATCGAGGCAGCCGAGCGCTCGGGACTCATCTACACCCTGACGCACAAAAATCTCTTGAGTGTGGCCAAGCACTTCAGCACCTGGCAGGGGGAACCCAAGCCGATCGCGGTCAACCTCTCCACCACCATGCTGACGAACCCCGATCTGATCGCCTTGATCGAGGCATCGCTCGGCTCGTGGGGCATGCCCTTCGAGTATCTGACGCTGGAGGTTACCGAGACCGCGCTGATGTCTTCGCCGGAGCTCAGCATCGCGATGCTCAACGCGCTGAGCAGCCGCGGCATCCGCCTATCGATCGATGACTTCGGCACCGGCTACTCGTCGCTGTCGTACCTGAAGATGCTGCCGGTCAAGGAACTCAAGATCGACAAATCTTTCGTCATGCACATGGCCGATAACGACAGCGACTCGAAGATCGTCAAGTCGGTCGTCGATCTCGCGCACAACCTGGGCCTGAAGGTGGTCGCCGAAGGCGTCGAGGATCGAGACAGCTTCCACCGCGTGCTGGACATCGGCTGTCACTATGCCCAGGGCTATTTTTTGTCGAAGCCGTTGCCGCCCGCGGAAATCCAGCGGTGGCAGAGGGAAAATGCCTGGTACC
This sequence comes from uncultured Thiotrichales bacterium, assembly GCA_964430355.1. Classification (GTDB taxonomy): domain Bacteria; phylum Pseudomonadota; class Gammaproteobacteria; order UWMA-0217; family UWMA-0217; genus CAYSFW01. Next base: position 56,551 of record CAYSFW010000092.1, read on the forward strand.
GGCCAGTCAGGCCGGACAGCCCGGTGGAAACGCCGACCGCCTGATCGACGTTTACACCCCACGTCCGTTGGACACAGCGCCGTTCACGCTCACGGCTCGCGTGCGTATCCCAAGCATGAGCCGGTGCCACGCTCCACCTAAACCGGCACTTCGTTCCGCTGCCGCCGCCTCCCGCGCTGGTTTGTGCGCTGCAAAAAGACTAGATTCACGGTAACGCCCTACGCCCCGGGTAACCCCGATGCATCACCTCAATCCGCGCCAGGATGACCTGGTCCAGGCCGTCGCCGAGACCGTTCTCGCAGGCTTCGACAAGCACTTCCGCGTCTTTCAGGAGATCACGGCCGGGGCGCGTGAGCGTTTCGAGGACGCCGACTGGCAGGCGGTCCACCAGGCCTCGCGCGAGCGCATCGTGCTGTACGACCAGCGGGTGAACGAGTCGATCCAGTCGCTGGTTGACACCTTCGGCTTTGATCATCTCGACGAAGGCTTATGGCGGCGCGTGAAGGTACGGTATGTGCAACTGCTGCAGACGCACCTTCAGCCCGAGCTCGCGGAGACTTTCTACAACTCCGTGTTCTGCCGGCTGTTCCACCGGCGCTACTTCAACAACGACTACATCTTTGTGCGCAGCGCGGTCTCGACGGAGTACATCGAGTCCGACCGGCCGGCCTATCGCGTGTTCTATCCGGGCGAGTTGGGCCTGCGCGCGGCCGTGAGCCATGTGCTTAACCTCTTCGGGCTGACGTTGCCGTGGGAAGACCACGCCCGCGACATCCGCAACATCACGCGTCGCTTGATCGATTTCATCCGCGAGCGCCCGCGCCCGGCGCACTTGAACCTGCAATTCCAGGTGGTCAACGCCCTGTTCTACCGCAACAAGGCTGCCTACATCGTCGGACGCGCGGTGAATGACCTGGAGGTGACCGCCTTTGCGTTGCCCATCCTCAACAACGAGTGGGGCGGCCTGTTCGTCGACACGCTGCTGCTCGGTGAGCGGGCGGTCTCGCACTTGTTCGAGTTCTCCTACGCGTGCTTCATGGTCGAGCATCCGGTGCCGTCGGCAATCGTGAGCTTTCTCGAACAGCTGCTGCCGGAGCGCAGCAAGTCCGAGCTTTACTCCGCGATCGGTTACCACAAGCAGGGCAAGAATGCCTTTTACCGGGATTTTTTGCACCACCTGAAGTATTCCGAAGACCACATGATCATCGCGCCCGGCATCCGGGGCATGGTGATGGAGGTGTTCACGCTGCCGTCCTATCCCTACGTGTTCAAGGTCATCAAGGACCGTTTTGCACCGCCGAAGGAGATTGACCGCAAGACCGTCGAGGCCAAGTATCAGCTCGTCAAGCAGCACGATCGGGTCGGCCGCATGGCCGACATGCTCGAGTATTCGTACGTGGCGCTGCCCAAACGCCGGTTTTCCCAGGGGCTCCTCGACGAGTTGCTCGCGACCTGTGCGGAGAGTGTCGAGCTGGAAGCCGATCAGGTCGTGCTCAAGCATGTCTACATCGAGCGGCGCATGATTCCGCTCAACCTGTATCTGGACGCCGCGGACGAACGCCAGGTCGATTGCCTGATGAAAGGGTACGGCGAGGCCATCCGGCAGCTCGCCGCGGCGAACATCTTTCCCGGCGACATGCTGCTTAAGAACTTTGGTGTCACACCGCTCGGCCGCGTGGTGTTCTACGACTACGACGAAGTCTGTTACCTGACCGATTGCAACTTCCGGCGCATTCCCCCGCCGCGCTACGAGGAGGACGAGCTGGCCGCCGAGCCCTGGTATTCGGTGGGCCCAAACGATGTGTTTCCGGAGGAGTTTGAACGCTTCCTGCTCAACAACCCGCGCCTGCGCGCCGCGTTCAATCGCTACCACCGCGAACTGCTCACGCCGGAGTTTTGGTGGCAGCGTCAGCGCAACATCCGGGCCGGAATTTTCGAGGACGTGTTTCCGTACCCGGAAGAGTGGCGGTTCGCCCGCAGCCGCTGAGCCGCTCGGGTTGCAGGCCACCGAGGCGGAACAGCGAGGGATGCGGCCACGGCCATTGCCGGGGCCACCCGCGAGGCGGCCCCGGGCGGGCGGATCAGGCGCTGCGCTTGATCAGACCGATGATGAACAACAGGATGACCGCGCCGACTGTGGCCCAGATCAGCGTGCCGAGCAGCCCGGAGATGTTCAGCCCGGTCGCCCCGGAGATGATGCCCCCGAGAAACGTGCCGATGACCGAACCAACGATGCCAACAATGATGTTGCCGATCAGCCCGAAACCGCCCCCGCGCATCAGCGTGCCGGCAATCCAGCCGGCTACGGCGCCGATCGCCAGCATGATGATCAAACTCTGAATATCCGCAGCTTGCATTGGAACACTCCTCTCGTTGTCGTGGATGACGCGGCTGTGCCGCATACGGAGTGTAGTTCGCGAATCCCACTCATTTGGCGATTTAACAATTTATTCAAATCGTTACATTTGCGCCGCCGCGTCGCGCGCGCTTAAGCCCACGGATCAGGAAGCGGCTCGGGTGCACGGCGCGGTACATGCCGGGGTCGACAGGCAGGGGTTCGGCGTGGACGAGTGCAGCGACCAGCTCCGCGGCCAGGAGGCCACAGGCGAGGGCGCGGGAGCCCAAACCAGCCAGAACGTACAGCCCGGGCAGGCTCGGCGGCGACAGCGGTGCGCAGGCACGTTCGCCGCGGGCCATGCCAGCGTACTGCGCCGCGAAGGTGTCGGCGTCCACCACCTCGCCTACGAGCGGGAGGTGGTCGGCCGTGGTGGCCCGCACACCGCACCAGCCGTCCAGGTGTTCGATGTCCGGTGGCATCAGGGCCGGATGGATGGCAGCGAGCTTGTCCAGGTTACGCCTATGTTCGCGCCCGGAGATCTCAAGCGAGGTCGAGCCGGGGACGTTCGTCGAGCCCAGCCACAGCCGATCCCCGTCCGCGACGAAGTAGCCCGTATGGCTGACGCTGGCCCGCAGGCCCGAGGCGACCCGCCAGCCGGAGAGCTGACCGCGGTTGGGCACGAGGGGGAGATAGGCCGTCTGCGCGAACCGCTGTGCACCGCTGCCGTTGGCAAGCACGAGTGTTGGTGCGCTGGCCAATGGCGCTGAGTCCCCGTCGCCAAACGCGCACCACAGGTCGTCGTGCTGCTCGATGCGCAGCACCTCTGTGTTGCAACGCATCGTGATGCGGTCGGCGTGTTCTGCGATCAGCGCCGCGCAAAGCTTGGGGACCTCGACCCACCCGCCGTTCGGGTACCAGATGCCGGGCAGCGGAGCTGGCCAACCCGTCAGGGACCTCGCTTCTTCCTCTGCGATCCAGCGCGCGAACGCGGGTGGCGGCCCGAGCGCAGCGAACGCAGCGCGCTTGGTCGCGAGGTCAGCGGCATCCACCGCGAGGTCAGCGAGCCCCGCCGGGTGCCAGCCGGGGTCGAATCCTAGGGCCGCGAGCCGGCGCAGCGTGGCCTCGGTGTGCTGGAATCCCAGTCGCGAGAGACGGGCCGCGGCGTTGTCATCGCGCGTGAGGTAGGGGTAGAGCACGGCCGCCGGGTTGGCGGAGCACTCGGCGGCGAGCGTGGCGCCGCGCTCCAGCAGCGTTACCCGATAACCCCGCGCGGCGAGGCGGCTCGCGGCCGCCGTCCCCGCCAGACCGCCGCCTACGACGATGACCGCCCTGCGCGCGGGCGCGGCGCGGCGGCGCATGAACCAGGGCTCGGTGACCGTGGGGCGCGCCGGGGAGGCCGACGGGCTGAGCGCCCCGAGCAGGCGCTCGCGTTTGCCCGCAAATCCCGGCCGCTTCTCCACGGCGAACCCGACGGCTTCGAGGTCGCGGCGGACCTGCGCGGCGGCGGTGTAGGTGGCGAAGGTCGTGCCGGGGTGGCTCTTGCGCGCGACTTCGCGCAGCAGCTCGGCGCGCCACATGTCGGGGTTACGCGACGGCGCGAAGCCATCGAGAAACCACGCATCCACCACCGTATCGAGCCCACGCAGCGCAGTCATCGCCTCGTCCACGATGAGGGTGAGCCGCAGCCGCCCCGACTCGAAGTCGAGGCGATGCCGGCCTGGGAGCGGCACGGGATAGCGCTCCTGCAACGCAGTCGCCTCGCTCTCCAACTCGGGAAACGCCGCAAGCGCCGCGGCGAGTTCAGAAGGTTGCAGGGGAAATCGCTCGACGGACACGAAGTCGAGTTCGGCATCGGGTGGCGCGACCTCGCGCCAGAGTGCGAGCGTGACGAGAAAGCTCAGTCCGGCGCCAAACCCGAGCTCACCCACGACCAGGCGCCCGCCCGCCGCGAAGCGCCGCGCGAGATCGTTGCCCGCGCAAAACACGAAGCGCTTTTCGGCGACCGGGTCGGCGCGGCCTGCGTAGCCATCGCCGAAGCGCTCGCTGAACAGTGCGCGGCCGTTGATCAACAATCCGGGTGAGTCGTGCATGGAATCGGGGAATCCTTGGGGCCACGCGCATGAAACGCAACTCGCGAAAGGAAGGCAAGCGGTCGGCGGATCTGACCCGGCGTCTCCCAGGGCGTTGGACCGCGTTCCCCGTGTGCAGGGCGGGCGCGGGCCGACGTACTCACGCTAGACTGAAGACCCGATCGGGAGGAAACATCCGCGCCATGCCCACCGCCAGCTCGCTCTTGCACAGGCTCGACCCCCAGTGGCCACAGGTCGCGCCGCCGCCACTCAGCGGCGTGCTCCGGGCCGCACCGGAGGATTTCGTCGTCGAGGAGATCCCCGTAGCCGAGCCGGAAGGGCAGGGGGAGCACCTTTGGGTCGAGGTGCGCAAGCGTGGCCGGAACACGACGGATGTCGCCCGCGCCCTTGGCCGCTGGGCGAGCCTGCCGCCCGCCGCGGTGAGCTTCGCGGGACTCAAGGACCGCCATGCGGTGACCACCCAGTGGTTCAGCCTGCACCTGCCGGGCCGCAGCGATCCCAGCGGGCCGCTGGAGGCGGACGGCGTGGAGGTGCTGCGCGCCGTCCGCCACACCCGCAAGCTGCAACGCGGCGCGCTGCGTGGCAACCGCTTCCGCCTGGTCGTGCGCCAGTGTATGGGCGACCGTGAGGCGTTTGCGCGCCGCGCGGACGCCATCGCGCGCTACGGCGTACCGAACTACTTCGGCGCGCAGCGGTTTGGCGTCGAGCAGTCGAACCTGGAACAGGCGGCGGCCTGGCTCGAAGGTGGCCGCCCGCCGCAGGGCCGCGAGCGGCGCGGGATGCTGCTGTCGAGCGTGCGCAGCGCCCTGTTCAACCAGGTCCTGGCCGACCGTGTGGCGCACGCCGACTGGGACGTCCTGCTGCCCGGTGAAGTGGTCATGCTTCAGGGTTCCCACAGCCTGTTCTGTATCGATGTCCCCGATGCCGAACTGCTTCACCGGCTCGCCAGCGGAGACTTGCACCCGACCGGTCCACTGCCGGGCCAGCCGGGAAAGCTCGAGCCAGGTGGCGTGGCTCAGGCGCGGGAGGCGTCCGTGTTGGCCCCGTTCAAGCCTTGGATCGCGGCATTGGCGTGCGAGGGGGTGGCCGCCTCGCGTCGGCCGCTGCGGCTCATCCCGGAGGCGCTCGAGTGGCGCTGGATAGACGCCACAACGGTCGTGCTTGGCTTTGAGCTACAGGCCGGTGCGTATGCAACGACGGTCATGCACGAGCTGGTTCGCAACGCCGGCGAGCCAACACAGCAGCCGGCTTGAGTGTGGCGTGGCAGCCGCGCGTCATCGGCGGATTTGACACGGTGCACACGGTTTGCCGTACGTAAGGCAGATACACTCAGCTTGAAGGCCTCTCCTGAAGCGTGACGCTTCGGCAGGGACGGCGCGATGGGTCGATAAATTTACAGGGAGTACGTATGAAAAAGCTTCGTCTGGCTTTGTTGTCACTGCTGTTCTGCGGGTCGAGTGCGTTCGCTTACACGACCACGGAAGCACCGAATGTCTCGCAGCACACCAATGCGGGTCTATCCACACTAACCGACGTCTTCGCTACCTTCGATGGCAGTCCGAGCTTGCCAAGCATTTCACCCCTGCCAGCCGCAGCATCCGACGTGACGCTGTTAATCATCGCCTCGGGCGATACCGATGGCGATTTCTCGACCGCCAACACCTTTGGGGTGTTCGCTGAATCGCTCTCCGGCACGAAGCTCGGCACGGTCGCCTTGACCAATGTCTGCTACGGATTTCCGGGAACACCGTGCACCCACGGCGAGCAGTTTTCCGTGAACATCCCCATGGCGCTGTTCAACTCGTTCCTGGGCGACAACCTGTTCACTGTCTATTTCACCAACTCCGAGTCCTCTGGCGGCAGCGACTGGATGTGGCTCGGCAGCGCCACACTCGACTATACGCCAGTGCCCGTTCCCGCGGCGCTGCCGCTGTTCCTGAGTGGGCTGCTGGTGCTTACCCGAGGCGCATTCTGCCGTCGGCGCGAGGACCTTGCGGCAGCGGCTTGAACCGGACGGCTGTCGCTTGAATCTCCGAGGGGGAGGCGGCCTCGCGCCGCCTTGCCGTCGGCCGCCGACAAACCAGGCCCGCGTGGGCCAAGGAAGCACCCCTGGATTCTCTCTCCCTCTGGGCGAAAGAATGAGTCCATCAGCGTTTCCCTCGGCCATACCGGCTCCCGCACCCAACATGACCCCGTCTGCCGGGCGTCACGTGGCTAGCGACCGACGGCAAAGTGCCTTCAGGCGCTGGCGTGCCCACGTGTGTCTTGAAACTGCGCCTCCTCGGTCGAGCCAGTTAAGGCGGTGACAGAGGAAGCCCCGCCCTGGATCACGGTGGTCACGTCGTCGAAATACCCAGCGCCGACCTCCTGCTGATGCGAGACGAAGGTGTAACCCTTGTCGCGGGCGCGGAACTCCGGCTCCTGGACCTTTTCCACGTAATGCCGCATGCCTTCCCCGCGGGCGTAGTCGTAGGCGAGGTCGTACATGTTGAACCACATGCTGTGGATGCCGGCGAGCGTGATGAACTGGTACTTGTAGCCGTACCCGGCGAGCGCCTCCTGAAAGGTGGCGATGGTGCGCTCGTCGAGATGCTTCTTCCAGTTGAAGCTCGGCGAGCAGTTGTAGGCCAGCAGCTTGCTTGGGTTCTTTGCGAGCACGGCCTCGGCGAACTCGCGGGCGAAGCCGAGGTCAGGCGTGCCTGTCTCGCACCAGACGAGATCGGCGTATGGCGCATAGGCCACGCCGCGGCTGATGGCCTGTTCGAGCCCGTTGCGCACGCGGAAGAAACCCTCAGACGTGCGTTCGCCGGTCAGGAACGGGCGGTCGTTGGGGTCGTGGTCGGAGGTGAGCAGGCTGGCCGCCTCGGCGTCGGTGCGCGCCAGCAGCACGGTCGGCACGCCGCAGACGTCGGCGGCGAGGCGTGCGGCGGTGAGCTTCTGGATGGCCTCCTGCGTGGGCACCAGCACCTTGCCGCCCATGTGGCCGCATTTCTTCACGGCGGCGAGCTGGTCCTCGAAGTGCACGCCAGCGGCGCCGGCGGCGATCATGTTCTTCATCAGCTCGAAGGCGTTGAGCACACCGCCGAATCCCGCCTCGGCGTCGGCCACGATGGGCAGGAAGTAATCGATGTAGCCGGCGTCGCCCGGGCCGATGCCGCGCGCCCACTGGATCTCGTCGGCACGCTTGAAGGTGTTGTTGATGCGCCGGACCATGGCTGGCACCGAGTCGTAGGCATACAGCGACTGATCGGGGTACATGGTCTCCGAGGTGTTGCCGTCGGCTGCGACCTGCCAACCTGACAGATAGATCGCCTCGATGCCGGCCTTGGCCTGTTGCATGGCCTGCCCGGCGGTGATGGCGCCGAGGCAGTTGACGTAGCCCTTGCGCGCTTCGCCGTGAACGAGCCGCCAGAGCTTCTCGGCACCGAGCCGGGCGTAAGTGTGCTCGGGCTGCACGGAACCGCGCAGTCTCACGACATCTGCGGCGGTATACGCCCGCACAACGTCGCGCCAGCGGGGATTCTCGCTCCAGTCTCTCTCCAGTTCGGCAATCTGTGCTTGTCGGTTCATGGTCGGGCTTTCCTCTGGTGGGTGCGGTCGGGGTGGTCTGGGGTGAAATAGGTCGTTCTGGTTTTGACTCCGGGGTGTCAGTCCAGATGCTCGTAGGCGACGAGCGTCAGGAACTCCGTGAAGGTGTCGCTGAGGGTGATTTCCCGCAGCAGTTGCGTGGCGAGCGCATAGCGTCCGGTGGTGAAGCGTTGCTCGCCGACCTCCGCGCGCAAGTGCGCGACCTCATCGGCGAGCCAGCGTTCGAACAAGGCGGCGGTGAAGCGGCGCCCGTCGGCGAGCACGCCTCGCGCATGGCGCAGCCATTGCCAGAGCTGGGCGCGCGCAATCTCAGCGGTGGCGGCATCTTCCATCAGGTGATGGATCGGCACGGCACCGTGACCGCCGAGCCACGCAGCCAGGTACCGGACGGCGACGTCGATGTTGTTACGCACGCCGGTCTCGGTGATGGTGCCTGGCGGTGTCGTGAGCAGATCCGCAGCCGTGACGGTGACATCCTCGCGCAACCGGTCGAGCTGGTTGTCGCGACCCTGCAGGTGCGCTTCAAATACATCCATGGCCACCGGCACGAGCGCGGTGTGCGCGACCCAGGTGCCGTCGTGCCCGTCGCGTGCCTCGCGCAGCTTGTCCTCGCGCACCTTCGCGAGCGCGGCCTCGTTGGCGGCCGGGTCGTTCCGGACCGGAATCTGTGCGGCCATGCCGCCCATCGCGAAGGCCCCGCGGCGATGGCAGGTCTTGATGAGCAGCTGCGAGTACGAGCGCAGGAAATGCGTGGTCATCGTCACCTGCGCGCGGTCCGGCAACACCTTGTCGCCATGATTCCGGAACTTCTTGATGAAGCTGAAGATGTAATCCCAGCGCCCGCAGTTGAGGCCGGCCACGTGGTCGCGCAGCGCGTAGAGGATCTCGTCCATCTCAAACGCCGCGGGGAGCGTCTCGATGAGCACCGTGGCCTTGATCGTGCCGCGCGGTATGCCGAGTACATCCTGCGCGCGGTTGAACACATCGTTCCACAGCTGCGCCTCGCGGTGGCTTTCGAGCTTCGGCAGATAGAAGTACGGGCCAGTGCCTTTCGCGAGCAGACGCTTCGCGTTGTGAAAAAAGTACAGGCCGAAGTCGAACAGGCCAGCGGGGCAGGGTACCCCGTCGATGAGACAGTGCTTTTCCACCAGATGCCAGCCGCGCGGCCGCACGAGCAACGTCGCCACTTTATCGTTAAGCCGGTATCGCTTGCCTTCGGGCGACTCGAAGCTGATGGTGCGGTCGATCGCGTCGCTCAGACTGACTTGGCCTTGCAGCGTGCCAATCCAGGTGGGCGAGTGCGCGTCCTCGAAATCCGCCATGAAGGCATCCGCGCCCGAATTCAGCGCGTTGATGATCATCTTGCGCTCCACCGGGCCGGTGATTTCCACGCGGCGGCGGCGTAGATCTGTGGGGATCGGTGCGACTTGCCACGCGGACTCGCGGATGTCGCGTGTTTCGGGGAGGAAGTCGGGCAACTCGCCGGCGTCGATGCGCGCCTGCCGCGCCTGGCGCGCCGCCAGCAGCTCCTGTACCCGTGGGGTGAACTCGCGCGCCAGATGCGCCAGGAAGCTGGTCGCCTCAGGGTTGAGAAGGTTTTCGTAGCCGGTGATGGGCACGGTGAAGCGGATCTCTGTGGGCTCGGGCATGTCGGGTAGCGTGTCGGGTCAGGGAAACGGTCAAGGGATGGAATCAACATAGGCGCATCCTGAGTATTTATCAAATATATTTTGATGCTTATAAGTATTGACTGAGTTAATGCTAAAGGGCGTGATCTCGTCAGGCTGCGATCCAGCTCCCCACGCAACCCGGCGACAGAAAAACTGCCAACCCGTTGGGGCGGAGACCGACGAAATTGCACAGAAGGGGCGATAAACGGCGGCAGTTGGACGCGCCGCCGAAACAAGAATTGTGAATTGTGAGCGGGGTCACGCGCCGGACTTGAATGCGTGGACCGGCAGGGCGTAGCATCTCTGGCACCTCACGAGCCCCTGACTCGGAACGCGCAGCGGGTCGAAAACCGAGGCACGGAACCCCATTTGTTGTCACCCCCGGAGGAAGAGTCCTAAATGTCGAATCAGAAGTTGCTTGCCCAGAGCATCTCGCTTGCCATGACCGCTGGTCTACTGGCGGCCGCGCCCACCGCCCACGCGGAAATCCAGATGTCCTCGGCCATCACGCGCCTCCTGCACTGCCAGACCGCGGCTGCGGCGGGCGAGCCAGACTGCGTAAACAACGCGGCGAATCGTTATCAGGTCGACATGACCGTCACCGTGTCCAGCGTCGAGCCGACGCTGCCTTCTGGCTCTACCTCTCCCGCGGACCCGCCGGCTTCACCGGTCGACCTGTGGATGGACCTCAACGACGTGTTCGGCCCCGGTAACTGGACGCTCGTGCCGGCGGACACCTGGACCTGCAACGGACTGACCAAGCCAGCTGGTACCACCTTCACCGGCACGCTCTGCACCGCGACGGATCTTACGTACGGCAGGTCAGGCACCGCTTCTTTCCGGGTCGAGGCGACGTTCCCGAACGATACGTTCCCGGACATTGTGGTGACCAACAAGGCCATCACGGGCGGTTCGACGGCCCGCACCATCTACGCGCCAGCCAAGAAGACCGACGACACTGCCACGCTGGCCAACTGCACGACGCCCGGCACGACCAACCTGATCACGAACGGCGACTTCTCGACCTTGGCGCCTTCAGGGACTTCATTCCCCGTAGGCCCTGGCACCCAGATACCGGGTGCTGGCTTTTCCAGCGACGTGCGGCTGACCGGCCAGGGCTTCAACGTTTACGACGACAACAAGACGATTTCGCTCGTCAGGCAGACCACCGTTCACCCATTTGCCATGCAGAACCCCCTGCCTGGGCAGACCAGTGTCAACTGGCTGCGACACGGTGGCGGCACCACCGGGGGTGGTACCGATGCGGCGCAGAAGTTCTGGAAGCAGCAGGTCAGTGGGCTGGAGGTCAACCGCAATTACCTCCTCTCTGCGTACGTCAGTAACATCACGCCGCCTGGCACGGCTCCGGGGACGGTGAATAATCCGAAGGTCCGGTTCTATCTCGGCGGCGAGTACAGCACCGATGTCGAGCTGCCGATCGAGTCCGCTACCTCCGGGGACGAATGGCGACAAATTCGCGCCGTAATCAGGGCCATGTCTACCTCGGCTGAAGTCGGTATCGAAAACTCGCAGGTTGGAGGCATGTACAACCAGCTCGGCGTGACCGGTATCAAGATGGTCGCCTGTGAGGGGCCGATCACGAGCTCCGGTGGGTCGTCGACGACTACGACGCCTACGACCCCGACATCCGGCGGGACGAGCACGGGCGGGACGACCACCACGACCTCGACCCCGGGAAGTTCTAGCACGCCGACCACGACCACCACGGACACCGCCGTGACGACGGGCGGCGGTGGTGGCGGCGGGGCCTTTGGCTTTGGGGCGCTTGCTTTGCTTGGTCTGTCCTTTGCGGCACGCCGGCGCGTCGTGCGCTAGGCGTCGTGCCCGTCGGGCAGCCCCGTCCGCGAGGCCGGGGTTGCCTCATCGTTCCGTTGAGCCGTGAGCGGGTTCACGCCAGATGCCAAACGGGCTTGAAAGGGTCGATTTTGGCGCTGGACGCAAGCAACATACACGCAGACGTGCAGCACGGGCGTGTCGTGAGCACTGTATGCACGCAAGAGATTTGCTTATTTTCAATTGGTTTTTAGGAGGACTTGATGTCGAATCGCAAGTTCATCGCCCAAGGCGTGGCAGCGGTCATCGCGGCAACTGGCGGACTGGCCGTACCCACCGCCCACGCCGCGCTGTCGTTTTTCAACAATGTCGCACGCATCCTGCCGTGCAGTATCGCGGGCGCCGTGGATCAGCCGGCGTGCAGTTCGTCGTTGGCGGGGAATGCGGCGGCCTACCAGATCGACTTCACCATCGGGGTGTTGAACCCGACCTCGACGGCAACACCCCCGCCGGCCCCCGTCCCGGTGACCTTGTCCACGGACAGTCTGGATGCGGCGTTTGGGCCAAACAAATGGGCGTTGGTCGCAAGCCCCACGCCGCCGACGGGCCTGACCGATCCGGCCACGAAGTATGACGGCAAGACCAACCTCACCCTGGGTACGGCCACGCTTGCTTCGGGCGCAGGCGCCAGCACGACGCTGCGGGTCGAGGCGGTCATCGATGGCGGCATCCCGAGCGTCGTCGCGAAGCTCTCGGGCGGCGAATCCGGCTCGAAAGAGGCCAAGGTGTACGTCCCGGCCAAGCGCTCGACGGATGCACCGGTCGGCAGCTCGTGCACGCTGGCGAGCGGTGCGACGGAGAAGGTCGTCAACGGCAACTTCAAGAACCTCTCGACGGACCTCAACTTCCCGGTTAACTCCTCCGCGACGAACCCCATTCCCGGCACTGGCTTTTGGAGCGAGGTGCCGTTGACGGGTCAAGGCTTTGGCGTCTACGACGAAAACAAGACGATTTCGCTCGTGCGCGGCACGTCGGTTTCGACCTTTGCCCAGCAGCTTCCGCTGCCCTCGGGCAGCAGCGTCAACTGGCTGCGACACGGTGGGGGCACCAAGGTCAATGGCACGCCGACGGACGACGTGGCCCAGAAGTTCTGGAACCAGAACGTGACCGGCTTGACGGCGGGCAAGACCTACCAGATCGAGGCCTGGTTCTCGAACATCTCTGACCCGGCCTCAAACAACTCGTCCACCCCTCCGATCATCCGCTTTATGGTCGATGGTGTGGAGATGAATGGCGCGGATCTGACCTTGTCGCCCGAAACCGCTGAAACGGGTGACACCTGGTACAAGATGAGTGGCACTTTCGAAGCGAAGGCGGCCAGCGCCGTCGTGTCCATCGTCAACAAGCAGAAGGGGTGGTTCTACAACCAGGTAGCGGTGACGGACATCAGCCTCAAGGAGTGCGTGCCAGGCACGGTCACCACCTCGACCGCGACGGCGACGGGCCCGGCCAGCACTACCACGACGTCATCCGGCGGCAGCACCACTGCCACGACGAGTGGCGGCGGTGGTGGCGGCGGCGCGCTCGGACTGGGGGCGCTTGCGCTGTTCGGTGTTGCGGGGCTGTTGCGCCGCCGCGCCCGGCGCTAAGGCTTGCCGCGACCGCGGTTTCGCCTTCGCCAAGGCGCAGCCGAACGAAAAGGGGTGCCTCGGCACCCCTTTTCGTTAGTGTGAAACCGGCGGCTCAGCGCGGCTGGGAACCGGATGAGGCCTCTGTCGCCATCAGTCGCATGACCACCCTGCCGCCCGCGTCGCGCAGTTCCAGCGCGTTGCCGTCCTGACGCAGGCCTGCCGTGGCGTTCAGTGCTTTGAGGAAGGCGCCTTCCACTTCCATGATCGGCGCCGGGCAGCCCATGCGCGTGCTGGCGAGCCCAGAAAAGCGCAAGGCGTCCTTGTCGAGCTGATAGCTGCCCATCAGGCGGTTGCACCCCGAGAAGCCGCTCACGCGGTTGCCTTCCGTCTCCAGAACGAAGTGCGGTGCCCGTCCGGCCTCCACCACCGTGAGTGCGACACCGGGGATCTCGACGGCACGCCATTGCGTTGCGTGCAGCGGGGTCGGGCCGACGGGCTGCGCCGCGCAGGCGCCAAGCCCCAGGGTGGCGAGCAGGGTGAGGCCGCGGCGGGCCAGGTCGTTCATCAACTTTGCGCGCATCAGTACCACTCCAATAACGAAATGCCGAGCCCGAGATACCAGGTGCGGTGATTGTAATCGATCAGGCTTTCGCCATAGCCGTTGAAGTATTGCAGGTGGCCGCGCAGGTTGCCCTTGAGCGGAAACGCCCAGTCGAGTTGAACGGCGCCGTGCGAGCGGTCACCGTCGCGCAGCGAGTGGCGGAGCAGGGCGGAGGCTTCGTATGCCTTCCACTTGCGCACCAGCTTGAGGTCCGCGCGGCCGGTGTAGTCCTCGATCTTGGGGTTGTCGTCGTTGTTCTCATCCTCGGCGAGGCGCCACCAGGGGCGGAGCGTGAGCGTCCAGTCCTGGCGCTCGAAACCTGCGGAGAGAATGACCCGGTTCCAGCTCCGCGAGAACGGGTTGGACCGGCCGTTGGACTGGTGGTCGAGCGAGAGCCCGAGCATCCGCCCACGGAAACCCGCCAGAAACGGGTAATCCGTGCGCCAGACGAACAGGACCTCCGGTTCGTGGTTGGTCTCGCGAAACGGCTTGGACAGGTCGCCGTTGTAGAGCTGCCAGTGCGAGACCTGGGTGTAGCCGAGCCAGACATCGCCATTGTCGCCGATGACGTTTTCCCAGAGTTTGGTCTTGAAGCTGAGCTGGAATTTCGCCTCCGTTGAGTCGAGACCCTGCTCCTCCACGACCCGGTTTTGTGGATTCTCGCTGTCGGGTGTCTGGTTGGGCTGGCTGACGTAGAACGCGGGCATGAAGTACACCGGCTTGTAAGGCCGGAAGATGAAGGTGCCGCGCTTGCGGGCGGGGGAGAGCTCCCAGCGGCTGTCGAGGAGCGAGGTCGGCGCATCCCGCGCACGCGCAGGATGGAATCGCCAGGGGTCGAACTGGATTTCGTCGCCGTCCGTCTGTTGGGCGCTCGACGCAGGTTTTGCCGCCTCGCGGTCGTAACAGCGCAGCCGCTCCGTATCGGCCTCGATGCCCCGACAGTCCTCGATGGCCGCGTGCGCGACCGGCAGCGGTAGCGCGATGCCTGCGAGCAGGGCAGAGATGCCGCGTGTAACGCAGTGGTGGATCAGACGGGCCATGATTGGCGCTATCCGGCGATGAATGAGAGGTGCCTATTGGACCAGCTCCAGTGGCGTTTGGATACCGGGCCATCACCCGGATGACAGTGGCGCGTGGCTCGCCGAGGGCGCGGTCTCGCCGTAACTGCTGCCCGTCGGCTCGGGTGCGCCCCTGCGCAGCGCCACGTGCGTGCGAATCAGCGCCCGAGCGCTCGCGCGGACGGTGCCGCCGTCCTTTTCGCGCAGCCATTCGTGCACGAGGCCGAGCAGGAACACCATGCTCTCGATGCCGAGCGTGCGGGGATCGAGCCCTTCCCGCAGCAGGCCGCGCTCGGCGGCCCGCGTGTAGGCGCCAATCAGGTTGTCGCGCAGGCGGTCGTGCGAGCTCACCAGTTCGTCCAGCACGGGCTCGAACTCGCCGACGAACTCGCAGCGCAGGGTAATCACCTCGAGCGTCTCGCGTACCTTGGGCTCGCGCTCCAGCACGTCGATGACGTGGCAGAATGCCCGCTCGATCGCCGCGAGGGGATCCGTCTGGCTGGCATCGGCCAAGGCAGCGTCCGTGGTGTCGGCGAGCGGCTTGAGGCTGTGTTCCTTGAGCGCGAAGAATAGATCGGCCTTGTTTGCGAAGTGCCAGTAGACCGCGCCGCGGGTGACCTCCGCCGCGCTGGCGACCCGCTCGAGCGTGGCGCGGCCTACGCCGTCACGGGCAAACACCGCGCGCGCCGCCTCGATGATGCGCGCGCGGGTTTGTTCGGCCGCTTCCTTCGTATTTCTTGCCATGGGGTTTGGTTTACATACATGTTTGTATGTATGTATCTTACCGCGGCCCCCGCAAGCGAGGAGATTGACCATGCCCTGCGCCAGCCCATCCGTAAGCCGCGCCGCTTACGCCGTCTTGTTTATCCTTGCGCTGGCCGGCTGCTCGAAGTCCGGCGACGGTCAGGGCGCGCCGGGCGCGGGTCAGGGCCAGATGCCGCCGCTGCCGGTGACGGTGTTGAGCGCGAAGCCCACCAGCGTCCCGGTGACCCTCGAGGCCGTCGCGCAGACGGAGGGCGCGAAGGAAGTCGAGATCCGCGCGCGGGTGGGCGGCATCCTGCTGCGGCAAGAGTACCGGGAGGGGGAGGAGGTTCCCGCGGGCAAGCTGCTGTTTCAGATCGACCCCGCACCGTACCGGCTGGCCCGGCAGCAGGCACAGGCGCGCCTCGCCCAGGCGCGGGCGCAGGCCGCGCAGGCCGCGCGAGACCTCAAGCGCATGCAGGAACTCAGCGCGTCCAAGGCTATCAGCCGCAAGGATCTGGATGATGCGCAGTCCAACGCCGAGGTGGCGCAGGCGAATGTGCTGGCGGCCGAAGCGGCGCTGAAGGAGGCCGAGCTGAACCTCGAATACAGCGAGGTGCGCGCGCCGGTCGCGGGGATTGCGGGGCGGGCGCGTCCCTCCATCGGTGCGCTGATCACCACCGGCGACAGCAGCCTGCTGACCACCCTCGTACAGATCGACCCCATCCGGGTGCGCTTCGGGATCGCGCCGAGCGAGATCGCCCGTCTGCCCGTTGGGCGGATTACCCCAGAGTCGGTCGAGAAGGTCGAGCTCATCCTGCCCGACGGCAGCAGGTTCGCGGCGACGGGCCGGCTCGATTACGTCGGCTCGATGGTCGATCCACAGCTCGGCACCCTGCCGCTGCGCGCCGAGTTCCCCAACCCGGCGCGTCAACTCCTGCCCGGGCAGTTCGTGCGGATACGCCTGTACCTCGGGCAGCGCGACGGGGTGTTTCTGGTGCCACAGAGCGCCGTCGTCGAGAACGACAAGGGGCAATTCCTGATGCTGGCTGGCGCCGACAACAAGGTGAAGATGCAACCCGTGCAGCTCGGCCCCTGGCAGGGCCAGGATTGGGTGATCACGGGCGGGTTGCACGCTGGCGACCAGGTGATCATCGACAACCTGATGAAGCTGCGCCCCGGTGCGGCGATCGAGCCCCGCACGCCGGGCAACGGCGCGAAGCCTGCGGCCGGCGCCCCGGCCAAACCCGCCGACCAGCCGTAACGGGGTCCCGCCATGTCACGCTTCTTCATCGGCCGGCCGATCTTCGCGGCGGTCATCTCCATCATCATCGTCATCGCCGGTCTGATCGCCTCGTTCACGCTGCCGGTCGCGCAGTATCCCGAGATCGCCCCGCCGACGGTCGTGGTCAACGCGACCTACCCCGGCGCGAGCGCCGAGACGCTGGCGAAGACGGTGGCGGCACCGATCGAGGAGCAGCTCTCGGGCGCCGAAGGGCTGATGTACTTCAACTCGCAGGCGACCTCGAACAACACCGTGACGATCACGCTGACCTTCGAGGTGGGGACCGATCCGGATGCCGCGGTAGTGGACGTAAACAACCGCGTCTCCGTCGCGCTGCCGCGCCTGCCGGAGGAGGTGCGGCGCAACGGCGTTACGGTGCAGAAGCGCTCGGCGAACATCCTGCTGGTGGCGGTGCTCAACTCCACCGATGGCCGCTACAACACGCTCTACCTCGCCGACTACGCGCAGCTCAACGTGCTCGACGAGATCAAGCGGGTGCCGGGGGTGGGCGACGCGCAGCTGTTCGATTCGGGCTACGCCATGCGCGTGTGGATCCTGCCGGACCGCATGGCGCAGCTCGGCATCACGACCTCGGACGTCGCCAATGCGCTGCGCGCGCAAAACGCGCAGAACGCGGCGGGTCGCATCGGCGGGGCGCCGGCGCCCGAATCGCAGCAATTGACCTACACGGTGACAGCGAAGGGGCGTCTGCTCGAACCGGAGGAGTTCGAGCGCATCGTGATCCGCGCCGATGGACCGAAGGGCGTGGTGCGCCTCGGCGACATCGCCCGCGTCGAGCTCGGCGCCGAGAGCTACATCCGCAAGGCGACCGTCAACGGCAAGCCCATCGTGGCGATGGCGGTATTCCTGCAGACCGCCGCCAACGCGCTCGAGACAGCGGCCGCGGTCAAGGCCCGGCTCGATGAACTGCAAAAGAGCTTCCCGCCGGGGGTGGTCTACCTCATCCCTTACGACACCACGAAGTTCATCGACGCCTCGATCAAGGAGGTCATCAAGACGCTCGCCGAGGCCGCCGTGCTCGTCGTGCTGGTGGTGTTCGTGTTCCTGCAGAACTGGCGTGCCACGCTCATTCCGATCATCGCCGTGCCGGTGAGCCTGATCGGCACCTTCGCCGGGCTGTATGCCTTCGGCTTTTCGATCAATACGCTCACCCTGTTCGCCATGGTGCTGTCGATCGGCATCGTGGTGGACGACGCGATCATCGTGCTGGAAAACGTCGAGCGGCACATGCGGGTGGGCGGGCTCGCGCCGCGCGCGGCGGCGATTCAGGCCATGCGCGAAGTGTCTAGCGCCGTGGTCGCGATCGTGCTCGTGCTGTGCGCGGTGTTCGTGCCGGTGGCCTTCCTGGGGGGGATTGCCGGCATGCTTTATCAGCAGTTCGCGGTGACGGTGGCCATCTCGGTGGTCATCTCGGGTCTCGTTGCGCTCACGCTCACGCCGGCCCTGTGCGCACTGCTGCTCAAGCCCCACGCGGAAAACCGGCTGTTCCATCCGTTCAATGTCGCCTTCGAGGCCGCGACACGCGGCTATCTGGCCGCCGTGCGGCTGAATCTGCGCCACGGGATCATCGGGGTGCTGGCCCTCATCGGCGTGATCGCCGCGACGGTGGGGCTGCTGCGCACGGTGCCCGGCAGCTTCGTGCCGCCGGAGGATCAAGGTGTGCTGATCGGCATGCTCATGTTGCCGGATGGCGCAACACTCGACCGCACGGGCGCGGCGGGCGACCGCTTCCAGCAGGCGGTGTCGAAGGACCCGTCCGTGGCCAACGTGTTCCTCGTGCGCGGGCTCGACTTCATCACCGGCAACAACCGCAGCAGCGCCGGGACGATCTTCATCACCTTCATCCCGTGGGACGAGCGCACCAGTGTGGCGGGGGATCTCGCCAAGAAGTTCACGGGCATCGGCATGGGCCTGCCGGATGGCATGGCCATGGTGTTCAACCCGCCGGCCATCCGCGGCATCGGCAACGCCGGGGGCTTTGAGGCCTACGTGCAGAACCGCGCCGATGGCGATCCAAAGCGGCTGGCCCAGGTGCTCGACGAATTCACGGCGGCCTTGAAGAAGCGCCCGGAACTGGCGATGGTCAACAGCTTCTTCCGTGCCAATTCCGCGCAGCTCTTCGTCGAGGTGGACGAAGCCAAGGCGCTCGCGCAGGGGATTAACCTGACGAGCATCTACGAGACGCTGCAAAGCACGCTGGGCTCGCTGTACGTCAACGACTTCAACCGTGCCGGGCGCACCTACCGCGTGCTCATGCAGGCCGACGCACCCTACCGCATGCAGCCCGAGGACGTGGTCCGGCCCTACGTGCGCAACGCCGCCGGCGAGATGGTCCCGCTCGCCGCGGTGGTCAACGTCAAGACCGTGTACGGCGCCGAGTTCGTCGAGCGCTACAACGGCTTCGTCGCCGCGAAGGTCATGGGCAACGGCGTGGACGGCATGAGCTCGGGTGAGGTGATCCGCATCGTGGAGGAGGTGGCCGCGCAGACGCTGCCGGATGGCTTCGTGCTCGACTGGACCGGCCAGGCCTTTCAGGAAAAGCGCACGGGCAAGACCTCGGCACTCGCGTTCGGGTTCGCCATCGTCATGGTGTTCCTGATCCTCGCCGCGCAGTACGAGCGCTGGTCGCTGCCGGTGGCGGTGGTCATGGCGGTGCCGTTCGCCCTCGCCGGGGCGCTGCTCGGGGTGTTCCTGCGCGGCATGCCCAATGACATTTACTTCCAGATCGGGCTCATCGTGCTGATCGGCCTGGCAGCGAAAAACGCGATCCTGATCGTCGAATTCGCCGCGCAGAAGCAGGCGGAGGGCATGGCCGCCTTCGATGCAGCACTGGAGGCCGCCCGGCTGCGCTTCCGCCCGATCATCATGACCTCGCTCGCCTTTGTGCTCGGCGTGCTGCCACTCGCCCTCTCCGTCGGCGCCGGGGCCGCCGCGCGGCGATCGATGGGCACCGGCGTGGTGTTCGGGATGCTCGCCGCGACCTTTGTCGCGACCCTGTTCATACCGTTGTTCTTCAAGTGGATCGCCCGCGGTCAGGAAAAATTGCGGCAGACGCTCCACGCCGGGGAAGGCCGGCATCCCGACTGACGCCCGGCGACGCGCTCGCCGATCGTTCTGTCACTGGTGTGTCGGGCCGTGGGAGCGTGTGCACCCCGCACCGTCACCGCTTGCGTCGATGGACCTGGCCCGCGTTGAGTTTGGCGCTGTTCTGCGGCGGCAGTCCCGTGTGTTGGGTGAGTATTCTGCCGCGGCCCGTTGTCGCTGGGCCGACGCGTTCCGCGGGGCGTGAGGAGTTCTTGCGCCGCGGGCTCTGGTAGCTGCCGTCGACCTTGGGCTGGAAGGTGGGGATGAGGTGGTGCTTGCCGTTGCCGATGAGATCGGCGCGGCCCATGTTCTTCAGCGCCTCGCGCAGCAGCGGCCAGTTGTTGGGGTCGTGGTAGCGCAGGAAGGCCTTGTGCAGCCGCCGGCGGCGTTCGCCGCGCACGATGTCCACGGTTTCGCTCTCGCGCGTGACCTTGCGCAGCGGGTTCTTGCCGCTGTGGTACATCGCCGTGGCTGTGGCCATCGGCGAGGGGTAGAACGCCTGCACCTGGTCGGCGCGGAAGCCGTTGCGCTTGAGCCAGAGTGCGAGGTTGAGCATGTCCTCATCGGTGGTGCCCGGGTGGGCGGCGATGAAGTAGGGGATGAGGTACTGCTCCTTGCCGGCCTCGCGGGAGTACTGGTCGAACAGCGCCTTGAAGCGGTCGTAGGTGCCGATGCCGGGCTTCATCATCTTCGACAGCGGGCCGGCCTCGGTGTGTTCCGGCGCAATCTTCAGATACCCGCCGACATGGTGGGTGACGAGCTCCTTGACATACGCCGGCGAACGCACGGCGAGGTCATAGCGCAGCCCCGAGCCGATCAGCACCTTCTTGATGCCGGGCAGGGCGCGGGCGCGCCGGTAGAGCCGGATGAGCGGGGCGTGGTCGGTCTTGAGGTTGTCGCAAATGCCGGGGTAGACGCAGGAGGGCTTGCGGCAGGCGGCCTCGATCTCGCGCGACTTGCAGGCGAGCCGGTACATGTTGGCCGTGGGGCCGCCGAGGTCGGAGATCACCCCGGTGAAGCCGGCCACCTGGTCGCGGATCTTTTCGACCTCGCGCAGGATCGAGTCTTCCGAGCGGTTCTGGATGATGCGCCCTTCGTGCTCGGTGATCGAGCAAAAGGTGCAGCCGCCGAAACAGCCGCGCATGATGTTGATCGAGAAGCGGATCATTTCCCAGGCCGGGATGCGCGCCCCGCCGTATTCGGGGTGCGGCGCGCGGGCGTACGGCAGGTCGAAGACGTAGTCCATCTCCTCGGTGGTGAGCGGGATCGGTGGCGGGTTGAGCCACACGTCGCGCTCGCCGTGTCGCTGGACGAGCGCGCGGGCATTACCCGGGTTGGTCTCCAGATGCAGCACGCGGCTCGCATGGGCGTACAGCACGGGGTCGCGCCTGACGTCCTCATAGGCGGGCAGGCGGATCACCGTGCGCTCGCGGGCGACGCGCGGTGCGGCGGCTGTCAGACTGCCGCCCCGTGCCTGCCACCGGACGACCTGAGCGCCATCGGTGCGGGCGCTGCGTTCGATCGCGCAAGCTTCCGCCGAGGCCGTGTTGAGGTATGGATTGACGATTCTTTCGACGCGCCCGGGGGTGTCCACCTGCGTGGAGTCGATCTCGAACCAGCCCTCGGCGGCGTCGCGGCGGATGAAGGCGGTGCCGCGCACATCGGTGATCGTCTCGATGGGCTCACCGGCGGCGAGGCGGTGGGCAATCTCCACGACCGCGCGCTCGGCGTTGCCGTAGAGCAGGATGTCGGCCTTGGCGTCGACCAGGATCGAGCGGCGCACCTTGTCCTGCCAGTAGTCGTAGTGCGCGATGCGGCGCAGGCTCGCCTCGATGCCACCCATCACGATCGGCACGTCCTTGAACGCCTCGCGGCAGCGCTGCGCGTAGACGAGCGAACAGCGGTCGGGCCGTCGGCCGCCCACGCCGCCAGGGGTGTAGGCATCGTCCGAGCGGATCTTCCGGTCGGCGGTGTAGCGGTTGATCATCGAGTCCATGTTGCCCGCCGTCACGCCGAAGAACAGGTTGGGCCGGCCCAGCGCTGCGAACGGTTCCGCGGAGTGCCAGTCCGGCTGCGCGATGATACCGACGCGGAACCCCTGTGCCTCGAGCAGCCGCCCAATGATCGCCATGCCAAAACTCGGGTGATCGACGTAGGCATCGCCGGTGACGATGATGATGTCGCAGGCATCCCAGCCGAGGCGGTCCATCTCGGCGTGGGTCATCGGCAGGAATGGCGCGGTGCCGAAGCATTCGGCCCAGTAGCGCGGGTAGCCAAACAGGGGGGGTGGGGCGGTGTTCATGGCGGCAGGCGATGCAGGAATGCCGAGTGTAGTGGATCGGGCGCGCGGCGGCGAAATGGCGCAGGATTCCGCCGTGAGTCGGAGGCCCCGGGTGCCGTCTGCGGGGCTACTTGCCGGGCGCGACCTGCCTCCTGCGCTAGGAGCCCGGTTTGGTCGTGTTCCGCGAGGGGCGTTGCGGCTGAGTCGGCGTGCTGTTCGTGCTGGGAACGGTGTTGCTACCGGGCTGTGTGGCGGGTTCGTCGCGCGGTCGGCGATCTTTCGTCTGGTTGTGAATGATGACGCCGATCACCGCGGCGACACCGACGCCGATGGCGGCCGCGCTGCCTTCCGACAGGGGCGCGGCGCGTTCCAGCGGGTCGTAGCGTCTGCCGATGTCCTCGAGCTCGTTCGCGCTCGCAGCGCTGCGTGCCGGTGGCTGGTCGCGCACGAGGCGCGCCTTTTCACCGGCTCGCAGGTCAAGACCGCTCCAGCGGCCCGCATTCGATGACACACCGACGACGCCTTCGAGCACGATGACCTCCGCAACACCGTCGGAACCGGACCTCACCAGAAACACCGTGCCCTTGGCCGCCGCGGTGATGTACTGCGTCCGCACCGCGAAGGCGCCGCGCACCTTCACCAGCACCTCGCCCACGAAGTCGACGAGCGAGCCGATCCGGCCGCGTGAGTTGGGCGCCAGGTAGGCCTCTGCGCCGGATTCGAAGCGGATCAGCGCGTAGCTGCGGGCGTCGGTCATCACGGTGTCGCCGCGTTGCAGGGTCATGCCCCGCTCGGCCGTAAGCCGGGCGCCGCCGCGTTGTACCGTCGCCCCGGCCCATTCCGCGGCGGTCTCGGCGAGTCGCTGGCCGTCGGGAAACACCCCGGCGAGCTGGGTCGCGCAGCCAGCGATCAGTGTGATCAGGCACGCGACGAACAGGACGCTGAGGCTGCGGCTGCGGGAGATTAGGGTGGAAGGCGATGCCGACGATGAGCAGTGTTTCATGCGCAGTCCTCACGATGGAATACCCGATGCGTGGCGGCCAGCGCCAGCGAGGCCGCGAGCGCCGGGTAGACGAGCGGCAGGACCAGGTGGTGATACCGGTAGATTACGGTGGCCGTGAACGCATACCCCCCAAGTCCGGCCATCAGCGATAGCCAGGCGGCGAGGGCGCGAGGACGACCTGCGGTGCGCCAGGCGAGCCCGAGCCATACACCCAGCACGCCGGCGCCAATCATCAACAGCATCTGCCACGCCAGCCCCACGGCCCGGGGCACATCCTGCAGGGATCGGGTGGCAAGCACCGCGCGCAGCGCATCGGCCTGCAGCTCGAAGCCGGTGCGTTCGGTACGGCTGCCGCCCTGCCGGACGCCGAACTGCTCGGCCGGGCTGTCATCCACGCCGACGATCACGATCTTGTCGCGCACGAACTGCGCGAGCGTGTCGGGCTCCGCTTCCAGTGCCGCCGCATAGGCCATGCGCGCCTCGGGTTTGCGCCAGTGTCCCGCCGGCGCGACGTCGAAACGCAGCACGTAGGGCGTGTCGTGAAGCTGCTGCGCCGGGCAGTTCTCCATCTGCGCGGACTCAAACGGCGGCCCGGCCGGGTAGTCGGTGTGGGCCCCGCGCGGACTGGCGAGGATGCGTAGCTGATGCTCGTCGCCGATGCGCCACGGGCTTTCCGGCTCGGCGAGCGTCAGCGCGGCGGCGAGCGCGAGCGACCGCACCGCGCCGGACGGCCTGCCCAGCACCAGGTTGACCTCTGGCAGCGCCAGCAGCCGCAGCCCAAGGCACGCATGGCCCCAGGCCGCGATGGCGTCGCGGAAGCCGGCGTCGGTGATCGGCTCGCCCTTCGCGGTGAAGGCGCTGGCCGCGGCAACCACCGGCACCGCGGCAGTGCGCAGCGCCTCGCGCAGCGGTCCATCCGCCTCGCTCGCCGCATCGAAGCGCAGATCGAAGACGATCAGCCGCGCGCCGCCCGCGGCCAGTGTGCGCACCAGGCGGGCATGGTGGGGGCGCCAGCGCTCCGGCCGGTCGGGATCGAGTCCGAGGCGCTGGCGCGACGCCGCGTCGATGGCGATGAGGACAATACGATCGCCGGCGGGCAGCCCATGCGACGGTACCGCGAGACCGGCCATCAGGCTTTCGAGGCGCGTGTCGAGGCGGTCGAACACGTGCAGCTGCCCGAGCAGCACAAGCGTCGGTACGACGGCGAGGCCGGCCAAGAGCGCGAGTGCTGCCCGCCGCGAGGGCGGTTCCGGTGGCGCCACTCGGTCGCGGAAATTCGTGATGTCCTCGAGATACTGATCCAGGTGGATCGTCTCGGCGTTGATGTCCGCCAGCGCCTGAATATCCTGCGGCAGATCGCCCTTCTCGGGCGGCTTTGCGCCGTCGAAGAGGGCGACCCAGACCCGCTTGCCTGACCCAGGCGCGAGGGCTAGCGCCAGCTCGCGGCGCACCCAGTCGTCGGGGTCGTCCAGCCGCCGCCGTCCGGTCCGCTCGTCCACGCCCGCCCACTGCCGGCCGATGACGACGATGACGTCGGTGCTTGCAGCGAGCTCCTCCTCGATGCGCCTGGGGAACTGCGCGCCGGTGGCGATGTCGGCTACGTCAAAGAACACATGGTCGCGGCCGACCCGGCAATTGAAAGCCTGTTCGAGCGCGCGCGCATGCCCGATCGCGTCCGCGCGACGGTAGGAAATGAACACACGCCTGGATCGGTTCGACGCCACGCTTCACCTGCAGCGGTCGAGAGGACGCTCGACAATGGCGGGTGACCACCCCTGAGCACGGACCAAAAAAGGCCCTTTTCGCTGAATCGTTTTAGGTTATGAAAGGGGTTTAGTCGCCGCCGGCCCGGCTGGCAAGTGGCAGGGCGCCCCGTTGCCGCTCGGCGGCGCGCACCGCGGTGATTTCGGCCAGGATGGACAGGGCGATCTCGGCAGGTGTCGCAGCGCCAATCGGCAGGCCGACCGGTGCATGCAGGCGCTCGAGCTCGGTCTCGTTCACGCCAAGCGCGGCGAGACGGAGGCAGCGCTTCGCGTGGTTGGCCCGGGACCCGAGCGCACCGACGTAGAAGGCCGGTGAGCGCAGCGCCGCGACGAGCGCGGGGTCGTCGAGCTCCGGCACGTGCGCGAGCGTGACCACGGCGGTGCGGGCATCGACGGCCTGCTCGCGCACGGCCGCGTCCGGATCGCGGGTGTCGAGCGCGGTGCCTGGCACCTGCCACGCCGCGGCGTACTCCTCGCGCGGATCGCAGACGATGACCTCGTAACCGAGCATCAATCCCAGCTCCGCGGTGAACCGCGCGAGCTGCCCAGCGCCCACCAGCAGCAGGCGCCAGCGCGGGCCGAAGGTGCGCGAGAGGGTGGCACCATCGAAGGTGAATTCATCTACGGGCCGCGCCGGGTGCAGGCTCGCCTCGCCGGTCGCAAGGCACAGACGCCTGACGACAGGCTGCCGGGCCTCGAGCGCTGCAAGGATCGCGCGAACCGGAGCGGCCGCGCTGAGCCGCTCGATCACCAGATCGAGCTGCCCGCCGCAGGGCAGCCCGAAACGTGCGGTCTCGGCGGCCGTGACGCCGTAGGTCTCGACGCGCGGCAAGTCCACCGCCAGCACACGCGCGGCGAGACGCGCCGCGAGGTCGTCCTCCACGCAGCCACCGGAAACCGAGCCCACGAACCGCGCATCGTCGCGCACCGCCATCAGCGAGCCATGAGGACGCGGCGCCGAACCCGCTGTGCTCGCCACGGTGACGAGCCAGACTGCGTGCCCGGCGTCGAGCCAGGCTGCGGCGGTGCTCAGAACATCGGCGTCGGCGGTGAGCATGGAGGGAGTCTCATGCTGTGATGCGTACTGTGTTGGATAACCGTAAGTAGTGGCTAGACCGGGCGGTGCAGCCCGTTCAGCGCCGCGATGCGATAGTCCTCGGCCAGTGTCGGGTAGTTGAAGGTGGTTTCGGCGAAGTAGTCGATGCGGTTGGCCGGTGCGGGTTGCGACATGATGGCCTGACCGATGTGAATGATCTCCGAGGCCTGTTCACCGAAACAGCGGATGCCGAGGATTTCGTGGGGTTTCCCGGTGGAACAGGATCTTCAGCATGCCGACGGTGTGATGGGTGATCTGCGCCCGGGCGATGTTCTTGAAGCTGGCCTGGCCGACTTCGTAGGGGGACTTTCTGTGCGGTGAGTTCACGTTCGATGCGCCCAATGGAGTTGATTTCGGGACTGGTGTAGATCCCGGTCGGGATGTCACCGATCAGCTGCCAGTCGCATTGCCCGTCGGCGATCTCCGTGCCGACGAAGCGTCTTTGGTCGTCTCTCGTGCCGGCGAGCACGGGCGGTCCCACAACGTCACCGGCGGCGTAGATGTGCTCGAGGGAGGTCTGGTAACGCTCGTTGATCTCGATGTGGCCGCGGTGGTTCACCTTCACGCCGATGTCCTCGAGCCCCATGTCGTGGGTGTTGCCCGACCGACCGTTGGCCCACAGTAACACGTCGGTCTTGAACTTCTTGCCGGACTTGCAGTGCAGGTTCGCACCGTTGTCGAGGGCCTCAACCCGCTCGTACTCCTCGTTGTTGTGGATGACTGTGCCCTGGTTGCGCAGGTGGCAGGAAAGGGCGTCGGCGACTTCGTCTTCGAGATGCGAGAGCAGGCGATCGCGGGTATTGACGAGGTTGGTCTTGATGTTGAGGTTGCAGAACACCGACGCGTACTCGCAGCCGATGACCCCGGCGCCGTAGATGGTGATGGATGTGGGGGTGTGATCGAGCCGCAGCACCGAGTCACTGTCGAGTACGCGCGGGTGGGTGAAGTCCACGTCGGCAGGGTGGTAAGGCCGCGAGCCCGTGGCGATGACGCAAGGGTCGGCGGTGAGCTCGAGGGGGTGCGCACCACTGTTCATGCTGATCGTCCGTAGATCGAGGAACCGCGCCCATCCGTGGATCACCCGTACGCCGTTGCGCACATAGTGCCGGTTGCGCGTGCGGACCTGCTCGCCAATGACCCATGCTGGCGACTCCAGTAACGTCGGATAGTCGACTTGCACGGTGCCGAGCACCTGGCGCAGCAGCGGGTAACGGCGGTAATCGGCGACGAGCGGGATCGCGTGGCGAAGCGTCTTGCTCGGGATGGTGCCCCAGTGCGTGCATCCCCTGCCCACCGCGTCATGGGCCTCCAGCACGGCGACCCGCTTGCCAGCCTTGGCGAGCTTCATCGCTGCGCCCTCGCCCGCAGGGCCGCTGCCGACCACAATGCAGTCGAAGTGTTCCCTGTTCATGAGGCACTTACCCCCGCGGATCGATACTGCGTTGCAGCCATACTGGCACCGCATCGAACGCCTTGGCAACGGTCCTGTAACAGGGCGAGGCGGAATTGGATTACCCTAACGGCATGGTGAAGAACGATGGCGGGGCGCTGATGCTGCGTTGCGAATCGCCTCGAAAGGCTCGTGTAGGCCGCGCAAGCTGTGGGTTTGAGTCGCGGCATCCTGCTCCGATCTGTACGGACCAGCCCTTGGCTGTTCCCGTTTGCGCTTCGCGAGCGGGTGGGCGATTGGCACACTGGCCACGTAGCCCTCGCTGCGTTTCTCAACATCCTGCTTGGGAAGCACTGACACGCCGCCACCTGGATGCCACCGGCCTGGGCGAAACGACCCCGGGGACCCGCTCCGGTGTCCGATCCAGTGAGTTCGCACAGCGTCAGTCGCGGTGTGGTCGAGTTTCCGCATCCCGGGCGTCTTCGTGGGGCCGTTCACCCGGGACCGAGTTCCGCTAACGTTGGAGGTTCACGGCCTTGCGCGTCCGCATCATTCCCGTTACCTCGTTCGAGCAGAACTGTTCGCTGCTGATCTGCGAAGCGACCGGAAGGGCCGCCGTGGTCGATCCGGGTGGTGAGTTGGGGCGCATCCTGGATGCGGTGCGTGAAGCTAATGCGACGGTCGAGAAGATCCTGGTCACGCACGGACATATCGACCACGCGGGTGGCGTGGCCGAGCTCAAGCGGCGTCTGGCGGTGCCCGTGGAAGGCCCGCATCAGGACGACCAGTTCTGGATTGAGGCGCTGCCGCAGCAGGGGCAGCTGTTCGGCATGCCGGGGGCCGAGTCCTTCACACCGGAGCGCTGGCTCGATGACGGGGACAGTGTGCACTTCGGGCAGGTCGAGCTCACGGTGCGGCACTGTCCCGGCCACACGCCAGGGCATGTGATCTTCTTCCACGCGCCCACGCGCCTGGCCCTGGTTGGCGACGTCCTGTTCAAAGGCTCGATCGGGCGCACCGACTTCCCACGGGGCGACTATGCCACGCTCATTGCCTCGATTCGCGAACGGCTGTGGCCGCTCGGTGACGATGTGACCTTCGTGCCGGGGCACGGGCCGACATCCACCTTTGGTCAAGAGCGGCGGACCAATCCGTTCGTGGGCGACGGTCGGGGTTGATAACCGAGTGTTGTTTTTTTTCGACAACGTCAAAGCCGCGGCTATACTATGGGCTGTCCGGTCCAGGTAGGTTTGGGGCGAGAGGGATGACTCGGCGCTTCCTTCGTCAGGGGGGTCGGTTGCAACGTGGACAGTTCCGTGAAGTCTTCCGAGCGGGTCCATTTCTGGGCTGAGGATCCACGCGTCCGCGGCATCGTCGACAACGTGGCCGACGGTATCATTGCCATCGACGCACGTGGCTACATCGAGTTCTTCAACAGTGCGGCCGAGCGGTTGTTCGGCTACTCCGCGGGCGAGGTCATGGGCCGCAACGTCAGAATGCTGGCCCCCGGCGAGCACGGCGCTAACCACGACAGGTATCTCGCCGACTACCTGCGCACGCACGAGCCGCGCATCATCGGCATTGGCCGTGAGGTGGAGGGGGTACGCAAGGATGGTTCCACGTTTCCCATGCACCTGTCGGCCGGGGAAATCGCAGTAGAAGGTTTCAACGGCTTCATTGGCGTGGTCCACGACCTGAGCGCGCGCAAGGCCGCGGAGCGCGAGGTGAGCGCGGCGCGTGCCTTCCTCCAGGCGATCCTCGATTCCATGCCTTCGATCCTGGTCGGTGTGGATACGCAGGCGCGCATCACGCACTGGAACCGGGCGGCGGCGGAGGCGCAACGCCTGACGCTGGACGACGCGCTCGGGTGTCACTTCAGCGTGCTGTTCCCGCAGCTCAGTCTCGGCGCCAATGAGTTGCTCGATGCGATCCGCGAACGGCGCGCCCTGCGCCGCGAGCGCCTGCCGGTACGGCGCGGACAAGAGTTACGCTACGCGGACGTGCTGGTGTTTCCGCTGGATCACGCCTCGGGCGGGGCGGTGATCCGCATCGACGACGTGACCGAGCGCGTGCGCATCGAGGAAATGATGGTGCAGACCGAGAAGATAATGTCCGTGGGCACCATGGCCGCCGGCATGGCGCACGAAATCAACAATCCGCTCGGCATCCTCTCGCAGGGGTGCCAAAACCTGCTGCGCCGTGTCTCGCCCGAGATTGCGGAAAACGCGGCCAGCGCGGCCGAACTGGGCGTGACGCTGGAGCAGATCCGCGATTATCTCGAGCGGCGGGGGTTTTTCCGCTTCATCGAGGGCATGCAGGAGGCGACGGGGCGCGCCAACCGGATCGTCACCGACATGCTGACCTACTGCCGCCGCAGCACGTCGAGCTTTGAGCCGGTGCGCCTGGATGCGCTGATCGACGCCGCGCTGCGTTTGGCCAGTCACGACTACGACCTGAAAAAGAGCTACGACTTCCGGCGCATCCGCATCGTGCGCGACTCCACCCTGGAGTTCGACGAGATCCGCTGCGACGCGATGGCGATCCAGCAGGTGCTGCTCAACCTCCTGCGCAACGCCGCACAGGCACTGGCGGAGGGTTTTTCGGGTGATGCGCCGGAGGTCGTCATCCGCTTGCGCGACGAGGGGCCCTGGGTGCGCATCGAGCTCAGCGACAATGGGCCGGGTATGAGTGCCGACGTGGCCAGACGCCTGTTCGAGCCGTTCTTCACCACCAAGCCCGTGGGCATGGGCACTGGCCTCGGACTGTCCGTGTCGTACTTCATCGTGACCGAACAGCATCGTGGCACGCTTGAGGTGGTGTCCGAGCCGGGCCGGGGCGCCACTTTCGTGCTCCGCTTGCCACGCCAGGGGAGGCCCTATGGGGGCGGATGTTCTGATCGTCGATGACGAGCGCGCGATCCGTCACGGCCTCGGTGCGTACCCCGAAGAGGGGGGCGGGTACGTGCGGCGCTATCTGCCGCAGCGGCACTCGACCTCCTTGGCCAAGGTTTGCGCCAGCGCGCCCCGCGCGAGCGGCCGCCGCTATCGCGCTTCGTCACGCGCCTTGGCGCAGCTGCCTGCGTCGCGGCATCCGAGTCGGCGCGTGCCGGACTGATGCAGGGGGGAGTATGCGAAAAGCCCGCCCTGAATCCGACTTTGCCGATTCGAGCGGTCAGCTCGCCGTGCGCCGTCTGCTGGCCGTGAACGCCCAACCCTAGCCCGCCGCAATCCGAATGGCAGACCGTCGCTGCATACTCGTCGTCGAGGACGACCCCGCGTTGCGCTTCAACTTGGCGAGCTATCTGCTGGACAGCGGCTTCGATGTGATCGAGGAAGACAGCGGCTCGCGCGGGATCGAGATCGCCCGTTCGGAGCCGATTGACCTCGTACTCTGCGACTTGCGCATCCCGGGAATCGACGGGCTCGACGTCCTGCAGACGCTGCATGCCGAGATCCCGGAGTTGCCGGTCGTGGTGATCTCCGGTACCGGGGTGCTCAGCGATGCCGTGGAGGCCCTGCGTAAAGGCGCGTGGGACTTTCTCGTCAAGCCGATACTCGATATGGCGATGCTCGACCACGCGATCACCGGTGCACTGGAAAAGGCCCGACTGATCCGCGAAAACCGGCGCTACCAGACCGAACTCGAGCAGGTCAACCGCAGCTTGCGGGAATTGCTCGACCGCTACGAGCAGGATGCGGCTGCCGGGCGTTCCCTGCAGCAGCAGATGTTGCCGCCAGAGGAGCGCTGGCTGGGGGCGTATCGCTTCACCCGTGAGCTGTTGCCGTCTCTTTCTCTGAGTGGTGACTTTGTTGATTATTTCATGCTGGATGCAGACCGGTTCGGCTTCTACATCGCCGACGTATCCGGTCACGGGGTCTCGTCCGCTTTCGTCACGGTGCTGGTCAAGAGCTTCATGCGCCGTTACCTCGAACAGCTCGAAGAGGACGGCGACCGCACCATCCTCGATCCGGCCGCCACCCTGGCCCGCCTCAACCGGGACCTGCTCGGCCAGCATCTCGACAAGTACCTGACCATGTTCTACGGCGTGATCGACGTGATGACGAATCGCCTAGTGTGCAGCAATGCAGGACACTTCCCGTACCCCGTACTGTTCGACGGCGAGTCGGCGCGGTTCATCGAGGAGAAGGGCCCACCGGTTGGGCTGTTTCCCAAGCCAGCGTTTAGTAACCGAGACATCGAACTGCCGTCTGCCCACGCGCTGCTCTTGTTCTCGGACGGCGTGTTCGACGCGATGCCGGGTGCGACACTCGAGGAAAAACGCGAACGCCTCCTCGCGGCCGTGAATGCGTGTTCCGCTGAGCTCGAAGCCGACCGGATCATCGCCGCGTTGGGTCTGTCCCGCACGGGCGGCTACCCGGACGATATCACCCTGCTGACGGTGCAACGGGAGGTTTGAACATGAGCGAGGGCAGGGCGCGCTACGCCCGGGAGCATGGCACCTGGATTCTGAAACTCGGCGGCGACGTGCGCCACCCCCTGGGGCCGGCGATCAACGCGCTGCTCGACTGCGCCATCGCCGACCCGGAGTTCCGGCATTTCATCGTCGACCTCGAAGAGGCAGAGCTCATCGACAGCACCTGCCTCGGTGTGCTCGCACGCATCGCAAACCACCACGCGCAGCTCGGCATCAGCCTGCCGACCATCGTCGCGCCGAATCCGGACATCAGCGCCACGCTGCAAGCTATCTGTTTCGATCAGGCATTCCAGATCGTCCCGGCCGGCTACACCGGGACCGACGCGCTGGAGCGCCTCCCCGACGTCAGCCCCGCCGACGACGAACTGCGCACGCTCGTGCTGGAGGCCCACCGTCGGCTGTGCGACCTCGATGCGCGCACCCGCGAAGTGTTTAAGAATCTGGTCGAGGCGCTGGAAGCCGAGCAACTGCGCTGTTCGCGCAGCCGGTGACAGCTGGCTGCGTGACGCCCCGTGCGGTGTAGCGTGCACGTCGATCCGAGAACCAACGCGGCTGCGCCCTGACCACGCCGCACGTTGCTTCACCGGCAGCTCCGTACCCAACGGGGCTGTCTCGATCTCGATGTCTCAGTCCGCGTGCTTCAAGTCCACGGCGTTGAACTGGCGCTCCCACAACCGCGCACCCTGCGTGTTCCAGACGGCCACGGTCACGCGGCGTGCCTCGGGCGGGCCTGAGAACTCGAGCGTGCAGAAATTGCGCTGGGTGACCAGCGTGCCGGGAACTTCGCGCACGGGTTGCGGTTGCGGATGGACGCGCGAGGTCAGTGGTGAGCAAGTGAGCTCGGTCAGCGGGTAGGTGCCAGGGCGTTCGCGCTGCGTGAGGTGGGTGTAGTGGATGTCGCCGGAGAGCAGAACACACCGTCGATGCGTTTGACCTTGAGCCACTCGAGAAACGCCGCGCGCTCGGCCGGGAAGTTGTGCCAGCCCTCGCCACCACGCTTTTCGGGGGTGGGTCGGTCCGAGAGCATGCGGCTGCCGTTGGCGATAAGCTTGAACGTGGCTTTGGAGGTTTCCAGCTCACGCTTCAGCCACTCGAGCTGGCTGTGGCCGAGCATCGTCTTGTCGGCATGCTCGGCGTCATCGTCGTCGCGGTAGTAGCGGTCGTCGAGCATGAACAGGTCGACATCCTCAAAGGAAGTCTTGAAAAACACCCCGGGCAGGTCGGGCAGACCGTAGGCCGGGTTTGCGAAATAGCGGCGAAAGGTATCGAGCGCGTCGGACTTGAGCGCAAAGCTGCGGTTGGAATTGTTCGGCCCGTAGTCGTGGTCATCCCAGATGCCGTAGTGGTGGCCGGTGCCGAGCAGCTTTTGCAGCGCAGGGAAGGCGCGCGTCTCCTGCCAGCTTTGTTGCATGCGCTCGCGGTGGCCATCACCAAAGTCTTCGTCGCGGTAATAGATGTGATCGCCGAGCCAGAGCATGACGTCCGGCTTGCGTGCCGCCATCGCATCGAAGATGGCGTAACCACTCGAGAAGGCCGACGCTCCGGCATCGACATGCGAGCAAGAACCCGCAGCGATCATGAAGTCGCGCGGTGCGCGGGGCTCGGCAGGTTGCGTGCGTAGGGCGAAAGGCGGGTTGCCGTCGATGGGCCTGCCGTCGATCAGCATGCGGTAGCGGTAATCGGTGTCCGGTGTCAGTGCGTCGAGCTCCACTCGGGCGGTGTAGCCTGTCTCGGCCCGCGTGGTTACCTCAGGGCTCAGCACCGGGCGATCGGGTTGTTGGGCGGGCCAGTACTGAAGGGCGACGCGGGCCTCACCCTCGGTCATCAGCCAGACCGCCGCGCCCGTGGTGCCGCTGAAGCCTGCCATCGGCCCGCCCTGAAGGCTGGTGGTGGCGCAGCCTGAGGTCGCAATCAGGCACGCGAGTGCGGCGAGGCAGTGCGCAAGCTTGAGCGGTGTCACGTCTAGGCTCCTTCGTTGGGTGGCCGAGCAGGCGGGTGTGCCCAGACATACGGCAACGCAGGTGGAGCGTATGCCCGTCCGTGTCGCGCCGGGCAGGGTATGGCGCTTTCGGCGCTGCACGATCCACAAGCGCGTGCCATCACCGTCTCGCTTCCGGGCTCCACCGGCAGTGCTCGCAGGGGCGCTTGCACCCGCCTACCGAAACCCGCACAACCATAACCTATGTAAAGACGCAAGTTTCCCCGTGAAAATCTATTGACGAGAATCAAAACGGGCGTTCATCCTATGTGCCATCATTCGTCCTGAAGTATTTAATTATCAGATAATTAGATATTCAGTACCTTCCCATAGAGAGATTCTTGGAGGCACCACGCATCATGATTTCATTTGACCTGCTGAGCAAACAGAACCACGAGATCGCCGAGCTGACCAAGGTGCTCGCCCACCTGATCCGCGAGCGGGAGCTGTGCGATACCGACGTGGCGGCCAATCTGTTGCAAAACTACGTCGCGCAAGTCAAGGAGCATTTCGAACGTAACAACAAGCACATCTATGGCAGCCTGCTGACCCATTCCGACAGCAACGTGACGAACACGGCCAAGCGCTTTCTCGAAGGCGAGAAGGAGGTCAAGAAACTGTTCAAGGACTTCGTGCAGCGCTGGTGCCACCACGGGTTGCACATCGACAACCATGCCCGCTTCCTGGCCGAGGCCGAGGACATCTTCCGGCTGGTCAACGAGCGCATCCAGGCCGAATTCGAAGTGCTCTACCCCATGGCGCGGCGGATTCAGGGGGCAGCACCGCGCGCGGCCTCCGGCGCGCGTGCCTGAATCGCGAAGTTTTCCGCCGACTGGCGTCGCCGCGGTATCAGTCGGCGGGAATGGGTAATGCGGTGCGGTCGACGACGCGCCGCAGCACGAAGCTCGATCGCACCCCGGTCACGCCCTCGATATGCGTGATCTTGTTCAGCAGAAAATCCTGATACGCCTCCATGTCGCGGACTGCCACCTTGAGCTGGTAGTCCGCGTCCTGTCCCGTGATCAACAGGCACTCCAAAACCTCGGGCAAGGCGCTCACAGCCGCGTCGAAACGCGCAAACCGCTCGGGCGTGTGGCGGTCCATCGAGATGTGCACGATCGCAAGCAGGTTCAGACCTAGCTTGCGCGCGTCGAGGTACGCCCGATACCCCGTGATGAGGCCCGAGTCCTCCAGCGCCTTCACGCGGCGCAGGCAAGGGGAAGGGGAGAGTCCGATCCTCTCGGCCAGATCCTGGTTGCTGATCCGGCCCTCGGCCTGAAGGATCTCGAGGATGCGGCGGTCGTAACGGTCGGGTTTCATGTCTTGAGGCACGTCGATGCTTACTGGCTGAATATTTCTGCAATTTACAGAAAAGCGCAATAAAAGTGCTCAATAGGCTGGCGATGGAAGATAATTCGCAAGCGCATGCTCAATAATTGCGCGTAATCTATCTCCCATGGAAGCGCCGATGCGGGATGTGGCCGGCGCACGAACAGCGCAACCGGGAGACTCAACATGACTGCCTTCGACCACCGCAAGTATCGAGCTGCTCGGACCGTAACGCTACCCAACCGGCAGTGGCCGAACCGGGTCATCGAGCGCGCGCCGATCTGGGCGAGCGTGGACCTTCGCGACGGCAACCAGGCCCTGTTGGAGCCGATGAGCGTGGCGCAGAAACGGCGCCTGTGGACCCTGCTTGTGCAGCTTGGCATCAAGGAGATCGAGGTTGGCTTTCCGTCTGCGAGCCAGCCGGATTACGACTTCGTGCGCTGGCTGATCGAGGCGCGCCAGATCCCCGATGACGTCACCATCCAGGTGCTCGTGCAGGCGCGCGAGGCGTTGATCGAGCGCACCTTCGAGGCGTTGCGCGGCGTCAAGCGGGCGATTGTCCACGTCTATAACTCGACCTCGCAGGTGCAGCGCGAGCGTGTGTTCGGCATGGACCGCGAGGGGGTGATCGCCTTGGCGCGCCGCGGGGCTGAACTCGTCAGGCGCGAGGCCCAGAAGTATCCCGACACTGACTGGCAGTTCGAGTACTCCCCAGAGAGCTTCACGAACACGGAGGTGGATTACGCGGTGGCCGTCTGCGATGCCGTCATCGACGTCTGGCAACCGTCGTCCTCCCGGCCGTGCATCATCAACCTGCCGGCCACCGTCGAGGTCGCAACACCCAACGTGTTCGCCGACCAGGTCGAGTATTTCGTCACCCACGTGAGCCGGCGCGAGAGCCTGATCGTCTCGGTGCATACCCACAACGACCGGGGTGGCGCCGTCGCGGCGGCGGAGCTCGCCCTACTCGCGGGGGCTGATCGGGTGGAGGGCACCTTGCTTGGCAACGGCGAGCGCACCGGTAACATGGACATCGTGACCCTCGCGATGAACCTCTACAGCCAGGGCATCGATCCGCGGCTCGACCTGTCGCGGCCGGATACCATCCTCGAGGTCTACACCGAGTGCACGGGTCTGCCCGTGCATCCGCGCCATCCCTGGATCGGCGAGCTGGTCTACACCGCATTCTCCGGCAGCCATCAGGATGCCATCCGCAAGTGCCTCCAGCGCCAGCGCGATGACGAGCCCTGGCAGGTGGCCTACCTGCCCATCGACCCGCGCGACATCGGCCGTGACTATCAGGCCGTGGTGCGCGTCAACAGCCAGTCGGGCAAGGGTGGCATCGCCTTCGTCCTCGAGCGGGATCACGGGCTGAGCTTGCCCCGCTGGATGCAGGTGGAGCTCGCCCAGATCGTGCAGCGGGAGAGCGAGCGGCGCGGCGGCGAGGTCGACAGCGCATCCATTTACCGCCTGTTCCGCGAGCACTTCGTGGTTGATGAGGCGCCCGTGCGCCTGCTTGGCTATCGCCTCAAGCGCAACGGCCGCGACGTGATCGAGGCGCGCATCGCCGAGGGGGGCGTAGCGAGCGTGCTGCGGGGTGAGGGCGACGGGTCCATCGCTGCGTTCGTCAACGCGTGGACCTGTCACAGCGGCCAGCAGGTCAACGTGGTGGACTACGCCGAGCACGCCATCGGGTCGGGCACCGACGCCGAGGCCGTCGCCTACGTCCAATTGAGCGTCGACGGCCTGCGCGTCGCTGGCGCCGCCTTCGACCAGGACACCGCAAGCGCTCCACTGCGGGCGGTGCTTTCGGCCATCAACCGCGCGCGGTCGAGGCGGGCGGAGGCTGCATGAGTCCGACGATGCTGCGATGCCTCAGGCGTCGCGGCCCTCGGTCGGTACGTGGCGCAGGCGCTCTAGCGGCGCGCGCACGAAGCCTGGCAGCCGGTCTACGAGGGTCGGCGTAGCGAGCCGCCCGCGTTCGGCCGGGTGGCGCTCTCCGCGTAACCGGGCAGTCTCTTGCCGAGCCCGCAGGACATAGCCTGCCGCTGCGCCGCTTGCCGTGGCGAGCACGAGCAGCTCGACGGTCACGAACTGTGTGAACAGCATGAGCACGCCTGCGCTCGCCACGCCGGCAATGGCCGCGCCCACCTTGAGGCTCGCGCTGGCGCGCGCGCGGATGACCTCCTGCTGTGCGCGTTGCTGGGCACGCTCGACGATGCGGCGTTTCTTCCGCTCGGACTTCACCCGCAACTGCTCGCGTTCCTGCGCGAAGGCCCGGTGCGCGTCGTGCAGTCGGTCCTTGCCAATGTGCCGGGCGATGGAGCCGAACCAGAACGCCGTCAGCAGACCGAGCAGCCCCAGGATCACCGCGACGGGCGCCCAGCCGTGCTCGCTCAGGCGCTCGCCCAAGATCAACACCAGCGCGACGCTTGCGCTCTGTAGGATCAGAATGCCCGGAAGGAATCTCAACATGCCGTGAAGGTTAGCGGTTTTGCGCCGGGCGGGCGAGGGCGGGACGGTGCGCCGGTGTGCGCGTACACCGTGCTAAGATTCCGGGTCCACCAACTTGTCGACTGTCTCCCGATCGCGACCCTGCGCGGATGTACCTGAACTTCTTCGGCCTGCAGGAAATGCCGTTCGCCATTACGCCGGACCCGCGTTTCCTGTTCCTCAGTGAACAGCACCGCGAGGGTTTGGCCCACCTGCTGTTTGGTACCGATGATGGCGGCAGCTTCGTGCTGTTGACGGGTGAGGTCGGTACGGGCAAGACCACGCTGTGCCGTACGCTGCTCGATCAGGCTCCGGCAGGCGCGCATTTCGCGCTGATCCTCAACCCCATGCAGACGCCGCTCGAGCTGCTCGCCTCGATCTGCGACGAGTTCGGTGTGGCCTACGCAAAGCCGCCAACCAGCCGCAAGCTCCTCGTCGATGCGCTGAACGCCTTTTTGCTCGATATTCACGCCAAGGGCGAGCGCGCGGTGGTGATCATCGACGAGGCGCAGAATCTCGACGCGCTCACGCTCGAACAAATCCGCCTATTGACCAATTTAGAGACCCGTGCCCACAAGCTCCTCAAGATCGTGCTGATCGGCCAGCCGGAGCTGCGCGGCGTGCTCGAGCGGCCCGAGCTGCGCCAGCTCGCGCAGCGCGTGACGGCCCGCTACCACCTCCTGCCACTCTCGGCTGCGGAAACCGGCGCCTATGTCCGCCACCGGCTGCGTGTCGCAGGCCTCACCCGCGAGGTGTTCACGCGCGGAGGTGTCCAGGCTCTGCACCGGGCGAGCGCGGGCATCCCGCGTCGCATCAACGTCATCGCCGATCGCGCGATGATGGGCGCATATGCCACCCAGCGGGCGACGGTGGACGCACGGCTGGTCCGCAAGGCGGCGCGGGAGGTCAGCGGCACGCTGCAGCGGGACTGGCTGCCCGTCCTGCTGGCCGTGGCCTCGGTGATTCCCGTGCTGGCCGGCATGGCCTGGGTGGGCTGGCAATCCCGCGGCGCGCAGCACCCCACCGTACCGTCCTCGGTTTCCACCACGCCAGCGCCGCCCAGTCGCGCGGACGCGGCACCCCCGGCCTCCGCGGGGGCGGCGACGTCGTCGCCGCCGGCAGCGGGACTGTCCGGCCCCGAATCGGACGCGATCGCCGCGCCGGCGCGTGAGCCGCCACTGGAGACACTCCTCGCCCGCGCCCGGGATGGCGAGGCCGCCTACCGGCGTTTGTTTTCGCTCTGGCAACTCGATTTCGCCTGGCTGGAGGGCACCTCCGCCTGCGCCAAGGCACAGAGCGCCGGCCTGCGCTGCCTGTTCGGCAAGGGCGATCTCGACACCGTGAGCCGCTACAATCATGCCGCGGTGCTCGAAATGCACGACGCCTCGCTGGAGCGCCGCCTGGCCGTAGTCACCGCTGTGCACGGCGATCGGGTCACACTCGACGTGGGCGGCGTGTCGGGGGAGTTCCCTGCCGAGCGCGTGCGACAGAGCTGGGAGGGCAGCTTTTTGCTGCTATGGCGTCCGCCACCCAACGGGTCCGTCATGCTTCAGGAAGGGCAGTCGGGGCTCGATGTGATCTGGCTGCGCCGGCAGCTCGATCGGGCCGAGGGTATCGACACCCCGCCGCAGGCCCACGCCAGCGTGTTCGATCGCGCGCTGACCCAACGCCTCCGCGCCTTTCAGGCCCGGCAGCAGCTCGACGCCGACGGCGTCGCTGGCGAACAGACGCTCGTTCGGCTTGCCGCGATCATCAACGACCCCGACACGCCAACCCTGAGCCACCGCAGAAACTAGCGCTATGTCATTGATCCTCGATGCCCTGCGCCGCTCCGAAGAAGAGCGCAAGGAACAGGCCGAACCCATCTCGGCGATCTATGCCGTGCCCCCCCGGTTCGAGCGACCCTCGAGCGCTGGCTTGTGGATGCTGCTCGTCCTGCTGCTGGCGGGCTTCGCCGGGGCGGTGTTCTGGCTGTTGCGCGAACCGGCGCCAGAACCACGTGAGGCACCGGCCGCCGTGGCTGGTCCACAGCCCGTGGCCGCCGATGCGCGCCTGGAGGCACCCATGCAATCTGCTGGACCCGCCGCGGAGACACCGCCAGCCGCGGTCACTGCGGCTCCCGCACTCCCCGCTGAGCCGCCGCCGCGGCGGGAAGTTCCGCGCTCGCTGGAGGAAGAGGCCCGGCTCGCCGCGCCCCCGAAGCCGCGTGTAACGTCGGACGAACTCCTGGCCCCACCCAACGCGCCGGTCAGTCCAACATCGGCCAACGTTGCTGGCCCTTCACCAAAGGCGGTGGCCAACCGAGCGCCGACGCGGGAAGCCGCGAGTGCCCCTTCACCTGATCCCGTCAAGAAAATGAGCGAGCTACCCGAGGGCATCCGCGAGCGGCTCGAGCGCTTCGAGGTGAACACGCACTTTTTCTCACCCGCGCCCGGCAAGAGCTTCGCGCTCATCAACATGCGCAAGTATCGCGAGGGAGAAGACCTGGAGGGCACCACCTACCGCATCCGCGCGATCACGGC
This sequence comes from uncultured Thiotrichales bacterium, assembly GCA_964430355.1. Taxonomy (GTDB): domain Bacteria; phylum Pseudomonadota; class Gammaproteobacteria; order UWMA-0217; family UWMA-0217; genus CAYSFW01. The sequence goes on from CAYSFW010000092.1 coordinate 96,742, forward strand.
AGACGGCATCGTCGTCGATTACGGCGCGGGCAGTGTGTTGATGGGCATGACGCGCGAGTGAATCGGCCCCGCGCCTGAGCCGTGCGGATAAAAAAACCCGGCGTCTCTGCCGGGCAAGCACGCGACGCTTCGTCGCGCGTCGGGGGGGAATGCTCCAAAGATAGTGCATCCCGCAGCCCCGCGACACGCGAACATCGTCAAACGTTGTAAAGCGGCTGACCAATCGCCTTGGAGCCCGTCCCGCGGCCCCAGGTTGTGTCCCCACGGCCTGGGCAGTGACCTGGTGCCTGTCCACCGGCAGTGGGTGCGTTCCTCGTTGCGATCGATCGCGCGTCCGCTTGGCAACTGCCCGTTGCGGCCACGAGCCGCGGGCGTGAGGTGCGCGGCTCACGCCGCGCGCGGCCTGTTTGTCCGGGGTCGGGGCAGGGGCTTGACCCGGTAGTCGGCTACAGGGTTTATGTTCCTGGCATGGTGATGACAGGGGTACGCAGATGAGCACATTGACCATCGGCACACTGGCGAAACGGGTCGGTGTCGCGGTCGAGACACTGCGCTACTACGAGCGGCGCGGCCTGATCCGGCCGGCGCAACGCACGGGCGTCGGCTACCGCCTGTTCGATGCCGCCGCCGAGCAGCGCCTGCGTTTCGTGCGGCGTGCGCAGGCGCTCGGCTTTTCTCTCGACGAAGTCGCCGAGCTGCTCTCGCTCAGTGACAACCCGGCGGCGAGCGCGGGTGAGGTCAAACGGCTCACGCAGGCCAAGATCGACGACATCGCGCAGCGCATCCGCGACCTCGAGCGCATGAAGGAGGCCCTGTCGCGGCTGGCGGAGCGCTGCCCGGGGCACCGGACGCGGGCGGCGGACTGCCCGATTCTGGGAGCCTTGAACGGGGAGCCGGGTTGATGCAGGCGCCTGTGGGCAGTTTTGCGCAGAGCCAGCAGCCGATCGAGCTCGACGTGCGGGGCATGACCTGCGCTTCGTGCTCGGCGCGGGTGGAGCGCGCGCTCGCGAAACTCCCGGGCGTGGGGGAGGTGAGCGTCAACCTGGCCACCGAGCGCGCGAGCCTGAGCCTCGACGCGGCGCAGACCCCGCTCGATGCGGTGCTCGCGACCGTGAGCGAGCTTGGCTACTCGCCCGTTGTGGAAGCCTACGAAGTCGGCGTGGGCGGCATGACCTGCGCGATGTGCTCGGCGCGGGTGGAGCGCGCGCTCAAGCGACTGCCGGGTGTCGTCGAGGCTCACGTCAATCTGGCGACGGAACGGGCCACGGTGCGCTTCGTGCCGGCCATGCTCACCCCGGCTGCAATCGACGCCGCGATCACCGACGCAGGCTACGAAGCGCGCCCTCTGGTCACGGAAGGGGGAGAGCGGGCAGAGGGCCGTCCAGCCCGCAAGGCTGAACTGCAAGCGATGCGCAGCGAATGGTGGGTTGCCGCAGCGCTCAGCCTGCCTGTGGTCGTCCTGTCGATGGGCGGTGAGATGATGCCGGGTGTGCGGGCTGTGCTCGCCACGCTCGCGCCACAGTCCGTCTGGGACTGGCTACAGGCGCTGCTTACCACCGCCGTGTTGTTCGGTCCGGGGCGGCGCTTCCTGCGTCCGGGGCTCATCGCCTATCGCCACCTCGCGCCGGATATGAACAGCCTGGTCATGACCGGCACAGGCGCAGCCTGGGCCTACAGCCTCGCCGTGCTGGTCGCGCCGGCGGCGTTCCCGGCAGGGGCAGGGCATCTCTACTTCGACTCCGCGGCGGTGATCATCACCGTCATCCTGCTTGGCAAGTATCTCGAGGCGGTGGCGAAGGGCCGCGCTTCGGCCGCGATTGAGAAGCTGGTTGGCCTCCAGGCGAAGGCTGCGCGCGTGCTGCGCGAGGGCGGCGAGGTGGAGCTGCCGGTCGGGCAGGTGCGGGTAGGGGACGTGGTGATCGTGCGGCCCGGCGAGCGCATCCCGGTCGATGGCAGCGTGCTTTCTGGCGAGAGCTATGTCGATGAGTCGATGCTCACCGGCGAGGCCGTGCCGGTTGCCAAGCGCGTGGGTAACTCGGTGGTGGGCGCCACGGTCAACCAGCTCGGCGTGCTGCGCATCGCCGCGACCGCGGTCGGAGAGCAGACGGTGCTCGCGCGGATCGTGCGACTGGTCGAGCGTGCGCAGGGTTCGAAGCTGCCCATCCAAGGGCTCGCCGACCGTGTGGTGCGGGTATTCACGCCGCTCGTGCTCCTCATCGCAGCGGTGACCTTTGTCGCGTGGCTCGTGTTCGGTCCACCACCGGCGATTACGCTCGCGCTGGTCAGCGCCGTGGCCGTGCTGGTGGTCGCCTGTCCCTGCGCGATGGGGCTCGCGACCCCCGCAGCCATCATGGTCGGCAGCGGCCGGGCCGCGGAGCTCGGCGTGCTGTTCCGCAAGGGCGAGGCGCTGGAGGCGCTCTCGCACGTTGATACCGTCGTGTTCGACAAGACCGGCACGCTGACCGAAGGGCGGCCACGGCTGACCGCGATCGTTACGGTAGAAGGTGAGCGCGATGCAGCTCTGACACTGGCCGCCGCGCTCGAGGTGCACAGCGAGCACCCGCTCGCCGCCGCCATCGTCAGCGCCGCCAGGGAGCGCAACCTGAACCTGCCCCAGGTCGATGGATTCGTGGCGATGCCGGGTTTCGGCGTGCGCGGCAACATCTGCGGCCGCACCGTGTGGCTCGGCGCCGAGCGGCTCATGCAGCAGCAAAAGATCGAGCTCGGCGCGCTGGCCGGGCAGGCGGCGTCACTCGCGGGGGAGGGGCAGACGCCGGTATTTCTCGCCGTGGAGGGTCAGGCGCTGGCCTTGTTTGCCATTGCGGACCCCCTGAAACCCGAGGCACGGGCGCTGGTGAAGGCCCTGCGTGCACGCGGCCTCCAACTGGCGATGATCACCGGCGACGGACGGCGCACCGCCGAGGCGATCGCGCGTCGGGTGGGTATCGATCGGGTCGAGGCCGAGGTGCTGCCCGACGGCAAGGCGGCAGCCATTGCAGCGATGCAGCGCGCGGGCCGCAAGCTCGCCTTCGTCGGCGATGGCATCAATGACGCACCGGCGCTCGCGCAGGCCGAGGTGGGCATTGCGCTCGGAAGCGGAACGGACATCGCCATTGAGGCCGCCGACGTGACCTTGACCCGCGGTGAGCTCTCCGGCGTGGTGACCGCCCTCGATGTGGCGCGGCGCACGCTTGGTACGATCCGCGGCAACCTGTTCTGGGCGTTCTTCTACAACGTCCTGCTGATTCCGTTCGCCGCTGGGGTCTTCTATCCCGCTTTCGGCTGGCACCTCAACCCGATGGTCGCCGGCGTGGCGATGGGCTTTTCGAGCGTCTTCGTTGTCACCAACAGCCTGCGCCTGCGGCGTCTGCGCGCCGTGGTCCTCGCCCCGGAATGATCCCGAATCCCGTCCACAGCAACCCTGGAGAAATGGTATGGACGCCTCCCCCCGTGAGGGAAGTTGAGCGGAAGCGAGGAGGCGGACCCTCACGGGCCGACGGCATCACAAGTGCCCAATGTGGAAGATTGGATGATCTTCACAGGCAAACCGGAGGGTCCGAAA
>CAYSFW010000093.1:0-3621 GCA_964430355.1 uncultured Thiotrichales bacterium
CATGCCACCCATGCCCGACATCCCGGACATGCCTTGCTGACCGCCCATGCCCTGCATTCCGGACATGCCACTCATCCCGGCCGGCACCCATTGCCAGTAGCCCCCACTGCCCTGCATCCCGGACATCCCCGACATGCCGCCCATCTCGGCACTCGCGGCAGTCAGACCCAATGCACCGACGACTGCACAGGTCATCAAACCCATCCGCTGTGCCAGCGGTTTCTTAGACATTCGCATGATCATCTCTTGTTACCTCTTCACTTGGTGGAATTGCTTGACTTGAACACCCTTGCAACCAGCAGCGCGACCTGAGCGGGACGCAACGGCAGACCATTCACCCATCCGGTCTCGTGTTTCACACTCAACTGCGCTCGCCCGGCTGACCTCCTCCCCTCCCTGGATCCTGCGCGCTCCGGCGCCCCTCCCGTCCCCGTAAAGCGTCTACAGCCCTTTTCGCCTTCACCAACCACGCGCGGCGCCCGGTAGCCAATCAGCGTAAGCCCCGTAGAGCCACGCCGGCGTGCGGCCGTATCCCCACGCCGATGCCGGCGGGAGGGGCGGGAATTGATACCGGCTACCACGGAACGGCCCCGGAATCGGCAGTGCGTCGGGCTCGGCTGCCATCGCCGCACTGGTCGTCTCCGGCAGCGCGAAAACACGCAGCGGACCAACCACCCCTTCGGGAACAATCGCAAACGTAACGGGCACATGGCGCAGGACCGACACCTCGGCACTCGGGTAGAGCAGGATGTCGCCGTTAGCGGTCCGCTCGTAGCGACCATCGATGCCGAACAACTCCAGCGGCATCACGTCATTGCCACCGAATGCCACGCTGCTGATCACTAGTCCGACGGCACCCGCCCGTGCCCGGATACTTCCCATTGCTCCCCTCCAACCGTTACAAGCCCGCCAGCGAGCGATCTCCCGCCACCGTCAACCCGGTTAAAGCAAAACCAGTACCAAGCCGATGACCTGGCCTACGCGGATGTTTTTGCGAGTATTTCTCTGAGCGCACCGAGATCCGTGAGGCCCTCGGCGCGGAAGCTCTGCCCAAATGTCAGTGAAGCAGCCGGAACCAGCAGTTACGGCTGCCCGATTGGCAGATGCGTCGCGGGGACTAGCGCGGAATGGCGATCGCGCAACCGTCGGCGGCGCGAATGACCAGTTGGGAACGTAGCCGGTGCGGAGCCTCCGGCTCTGTCAGGCTGACGAGGTAGAGGTCATTGACTTGGCGAATCTTTCCAATGGCCGAGCGGCTTGCATCGTGCTGCACGACCCAGCGCTGCGCCACAGCGCGCGCCTTCGTCCACGAGTCGATCGGCAACTCGCCGTCTGCGATGCCAGTCACCCTGACCATGCCAGACTGGCAGCCGGCCGTTCCGGCTGACGCCTCTGCAACGAGCGGATAGAGCACCAGACCGCCATCGGCCTCACGCCTCTGCCCCCACCCGCGTTGCGCAGCGACGGCCTGGAGCGTGTCGAGGTCGCGTGCGTCGATCTCCACCGGCGCGGCGGTGACGGATGCGGGCTGCTCTTTGGCTTCCGTCGGCGCGGTTGACGCTGCGGCCGGGTAGACCAGGAGATCGCCGTCTTTGCGTTCCACCCGCCAGCCCCGCATCTGCAAGGCGCGCTGCAGGCCGTCGAGGTCCGTCATGGGCACCCACTCTCCCGGGGTGCCCGTTTCCGGCGGAGACTGGGTCTTCGCCGGCGCTGGCGTACCCGGTGTCTTGGTTTCTGTGCCAGCGCCCTTTGGGTATAGCAACAGCGCCCCTTGCGGGTCGCGTTCCACCTTCCAGCCACGCTCTCGCAGCGCCGACTCCAGCGCCTCGATGCGGCCCAAGTCGATGAGGACAGTCTCTGCGTGGACCTCGACTGGCGGGCAGACCAAGCCCGCCCCGACCAGCAGCGGCGCGCCAAACAGGAAGCGTTTGAACCCATGAAATGTCATCTCGTCCCTCGCGTGGTTTGATGGGCTATGACTCCGAGGGGCCGCAGCAATCCACGTGCCAAGGGACGCGGGTCAGTTGACCTCGGTCAGATTGTGCCGCTTGATCAATCGGTAGACATTGCGCTCGCTGATGCCCAGCACCTGCGCCACCTTGCCCCGGTGGCCGGAAAACTTGCGCAGCTGGATTTCGAGGTAGCGCGCCTCCACCTCCTCCAGCGAGGGGTCGTGGTCGAAGGCGAGCTGGACGGTGGCCTCCGAGCAGCGCCGCCCGAGAAAGGCGAGGTGTTCCACACCGATGCGGGGCTTGTCACGCGAGAGGATCACAGCGCGTTCGACGGCGTTCTTCAGCTCACGGATGTTGCCCGGCCAGTGGTGTGCGATGAGTTTGTGCATTGCCTCCTGCGAAACCTTCTTATTGATGCGGCTGGAAAAATCATGGTTGTGCAGGAAATGCTCGACCAGATGCGGGATATCCTGCCGCCGGTCGCGCAACGGCGGGGTGACGATGGAGAAGGCCGAGAGCCTGAAGTACAGGTCCGCGCGGAACTTGCCCTCGCGCGACATCGCCTCCAAGTCGCGGTTGGTCGCGGCAACCACACGCACATTCGTGCGTAGGTCTTTCACCCCGCCGACGCGGCGGTACACACCAGTCTCCAGCACGCGCAGGAGCATGGCCTGGATCGTCAGGCTGATCTCGCCGATCTCGTCCAGAAACAGCGTGCCGCCCTCCGCGGCCTCGATCAGCCCCTTCTTCTGCTTGTCCGCGCCGGTGAAGGCGCCGCGCTCGTGGCCAAACAGCTCCGACTCGAACAGCGTCTCCTGCAGCGTGCAGCAATCCACCGCGACGAAGTTGCGCTCGGCCCGAAGGCTCGCGTCGTGCAGCGCCCGCGCCACCAACTCCTTGCCGGTACCGCTCTCGCCCTGGATCAGCACAGTCATGTCGGTGGGCGCGACTGCCTCGATCAACTGGCGCACATCGAACAATGCCGGGCTATCGCCGATCATGTACGAGCGCGCGCGGTCGCGCGCCTGCAGGCGGCGCTTGCAGAACTGGTGATCGTCGCGCAGGGCGTGGGCATCGAGCACCTTGCGGATCACCAGCGTAAGCTCGTCGGGACTCACCGGCTTTGTCAGGTATTCGCTCGCGCCCGCCTTGATTGCATCCACAGCGTTGCGTATCGAGCCGAAGCCGGTCAGCACGATCACCGGATAGATCTCCGCGAGCTGCGGCAGCCGCGGCTGCAGCTCGCCATCGGGCAAGCGCATGTCGGAGATCAGCAGCGCGGGCTCATTGTGCTCCAGGTAGCGATCCACTTCCGACCAGCGGCTCAGTGCGACAACGGGCAGCCCCATATCGCGCACGTGCTGCGACAGGTACCGGTTGAGCACGGCGTCGTCTTCGATGACGAGGATTTCTTTCATGGTGTTTATATGGACGCCTCCCGTTTGCCAAGAGCGGTTTGGGTGTGCTGGGACAAATCAGCTTCAGTTTTATATCCGGCATGTAGTGGAGGCGGATGACTGCTGGCCCTGATGGAATCCGCGCAAGCGCCGGCTCATTTCTCCGCATGACTCGCATTCCTACGACCATACAGGCTTAGATGGTTCGGTGCTGACCTGTGTGCCATCACACCTTTCTCGACGTATACGCACCTTTCCGAGTGACACTACTT